>NZ_JAOBTQ010000001.1:3002651-3603182 GCF_033366695.1 Streptomyces sp. SCL15-4
GAAACAGTCCTTCAGGCGGCGGGTGTCGGCCATGACGACGGCGCCGATCGCGCCGCGCACCAGGTCGTCCCACATGAACCAGAACCGCTGCTGGCCCGGCGTGCCGAACAGGTAGAGCACCAGGTCGTCGTCGAGCGTGATGCGGCCGAAGTCCATGGCCACGGTGGTGGTGAGCTTGCCCGGCGTGGCCGACAGGTCGTCGGTGCCCTCGCTGGCCTCGGTCATCAGCGCCTCGGTCTGCAAAGGCGTGATCTCCGAGACGGAGGTGACCAGGGTTGTCTTGCCGACGCCGAAGCCGCCCGCCACCACGATCTTCGTCGCGATGGGAGCGCGCGTGCGGTCGGTCTGCCAGGACTTCAGGTCCTCGTCCGGCTCGGCGAAGGAGCCGGCGAGGGACGGGCCCCCGAAGGCGGCGGTGGCGTCAGAGACGGCGGAGTCCACTCAGCACCCTTTCCAGCAGCGCGCGGTCCGGGCGGCCGGTGCCGTGACCGGTTCCGGTGCCGTACACACGGATCTTTCCCTGGTCCGCGAGGTCGCTCAGGAGAACGCGGACCACGCCGAGCGGCATCTTCAGCAGCGCGGCAATCTCGGCCACCGTGCGCATACGGCGGCACAGTTCGACGATGGCCCGCATCTCGGGCATGCCCGGGGTGCCCTGCGAGCCTTGCGTCAGTTCCTTGCGCTCCTCCGGGGCGTCCAGCGCGGCGACGAACGTCTCCACGAGGAGGACGTGGCCGAAGCGGGTACGGCCGCCGGTGAGCGAGTAGGGGCGGACGCGGGCGGGTTTGCGGTCGCCGCCGCGTACCGGGAGCCGCTGCTTGCCGGGCTCGTTCGCGGGGCCGCTCACCGGGTGCTCCCCGTCGACTCGGACTCCATGGATTTCCGCAGCTCGCTGCGGAGTTCGGGCGTCAGGACATGCCCGGCACGGCCCACGAACAGCGCCATGTGGTATGCCACGACGCTCATGTCGCACTCGGCGCTGCCGTGCACGCCGAGCAGCGAGCCGTCGCTGATCGACATCACGAACAGGCTGCCTTCGTCCATCGCGATCATGGTGTGCTTGACCCCGCCGAACTCCAGCAGCCGGGCGGCGCCCACGGTGAGGCTGCCGATGCCGGAGACGATGGTGGCGAGGTCGGCGGAGGACCCGCGCGGGCCCTTCGCCGGGCGGGCCGCACGGGACTGCTCCGTGTGGGCCGGGTCGGACGACAGCAGCAGCAGTCCGTCCGAGGAGACCACGGCGACGGACTGGATGCCGGGTACTTCCTCGACCAGGTTGGTCAGCAGCCAGTGCAGGTTACGGGCTTCACTGCTCAGTCCGTAGGTTGTGGGCGCGGTCAACTGCTTGCCTCCTCGGCTGTGCCCCCCGTGGCTTCTTCGGCGTGTGCGTAACTGGTCGGCCGCCGGTGGCCGGCCGTCTTCTCGGCGATCTCCGCCTCCACGTCTCGGTAGCCGGCCGCGGCGCCGTTGCGGAAGCCGCCGAGCCTGCGGCGCAGGGCCTCGGCGTCGACGCGGGTGCCTCGCTGGCGGGACGGGGCGGCGGGGGCGGTGATCTTGGGTGTGCGCTTGGGGAGACCCTTGCTGGTGAGCCGCTCCGGCTCGTCGGCCTCGCCGTCGGCCTCCGGGGTGGCGTCCGCACCGCCCGTTGCGTCGTCGGCTGCGGCCGGTCCCGCCGGGGTGTCCCGGTCGTCGGCGGCCGGGGCCTTCGCCGGTTCCGCCGGCTCCTCCTGGGGTGCCGGCAGGAGGAGTTCCATCGTGGTCTCGGCCGGGGTCTCCGCCGGCTTGGGACGGGTCTCCGCGGGGCCGGCGGGAGGGGTGGCCTGTTCGTGGGTGTCCCGTACGGCCTGTTCGGCCAGGGCCACCAGCGGGTCCTTGGTACGGGCCCGCAGGACGTTGGAGTTGGCCTCCGCGTCGGCGCCGGGGAGGGTGAAGGTGCCCGTGGTGCTGGAGGACGCGGTCGTCGGCGGGAGCGTCGTCGCCGGGGCCTCGGCGAGGAGCTGGGCCGGCAGGACCACGACCGCCGCCGTGCCGCCCTGCTTCTGCTCGCGCAGCTGGACCCGCGCGCCGTGGCGGTGGGCGAGGCGCGCGACGACGTACAGGCCGAGGCCGAGGCCGTCGGCGTCCTCCTGGTCGTAGAGGGACCGGGGGTCGAAGTCGGTGAGGCGGGCGTTGAGGCGGGCCAGCCGCTCCTTGGCCACGCCGATGCCCTCGTCCTGGACCGAGAGCATGACCTCGCCCGACTCCAGGAGCCAGCCGGAGACCTCCACCGGCAGGTCCGGCGGGGAGAACGAGGTGGCGTTCTCCATCAGTTCGGCCAGCAGGTGGGAGAGGTCGTCGGCGGCGAATCCGGCCACGTGGGCGTGCGGGGGCAGGGCGGCGATGCGGACGCGTTCGTAGCGCTCGATCTCGCTGACCGCCGCCCGGACCACGTCGACCAGCGGCACCGGGCCGGGGTGCTGCTGGACGTGCTCGGTGCCGGCGAGGACCAGCAGGTTCTCGCTGTGCCGGCGCATGACCGTGGCGAAGTGGTCCAGCTTGAACAGGGTGGACAGGCGCTCGGGGTCCTGCTCCCGCTCCTCCAGGCCCTCGATGACCGCGAGCTGGCGCTCGACCAGGCCCAGGGTGCGCAGGGCCAGGTTGACGAAGGTGGAGCCGATGCTGGTGCGCAGCCGCTCCAGCTGGGCGGCGGACTCGGCGAGTTCGGCGCGCAGTTCCTCGCGGGCGTCGGCCATCTTCTGGCGCTGGCCCACCAGGTGCTTGCGGTCGGTCTCCAGGGTGGCCACCCGCTCGTGCAGGGCGGCGGCGTGCGCGTGCAGCGCGTTGACCGAGCGCACCACCTGGGCGAACTCGTCGTTGCGGCCGGTGAAGGCGATCGGGTCCTGGGCCGCGGGGTCCTCGGCCTCGGCCAGGCGGGCCGAGCCGCGGCGCAGCACCGACAGCGGGCGGGTCAGACTGCGGGCCATGGCGGTGGCGATGCCGACCGCGACCAGCAGCAGCACGCCGAGGACGGCGACGCGGATCTCCAGGGCGGTGACGTCGTCGTCCCGGAGCTTCTCCAGGTCCTTGGTGCGGTGGTCGTAGAGCGCGGACTCGGCGCCGCGCATCAGGTCGACGCGGGCGGACAGGGCCGCGTCCAGCTTCTTGGCGCCGACGGTCGGCTCGATGTCGGCGAGGGACGGCTGGTCGGTGAGCGTGGCCAGGTACTTCTCGGCCGAGTTGACCTCGGCTCCGGTGACCGTGGAGTCGTAGGAGTCGACGGCCGCCTCGGGGGCGGTCGCGCGGAAGCCGGCGAGGGCCGCGTCGGCGCGCAGCCCGGCCTGCCGGGCGGCGGCGGTGAGCGCGTCGCGCTGCTTGCGCTCCGCGTCGCTGCCGGTGGCGGAGGTGGTGGGCAGGCCGGTGACGGGGTCGATGACCGTGCGTTCGTGGGAGGGGACGTTCAGCGCGGCCAGCAGCAGGCCGCGGGCGGCGGCGGACTGCTGGACGGCCGAGTCCAGTTCGGCGAGGGCGTGGGCGCCGGAGCCGGCCCGCGGGGGCATCCGCTCGGCCAGCCGCTCGGCGAGGCGGTGCAGTTCGGTGATCGCCGCCGAGTAGGCCTGATGGGTCCGGAGGGCGTCGGTGCGGCCGGTGAGGGCGGCCCGGCGGGCCTTGTCGACGCCGTCGAGCGCGGTGCGCAGGCGGCCCGGGAGGTCGGGGTCGGCCCGCAGTTCCCCGGCCTGCCGGTCCACGCGGGCACTGCGGTCCTCGGTGGGCGCCTTGGACCTGGGGCGGCCGGCCGCGACGTAGGAGGTGACCTCGTCGCGTTCGTCGGCGAGGGAGTGGGCGAGGGTGAGCGCGTCCTGGGTGCGGGTGGCGAGCGTCACCAGTTCCTGGCTGTCGCCGACGTCCCGCGAGGCGGTGAGCAGCGCGGGCGCGCCGGCTCCGGCCACGGCGGCGGCCACCACGGCGACGGCGACGATCAGCCGGCTGCGCACATGGGTGGGGCGGCCGGTGCCCACGGGGGTCTGCGGGACGGTCCCCGCGGGGGCCGGCTGACTGCCTGTGCGCCGAGGCCGCTTCTTCTGCACCGGTGCTCGCATTCCTGAACTCGTCTACCCAGGGGCCCGGGTGGTACCCCGTCATCTCGGGGCCAAGTGGTGCGTACACCCGGTTCGTATGGTTCCCGACCCTCCCAGCGCCGGTGGGCAGGGGCCGCGCATCACCTGACCCGCCACCCGAAGGAGTGAACATCGGAGGGGAGTTGGCGGGCAAGTTCCTCCGGCGTGTGCCCGGCTCGTGCGCGGCGGGCCGGTTGGACGCGCGCGGCAGGCTTTGGCAGTATTCGCCACCACGTCTTCCCGGAGTAGATCATTCCTGCCCAAACCAGGCGCCTGACCTGCGGGGTCATGGGAATTACCCGGGACTTGGCGGTGTTCGGCGCACCGTGTGAAGGGGTCGTGCAGACTGACCGGGTGCGCACTGATCTCGTTTCGGAACCCGGCGACGCGACCCGACCCAACGAGGACTTCGCCGGTGTCGGACTACCCGCCTCCGGACAGGGAGGTTGCGTGGTCGTCCTGGACGGAGTGACGTCGCCGAGCGGTGGGACGGGCTGTCTGCACTCCGTGCCCTGGTTCACCGCGCGACTGGGCGGGGCGCTGACCGAACTGACCGTTTCCGGCCGAGATCTGACGCTGCCGGAGATTCTCGCGCGGGCGATCCGGCGCACCGCCGACGCCCACGCGGACACCTGTGACCTTTCTCACCCGCGAACGCCCCAGGCAACCGTCGCCCTGGCCCGCTGGTCGGCCGCCGAGGTCGAGTACCTGGTGCTGTGCGACTCGGCGCTGCTGCTGCGGGGGTCCGACGGGGCGGTGACCGCGGTGCTGGACGACCGGCTCGCCCGGCTGCCGCGCTCCGCGCTGGCCTCGGACGCCGTGGTCGACGCGCACGTGCGCAACAAGGAGGGCGGCTTCTTCACGGCCGCCGCCGACCCGGCCGTGGCCGCCCGCGCGGTCACCGGTGTGCTGCCCCGGGACGCGGTGCGGGCGCTGGCCGCGCTGACGGACGGCGCGACCCGCTGGACGGAGACGTTCGGCGAGGGTGACTGGACGGCGCTGTTCGATGTGGTCGCCGAGGAGGGTGCCCGGTCGCTGGTCGAGCGGGTACGGGAGCTGGAGGCGGCGGACCGGGAGGAGCGGGTGTTCCTGGGGCGGGGCAAGACGCACGACGACGCGACGGTGGTGTACGCGGAGCTGTGAGCCGCTATTTCGCCATGACGTCGTTCAGCCCGTGCAGCAGCCGGGCCAGCTCGGCGACCTCGCGGCGGTCCCAGTGGGCGAGCTGGCGGACGTAGCGGGCGCGGCGGGCCTCGCGGACGGTGCCGACGCGGCGGCTGCCCTCCTCGGTGAGGGTGACCAGCCAGGCGCGGCCGTCGGCCGGGTCGGGTTCGCGGGCGATCAGGCCGAGTTCCTCCAGGGCGCGCAGCTGCCGGGACATGGTGGCCTTGCCGACGCCGATGTAGGCGGCGAGTTCGGTGGCGCGCTGGCCGCCCAGTTCGTCCAGCCGGATGAGCAGGCCGTAGGCGGAGGACTCCAGGTCGGGGTGGACCTCGCGGGCCATCTCGGCCTGGTTGGCCCGGGCGCGCCGCAGCAGCACGGTCAACTCGCGTTCCAGCGCCAGGAATTCCTGGTCTGCACCACTGGGCGTCATCTGGCTGGCGGCGTGAAGTCCCCCGCTGTTTCTGTCCTCGTGCACGTCAGCACCCCTGATCGGTTTCGCGTTCCTGAAAGTTTCTGTCACACGTCGTCGTTGCCGCAGCTCGGTCAGTATTTCGCAGGCGTAGACCAACGGCGTCGTCCGGACCCTCTTCCACGCCGTCATCTACGTGCGTAGCTTCTTTACCACGGCCTTACTGGCATGCCCACGTCCAGTGGCCCGGCGGTCACCCCCCACGATCCCCACCTCCCTCCCCACTCCCCATCCCGGAGGCGCGCCATGACCGTGCTCAGACCCGGTCCCACCCGTCGTATCCGCCCGCTCCGCCCGCGCCCCGCGGCCGTCCTCGTCACGGCCCTGCTCGCGGCGCTCTCCCTCACGCTGCCCCTCACCTCCGCCCGGGCCGCGGACGCGCCCGGCCGCGGCTCCGCCTACATGGGCATCGGCGTCCTCGCCCACGACGGCCGGGACGGCACCCCCAGCACCGGCGACGCCACCCAGACCGAGGGCGTGGACGTCTCGGCGTACCAGGGCAACGTCGCCTGGTCCACGCTGTGGGGCAGCGGGGTGCGCTGGGCGTACACGAAGGCGACGGAAGGCACGTACTACACGAACCCGTACTTCGCCCAGCAGTACAACGGCTCCTACAACGTGGGCATGATCCGCGGCGCCTACCACTTCGCCACCCCGGACACCACCAGCGGCGCCACCCAGGCCAACTACTTCGTCGACCACGGCGGCGGCTGGTCGGGTGACGGCAAGACCCTGCCCGGCGCCCTCGACATCGAGTGGAACCCGTACGGCGCCGCCTGCTACGGCAAGACCGCGAGCCAGATGGTCGGCTGGATCGCCGACTTCATCAACACCTACAAGGCGCGCACCGGGCGGTACGCCGTGATCTACACGGCCACCAGCTGGTGGACCCAGTGCACCGGCAACTACGGCGGCTTCGCGACGAACAACCCGCTGTGGATCGCCCGCTACGCCACCGACCCGGGGACGCTGCCGGCCGGGTGGTCGTTCTACACGATGTGGCAGTACACCTCCTCCGGCCCGACCGTCGGCGACCACGACAAGTTCAACGGCGCCCTGGACCGGGTGCAGGCACTGGCCAACGGCTGAGGCGGCGGCCGGCCACGGGCCGGACGCGAGCGGGGGCGGCTCCGGCGCACACCCGTGCGCGTCCGGCGCGTACGGGCGGCGGCCGCGGGCCGTCCTCCCCCGCCGCCGCCCTGCGTTGGTGCTCCGCCCCGTCCGGGATCATGCTGGTCAGGAGAGCCTGCCGAGCAAGGGCGAGATGAGCGGCGATGGAGCGACAGTCGACGTACACGGCCACGGCCACCATCGATGAGCGGGGCATCCTGACCGGCTGGAGCGACGGCGCGCGGCGGCTGCTCGGCTACGACTCCCCGGCGGTGATCGGCCGGCCCGCCGCCGCGCTGCTCGCCACCGACCCGGCCGCGGCCCGCCGGACGCTGGCCGGCCAGGGCCGCTGGCACGGCACCGTCCCGCTGCGTCACCAGGACGGCCGGCGCCTGGAACTGGACGTGCTCGCCCACCGCCGGACCTCCGGCACCGGGCGCACCGACTGGCTCGTGGTGAGCGCGGTGACGGACCGGCCGCAGCCGCCCCGCGGCGACCCCCTGGAGGAGTGGACCTTCCTCCAGTCCCCCTTTCCGCTGGCCGTCTTCGGCCCCGACCTGCGCCTGCTGCGGGCCAACCGCCGGCTGGAGGACGCCCTCGCCCTGCCCGAGGCCGCGATGCGCGGGCTGCGCCTGGCCCACATCGTGCCCGGCACCGCGAGCGAGGAGGCGGAGCGGTCCATGCGGGCCGCGCTGGAGTCCGGGCGGCCGCAGGAGGCGCGCGGCCGGCTCGGCCCGGACCTCGCCCGGACCCTCGCCCTGACCCCGCTGAAGGACGCCGACGGCCGGGTCCGGGCCGTCTGCCTGTCCCTGCCGCCGCCGGACCCCGGCGCCGCCGGCCCGCGGCGCCCGGCGGGCGAGGCCGACGGCCGCGCCGCGACGACGGCGGACCAGGTCCTCGCCGCCCAGGAACTCGGCAAGGCCACCGTCCCCCGGCTGGCCGACGCCATGACGGTCGACCTGCTGGACCCGCCGCGCTCCGGCCCGGCGGCCCGCCGCCTGGCCAGGTCGTGCTGCGCCGGGCCGCCCTGCGCGCGGACCCGGGCGGCGGGCCCGCCCGGGGCACCTGCGTCGGCGAGGCGGTCGTCTGCCCGGCCGGCTCGCCGCCCGCCCGGTGCCTGGCGACGGCCCGCCCGCTGCTGTACGACACGGCCGAACCGGGCATCGCCGAATGGGCGGCGCTGGACCCTTGCGCCGGGTGGCTGCGCGCGTCCGGGACGCGGTTTCTGCTGGCCGTGCCGCTGCTCACCGGGGACGGCCCGCTCGGTGTGGCCCTGTTCGGCCGCACTCCCGGGCGGGAGCCCTTCGGTCCGCAGGACGTGCGGCTCGCCGAGGAGTTCGCCGCCAAGGCCGCCGCCTGCATCGAGCAGGCCCGCGCCGAGGCCCCGCCCCGCGCTCCGGCACCCCTGCCGCACGGCCTGCCGCCGCACCCACCACCCGGCCAGGCCGCCCTGGAGATCGCCACCCGCTGGCTGCCGGCCGCGACCGGGACCGGTCCGGGCGGCGACTGGTTCGACGTGATCCCGCTGTCGGGGGCGCGGGTGGCGCTCGTCGCGGGGGACGTGGTGGGCCACGGCATCCGCGTCTCCGCCACCGTGGGCCGGCTGCGCACGGCGGTACGCACCCTGGCCGACGTGGACCTGCCGCCCGACGAGCTGCTCACCCACCTGGACGACCTGGTGCTGCGGCTGGCCGCCGACGAGGGCAGCGCGGACCCGGCCGCCGAGAGTGCCGGCGGCATCGGCACCACCTGCCTGTACGCCGTCTACGACCCCGTCTCGCGCCGGTGCGGCGCGGCCCGGGCCGGGCATCCGCCGCCCGCCGTGGTGACCCCGGACGGCACCGTCCGCTTCCTCGACGTGCCCGCCGGACCGCCGCTGGGCATGGGCGGTCCGCCCTTCGAGACGGTCGAGACGGAACTGCCCGAGGGCAGCCTCCTCGCGCTCTGCACGAACGGGCCGTCCGGGGCCGGCGACCACGCCCTCGGCCGGGCGCTGGAAAGGGTGCCCGAGGAGCCCGCGTCCTCGCTGGACTCGGTGTGCGACCGGGTCCTCACCGAGCTGCTCGGCCACCGCCCCGAGGACGACACCGCCCTGCTGATGGCCCGCACCCGGGCCCTGCACGGGGACCGGGTGGCCTGCTGGGAACTGGACAACGAGCCGACCGTCGTCTCCCGGGTCCGCCGGTACGTGGACGAGCAGCTGTCCGCCTGGGACCTGGAGGAGGCCACGTTCACCACCGAGCTGATCGCCAGCGAGCTGGTCACCAACGCCCTGCGCTACGGCCGCCCGCCCATCCGGCTGCGGCTGCTCCGCCCGGGCACCGGCCTGATCTGCGAGGTGTACGACGCCGGCGGCAGCACGCCGCACATGCGCCGGGCCCGGATCTTCGACGAGGGCGGCCGGGGCCTGCTGCTGGTCGCCCAGCTCGCCGAGCGCTGGGGCACCCGGCACGAGCGGACCGGCAAGACGGTGTGGGCGGAGCAGTCCCTGACCGCGCTCTGAGCGGGACCCCGTACCCGGGCGCGGCCGGGGCCCGGACTCCTTCACGGAAAATCCCGGGCCCCGGCCCTTCCCGCGGCGTCCGTCACGCCGCCACGGGAACCGCCGGCTCCGCGCCGTTCACGGCCGGCGCGAGCGCCAGTTCCAGGACCTGGCGGACGTCGGTGACGGTGTGGACGTCGAGCTTGTCCAGCACCTCGGCCGGGACGTCGTCCAGGTCGGCCTCGTTGCGCTTGGGAATGATCACGGTGGTCACCCCGGCGCGGTGGGCGGCGAGCAGCTTCTGCTTCACTCCGCCGATGGGCAGCACGCGGCCGGTCAGCGAGACCTCGCCGGTCATGGCGACGTCGGTGCGGACCAGGCGGCCGGAGAGCAGCGAGGCGAGGGCCGTGGTCATCGTGATGCCCGCGCTCGGTCCGTCCTTGGGCACCGCGCCCGCCGGGAAGTGGATGTGCACGCCGCGGTCCTTCAGGCCGGCCACCGGCAGCTCCAGCTCGGCGCCGTGGCTGCGCAGGAAGCTCAGCGCGATCTGCGCCGACTCCTTCATCACGTCGCCCAGCTGGCCGGTGAGGGTCAGGCCCGCCGCGCCCGTCTCCGGGTCGGCCAGGGACGCCTCCACGTAGAGCACGTCGCCGCCGGCGCCGGTGACCGCGAGACCGGTCGCCACACCGGGCACGGCCGTACGGCGCTCGGCCGGGTCCTGCGCGGACTCGGGCACGTGGTGCGGCCGGCCGATCAGGTCGCGCAGATCGCCGTCGGTGACGGTGAACGGCAGCTCCCGCTCGCCCAGTTCGTGCTGGGCGGCGACCTTGCGGAGCAGGCGCGCGATCGAGCGCTCCAGGGTGCGGACGCCCGCCTCGCGGGTGTACTCCCCGGCGAGCTTGCGCAGCGCGCTCTCCTCCAGGGTGACCTCGTCCCGGTCCAGGCCGGCCCGCTCCAGTTGGCGCGGGAGCAGGTGGTCACGGGCGATGACGACCTTCTCGTCCTCCGTGTAGCCGTCCAGGCGGACGATCTCCATGCGGTCGGCGAGCGCCTCCGGGATGGCCTCCAGGACGTTGGCGGTGGCGAGGAAGACCACGTCGGAGAGGTCGAGTTCGACCTCCAGGTAGTGGTCGCGGAAGGTGTGGTTCTGCGCCGGGTCGAGGACTTCGAGCAGGGCGGCGGCCGGGTCGCCCCGGAAGTCGGAGCCGACCTTGTCGATCTCGTCCAGCAGGACCACCGGGTTCATCGACCCGGCCTCCTTGACCGCGCGCACGATCCGGCCGGGCAGCGCGCCGACGTACGTACGGCGGTGGCCGCGGATCTCGGCCTCGTCGCGGACGCCGCCGAGGGCGACCCGGACGAACTTGCGGCCCATGGCGTGCGCCACGGACTCCCCCAGGCTGGTCTTGCCGACGCCGGGCGGCCCCACCAGAGCGAGCACGGCGCCTCCGCGCCGCCCGCCGATGACGCCGAGGCCCCGGTCGGTGCGCCGCTTGCGCACGGCCAGGTACTCGGTGATGCGCTCCTTGACGTCCTCCAGGCCCGCGTGCTCGGCGTCCAGCACGGCCTTGGCGCCCCGGATGTCGTACGCGTCCTCGGTCCGCTCGTTCCACGGCATCTCCAGGACGGTGTCCAGCCAGGTGCGGATCCAGGAACCCTCGGGCGACTGGTCGGAGGCGCGCTCCAGCTTGTCGACCTCCTTCAGGGCGGCCTCGCGGACCTTTTCCGGCAGGTCGGCGGCCTCCACGCGGGCGCGGTAGTCGTCGGACTCCTCGCCCTCCTGCTCGCCGTTCAGCTCGCGCAGTTCCTTGCGGACGGCCTCCAGCTGACGGCGCAGCAGGAACTCGCGCTGCTGCTTGTCGACGCCTTCCTGGACGTCCTTGGCGATGGTCTCGGCCACCTCCTGCTCGGCGAGGTGGTCGCGCAGTTGCTGGGTGGCGAGGCGGAGGCGGGCCACCGGGTCGGCGGTCTCCAGCAGTTCGACCTTCTGGTCGGTGGTCAGGAAGGGCGAGTAGCCGGAGTTGTCGGCGAGCGCGGACACGTCGTCGATGGCCTGGACGCGGTCCACGACCTGCCAGGCGCCGCGCTTGCGCAGCCAGCTGGTGGCGAGCGCCTTGTACTCCTTGACCAGTTCGGCGACCTGGCCGGGCAGCGGCTCCGGGACGCTCTCCTCGACGCGGGCGCCCTCCACCCAGAGCGCGGCGCCCGGCCCGGTGGTGCCGGCGCCGATGCGGACCCGGCTGCGGCCGCGGATCAGGGCCCCGGGGTCACCGTCGGCCAGCCGGCCGACCTGCTCGACCGTGCCGAGGACGCCGGTCCTGGCGTACGTGCCGTCGATGCGCGGCACCAGCAGCACCTTGGGCTTTCCGGGTTCGGAACGGGCGGCGGCCTGCGCGGCCTCCACTGCGGCCCGTACCTCGGCGTCGCTCAGGTCCAGCGGAACCACCATCCCGGGCAGCACGACCTCGTCGTCGAGCGGCAGCACGGGCAGGGTCAGCGTGAACGCCGGTGACTCAGCAGCCATGATTTCCCCTTAGGCAGTCAACTTGAGCTATGCCGACTCAATGTTCTGGCGCCGCCGATTGTTCCCACGGGCTTGTTCGCTGTGAGCGATCGGATACGGCCAACGGGATGGCGGCCCGCGGCGGTTCGGACCCGGACCCCCGGACCCCGGCGGCGAAGACGGCCACGATCGGGCGGCACCCGGCCAGGCGGACGGCGGCGGTCCGCGCCCCGCCGAGGCGCCGCTCCGGCGCCGCCGGCGCCGGCGGGAACGGCGGCGCGTACGGCGGAGAGGGACCCGCCGCGGCGCGCGCCGCCGGCACCGGCGCGCGCACCGGACGGGCCACGCCCGCGCCGGAGTCCTCGGCGCCGCGCGCGGCGGTTCACGGCGCCGTTCCACCCGCCGGGCACCCGTGCGCCCCGCCCCGGGACCACTCGTCCGTGGCGTACCGCGCAATTCCCGTGACCGTCCGGCCCTGTTCGAGCAGGATGGAGGACATGACTGCCGTGTACGACACTCCCGTGGTCCTGGATCGACGCGAAGGCCCGTACGGCGAGGTGGTCCTGCGCAGGCACGGGGCGCGCCTGCAGATCATCGCCAACGGCTGCTTCCTGATGGACACCTCCGACGGCCGCTCGGAACGCCTGCTGGTCGACGCCGCGCGGGACGCGCTGGACGGGCGCCCCGCGCCGGCGGTGCTGATCGGCGGGCTGGGCGTGGGCTTCTCGCTCGCACACGCCGCGGCCGACCCGGGGTGGGGGCGGATCACCGTCGTGGAGCGGGAGCCCGCCGTCATCGGCTGGCACCGGGACGGCCCGCTGGCCGAGATCTCCGCCGGCGCGCTCGCCGACCCGCGCACCGCGATCGTGCGAGCGGATCTGGTGACCTACGTCAATGAGACATCCGACACGTTCGACGCGCTGTGTCTCGACATCGACAACGGCCCCGGCTGGACCGTCACCGAGGACAACGAAAGCCTCTATTCGCCGGCCGGACTCGCGGCCTGCACAAGGGTGTTGAGGCCCGGCGGAGTACTCGCCGTATGGTCCGCCGAACCCTCTCCGGAATTTGAAGGAACCTTGCGGAATGCCGGGTTCCAGCAGGTGCGTACCGAAGAGGTGCCCGTTGCCCGGGGCGTTCCCGACGCCGTCCACCTCGCCGTCCGACCTGGATAGCGACAGCGCGGTGAGTCCCCGTAATGTGCTGCCCTGACGCGGATCATGCAAGCGTCGAACGCAGACATGGGATCACCCCACGGATTCCGGAAAGCAACAACAGGGGCGGGCGATGGAGCAGACACACACCTCCCAGAGCGGCGCGGCGACGACCACCCCGGGCGCACAGCGCCGGGTACTGGTCGTCGAGGACGACCCCACGATCGTCGACGCCATCGCGGCCCGGCTCCGCGCCGAGGGATTTCTGGTGCAAACGGCGGCCGACGGGCCGGCCGCCGTCGACACGGCCGAGGCCTGGCAGCCCGACCTGCTGATCCTGGACATCATGCTGCCCGGCTTCGACGGCCTCGAGGTGTGCCGGCGGGTGCAGGCGCAGCGGCCGGTGCCGGTGCTGATGCTCACCGCGCGGGACGACGAGACGGACATGCTGGTCGGACTCGGCGTGGGCGCCGACGACTACATGACCAAGCCGTTCTCCATGCGGGAGCTGGCGGCCCGGGTGCACGTGCTGCTGCGCCGGGTGGAGCGGGCCGCGCTGGCCGCCGCCACGCCGCGCACCGGCATACTGCGCCTCGGCGAACTGGAGATCGACCACGCGCAGCGCCGGGTGCGGGTGAAGTCCGAGGACGTCCACCTGACGCCCACCGAGTTCGACCTGCTGGTGTGCCTGGCGAACACGCCGCGCGCGGTGCTCTCCCGCGAGCAGCTGCTGGCCGAGGTGTGGGACTGGGCGGACGCCTCCGGCACCCGCACGGTCGACAGCCACATCAAGGCGCTGCGCCGCAAGATCGGCGCCGAGCGCATCCGGACCGTGCACGGCGTGGGCTACGCGCTGGAGACACCGACCCCGTGAGCGACAGCGGGCGCCAGGCCGCACGGAGGAGCCCCGGGATCCTCGGCGAGGACCCCTGGGGCGGCGTACGCCCGTTCTCGATCAAGACCAAGCTGGGCGCGCTGGTCGTCATCGCGGTGCTGATCACCACCGGACTGTCGATCGTGGCGGTGCACACCAAGACGGAGCTGCGCTTCATCACGGTCTTCTCGATGATCGCCACCCTGCTCATCACGCAGTTCGTGGCGCACTCGCTGACCATGCCGCTGGACGAGATGAACGCGGTGGCCCGCTCCATCTCGCACGGCGACTACACGCGCCGGGTGCGGGAGAACCGCCGGGACGAACTCGGCGACCTGGCCCAGACGATCAACGTCATGGCCGACGAGCTGGAGGCCCAGGACAACCAGCGCAAGGAGCTGGTGGCGAACGTCTCGCACGAGCTGCGCACCCCGATCGCCGGGCTGCGCGCGGTGCTGGAGAACATCGTCGACGGCGTCACCGAGGCCGACCCGGAGACCATGCGGACGGCCCTGAAGCAGACCGAGCGGCTCGGCCGCCTGGTGGAGACCCTGCTGGACCTGTCCCGGCTGGACAACGGAGTGGTCCCGCTGAAGACCCGGCGCTTCGAGGTGTGGCCGTACCTGTCGGGCGTGCTGAAGGAGGCCAACATGGTCGCCTCCGCGCGCGCCGGCATCGCCTCCGGCTCGGGCAGCCACACCCGCACGGACGTCCATCTGCACCTGGACGTCTCGCCGCCGGAGCTGACCGCGCAGGCGGACCCCGAGCGCATCCACCAGGTCGTCGCCAACCTGATCGACAACGCGGTCAAGCACAGCCCGCCGCACGGCCGGGTCACCGTACGGGCGCGGCGCGGGCCGCAGCCGGAGTCGCTGGTGCTGGAGGTCATGGACGAAGGCCCCGGCATTCCCCGGTCGGAGTGGCACCGGGTCTTCGAGCGGTTCAACCGGGGTGCCGTCACCCGGCCGCACGGCCCGGGCAGCGACGGCGGCACCGGGCTCGGGCTGGCCATCGCCCGATGGGCCGTGGATCTGCACGGCGGCCGGATCGGAGTGGCCGAATCCGAGCGTGGCTGCCGGATCATCGTCACTCTTCCGGGACTGACTTCCCTGGCGAGTTGACGTAAGGTCCGCACCGGAAGCACAAGATCCACGTCAGTCGACGCGCGTTCGCGCAGCTCGACACGTGTGATCAGCGCAGGTCCGGGGCAGACGTCGGTCAACGGCGCGCCGGGCCGCGCCGCCGCACCCTCTCCTGCCCGGAACCCCGCTTGTTTCCCGCCATATCAAGCCCCGAAACAAGATTTCCGATGTGACTTACGCGACGATGACCATGCTCGACCTGACCTTCCCGGCCAGGGAGGCGTAGCCTTTATTCCCGCTGTCCATCACCTTGTGAAGCGGAAGAGGGCGGTTGCCGCCGTGTCGCCACAGTCCCCCAGTAACTCATCGAGCATCTCCACCGACGACCAAGCCGGGAAGAACCCCGCCGCCGCGTTCGGTGCGAACGAATGGCTCGTCGACGAGATCTATCAGCAGTACCTCCAGGACCCGAATTCCGTAGACCGCGCCTGGTGGGACTTCTTCGCCGACTACAAGCCGGGTGCTCCTGCCACCCCGGCCCCGGCGGGCGCTGCGGCCACGGGGGCCGCAGAGACCACCACGGCCCCGCAGGCACCCGCGGCCCCGGCCCCCCAGGCCGCCGCCCCGGCCCCGAAGCCCGCCGCGGCTCCCGCCCAGGCGCCCGCGGCTCCCGCCCAGGCCCCCGCGGCGAAGGCCGCCCCGGCCCAGCCGGCGCAACCCGCACAGGCGCCCGCTCAGCCGAAGGCCAAGGCCGCGCCCGCGAAGGAGGCCCCCGAGGGCCCCGAGCTGGTCACGCTGCGCGGCCCGTCCGCCGCCGTGGCGAAGAACATGGACGCCTCGCTGGAGATGCCGACCGCCACCTCGGTCCGCGCCGTCCCGGTGAAGCTGCTGTTCGACAACCGGATCGTCATCAACAACCACCTCAAGCGCGCCCGCGGCGGGAAGATCTCCTTCACGCACATCATCGGGTACGCGATGGTGCAGGCCATCAAGGCCATGCCGTCGATGAACTGGGCGTACGGCGTCAAGGACGGCAAGCCGACCCTGATCAAGCCGGCGCACGTCAACCTGGGCCTGGCCATCGACCTGGTCAAGCCCAACGGTGACCGCCAGCTCGTCGTGGCCGCCATCAAGAAGGCCGAGACGCTGAACTTCTTCGAGTTCTGGCAGGCCTACGAGGACATCGTCCGCCGCGCCCGCGACGGCAAGCTGACGATGGACGACTTCTCCGGCGTCACGGTCTCCCTGACCAACCCCGGCGGCCTCGGTACCGTCCACTCCGTGCCGCGCCTGATGCCCGGCCAGTCCGTGATCATGGGCGTCGGCTCCATGGACTACCCGGCGGAGTTCCAGGGCACCAGCCAGGACACCCTGAACAAGCTCGGCGTCTCCAAGGTCATGACGCTCACGTCGACCTACGACCACCGGGTCATCCAGGGCGCCGCCTCCGGCGAGTTCCTGCGCCAGGTCGCCAACCTGCTGCTCGGCGAGAACGGCTTCTACGACGACATCTTCGAGGCGCTGCGCATCCCCTACGAGCCGGTCCGCTGGCTCAAGGACATCGACGCCAGCCACGACGACGACGTCACCAAGGCCGCCCGCGTCTTCGAGCTGATCCACTCCTACCGGGTCCGCGGCCACGTCATGGCCGACACCGACCCGCTGGAGTACAAGCAGCGCAAGCACCCCGACCTGGACATCGTCGAGCACGGCCTCACCCTGTGGGACCTGGAGCGCGAGTTCGCCGTCGGCGGCTTCGCCGGCAAGTCGATGATGAAGCTGCGCGACATCCTCGGCGTGCTCCGCGACTCGTACTGCCGCACCACCGGCATCGAGTTCATGCACATCCAGGACCCCAAGCAGCGCAAGTGGATCCAGGACCGGGTGGAGCGCCCGCACTCCAAGATGGAGCGCGAGGAGCAGCTGCGCATCCTGCGCCGGCTGAACGCCGCCGAGGCGTTCGAAACCTTCCTGCAGACCAAGTACGTCGGCCAGAAGCGGTTCTCGCTGGAGGGCGGCGAGTCCGTCATCCCGCTGCTCGACGCGGTGATCGACTCCGCCGCCGAGTCCCGGCTGGACGAGGTCGTCATCGGCATGGCCCACCGCGGCCGGCTGAACGTCCTCGCCAACATCGTCGGCAAGTCGTACGCGCAGATCTTCCGCGAGTTCGAGGGCAACCTCGACCCGAAGTCGATGCACGGCTCCGGCGACGTGAAGTACCACCTGGGCGCCGAGGGCACCTTCACCGGCCTGGACGGCGAGCAGATCAAGGTCTCGCTGGTCGCCAACCCCTCCCACCTGGAGGCCGTCGACCCGGTCCTGGAGGGTGTCTCCCGCGCCAAGCAGGACATCATCAACAAGGGCGGCACGGACTTCACGGTGCTGCCGGTGGCGATCCACGGCGACGCGGCCTTCGCGGGCCAGGGCGTGGTGGCCGAGACCCTGAACATGTCGCAGCTGCGCGGCTACCGCACCGGCGGCACGGTCCACATCGTCATCAACAACCAGGTCGGCTTCACCGCGGCCCCCGAGTCCTCGCGTTCCTCCATGTACGCGACGGACGTGGCCCGCATGATCGAGGCCCCGATCTTCCACGTCAACGGCGACGACCCCGAGGCCGTCGTGCGCGTGGCGCGGCTCGCCTTCGAGTTCCGCCAGGCGTTCAACAAGGACGTGGTGATCGACCTCATCTGCTACCGCCGCCGCGGTCACAACGAGTCGGACAACCCGGCCTTCACCCAGCCGCTGATGTACGACCTGATCGACAAGAAGCGCTCGGTGCGCAAGCTGTACACCGAGTCGCTGATCGGTCGCGGCGACATCACCCTGGAGGAGGCCGAGCAGGCGCTCCAGGACTACCAGGGGCAGCTGGAGAAGGTCTTCACCGAGGTCCGCGAGGCCACCTCGCAGCCGGTCGCCGACGACGTCCGGGCGCCCCAGGACGGCTTCCCGGTCGCGGTGCCGACCGCGGTCTCCTCGGAGGTCGTCAAGCGGATCGCCGAGTCCCAGGTCAACATCCCCGACACCATCACCGTCCACCCGCGGCTGCTGCCGCAGCTCCAGCGCCGCGCGGCGATGGTGGAGGACGGCACGATCGACTGGGGCATGGGCGAGACCCTCGCCATCGGCTCGCTGCTGCTGGAGGGCACCCCGGTCCGGCTGGCCGGCCAGGACTCCCAGCGCGGCACGTTCGGCCAGCGCCACGCGGTGCTGATCGACCGGGAGACCGGCGAGGAGTACACCCCGCTGCAGTACCTCTCCGAGGACCAGGCGCGGCTGAACGTCTACAACTCGCTGCTGTCCGAGTACGCGGCGATGGGCTTCGAATACGGCTACTCGCTGGCCCGCCCGGACGCGCTGGTGATGTGGGAGGCCCAGTTCGGCGACTTCGTCAACGGCGCCCAGACGGTCGTCGACGAGTTCATCTCGTCGGCGGAGCAGAAGTGGAGCCAGACCTCCGGCGTCGTCCTGCTCCTGCCGCACGGCTACGAGGGCCAGGGCCCGGACCACTCCTCCGCGCGTCCCGAGCGGTTCCTCCAGCTGTGCGCGCAGAACAACATGACGGTCGCCATGCCGACCTCGCCGTCGAACTACTTCCACCTCCTGCGGTGGCAGGTGCACAACCCGCACCACAAGCCGCTGGTCGTCTTCACCCCGAAGTCGATGCTGCGCCTGAAGGCCGCCGCGTCGAAGGCGGAGGAGTTCACGAACGGCCAGTTCCGCCCGGTCATCGGCGACAGCACGGTCGACCCGGCCGCGGTCCGCAAGGTCGTCTTCTGCGCCGGCAAGGTCTACTACGACCTGGAGGCCGAGCGGCAGAAGCGGGGCGTCACGGACACGGCGATCATCCGCATCGAGCGGCTGTACCCGCTGCCGGGTGACGAGCTCCAGGCGGAGGTCAACAAGTACCCGAACGCCGAGAAGTACCTCTGGGCGCAGGAGGAGCCGGCGAACCAGGGTGCGTGGCCGTTCATCGCGCTCAACCTGATCGACCACCTGGACCTGGCGGTCGGCGCGGACATCCCGGCCGGCGAGCGGCTGCGGCGCATCTCGCGTCCGCACTCCTCGTCGCCGGCGGTGGGTTCCGCGAAGCGGCACCAGGCCGAGCAGGAGCAGCTCGTGCGTGAGGTGTTCGAGGCGTAGGCCTTCCGGAAAGGGCCCGGTACCGAGTTCGCGCTCGGTGCCGGGCCCTTTCGCGTCAGCCGAGGTACGCCTCGAAGTTTCAGTACGGCCTGACCCGTTGCCTCGCCGAGAGGGTGTGCGGGTGCTGCGCGCCGAGGGTCCGGGTGAGGGAGGCACCCCCGCGGCTCCCCCGCCGGGGACCGCGGCGGTACGGCGGTGCCGTCCGGTGTCGCGGGGTCGGCGCCGTCCGCCGCCGCGGCCGGTTCGGTCCGGGTCAGGGACACGGTGGGGGAGGACCGGCCGCCGCCCTCCGCGACGGCGCCCACGATCCTGCCCGCCTGCGCCGTCGGTTCGATGCCGGAACCGACGGAGACCTTAACGGGGGCCGGGGTGTCCGGACCGGCGCGCAGGGACGGTAACCGCCGACGACGGTCCCGTCGTCCAGGCGTATGCGTTCGGCTGGTGGCCGCGGCGCGCCCTATTCGTCGTCCTCGTCGTCGAGCCGGGCGAGCCAGGTGGCCAGCCGCTCCACGGGCACCTCGAAGTCCGGGTTCAGGTCCACGAACGTGCGCAACTGCTCGGCGAGCCACTCGAAGGTGACCTCTTCCTCGCCACGCCGCTTCTCCAGCTCCTCGATACCGCGGTCGGTGAAGTACATAGGGGCTACGTCTCCTGCGTAAACATCCAGCCGGCAACTCACCCCACCAGCGTATGCCGCCGGTGAGGCGGGCCGGACAGGGGCAGCCGCGCGACCGCCCGCGCCGCACGGGCCGGGCGCGGGGTCGCGCACCCACTCGAAAGAGTGTCTTGACTTCCCATGGCCGCGATATATCGTGTTTGACAGAGAATGCGATATGGCGTGTCACTGCCGTGCCCGGCCGAGGAGGTCCCATGTCCGAGTGGTCCGTCGCCGAACCCAGGAAGCTGACCTTCGACAGCCCCGTACGCGAGGTGCGGGTCCGCGTCATCGACGGCACGGTGAACGTGGTCGGCACGGAGGAGACGACGGCCCGCCTGGAGGTCTCGGAACTCGACGGCCCGCCCCTGGTGGTCACCCAGGACGGCACCACACTGACCGTGGCCTATGAGGACCTGCCCTGGAAGGGCCTCCTCAATTGGCTGGAGCGCAAGGGCCGGTGCCGCAGCGCCGTGGTCTCCCTGACGGTCCCGGCCGGCACGCGCGTGGAGGTGGGCGTGGTGGGCGCCGGCGCGGTGGTCTCGGGCATCCGCGGCCCGGCGGTGATCAGAGGGGTGAACGGCGACACGACCCTGGTCGGTGTCTCGGGCCCGGTCCGCGCGGAGACCGTCTCGGGAAACGTGGAGGCCCAGGCGGTCACCGGGGACCTGACGTTCCACTCGGTGTCGGGAGACCTCACGGTGGTCGAGGGCTCCGGCCCCTCCGTGCGGGCCGACACCGTGAGCGGCTCGATGATCGTCGACCTGGATCCGGACGGTCCCACGGACGTCGGCCTGACCAGCGTCTCCGGTGAGATCGCCATCCGCCTGCCGCACCCGGCGGACGCCGAGGTGGAGGCGAACACCGCGAGCGGGGTGATCTCCAACGCCTTCGACGGGCTGCGGGTGCACGGCCAGTGGGGCATGCACAAGATCACCGGCCGCCTCGGCGCGGGCACGGGCAGGCTGCGGGCCACCACGGTCTCCGGCTCGATAGCCCTGCTGCGCCGCCCGCCCCGGGACGAGGAGGAAACCCGCGCCGAAGCCCCGAGGCCCCCACACACCCCTGGCACCGGCACGGACCCGGGCGTGGGCACGGGTGCCGGCACTGACACGGGCACAGGCACAGGCACGGCGGACCGCACCACAGCCACCACACCCACCACGCCCACCGCCTCCACCGCACCGGACGCCCGAACGGCACCCCACCCGGCCGATCACTCCCCGACCGCCCCGGGGGACAATTCCGTCTCCGGCCAGGACGCCGCCGCCACCGGCGCACCGGCCGACGGCACGACCGACAAGAAGGTGCTCTGACATGCCTCCCGTCTTCGCCCACGGCCGCCTGCGCCTGTACCTGCTCAAGCTGCTCGCCGAGGCCCCGCGTCACGGCTACGAGGTGATCAGGCTCCTGGAGGAACGCTTCCAGGGTCTCTACGCCCCCTCGGCGGGCACGGTCTACCCGCGCCTGGCCAAACTGGAGGCGGAGGGCCTGGTCCGGCACACCACCGAGGGCGGCCGCAAGGTGTACGCCATCACGGACGCGGGCCGCGCCGAACTGGCCGACCGCAGCGGTGAGCTGGCCGACTTGGAGCTGGAGATCCGCGAGTCGGTCGCGGAACTGGCCGCCGAGATAAGGGCCGACGTGCGCGGCGCGGCCGGCGACCTGCGCCGCGAGATGCGGGCCGCCGCCACCGAGGCCCGCCGCGCACGGACGTCCGGCAGCGACTTCGCCCACGGGGAGTACGGCGAGCCGGGCGACAAGGAGGCGTGGAAGGCCGCCAAGGAGGAGATGCGCCGGGCCAAGCAGGAGTGGAAGGAGCAGGCGCGGCGCGCGAAGGACGAGAGCCGCCGGGCCCGCGAGGAGGCCCAGCGGGCCCGCCGCCAGGCGCAGGAGGCGCAGGCACGGGCACGGGTCCAGGCACAGGAGGAGGTGCAGCGCATCGCCCGGCGCGTCCAGGAAAGCGTCCAGGACCACTTCACGCGCGGCGACTGGCCGACGGGTCTCCGCGAGGGCCTGTCCGAACTGGCGAAGGAGGTCGGCGAGTTCGGCAAGGACTGGGGAAGGGATCTGGGCAAGGACTGGGGCAAGGACTTCGGCGGCAACTGGGGCTTCCCCCGCGCCGCCGAGGAGACGCCCCGGCCCGCTCCGCCCTCGGAACCGCACTACACCCAGGCCCCGGACGACTTCCCCGCCGAGTACGAACCGAGCTGGGCCCACGAGACGCCCACCGGCGACCCGGCCCGCGACCTGGACCGCCTCCTGGACCGCTTCCGCGACGACATCCGTGACGCGGCCCGGGACAACGGCATCACCCCGGCCCAGCTCCGGGAAACCCGCCACCACCTCACCAAGGCGGCGGCCCGCATCGCGGCGATCCTCCACCCACGCACCCCCTGACCGACACCGGCCAAGCGCACCGGAACCCGAGGCCGGCTTCCCGACGAACCCGACCGAGCCGACCGGCAAACCCCGACCGGGGCTCAGGAACGGAGCCCCGGAGACCCACCCTCCGGCCAGCCGGACGGACGGCCACGCTTCCGGGCCCGGCGCGAAGCCCCGCGACGCCCGCCCTCCAGCCGACCGAGCCGGGCGGACGAACGGGCCAGCCCCCGGGGTGGCCAGGGGCGGAGCCCCGAAGGCCCACCCTCTGCCAACCAAGACGGGCGGACGGGTAAACCCCCCAGATCCCGGGCGGAGCCCCGCGACGTTCGCCTCCCAGCCAACCGGGACGGGCGCACGAACGCGCCCACCCGGGGGCCAGGAGCTGAGCCGCGGAGACCCGCCCTCCAGCCAACCAGGACAAACAGGCGGGCAAACCCCCGGGGCCCCGCGCGGAGCCCCGCGACGCTCACCCTCCCGCCGACCGAGCCAGGTGGGCAGGTGGGCAAACCCTCGACACGCCCTCGAACGTCACACCGAAGTCCGCCAGCACCTCTCCGCCCACTCCCGGCAGAACCGTGAGCGCCAGCAGCAGATGCTCGCCTCCGATGAACCGCTCCCCCCGCCCGACCGCCACCCGCAACGCCCGCTCCAGCACATCCTTGGCCCCCCGGCCGAACCGGGGCCGGCGCCCGGCCCACCACGCCCGCTCCCCCGCGCCCTCGGCCATCGCTCCGACCCCGTGCACCTCCTCCACCCGGGCCACGACCTCCCCCACATCGATCCCCAGCCCCGCGAGCGCCTCCGCCTCGGCCCGGGTCAGCCCGGCCCTCCGCCGTGCCTCGGCCACGGCCTCCCGCACCGCGTCCCGCGACGGCGCGAGCCCGAGGGCGGACAGCGCGAAGGAGGCCCGGCTTCCCTCACTGTCGAGCAGGGCCAGCAGCAGATGCTCGGGGCCGACGGTCCGCTCCCCGTCGCGCCGCGCATGCGCGAACGCCCCCTCGACCACCGCCCGCGCGTCCTTGGTGAACCGCTCGAACATCAACGCCTCCCGTACTTCTTGTGCACGGCCTGCCTGCTGACACCCAGCTCCGCGGCGATCTCCTGCCACGACCAGCCCTGATTGCGCGCACTGCGCACCTGTACCGCCTCCAGCTGCTCCAGCAGCCGGCGCAGCGCGGCCACGGCCCGCAGCCCGACCCGTGGATCACGGTCACCGGCACGCTCGGCGAGATCGATTGCCTCACTCATGCTGTCAATGTAGGTTGACAGCCTCCTCGCGTCAACCACAGTTGACAACCGGGGCACGCGAAAGGCGGGCCCGGCACCCCGGACCCGCCCTCCGTACCAACGCCCCGGCGAACCTCAGGAGTTGGTGAGCACGATCTTTCCGAACTGCTCTCCCGACGCCAGCCGTTCGAAGCCCTCGCGGGCCCGGTCCAGCGGCAGCTCCTCGTCGATGACGGGCCGTACGCCGGTCGCGGCGCAGAAGGAGAGCAGGTCCTCCAGCTCGTCCTTGGTGCCCATCGTGGAGCCGACGACCTTCAGTTCGAGGAAGAAGATCCGGGTCAGCTCGGCGTGCGAGGGCCGGTCCCCGCTGGTCGCGCCGGAGATGACGAGCGTGCCGCCGGGCCGCAGCGACTTCACCGAGTGGGACCAGGTCGCGGCGCCCACGGTCTCGATGACGGCGTCCACCCGCTGCGGCAGCCGGGCCCCGGGCTCCATCGCCTCCACGGCGCCCAGTTCCACGGCCCGCTTCCGCTTCGCCTCGTCCCGGCTGGTGGCGAAGACACGCAGCCCGGCCGCCTTGCCGAGGACGATCGCGGCGGTGGCGACACCGCCGCCCGCGCCCTGCACGAGGACCGAGTCACCGGGCCGTACCCCGGCGTTGGTGAACAGCATCCGGTACGCGGTCAGCCAGGCCGTCGGCAGACAGGCGGCCTCGGCGAAGGACAGCTCCTTCGGCTTGGGCAGCACGTTCCAGGTCGGCACGGCGACCTGTTCGGCGAAGGTGCCCTGGTAGCGCTCGGTGAGGATGGAGCGCGGCTCGCCGGGGCCGACGCCGTGGCCGGTCTGGCCGATGACGGAGTGCAGGACGACCTCGTTGCCGTCCGCGTCGACACCGGCGGCATCGCAGCCGAGGATCATCGGCAGCCGGCCCTCCGGGAGGCCGACGCCGCGCAGGGACCAGAGGTCGTGGTGGTTGAGGGAAGCGGCGCGCACGGTGATGGTGCTCCAGCCGGGACGGGCCTCGGGAGCCGGACGCTCCCCCAACTCGAGGCCGGTGAGCGGCTGGTCGCGGTCGATTCGGGCGGCGTAGACAGCGAACATGGAGCCGACGATAGGTGCGCGACGCACCCGGCGGAACCAGGCGCCCCTGTGACACATGCCCTCTTGCGCAACGGCACCCGTGCGGCGCAGGACCACCGGCACCGCACCGCCGGACACCCGGGAGGCGCCTCCCCGGAGGAGTCTCCCGGACATCCGGACGGCGTCTCCCGGACACCCGAGACGAAGGCGGCGGGCAAAAAAAGGTCCCGCCCTGACGGGCGGGACCATGCGGCGCGACGTCAGCGACGCGCGACGCCCGCGGCACGCGCGGCGGCCGCGACCGCCGCGGTGACCGCCGGAGCGACCCGCTCGTCGAACGGCGACGGGATCACGTAGTCGGCGGCGAGATCGTCACCGACCACCGCGGCCAGCGCCTCGGCGGCGGCGATCTTCATCCCCTCCGTGATCCGCGTGGCCCGCACCTGGAGCGCGCCGGCGAAGATGCCGGGGAAGGCCAGCACGTTGTTGATCTGGTTGGGGAAGTCGGAGCGCCCGGTGGCGACGACCGCCGCGTACTTGTGCGCGACGTCCGGGTGCACCTCGGGGTTCGGGTTGGCCATCGCGAACACGAAGGCGCCCTCCGCCATGGAGGCCACGGCCTCCTCCGGGACCGTACCGCCGGAGACGCCGATGAACACGTCCGCACCCGCGAGGGCGTCCTCCAGCGAGCCGGTGAGGCCGGCCTTGTTGGTGAACCCGGCCAGTTCGCGCTTGACCGGGGTCAGGTCGTCCCGGCCGGCCCAGACCACGCCCTTGCGGTCCGCCACCGCCACGTCCCCGATGCCGGCCTCGACCAGCATCCTGGCGATGGCGACACCGGCCGCGCCGGCACCCGAGATGACGGCCCGCAGCTGCCCGATCTCGCGTCCGCTCAGCCGCGCCGCGTTGCGCAGCGCCGCGAGCGTCACGACGGCCGTGCCGTGCTGGTCGTCGTGGAAGACCGGGATGTCCAGGCGCTCCTGGAGCCGGCGCTCGATCTCGAAGCACCGGGGAGCCGAGATGTCCTCCAGGTTCACTCCGCCGAAGGAGGGAGCGAGCCGGACGACGGTCTCCACGATGTCGTCGACGTCGGTGCAGTCGAGGGCGATCGGGACCGCGTCCACGCCGCCGAACTGCTTGAACAGGATGGCCTTGCCCTCCATCACGGGGAGGGAGGCCTGGGGACCGATGTCCCCGAGCCCGAGCACGGCCGTACCGTCGGTGACGACGGCGACCACACTGGATTTCCATGTGTAGTCGTTGACCAGCTCCGGCTGTTCCGCGATCGCGGTGCACACGCGCGCGACGCCGGGCGTGTACGCGAGGGAAAGGTCGTCCTTGTCACGGACCGGCACGGTGGCCTGCACAGCCATCTTGCCGCCGCGGTGCAGCGCGAACACGGGGTCGAAGGAATCGAGGGGCTCGGCCCCGCCGTCCTGGTCCGTTGTGTCGTCGCTGCGAGGATTGACGATCTCCGCTGCCACTTTGTCTTACCCCTTAGGTATGCATGGTTTGAGGGTCGACCACTCCTGGTGAGGGGTGGGCGGGCACCGCGTACGGCCCGATTGCTGATACGTACGAGGCCATACGCGACGGGCGCGCCGCACACGCGCCCTGAGCCCCGGATGAGGGGTGTAAAGAACCTTCTTACCGGACGGACGGCGCCCGCGACGAGTCCAATAGGTGCAAGGTCACATCCCGGAACGCGTGGGCGACGCGGAGATGACGGACGGCCGTCGGGCGGAAATGGCGTGAAATCGCGCAAGGGTGATCCACGGCCGACCGACCACATCGTGAGACACGGTGAAGATTCTCCGGCCGGAGTAGCGGATTCCCGCAGATGGTCCTGCGGCTATGGACCGAGGTTGTACCGACCTGGTGTGGTTCGGGGGTCACCCGTTATCCGATTTTGACATAACGAGTCCCCTGAATGGCGTAGTCCGAATGGCAAGATGCCGTAAACCCACGAGGTCGCGACACCCGAAGGTGTGTGTTTCCGTCGACCCATCGGCACCTCTTCCCATCCGCCGGAGGAACCACGATGACCGCAAGCTCCACCCGTCGTACCACCGCCGCGCGCTCCCGTCTTGCCGCGGTCGGTGCGATCGCGGTCGCAGGCGCCCTGCTGCTCACCGGCTGCGGTGATCAGACCAAGGACAAGGACAAGGACTCCGGCAGCGCGTCCACCAGCAGCGCCCCGCTCGCCGACAAGCTCCCGCAGGACATCCGGAGCAAGGGCAAGATCCGGGTCGGCTCGGACATCGCGTACGCCCCGGTGGAGTACAAGGACGACTCCGGCAAGGTGGTCGGTCTGGACCCGGACCTGGCCCAGGCGCTGGGCAAGCAGCTCGGGGTGACGTTCGAGTTCCAGAACGGCACCTTCGACGCCCTGCTCACCGGTCTGCGCTCGGACCGCTACGACATCGCGATGTCGGCGATGACGGACAACAAGAACCGCCAGGAGGGCGTGGACCCCGACACCGGCAAGCACGTCGGCGAGGGCGTCGACTTCGTCGACTACCTGACGGCCGGTGTCTCCATATACACCCGCAAGGGAGACACCGAGTCCATATCGACGTGGGACGACCTGTGCGGCAAGAAGCTGGCCGTGCAGCGCGGCACCACCTCGGACGACCTGGCCAAGGCGCAGGCCGAGAAGTGTCCGAAGGGCAAGAAGCTCTCCATCGAGGCGTTCGACGACAACCAGCAGGCCCAGACCCGGCTGCGCTCGGGCGGTGTGGACGCGGTGTCCGCCGACTTCCCGGTCGCCGCGTACGCGGTGAAGACCTCCGGCGGCGGCAAGGACTTCGAGCTGGTCGGCGACCAGGTCGAGGCGGCCCCGTACGGCATCGCGGTCTCCAAGAAGGAGACGCAGCTGCGGGACGCCCTCCAGGCGGCGATGGACGCGCTCATCAAGAACGGCGAGTACCAGAAGATCCTCGAGAAG
This sequence comes from Streptomyces sp. SCL15-4, assembly GCF_033366695.1. NCBI lineage: Bacteria > Bacillati > Actinomycetota > Actinomycetes > Kitasatosporales > Streptomycetaceae > Streptomyces > Streptomyces sp. SCL15-4. The sequence continues at coordinate 3,030,021 of NZ_JAOBTQ010000001.1, forward strand.
TGGGGCGCCCAGGACGGCGCCGTCAAGCAGTCCGTCATCAACGGCGGCAAGTGACCCGCGACAGACAGCAGCGGCCACCGAGAGGCACTATCCGTGACTGACATCGACAAGACGGCGGGTCCGAAGGACACGCCCCCGGCCGGCGCCGAGGCCATCAGGGCCATCCCGGTGCGGCACTACGGACGGTACGTCACCGCCGTCATCGCCATCGCGATCCTCGTCGCGATCGTCTACGCGTTCGCCCAGGGCAAGATCAACTGGCACGCCGTTCCCGACTACTTCTTCGACGACCGGATCATGACCGGTGTCGGCAAGACCCTCCTGCTGACGGTCCTGTCGATGGTGATCGGCATCGTCGGCGGCATCGTCCTCGCGGTGATGCGGCTGTCGAAGAACCCGGTGACCTCGTCCATCGCCTGGTTCTACATCTGGTTCTTCCGCGGCACCCCGGTCCTCGTCCAGCTGTTCCTCTGGTTCAACCTGGGCCTGGTCTTCGAGTACATCAACCTGATGCCGATCTACAAGGACTACTGGTCGAGCTTCATGACGCCGCTGCTGACGGCGCTGCTCGGCCTCGGTCTGAACGAGGCCGCGTACATGGCCGAGATCTGCCGGGCCGGCCTGCTCGCGGTGGACGAGGGCCAGACCGAGGCGGCCCACGCGCTCGGCATGAGCCACGGCAAGACCCTGCGCCGGGTGGTCGTCCCGCAGGCGATGCGAGTGATCGTGCCGCCGACGGGCAACGAAGTGATCAACATGCTGAAGACGACCTCGCTCGTGGCGGCCGTCCAGTTCTCCGAACTCTTCCGCTACGCGCAGGACATCGGCCAGAACTCCGGCGCCCCGGTGGAGATGTACTTCCTCGCCGCGGCCTGGTACCTGATCATGACCTCGGTGCTGAGCGTGGGCCAGTACTACCTCGAGCGGTACTACGCCCGCGGCTCCAGCCGCACCCTCCCCCCGACCCCGTGGCAGAAGGTGAAGAAGCATCTGACGACCTTCTCCAGCAGGAAGGCCACGGCATGACCGACAAGCTGAGCAAGACGCAGGACGCCCGGCCGCGGGACGCGGTCCCGATGGTCAGGGCGGAGGGCGTGCACAAGTCCTTCGGCCAGGTCGAGGTGCTCAAGGGCATCGACCTGGAGGTGAAGCCGGGCGAGGTGTTCTGCCTGATCGGCCCCTCCGGCTCCGGCAAGTCGACGTTCCTGCGCTGCATCAACCACCTGGAGAAGATCAACGCCGGGCGGCTCTACGTCGACGGCGAGCTGGTCGGCTACCGCCAGCAGGGCGACAAGCTGTACGAGCTGCGGGACCGCGAGGTCGCCATGAAGCGCCGCGACATCGGCATGGTCTTCCAGCGCTTCAACCTGTTCCCGCACATGACGGCCGTGGAGAACGTCATGGAGGCGCCGGTCCAGGTGAAGGGCGCCAGCCGCGGCGAGGCCCGGGAGCGCGCCCTGCAACTGCTGGAGCGCGTGGGCCTGGCCGACCGCGCCGGGCACTACCCCTCCCAGCTCTCCGGCGGCCAGCAGCAGCGGGTGGCGATCGCCCGGGCCCTGGCGATGGAGCCGAAGCTGATGCTGTTCGACGAGCCGACCTCGGCCCTGGACCCGGAGCTGGTCGGTGACGTCCTGGACGTCATGCGGGACCTCGCCGAGTCCGGCATGACCATGGTCGTCGTCACCCACGAGATGGGCTTCGCCCGTGAGGTGGGCGACAGCCTGGTCTTCATGGACGGCGGCGTGGTGGTCGAATCCGGCCACCCCAGGGACGTCCTGACGAACCCGCAGCACGAGCGGACGCAGTCGTTCCTGTCCAAGGTCCTCTGACCTGCGCGTGAGGGGCGGTACGGGTCGCCGTACCGCCCCTCACGGCTGCCCCGCCTACTTCAGCGCCAGCAGCAGCGTGTCCGACGGGGAGCACCACACCGGCCTGGCCTCGGCGAATCCCTTCTCGCGCAGCACGCGCGCGTGCCACCGCACCGACGGCATGTCCCCGTCCGCGTGCTCGCCGTAGATCTCGAAGCGGCGAGCGGTCGGCTCGGCGAGGGCCGGGTCCGCGGCCGCCAGCCGCCACCAGTCGGCCCAGTCCACCGCGCCGTCCCGCTTGGCCTGTTCCATACGGGCGTGCCGCTGGGCGCGCTCCGCCTCGTTGATCCGGGGCGTGGTCTCGTCGATCATGTGGTCCGCGTTCATGAAAACACCGCCGTCGCGGACCAGCTCCGCGATCCGGCCGTAGAGGACCGCGAGGGGTTCGGCGTGCAGCCAGTGGAGGGCCGTCGCGGTCAGGACGGCGTCGTAGGAGTCGTACGGCAGCTTCGCCGGCCAGTCGGGGTCCTTGAGGTCGGCGGTGACGAGCCGGACGCGGTCGTCGCCGTCGAAGGTGCCGTGCGCGATGGCGAGCAGCGCCGGGTCCAGGTCGACACCGGTGCTGGTGGCCTCCGGGAAGCGGCTCAGCAGCCGGGCGGTGATGCTGCCGGTGCCGCAGGCCAGGTCGAGCACGCGCGGAGCGGGGCCCACGAGCGCCTCGACCATGTCGAGCATGATCCGGAAGCGCTCCTCGCGGTCCGGCATGTACCACTCCTGCTGCCGGTCCCAGCTCTCCTGCCAGGCCGCCCAGTCGGTCCCGGTACTCGTCGTCATGTGGAACACCGACTCCCCTCGGTTCGCGTAATACCCTGGAAGCACGACCGGCTCTTACCCGACCGCAGACACGACCATAAGACGCCCTCGTAAGGACTACAAGTGGAACTGGCCTATTACTCGGATTACGCGGTACGTCTCGTCAACAGCGAGGAGCCGGCCCGGGGCAAGGACGTCCTGACCACGGTCGAGGCCGTCCGCGACCTCTTCGGTGTCAACGCGTCGGCCGCCCGCCGCGCCACGGACGCCGACGTCACCCGCTTCCGCTCGGTCCGGGCCCGGCTGCGCGCGGTCTTCGAGGCCGCCGACCAGGGCGACGAGACCCTGGCCGTGGACCTGCTGAACTCACTGCTGCTGGAGTTCCCGGTCAGCCCGCAGATCTCCGGGCACGACCACCGGGACGACGACGGCCGGCCGCTGTGGCACATGCACCTGGCCGACCACCCCTCCAACGCCACCGCCGGCTACGCGGCGATCGCGGCGATGGGCCTCGCCTTCCACCTCACCGAGTACGGCGTCGACCGCCTCGGCCTGTGCCAGGCGTCCCCGTGCCGCAACGCCTACCTGGACACCTCCACCAACCGATCCCGGCGCTACTGCTCGGACCGCTGCGCCACCCGCGCCAACGTGGCCGCCTACCGGGCCCGCAAGCGCCTGGAGGCCGACCGGTCCGGCAGCAGCGGCCGGGCCGCCGACAGCGCCCAGCGCAGCAGCGCGAACGGCGACCGCTGACCGGCCCCCACCGGCCGGAACCGGAACAGCGCCTTGCCCAGGATCAGTTCCTCGGGCACCACCCCGTAGTCCGTGCTGTCCCCGCCCGCGTACGGATTGTCCCCGAGTACCCACCAGCCGCCGTCGCGCCGCTCCACCGCCCGCTTGACCACCAGCAGGTCCTGCTGGAAGGGATGGCGCAGGACCACCACGTCACCGGGCCGGACCGCGCCCCCGTACCGCACCAGCAACTGGTCCCCGTGGTGCAGTGTGGGCACCATGGACGGGCCGGTCACCTCCGCCAGCCCGAAGGGCGCCACCGCCCTCCCCCGCTCGGTCTCCTGCGACAGTTCCGGCATCCCCGGCACCTCCCCGGTCCGTTCCTCCACCAGTCTCAGTCTCACCCTGGACTTTTGTCCTAAGCCCTAGGGGGCAGCCGAGAAATCGCGTTCCTCAGGGAGTAATGTCGCACCTGAGAAGACGATCACGAGGAAGGAATGCTCCATGCTTTCCCGCCTGTTTGCCCCCAAGGTCAAGGTCAGCGCCCACTGCGACCTGCCCTGCGGCGTGTACGACCCGGCCCAGGCCCGCATCGAGGCGGAGTCGGTGAAGGCCGTCCAGGAGAAGATGGCCGGCAACGCCGACCCGCACTTCCAGGCCCGCGCCACCGTCATCAAGGAGCAGCGCGCCGAGCTGGCGAAGCACCACGTCTCCGTCCTGTGGAGCGACTACTTCAAGGCCCCGCACTTCGAGAAGTACCCGGAGCTGCACCAGCTGGTCAACGACGCCCTGAAGGCCCTCTCGGCCGCCAAGGCGTCCACCGACCCGGCGACGGGCCAGAAGGCCCTGGACTACATCGAGCAGATCGCCAAGATCTTCTGGGAGACCAAGCAGGCCTGACCGCCCGCCTCTTCCCCGCACCCGGCCCGCGCCACCGCGAGCCGGGTGCGGTGTTCTCCGCGGGCTGTGGTGCGCGCAAGCCCGCCGGGTCACGCACACCGGTGGCGTCGGCCGCCGGCTCGCGCACATGCTCCTGGACACCGGGCGGCCGGCCCCGGCCGCTTCGGCGCGTGGAGCGACGCGAAGGTTCGTTGCACCGCCCCGGCCACGACCAGGGTGTCCACGACGCCGCCGGCCCCGGGCCGCCTCCGTGCCGGGCTCCGGCCTCACTGCGCTGTGCGAAGCTGGGCGGGTGAGCGCACTGGAGGACCTGAGACGGCTGCGGCGCGTGCGCGACCGCATGGACCGGGAGTACGCCGAACCGCTCGACATGACCGCGCTGGCCCGCGACGCCCTGATGTCACCGGGCCACTTCCAGCGCAGCTTCCGCAAGGCGTTCGGCGAGACGCCGTACGGCTATCTCATGACCCGCCGGATCGAGCGGGCCAAGGCGCTGCTGCGCCGGGGCGATCTCACCGTCACCGAGGTGTGCCTCGCCGTCGGCTGCACCTCCCTCGGCTCCTTCAGCTCCCGCTTCACCGAGCTGGTCGGCGAGACGCCGAGCGCCTACCGGGCCCGCGACCACGAGGAGAGCGCGGTGATCCCGCCGTGCGTGGCCCGCAGGCTGACCCGGCCGCGCCGCCGCCCGTACTGAGGCACGGCGCGGCGGCCCGCTCTAGGGTGAGCCCATGGACGTGAAACTCGCGCAGTGTTTCCTCGCGGTGGACGACCACGACAAGGCCATCGCCTTCTACCGCGATGTCCTCGGCATGGAGATCCGCAACGACGTGGGCTTCGAAGGGATGCGCTGGGTGACCGTGGGCTCCCCGCTCCAGCCGGACGTGGAGATCGTGCTGGAGCCGCCGGACGCGAGTCCGGACGCCTCGCCGGCGGACAAGCAGGTCCTCAACGAACTCCTCGCCAAGGGCCTGCTGCGCGGGGTCATCTTCACCACCCCCGACTGCGACGCGCTGTACGAGCGGGTGCGGGAGGCCGGCGCCGACGTCCTCCAAGAGCCGCTGGACCAGCCCTACGGGGTCCGGGACTGCGCCTTCCGGGACCCGGCGGGCAACCAGCTCCGCTTCATCGAACGCCCGGCGTCCTGACGCGGCGGCCGGCCGGCGGCCGCCGCGCGGCTCAGCCCCAGGGCTCCACGTCCACCACGGCCTCGGCCGGCAGCGGGCCGTACACGTGCGGGAACTCCTCCCCGCCCGGCTCGGCGGACTCGTACCGCACCGGCGCACCGACCCGGGCCGGGTCCACGACGAGGACGACCAGCTCGTCCGGGCCGTCGTAGCCGCCGTAGAGGAACGCGGCGACGCCCGGCAGCTGCTCACGGCTGGAGAAGTGGATGAAGCCCTCCTCCTCAAGCGTGCGGCCCCGGGTGGACCGTTCGTAGACACCGCGCTCGCGCGCCGCTTCCCACAGGGAGCGTTCGGTGATGTGCAGGATGTACGGCAGTTTCGGCATGGCCTCACGCTACGGCGTCCCCCGCCACCGGCCCATCCGGTTCACGGCGCCTCCGGCCGCCCGGGCGCGCGGCCGGGGGCGTCCCTCGCACCGGCGGACGGGCCGGAACCGGGAGCGGGACCCGGAACAGGTTCGGCGGACCGGTCCGTGCCGGGGCCGTCGGGGGCGGTGTACGCCCCGCAGCCGCGGTTGCGGCACGGGCCGGGGCCCCAGACCGGCACCCAGGCGCCCAGCGTCTTGTGCCGCTTGACGACGTTCTCCACCGGCTGCCCGCAGACCGGACAGACGGGTTCCTCGCTGCCCATGACCTCAGCGTAGGCCGCCTCGTCGCGGCGCGCCGCCCGGACGGGCCGGCGGCAGGCGGTGGCCCCGCACAGTGTGGAGGTGTGCGGAGCCGCCTGACCGGAGGCCCCGACGGGCCGTGCGGGGTCAGGAGCCACACGGGCCGAAGTCTCCGGGTTCTCCCCGGCCGCCGGGCGGCGGCGCTCAGTTGGTGCGCCGGGTGACGAACTCGGCGAGCGCCAGCAGACCGCCCGCCGCCTCCGGATCGGGGACCGCACGGGCCAGTTCCTGCATGGCCCGGGCCATCCGGTCGGCCGCCTCGGCCTGCGCCCAGTCCCGGCCGCCGGCCCGCTCCACCGCCAGCGTCGTACGCGCGATCTCCCCGGCCTCCGCCTCCTCGCCGTACGGCTTCCCGTACAGCGCGGCCAGCTCGGACGCCTCCGGTGTGCCGGAGGTCAGCGCCGCCACCACCGGCAGGGACTTCTTGCGGGCGACGAGATCCGCGCCGGCCGGCTTGCCGGTGTGCCGCGGGTCTCCCCATATGCCGATCACGTCGTCGATCAGCTGGAAGGCGAGCCCGGCCTGACGGCCGAAGCCGTCCAGCGCGGCCACCTCCTCCGCGCCGGCGCCCGCGTACAGCGCGCCGATCGCGCAGGCGCAGCCCAGCAGTGCGCCGGTCTTGGCCTCGGCCATGGTGAGCACCTCGTCCAGCGTCACCGCGTCCGGGGCGCGCCGCTCCAGGTCGGTGTCGGCGTGCTGGCCCTCGCACAGCTCCACCACACAGGCCGCGAGCCGGGCCGCGGCCGGGCCGGAGGCCGGGTGCGGGTCCTCGGCGAGCAGCCGCAGGGCCAACGCCTGGAGCGCGTCCCCGGCGAGGATCGCGTCGGTGTCCCCGAACACGGTCCAGGCCGTCGGCCGGTGCCGGCGGGTGGTGTCCCGGTCCATCACGTCGTCGTGCAGCAGCGTGAAGTTGTGGATCAGTTCGACCGCCGCGGCGGCGCGGACCGCCGCCGTTCGGGCCGCCGGGCCGCCGAGCGCCGCGGCCGCCGCCAGCACGAGTGCCGGTCTGATCGCCTTGCCCGCGTTGCCCGCCGCCGGTGTGCCGTCGGCGTGCTGCCAGCCGAAGTGGTAGAGCCCGATCCGGCGCATGGTGCCGGGCAGCGACTCCACGGCCGCCCGCAGCTGCGGGTAGACCTGGGCCCGGGTGCGCTCCAACTGCGCCAGCGCCTCCTGCCCGTCGAGCGGACCGGCGGCCCCGGTGGTCTGCCGGGACTCCCCCGCCGTGCCGGAATCCGGCACACCGGGGGCACGCTCGTCGGTCTCCGTCATGTACTCGGCCATGCCTCCCCCTCGCCAGGTCCGCGCGAGCCGATGTCACCGGGCCGCCCGGACGCGTTCCCCGAGGGCCTACCCGTCCCGGCGGCCGGAGACACGGCCGCTACGTGCGGAAACGTCACCCCCACCGGCCGATCTCGACGTTCTCCAGGACACCGAGCGCGTCCGGCACCAGAACGGCGGCCGAGTAGTAGGCCGTCACCAGGTACTTGATGATGGCCTGCTCGTTGATGCCCATGAACCGGACGGACAGGCTCGGTTCGATCTCGTCCGGGATGCCGGACTGCCGCAGGCCGATCACGCCCTGCTCGGACTCGCCGGTACGCATGGCGATGATGGAGGTCGTCCGGGCCTCGCTGACCGGGATCTTGTTGCACGGGTAGATCGGCACCCCGCGCCAGGTGGGGATGCGGTTGCCGCCGATGTCGATGGTCTCCGGGACCAGGCCCCGCTTGTTCAGCTCGCGGCCGAACGCGGCGATCGCGCGCGGGTGGGCCAGGAACAGCTTGGTGCCCCGGCGGCGGCTGAGCAGCTCGTCCAGGTCGTCCGGGCTGGGCACGCCGTCGTGCGGCTGGATCCGCTGGTCGTACTCGCAGTTGCTGAGCAGACCGAACTCGGGGTTGTTGACCAGCTCGTGTTCCTGGCGCTCCTTCAACGCCTCGACCGTGAGCCGCAGCTGCTGCTCGGTCTGGTTCATCGGCTGGTTGTAGAGGTCGGCCACGCGCGAGTGGATGCGCAGGACGGTCTGGGCGATGCTCAGTTCGTACTCGCGGGGCCGTGGCTCGTAGTCCACGAAGGTGTGCGGGATGTCGGGCTCGCCGGAGTGGCCGGCCGCCAGCTCGACCTCCTTCTCGCCGTACTTGTTGGCCCGCTGCCGGGGGATCGAGCGCAGCCGTTCGAGGTGGGCGCGCAGCGAGTCGGAGCGCTCCGCGACCTGCTGGAAGTCCTGCCGGGCGAGGACCAGCACCGTGGTCGCGGTGTGCGCGCGGACGGTGTACTCCCAGATCGCCTCCGGCTCGAGCAGCGCCTGGTCGCCGAAGTAGGCGCCGTCGGCGAGGACCCCGAGGACGGCGTCGTCGCCGTAGGGGCCCGTGCCGATCTTCTCCACCCGGCCGTGCGCGAGCAGGTAGACCTCGTCGGTGGGGTGGCCGAAATCGGCGATCACCTCGCCGGCCGCGACTTCGCGCTGACGGCAGCGCCGGGCCAGTTCGGCGAGCACCTCCTCGTCGTCGTACGACCGCAGGGCCGGCAGTTCGCCCAGTTCGTTCGGGATGACCTCCACCTGGTCCCCGGTCTTCACGAAGGTGATGCGGCCGTCGCCGACGGCGTAGGTCAGCCGCCGGTTCACCCGGTAGGTGCCGCCCTGGACGTCGACCCAGGGAAGCGTGCGCAGCAGCCAGCGGGAGCTGATCTCCTGCATCTGCGGCACGGACTTGGTGGTGGTGGCCAGGTTCCGCGCTGCCGCCGTCCCGAGGGACTGCTGCGGCCTGTTCTGATCGGTACGGACCTCTTCGCCTACCGACATAAAGTAATGCCCTCCCATGTATGCCCGGTGCCGCAGTGCACCGGGCACCGGTCTCACGTCCGAGCGTCCCAGCACGCGGTGTGTCCGCGCCATTACCCGAAAGAGCGGGAATGGATCATCGGATTACCGGGCAGAAAGAGAGACTTCGCTCCGGCTCCCGCGGCCTCCGCCGGCTGTCCGGATCGGCTCGCACACCGTACGAACGATGTGTTCCGAGTCGTCCGGTTTCGGTAGAAGCAGGCAGGACATCCGGTCGCGCTCCGCGGACCGGACGGGCACGGCACGAAGGAGTCGGGCATGGCCCCACCCATGTCGGCGAGCGAATTCCTGGACGCGCTGCGGGACGAGGGCGTGACGGTCGTCGAGGTCGGCGACTGGCGGGAGCACAACCGCAATCACAAGGGCCCCTGGGGGCCCGTGCACGGTGTGATGATCCACCACACGGTGACCCGGGGCAGCGAGCAGACGGTGGACCTGTGCCGCGACGGTTACCAGGACCTGCCGGGCCCGCTGTGCCATGGCGTGATCACCAAGGACGGCCGGGTCCACCTGGTCGGCTACGGCCGCGCCAACCACGCCGGTCTCGGCGACGACGAGGTGCTGCGGGCGGTGATCGCCGAGAAGGGGATGCCGCCGGACAACGAGGCCAACACCGACGGCAACCGGCACTTCTACGGCTTCGAGTGCGAGAACCTCGGCGACGGGGCGGACCCGTGGCCGGAGGAGCAGGTGGAGGCGATCGTCCGGGTCTCCGCGGCGCTGTGCCGCCGTCACGGCTGGACGGAACGGTCGGTCATCGGCCACCTGGAGTGGCAGCCGGGGAAGGTGGATCCAAGAGGGGTCACGATGCGCTCGCTGAGGTCGCGGGTGCGGGAACGGCTGAAGGACTAGCACCACGAGGTCGGGGCGCGCCGTGGCCGGTCGCGCGGTTTCCCCTGGTGGTCGCGGTCACCGCCGGCCGCGATGCGCCCGGGCACCCGCCCCGGGCGACAATGGAGCCGTGACCAGCCCCGACCCGCTCGCTCCCCGCCTCCCCTCGCCCCTCCAAGAGGTGCGGGACAGCCGGTTCGAGCGCCGCGGGCTCCGGCTGCTGCTCAAGCGGGACGACCTCCTCCACCCCCATCTCGTCGGCAACAAGTGGCGCAAGCTGGTGCCGAACATCGCGGCGGCCGGCGGCCGGCCGCTGGTCACCTTCGGCGGGGCCTACTCCAACCATCTGCGGGCCACCGCCGCCGCGGGCCGGCTGCTGGGCCTGCCCACCACGGGCGTGGTGCGCGGCCAGGAGCTGGCCGGCCGGCCGCTCAACCCGTCCCTGGCCCGGTGCGCGGCCGACGGCATGCGGCTGCACTTCGTCGACAGATCGACGTACCGCCGCAAGACCGAGCCGGAGATCCTGGCCGAGGTCCTGCGCGCGGCCGGTGCCGAGGGGGCGTACGTCGTCCCCGAGGGCGGCAGCAACGCCGAGGCGGTGCGCGGCTGCCGGGCGCTGGGCGCGGAACTGCGCGGCCGGGCCGAAGTGGTCGCGGTCGCCTGCGGTACCGGCGGCACTCTCGCCGGCCTCGCCGCCGGGCTGGCGGCCGGGGAGCGCGCGCTCGGCATACCGGTTCTGAAGGGCGGCTTCCTGGAAGCCGACATAGAGGGCTTGCAGGAACGTGCCTTCGGGGCCCGTACCGGCCACTGGTCCCTGGACGACCGCTTCCACTGCGGCGGGTACGCGCGTACGACGCCCGAACTGGAGGCTTTCGCACGCGACTTCGAGCAGCGGCACGGGCTGGCCGTGGAACGTCTCTATGTCGCCAAGTTGCTGTACGGACTGGCCGCGCTCGCCGGAGAAGGTGCCTTCGCGCGCGGGAGCGCGATCGCCGCCGTCGTCACCGGGCGGCCGTTCCCGGAGCCCGCGGCGGCCGCCCCGGAACGCTAACCGGCCTCCCTGAAGGCGGCCGCCTCCTCCAGGTCCAGGCGCCGGAGCAGGGCGCGCAGCATCTCGTCATCGATGTAGCGGTGGTCGCGGAGCCGGACGAAGACCTCGCGTTCGGCGCTGATCATCTCCCGGGACAGCCGGCGGTAGGTGTCGTCGACGGACTCGCCGGTGACCGGGTTGACCTGGCCGAGCCGCTCCCAGACGGCGTTGCGGCGGCGCTCCAGGACGATGCGCAGCCGGTCGACGAGCGGCGGCGGCAGCGCGTTGCGCTCGTCGGAGAGGAGGTCGTCGAGCCGTGCCTCGGCGGCCCGTGAGGCCTGCGCCTGGGCGTTGGCCTCGGCGAGGGTCTCGGCCTGCCGGTCGCGGCCGGGGAATCTCAGCAGCCGGATGAGCGGCGGCAGCGTCACGCCCTGCACCACGAGCGTGCCGATGACCGTGGTGAAGGTCAGGAAGAGGATCAGGTTGCGGGGGCCGTCGGCCATGGTGGACGGGATGGCGAAGGCGATGGCCAGGGACACCACCCCGCGCATGCCCGCCCACGAGGTGACCATCGCGCCCCGCCAGGTGGGGTTCTCCTCGCGCGCGCGGATCCGCGCCGACAGCAGCCGGGGCAGGAAGGTGGCCGGGTAGACCCAGACGAACCGGGCCACCACGACGACCAGGAAGACGGCGACCGCGTACCACGCCGCGGCGGGGCCCTCGTACTCGCCGAGCCGCTTGAGGACGATCGGCAGCTGGAGGCCGATCAGGGCGAACACCGCCGACTCCAGGACGAAGGCGACCATCTTCCACACCGCCTCCTCCTGGAGCCGGGTGGCGAAGTCAACCTCCCACGCGCGGTGGCCGAGGTAGAGGGCGACGACCACGACGGCGAGCACACCGGAGGCGTGCGACTGCTCGGCGACCCCGTAGGCGACGAACGGGATCAGCAGCGACAGCGTGTTCTGCAGCAGCGGTTCTGTCAGGTGGGTGCGCAGCCAGTGCAGGGGCGCCATGAGGACCAGCCCGATCCCGACCCCGCCGACCGCGGCGAGCGCGAACTCGCCGATGCCGCCGGCCCAGGTGGCGCCCTCGCCGACGGCCGCGCCGAGCGCCACCTTGTAGGCGGTGATCGCGGTGGCGTCGTTCAGCAGGGACTCTCCCTGGAGGATGGTGGTGATCCGGGACGGCAGGCCGACCCGGCGCGCGACCGCCGTGGCGGCCACCGCGTCCGGCGGTGCCACCACCGCGCCCAGCACCAGCGCGGCGGGCAGCGGCAGCCCGGGGACGAGCTCGTAGGCGGCCCAGCCGACGACGACGGTCGCGAAGAGGACGTAGCCGACCGAGAGCAGCGCCACGGGCCGCAGTTGCGCCCGCAGGTCGAGGTAGGAGCTGTCGCTCGCCGAGGTGTACAGCAGCGGGGGCAGCAGCAGCGGCAGGACGATGTGCGGGTCCAGGGTGTACGACGGCACACCGGGGATGTAGGAGACCGCGAGGCCTACGGCGACCAGCAGCAGCGGGGCCGGCGCGGGGGTGCGCCGGGCGGCCGCGGCCACCGCCGCACTGCCCGCCACCAGCAACAGCAGGGGCATCACGTCCAAGGTCTTCGCCCACCCTCTTTTTCCGCGCGGTCATCCGCACACAAGTCGTAATCTGGCAATCATGAAACAGTGCACGCACGCCGACGCGCTGCCGCACCCGGAACCGGAGCCGCTCGCCGGGACCTGCCCGGAGTGCCTGCGGGACGGCACCCACCCGGTGCAGCTCCGGCTGTGCCTCACCTGCGGTCACGTCGGCTGCTGCGACTCCTCGCCGGGACGGCACGCGACGGAGCACTACGCGCGGACCGGTCATCCGGTGATGCGGACCTTCGAACCCGGCGAGGACTGGCGGTGGTGCTTCGTCGACCACGTGCTCGTATGACCGGCGCTCGTGTGACACTGCTTGTGGCGGCTTCCGCACGACGGTTCGAGCGTCTGACGTCTGGGTACGTCAATCCGGCGCGCGCTCTTCCCATTTGGGCCCACTCACCCTCTAGACACGGAGCGTATCCGGAGCTTTACTGTGAGTGACACCAGGGGGTTGGGGTCCCGGGGACAGGAATGTTCGGAGCGCGATAGCGTCACCGCTTGAACCACGTACGCGTTACCCCGGGGGGCGACCCTCGGCCCCGTAAAGCTTGTACCACCATGGAGGTGAGGGTGTCCCAGATCGCAGGCGAGCCCGCGGCGAACCAGGACTTCGTGGAAGTCCGGCTTCCGGCTGCGGGTGCCTACCTGTCGGTGCTGCGGACGGCCACGGCCGGTCTGGCGGCCCGCTTGGACTTCACCCTGGACGAAATCGAGGATCTGCGCATCGCCGTGGACGAGGCCTGCGCGATCCTGCTCCAGCAAGCCGTGCCCGGCTCGGTGCTCAGCTGTGTCTTCCGCCTGGTCGACGACTCGCTGGAAGTGACGGTCTCGGCGCCGACCACGGACGGCCACGCCCCCTCGCGGGACACCTTCGCCTGGACCGTGCTGTCGGCCCTGGCGGGGAAGGTCTCGTCCGCCGTGGACGAGGACAAGACGGTGTCGATCAGTCTCTACAAACAGCGTGGCGTCGGCCCCGGGCCGGCGTGAGGAACGGGGACGGGCCGGTGCGGGACGAAGAGCGCGGCACACGGGAGCTGCCGACCGGGGACGGGGGTGCCTCCCGGCCGGGTGACGCCGAGACCTCCGGGGCGGACCCCCGGGACGGTTCCCGGCGCATGGCGGACGGCATCGACGGCATCCCCGAGCAGGCCAGGCCCCACCCGGAGGACGGCTCCGCGCGGGCCGGCGGTGACGCTGCCGGACAGGGCACGCCGCCGACGGCTCCCGACGGCGCCGCGTCCGCCGTCCGCGCGGGGGCGAGGGCTCGGGGAAGGGGCACGGGCGGGACGATGAGCGAGCACGAGGGATACGCCAAGGACGACGCGCCGGACGCGGAGGCCGTGCGCGCCGTACAGCACGACGCCCAGGACCGCAGCGGGGCGCGGGCGCTGTTCGTCGAGCTGCGCTCGCTGCCCGCCGGCAGCCCTCAGTACGCGGAGCTGCGCAACCGGCTCGTCCGTATGCACCTGCCGCTCGTGGAGCACCTGGCGCGCCGCTTCCGCAACCGCGGCGAGCCGCTGGACGACCTCACCCAGGTCGCCACGATCGGTCTGATCAAGTCCGTCGACCGGTTCGACCCCGAGCGCGGGGTGGAGTTCTCCACGTACGCCACCCCGACCGTCGTCGGCGAGATCAAGCGGCACTTCCGCGACAAGGGCTGGGCGGTCCGCGTGCCGCGCCGGCTCCAGGAGCTGCGGCTCTCGCTGACCACCGCGACGGCCGAGCTGTCCCAGCTGCACGGCCGCTCCCCGACCGTCCACGAGCTGGCCGAGAAGCTGGCCATCTCGGAGGAGGAGGTCCTGGAGGGCCTGGAGTCGGCGAACGCGTACTCCACGCTGTCCCTGGACGTCCCCGACACGGACGACGAGTCGCCGGCCGTCGCCGACACCCTGGGCGCGGAGGACGAGGCGCTGGAGGGTGTGGAGTACCGCGAGTCCCTCAAGCCGCTTTTGGAGGATCTGCCGCCGCGCGAGAAGCGGATCCTGCTGCTGCGCTTCTTCGGGAACATGACCCAGTCGCAGATCGCGCAGGAGGTCGGCATCTCCCAGATGCACGTCTCCCGGCTGCTGGCCCGCACCCTGGCCCAGTTGCGGGAGAAGCTCCTCGTGGAGGAGTGAGCCAGGACACCCCTGCCTCGTACCGCCCCTCCCGGCCGGTCCTACTCGGTCCGGCCCGGCCCCTTGATCCCGAGGGCCCGGGTCGTCTCGCCGTTGACGAGGAGCACCAGCGCGGCGAGGGCGACCGCGGCGAGGGCGACACCGGCCGGGATCGCCATGCTGTCGGCCTGGACCAGGCTGTAGGCCACCGGGAGCGCCATGAGCTGGGTGATCACCGCGGGTCCACGGCTCCAGCCGCGCCGCAGCAGCAGCCCGCGCGCGGCGAGCAGCGGCAGCAGCGCGAGCACGATCAGCGTGATGCCGAGGGTCACGGCCTGCTGCCGGTCGTCCGGTTCACCGGTGACCCCGCGGACGAGCACCCACAGGCCGCCGGCCACCAGCGCGGCACCCTCCAGCGCGGCCAGCACCGCCGCGTACGTCAGCCGGCGCGGACGGGGTCCCTCGGTCGCGGCTGTCTCGGCGGTGGCGGGGGCGGGATTCTGCTGACTGCTCACCCCTGAAGGGTAGCCGTCGCGGCCCGGAAGCGGCCCGCCGCCCGGCGGGACGCGCCCGGCGAGCGTGGCCAGACTCACGCCCTCGCCTCTTACCGGATCCCTACCTCGGTCTGGGCCCAATACCCCCCAGTAGGTACGCTGCCATGCATGCGTGCACTTCTCGTGGTCAATCCGGCGGCTACCACCACAAGCGCACGCAGACGTGATGTGCTCACCCACGCACTGGCGAGCGAGATGAAGCTGGAGGCGGTCACCACCGAGTACCGCGGCCACGCCCGCGATCTCGGCCGGCAGGCGGCGGAGAGCGACGACATCGACCTAGTGGTGGCGCTCGGCGGCGACGGCACGGTCAACGAGGTCGTCAACGGACTCCTGCACGCCGGCCCGGATCCCGAGCACCTGCCGGGTCTGGCCGTCGTCCCCGGTGGGTCCACGAACGTCTTCGCCCGGGCCCTGGGCCTGCCCAACGATCCCGTCGAGGCCACCGGCGCGCTGCTGGACGCGCTGCGGGACGGCACCGAGCGGATCGTCGGCCTCGGGCTGACCTCGGGGCCGCCGGGCACCGAGGACGAGGCGGTGCCGGCCCGCTGGTTCACCTTCAACGCCGGGCTCGGCTTCGACGCGGGCGTGGTGGGCCGGGTCGAGCAGCAGCGCGAGCGCGGGAAGAAGTCGACGCACGCCCTCTACGTCCGGCAGGTGGTCCGGCAGTTCCTGGGCGAGCCGAATCGCCGGAACGGCACGATCACCCTCGAACGGCCCGGCGCGGATCCCGTCGAGGACCTCGTCGTCGCCATAGTCTCGAACACGTCGCCGTGGACGTATCTCGGCAACCGCCCCATGTACACGTCGCCCAAGGCGTCGTTCGACACCGGCATCGACGTGCTGGGTCTCAGCCGTCTGTCGACGGCCGCGGTTGCCCGGTATGGCACCCAGTTGCTCACTTCGTCCCCCGAGCGCGGACCGCACGGCAAGCACGCGCTGTCCCTCCATGATCTGGATCAGTTCACCTTGCATTCGAAGGTGCCGCTGCCCCTCCAGATGGACGGTGACCACCTGGGGCTGCGTACGAGCGTGACGTTCACAGGCGTACGCCGTGCACTGCGTGTGATTGTGTGAGCGGAACGGGCAAAAGTCCTTTCACTCGAACGTTTAGGCCAGGATCCACCCCATGGAAGTACGGCTGTGACCTAGTCGACACCGAGGAATCAAAAAAAACTTTCCGGAAGGGGTTGTATCCGCCGCCGAGGTTTGCGAGTCTCTACGTGGCGATCGGGACGGCCCGCAACATCGGCCTCCACTGATCACCGGAACCCCTCTTCAAACCAAGGACCACGCCGGGTGTGAACTCGGCGGTCGGCCCTTCACTTGTTGGGGGATTCGTGAAAGCGTTCACATTCACAAGCAATCTGCACGTAATACCAAGGAGAGGTAGCAGCCATGGACTGGCGTCACAACGCCGTTTGCCGCGAGGAAGACCCCGAGCTCTTCTTCCCCATCGGCAACACCGGTCCTGCGCTGCTGCAGATCGAGGAAGCCAAGGCCGTCTGCCGTCGCTGCCCGGTGATCGAGCAGTGTCTGCAGTGGGCGCTTGAGTCCGGCCAGGACTCCGGCGTCTGGGGTGGTCTCAGCGAGGACGAGCGCCGCGCCATGAAGCGCCGCGCCGCCCGCAACCGGGCCCGTCAGGCCTCCGCCTGACACACCCACCCCTGCTGACAGCCTGAGCTTGGCGGCGCGCACAGCACGTACGCATCTCCCGCCCCCGAACCGCAGCGCGCAGTTCCCCCGGAGCGCTTAGCGATACAAGCAGAGCAGCAACGAGCATCAGCCTCGGACCAATGGCGGTCCGGGGCTTTTTGCTGTGCCCGGACCCGTCGCGCCGAGCCCGCCGCGCCGAGCCCGCGGCGCCGGGCTCCGGCTCCGGCTCCGGCTCCGGCTCCGGCGAAGATCCTGGCCGGCCGGAGGCGTCGCCGGCGAGGAAGGTGCCTACTTCTGGGCCCGCACCGGAAGGTCGAGGATCACCCGGGTCCCCCGCCCGGCCGCCGGCACCATGTCGAAGGAACCGCCCAACTCGCCCTCCACCAGCGTCCGTACGATCTGCAGACCGAGGTTTCCCGAGCGGTGCGGATCGAAGCCCTCGGGCAGGCCGACGCCGTCGTCCTGGACGGTGACCAGCAGCCGGGCCTCCTTGGTGGTGCCTCCGCGCACCGCGGAGACCTCGACCGTGCCGGTGTCGCCCTCGCGGAAGCCGTGTTCCAGGGCGTTCTGCAGGACCTCGGTGAGGACCATGGACAGCGGGGTGGCGACCTCGGCGTCGAGTATCCCGAACCGCCCGGTGCGCCGTCCGGTCACCTTGCCCGGCGAGATCTCGGCGACCATGGCCAGCACCCGGTCGGCGATGTCGTCGAACTCCACCCGCTCGTCCAGGTTCTGGGACAGCGTCTCGTGCACGATGGCGATGGAGCCGACCCGGCGGACCGCCTCCTCCAGGGCCTCCCGGCCGCGCTCGGACTCGATGCGCCGGGCCTGGAGCCGCAGCAGGGCCGCGACCGTCTGGAGGTTGTTCTTCACCCGGTGGTGGATCTCCCGGATGGTGGCGTCCTTGGTGATCAACTCACGCTCACGGCGCCGCAGTTCGGTCACGTCCCGGAGCAGCACCAGCGAACCGATGCGGGTGCCCTTGGGCTTGAGCGGGATGGCCCGGAACTGGATGACACCGTCGTGCGCCTCGATCTCGAACTCGCGCGGCGCCCAGCCGCTGGCCACCTTGGCCAGCGCCTCGTCCACGGGACCGCGCGTGGGAGCGAGTTCGGCGGTGGTCTGCCCGAGGTGGTGACCGACCAGGTCGGCGGCGAGGCCGAGCCGGTGGTAGGCGGACAGGGCGTTCGGGGAGGCGTACTGGACGGTGCCGTCCGCGTCCAGCCGGATCAGGCCGTCGCCGACGCGCGGGGAGGCGTCCATGTCGACCTGCTGGCCGGGGAACGGGAAGGCGCCGGCCGCGATCATCTGCGCGAGGTCGGAGGCGCTCTGGAGGTAGGTCAGCTCCAGGCGGCTCGGGGTGCGCACGGTGAGCAGGTTGGTGTTCCGGGCGATCACGCCGAGGACGCGGCCCTCACGCCGTACCGGGATGGACTCGACCCGTACGGGGACCTCCTCCCGCCACTCCGGATCGCCCTCGCGCACGATCCGGCCCTCGTCCAGCGCCGCGTCCAGCATGGGCCGCCGGCCGCGCGGGACCAGGTGGCCGACCATGTCGTCCTGGTACGAGGTCGGGCCGGTGTTGGGCCGCATCTGGGCCACCGAGACGTACCGGGTGCCGTCCCGGGTGGGGACCCAGAGCACCAGGTCGGCGAAGGAGAGGTCGGAGAGCAGCTGCCACTCCGAGACCAGCAGGTGCAGCCACTCGAGGTCGGAGTCGTCCAGGGCGGTGTGCTGGCGTACGAGTTCGTTCATGGAGGGCACGTGTGCGAGCGTACCCGGGGCCTGACGACGGCCGGAAAAAACACCCGCGGGCCGCGGCGCCTGGAAGGGACCCTCAACCCTCACCGGCACCGCAGCCCGGAGCATCAACGGCCGTGGGGTGTGCGGTCCCGGTCGGCCGAAGGTCGAGGAGCCGGGGCAGTCAGGGCAGAGAGCACCGGATCCTCGGTCCGCCTTCCTGTGCGGGGAAGACGGAGGCTTGTTGTTCGATTCTGGACTGGACCACGACGGCGTGTCCATGGTGTGGAAGGCGTCCCATGCCTCGGCGGCTGATGGCACGCGATGCCACGCAGCCTAGCCCGCCCGGGTCAGTCGTGGGGCCAGATGGCCATCGCAATTTCCGCGAGTGCCTCCAGTTCCTCCCGGCGTGCGCCGTCGCGGGCCTGCTGGGACATGCCCTGGAGCATGGCGCCGGCATGCCGGGCGAGGGCGGCGGTGTCGGTGCCGGCCGGCAGCAGTCCGGCCGCGACGTCCGCCCGGATCCGGGCCTCCAGTGCGGCGATGTTCGCGTTGCGCCGCTCGCGCAGCAGCGCCTCCACCTCGGGGTTGGTGCAGTTGGTGGCGGCGTGGACGACCATGCAGCCGTGGGGGTGGGCCGGGTCGGTGTACTCGGCGGCGGCCTCGCGGAGCACGCGCGCGATGCCCTCGCGGGCCGTGGGCTCCTCGGCGAGGGCGCGGTCGGCGAAGGCGCCGTGGGTGCCGGCGTAGACGCGGACGACCTCGTCGAAGAGGGTCTGCTTGTCGCCGAAGGCCGCGTACAGGCTGGGGGCGCCGATGCCCATGGCGCGGGTGAGGTCGGAGACCGAGGTGGCCTCGTACCCGTGCTCCCAGAAGGCCATCAGCGCCTTCTCCAGCGCCGTGGCCCGGTCGAAGGAGCGCGGCCGGCCCCGCGTCCGGCCCGCGCCGCCGCTCTTGCCCTGTGTGTCCTGCCCCATCACCATGCCCTCATTTTATAGCGAGCCCTAGAAAATTGGCGGCGAGGTGGTGTACGGTCTTTCTGTAACGACCACTATACAAATCAGGAGAGGCGGTCATGGGCGCGCTGACGGGGAAGACGGCACTGGTCACGGGGGCGAGCCGGGGTATCGGGCGGGGCATCGCCGAGCGGCTGGGACGCGACGGGGCGCGGGTGGCGGTGCACTACGGCACCAACGCGAAGGCGGCCGAGGAGACGGTGGCCGCGATCGAGGCGGCGGGCGGCTCGGCGTTCGCGATCGGCGTGGAGCTGGGCACGCCCAGGGACGCGGAGCGGCTGTGGGAGGAGTTCGACCGGCACGCGGACGGGCTGGACATCCTCGTGCACAACGCGGGCATCGGCACCGCGCGCCCCTTCGGCGAGATCGAGCAGGAGGAGTACGACCGGCTGTTCGCGGTGAACGTGAAGGCCCCGTTCTTCCTGACCCGGCTCGGCGCGGACCGGCTGCGCGACGGCGGGCGGGTGGTGAACATATCGTCCGGCCTGGCGCGGACCGCCGCGATGCCCCACCTCATCGCCTACTCGATGACCAAGGCGGCGCTGGACGTCTTCACCCGGGACCTGTCCAAGCTGCTCGGCCCGCGCGGGATCACGGTGAACTCGGTGGCACCCGGGATCATCGACACCGACAACACCGCCGACCTCCTGTACGGCACGGAGGACGGTCTGGCCCAGGCCGCCGCGCTGTCGGCGCTGGGACGGGTGGGAACACCGGCGGACGTCGCCGATGTCGTGGCCTTCCTGGTCTCGGAGGACGGGCGCTGGGTGACCGGTCACTGGCTGGACGCGACGGGAGGTTCGCTCACCTGAGAGTTTCCCGGACCTTCCCCGTTTCTTCCCGCGCCTCGGGACCCGCCTCTGTTAGATTGGTCTAAACCACATAGAGAGCACAGAGCCCACTTCAGAACGGCAGGCCCAGCGTGGAAGTTGTCATCGTTCCGGACGCCGCGGCGGGCGGCGAGCTGATCGCCGAGGCCATGGCCCAGCTGCTGCGACGCAAGCCCGACGCCCTGCTCGGCGTGGCCACCGGCTCCACTCCGCTGCCCATCTACCAGGCGCTGACCGCCAAGGTGCGCTCCGGCGCCGTGGATGCCTCCCGGGCGCGGATCGCGCAGCTCGACGAGTACGTGGGGCTGCCCGCGGACCATCCCGAGTCCTACCGCTCGGTGCTGCGCCGCGAGGTGCTGGAGCCGCTGGGCATAGGGATGGACGCGTTCATGGGGCCGGACGGCACGGCGGAGGACGTCCAGGCGGCGTGCGAGGCGTACGACCGGGCGCTCGCCGAGGCCGGCGGGGTGGACCTCCAGCTGCTCGGCATCGGGACCGACGGGCACATCGGGTTCAACGAGCCCTGCTCCTCGCTCGCCTCGCGCACCCGGATCAAGACACTGACCGAGCAGACCCGGATCGACAACGCGCGTTTCTTCGACGGTGACATCGAGCAGGTCCCGCACCACGTCATCACCCAGGGCATCGGCACGATCCTGGAGGCCCGGCACCTGGTGCTGCTGGCGACCGGCGAGGGCAAGGCGGACGCGGTCGCGGCGACCGTAGAGGGCCCGGTCGCCGCGGTCTGTCCCGCCTCCGCGCTCCAGCTCCATCCCCACGCCACGGTGGTCGTCGACGAGGCCGCCGCGTCCAAGCTGAAGCTGGCCGGCTACTTCCGCCACACCTACGCCAACAAGCCGGAGTGGCAGGGGATCTGACCGGGATCACCGACCGGGGGCCGGGCGGCGGGCCGGACGGGCTCCGGCCGGGCCCCCGCTCCGGCCGCCGGCCGCGCGGCTCCCCGAGGGTCGATGGACTAGACCAACAGCGGGTGCGGCGGTATACAGAGGGGATCACGGAGCGTGCGGGTGGAGTGCCGGTACGGCAACCCGTGCCACGATGTGAGCCGTGGCCGATGGGATGTCGGTCGCTTTCGGCATCCGGAGCCGGGAAGGCAGAGCATGAGCACCGACGTCAGCAGTGCGGAGAACGAGGCAGGCATCACCCGTACCGCGCGCGTGCCCAAGTACTACCGCTTGAAGAAGCATCTGCTCGACATGACGCAGACGCAGGCGCCGGGCACGCCGGTCCCGCCCGAACGCACGCTGGCCGCCGAGTTCGACACCTCCCGGACCACCGTGCGCCAGGCCTTGCAGGAACTGGTCGTGGAGGGCCGGCTCGAACGCATCCAGGGCAAGGGCACCTTCGTCGCCAAGCCCAAGGTCTCCCAGGCGCTCCAGCTCACCTCCTACACCGAGGACATGCGGGCCCAGGGCCTGGAGCCGACCTCGCAGCTGCTGGACATCGGGTACATCACCGCCGACGACCGGCTGGCCGAGCTGCTCGACATCACCACCGGCGGCCGTGTGCTGCGCATCGAGCGGCTGCG
Organism: Streptomyces sp. SCL15-4; assembly: GCF_033366695.1. Taxonomy (NCBI): domain Bacteria; kingdom Bacillati; phylum Actinomycetota; class Actinomycetes; order Kitasatosporales; family Streptomycetaceae; genus Streptomyces; species Streptomyces sp. SCL15-4. The sequence continues at coordinate 3,051,897 of NZ_JAOBTQ010000001.1, forward strand.
CATGGCCAACGGCGAGCCGATGGCGATCGAGACCACTCATCTGTCGGCCAAGCGCTTCCCGGCGCTGCGGCGCTCGCTGGTGAAGTACACCTCGCTGTACACCGCGCTCGCCGAGGTCTACGACGTCCACCTCGCCGAGGCCGAGGAGACCATCGAGACCTCCCTGGCCACTCCCCGCGAGGCGGGTCTGCTCGGCACCGACGTGGGCCTGCCGATGCTGATGCTCTCCCGCCACTCGCTGGACCTCGAGGGCAAGCCGGTGGAGTGGGTGCGGTCGGTCTACCGCGGGGACCGGTACAAGTTCGTCGCCCGGCTGAAGCGGCCGACGGAGTAACCGCCGGGCAACGGCGGTACGCGTTCGCTGAATCGATATACCGATATGCGGACGAGGGCTTCCGCTGCCATGACCCCGTCACCTAGATTTCCTGCTCATTACACAGGTGATCAGCAAGGGGACGGAGCCGTGGCATGTCCGAAACGCCTGAAGTGAGACCACCGGTGGTGACACCGGGCAGGGTGGTCATCGCCCTGTGTCTCGTCGCGCCCTTCGTGGCGATGCTGTGGGTCGGCTCGTACGCCAAGACCGACCCCACGCTCATCGGGGTGCCGTTCTTCTACTGGTACCAGATGCTCTGGGTGCTGATCTCCACCGCGCTCACCATGCTGGCGTACAAGCTCTGGCAGCGTGACCAGCGCGCCCGCAAGGAAGCGAACGGGGGTGCGGCGAAGTGAAGGACGGTGTCAACGGAGTCGCGCTCGGCGTCTTCATCTTCTTCTTCCTGGCCGTCACGGTCATGGGCTTCCTGGCCGCGCGCTGGCGCAGGGCCGAGAACGAGCACTCCCTGGACGAATGGGGCCTGGGCGGACGGTCGTTCGGTACCTGGATCACCTGGTTCCTGCTCGGCGGTGACCTGTACACGGCGTACACCTTCGTCGCCGTGCCGGCGGCGATCTACGCGGCGGGCGCGTCCGGCTTCTTCGCGGTGCCGTACACGATCCTCGTGTACCCGATGATCTTCACCTTCCTGCCCCGCCTGTGGTCGGTCTCGCACCGCCACGGGTACGTCACCACCTCCGACTTCGTGCGCGGCCGGTTCGGCTCGAAGGGGCTGTCGCTGGCGGTGGCGGTGACCGGCATCCTGGCGACGATGCCGTACATCGCGCTCCAGCTGGTCGGCATCCAGGCGGTGCTGGACGTGATGGGCGTCGGCGGCGGCGAGAACACCAACTGGTTCGTGAAGGACCTGCCGCTGCTCATCGCCTTCGGTGTGCTGGCGGCCTACACCTACTCCTCCGGCCTGCGCGCCCCCGCGCTGATCGCGTTCGTCAAGGACACGCTGATCTACATCGTCATCGTGGTGGCGATCATCTACATCCCGATCAAGCTGGGCGGGTTCGACGACATCTTCGCCAAGGCGGGCCATGCGTTCGGCCAGCTCAACCCGGCCACCGGCAAGCCGCGCGGAGCGGTGACGCCGCCGGAGGCGGGCCAGTGGACGTACGCCACGCTGGCGCTCGGCTCGGCGCTCGCGCTGTTCATGTACCCGCACTCGATCACCGCGACCCTGTCGTCCAGGAGCCGTGAGGTGATTCGCCGCAACACCACGATCCTGCCGCTGTACTCCCTGATGCTGGGACTGCTGGCGCTGCTGGGCTTCATGGCGATCGCGGCCGGAGTGAAGGTCTCCAACGGCCAGCTGGCCATCCCGCAGCTGTTCGAGGACATGTTCCCGGACTGGTTCACGGGCATCGCGTTCGCGGCGATCGGCATCGGGGCGCTGGTCCCGGCGGCGATCATGTCCATCGCGGCGGCCAACCTCTTCACCCGCAACATCTACAAGGACTTCATCAAGCCGAACGCGACGGCCGCGGAGGAGACCAAGGTCTCCAAGCTGGTCTCCCTGCTGGTGAAGGTCGGCGCCCTGGCCTTCGTGCTCACGATGGACAAGACCGTCGCCATCAACTTCCAGCTGCTGGGCGGCATCTGGATCCTCCAGACGTTCCCGGCGCTGGTCGGCGGCCTGTTCACCCGCTGGTTCCACCGCTGGGCGCTGCTGGCCGGCTGGGCGGTCGGCATGGTCTACGGCACGGTCGCGGCGTACGGGGTGGCCTCGCCGACGCAGAAGCACTTCGGCGGCTCCGCGAAGGAGATCCCCGGCATCGGTGAGATCGGCTACATCGGTCTGACGGCGTTCGTGCTGAACGTCCTGGTCACCGTGGTCCTGACGTTCGTCCTGAAGGCCGTGAAGGCCCCGGACGGCATCGACGAGACCAGGCCGGAGGACTACACGGCGGACTCCGGCGACCCGGGAGTCCAGGTGGAGCTGCCGCCCGCCACGGCCGGCGCCGGCCACTGAGGCACCGGGTCCACCCCGCGCGACGGGCCGCCGGAAGCACACTCACCGGCGGCCCGTCGCCGTACCCGCCCGGCGGATCCGGCGCCGTGTCCCGCTCCGGCCGGCACGCCGTCGCGCCGCCCGCGCCGGCCCCGGCGGGCGCCCGCAACCGCTCCCGCCGCCGCCCCGGCATCACGCTCCCCGGCCGCGCGTTGACGCACCGGAGCGGGGGCGACACAACATCTGGGGGTGATGAGGCAGCCCGGCACTAGATGTATGCTCGTGCTCGCTGTCGTCGCAGGGGAATCCGGTGCGAATCCGGAACTGTCCCGCAACGGTGTACTTGCGTGTCCGCGCGCCTGTTCAGTCCGAGGACCTGCCGGCAGCCCACCCGGCCGTCCGGTCCGGGTGCGTTCCGACGTCCGGGCCTCGTGGAATGGGCCGGCGGACGCGACGCCGTGCGCGCTCGTGGTCACCGCTGCCCTCCGCCAGGCTCCGTGCCGAGCGAGGGAGACCCCCACGTGACCATCGCGCCAGCAGACCCGGCTCCGGTCAGCGGACCGGAGACCGACGGTCCCGGTGCCGCGCTGCTGCGGACCTTGTCCGAGCTGACGGCCGACCTGCCCGACGCCGACCCCGGGCGGGTCGCCGCCGCCGCGCTGCGCGGCCGGTCCGCGCGGGCCGACGAGGCGGAACTGCGCGAGCTGGCCACGGAGGCCGCCGCCGGCCTGATCGCCGAGGACCCCGCCTACTCCAGGCTGGCCGCCCGGCTCCTCACCCTCGCGATCCGGGCCGAGGCCGCCTCCCAGGACGTGACCTCCTTCACCGGGTCGATCGCGGTCGGCCACCGCGAGGGCCTGGTCGCCGACCGCACCGCCGCGTTCGTCCGCATCCACGCCGAGCGGCTGGACGCGCTGGTGGAATCGGCCGTGGCGGAGGGCGCCGACGACCGCTTCGGCTACTTCGGCCTGCGCACCCTGCACAGCCGTTATCTGCTGCGTCACCCGATCACCCGCAAGGTCATCGAGACGCCCCAGCACTTCATGCTGCGCGTGGCCAGCGGCCTGGCCGAGGACGACACGGTCCGCTCCGTGGACGAGGTCGCCTCGCTCTACGGCCTGATGAGCCGCCTGGACTACCTGCCCTCCTCCCCCACCCTGTTCAACTCCGGCACCCGTCACCCCCAGATGTCGTCCTGCTATCTGCTGGACTCGCCCCTGGACGAGCTGGACTCCATCTACGACCGCTACCACCAGGTGGCCCGGCTGTCGAAGCACGCCGGCGGCATCGGGCTGTCGTACTCCCGGGTCCGCTCGCGGGGTTCGCTGATCCGGGGGACGAACGGGCACTCCAACGGGATCGTGCCGTTCCTGAAGACCCTGGACGCCTCGGTCGCCGCGGTGAACCAGGGCGGCCGGCGCAAGGGCGCCGCCGCCGTCTACCTGGAGACCTGGCACTCCGACATCGAGGAATTCCTCGAACTGCGCGACAACACCGGCGAGGACGCCCGCCGCACCCACAACCTCAACCTGGCCCACTGGATCCCCGACGAATTCATGCGCCGGGTCAACGCCGACGCCCAGTGGTCCCTGTTCTCCCCCGCCGACGTCCCCGAACTCGTCGACCTGTGGGGCACCGACTTCGACACCGCCTACCGCAAGGCCGAAGCCGCCGGCCTCGCCAAGAAGACCCTCCCCGCCCGCGAGCTGTACGGGCGGATGATGCGCACCCTGGCCCAGACCGGCAACGGCTGGATGACCTTCAAGGACGCCGCCAACCGCACCGCCAACCAGACCGCCGAGCCCGGCAGCGTCATCCACTCCTCCAACCTCTGCACCGAGATCCTCGAAGTCACCAACGACGGCGAGACGGCCGTCTGCAACCTCGGCTCCGTCAACCTCGGCGCCTTCGTCCGCGACGGCGGCATCGACTGGGACCGCCTGGACGCCACCGTCCGCACCGCCGTGACCTTCCTCGACCGCGTCGTGGACATCAACTTCTACCCCACCGAGCAGGCAGGGCGCTCGAACGCGAAGTGGCGGCCGGTCGGCCTCGGCGCGATGGGTCTCCAGGACGTCTTCTTCAAGCTGCGGCTGCCCTTCGACTCCGCCGAGGCCAAGGCGCTGTCCACGCGGATCGCCGAGCGGATCATGCTCGCCGCGTACGAGACGTCCGCCGACCTCGCCGAACGCAACGGCCCGCTGCCCGCCTGGCAGAAGACCCGCACGGCCCAGGGCGTCCTCCACCCCGACCACTACGACACCGAGTTCACCTGGCCCGAGCGCTGGGACGCCCTTCGTGAGCGCATCGCGAGGACGGGCATGCGGAACTCGCTGCTGCTGGCGATCGCGCCGACGGCCACCATCGCCTCGATCGCCGGTGTGTACGAGTGCATCGAGCCGCAGGTGTCCAACCTGTTCAAGCGCGAGACGCTGTCCGGCGAGTTCCTCCAGGTCAACTCCTACCTGGTGCGGGATCTGAAGGACCTCGGCGTCTGGGACGCCCGCACCCGCGAGGCCCTGCGCGAGGCCAACGGCTCCGTCCAGGACTTCCAGTGGATCCCCGACGAGATCCGCGCCCTGTACCGCACCGCCTGGGAGATCCCGCAGCGCGGCCTGATCGACATGGCCGCCGCCCGCACTCCCTACCTCGACCAGGCCCAGTCGCTGAACCTGTTCCTGGAGACGCCGACCATCGGCAAGCTCAGCTCGATGTACGCCTACGCCTGGAAGTCGGGCCTGAAGACCACGTACTACCTGCGTTCGCGCCCCGCGACACGCATCGCCCGCGCCGCCCAGGCGCAGCCCACCCTCCCCGCACAGGCCGCCGCGGACCCCGAAGCGGTCGCCTGTTCCCTGGAAAACCCCGAGTCCTGCGAGGCCTGCCAGTAATGACCCGCAACACCCGCCTGCTCGACCCCGGCTTCGAGCTGACTCTCCGCCCCATGCGCTACCCCGACTTCTACGAGCGCTACCGGGACGCCATCAAGAACACCTGGACCGTCGAGGAGGTCGACCTCCACTCCGACGTCGCGGACCTCGCCAAGCTCACCCCCGAGGAACACCACCTCATCGGCCGCCTCGTCGCCTTCTTCGCCACCGGCGACTCCATCGTCGCCAACAACCTCGTCCTCACCCTCTACAAACACATCAACTCCCCCGAAGCACGCCTCTATCTGAGCCGTCAGCTGTTCGAGGAGGCCGTCCACGTCCAGTTCTACCTGACCCTCCTGGACACCTACCTCCCCGATCCCGACGACCGCGCCGCCGCCTTCGCCGCCGTGGAGAACATCCCCTCCATCCGCGAGAAGGCCGAGTTCTGCTTCAAGTGGATCGACGAGGTGGAAAAGATCGACCGGCTGGAAAGCAAGGCCGACCGGCGCCGCTTCCTGCTCAACCTCATCTGCTTCGCCGCCTGCATCGAAGGACTCTTCTTCTACGGCGCCTTCGCCTACGTCTACTGGTTCCGCAGCCGCGGCCTCCTGCACGGCCTCGCCACCGGCACCAACTGGGTCTTCCGCGACGAGACCATGCACATGAGCTTCGCCTTCGACGTCGTCGACACCGTCCGCAAGGAAGAACCCGACCTCTTCGACGACCAGCTCCGGCAACAGGTCACCGACATGCTCGAGGAAGCCGTCACCGCCGAACTCCAGTTCGCCCGCGACCTGTGCGGCGACGGCCTGCCCGGCATGAACACCGACTCCATGCGCCAGTACCTCGAGTGCGTCGCCGACCAGCGCCTCACCCGCCTCGGCTTCGCCCCCGTCTACGGCTCCGAGAACCCCTTCTCCTTCATGGAACTCCAAGGCGTCCAGGAACTCACCAACTTCTTCGAACGCCGTCCCTCCGCCTACCAGGTCGCCGTCGAGGGCACCGTCGACCTCGACGAGGACTTCTGATCCCTCTCCGCTCCGCGGTCCCTGCCGCCCTCCCTGACCTGCCGGTCGACGCGCCTGTCGCGCAGGAACCCGAGCAGGGACGGGAGGGCCAGCAGGACCAGGATCCCGAGGGTCAGTCCGAGTCCGATCACGCCTTCGATCTGGTTTCCGTTCATGGACACCACTGTCGTACCGGTCGCCCCTGACCGGCAGTGGCAGGACGGCCGTAGACCCTCGAATTCCTGCCACCGCCGGTGCAGACTGGCGGCATGCTGAAGAACGTGGTCGCCGTGCTGCTGAACGGGGTGCATCCCTTCGAACTGGGTCTCGTGTGCGAGGTGTTCGGCATCGACCGCAGCGATGACGGGCTGCCGGTGTACGACTTCGCCGTCGCGTCGGCGGAGGGCCCCGGCCTGGACACCCCTTGCGGGTTCGCGGTGTCCACGCCGTACGGCCTGGAACGGCTGGAGGAGGCCGACCTGATCGCCGTACCCGCCGGCGAGGGCTTCGCGGCACGCGCCTACCCGGAGGAGCTGCTCGCGGCGCTGCGCCGGGCGGTCGACCGGGGCACCCGGGTGCTCAGCGTCTGCTCCGGGGTGTTCGTGCTGGCCGCGGCGGGTCTGCTGGACGGCCGGCGGTGCGCGGTGCACTGGCACCACGCCGAACAGCTCGCCCGGCGCTATCCCGGGATCAGGGTCGAGCCGGACGTGCTGTACGTGGACGAGGACCCGGTGATCACCTCCGCCGGCACCGCCGCCGGGATCGACGCCTGTCTGCACCTGGTGCGCAAGGAACAGGGCCCGGAGGTGGCCAACAAGCTGGCCCGCCGGATGGTGGTGCCGCCGCACCGGGACGGCGGGCAGGCCCAGTTCATCGAGCGGCCCCTGCCGAAGGCCCCGGTCGACACGGTCGGGGAGGTGCTGGCCTGGATGGAGGCCCACCTCGACCAGGAGGTCACGGTGGAACAGCTCGCCGCCCGCGCCCACATGGCGCCGCGCACCTTCGCCCGGCGCTTCCGGCAGGAGACGGGGACCACGCCCTACCGCTGGATTCTGCGCCAACGCGTCCTGCTCGCCCAGGAGTTGCTGGAGGGCACGGACGAGACGATGGACGCGATCGCCTGGCGCACCGGGTTCGGTACGGCCGCCGCGCTGCGCCATCAGTTCGTCCGGGCGCTGGGTGTCACGCCGAACGCCTACCGGCGCGCGTTCCGGGGCCCCGAGGCCGCCTGAGCGCGCGCCGGCACCGGGCGGCCTACCAGGGCCTCGCGCGCAGCAGCAGGTTGTGCGGGCGGAGCGTGATGCCCACGCGCGTGGTGTCGTCCGACCCGGCGGCCGGCTCGAAGCGGTACTTCGCCGAGACGGCCGCGGTGATCAGGCTCAGCTGGGCCATGGAGAAGTGGTCGCTGGGACACTTGCGGTTGCCCACGCTGAACGGGCTCATGGCGTACTTGGGCACGTCCGCGGCCCGCTCGGGCAGCCAGCGGTCGGGGTCGAAGTCGAGGTGGCGGGCGTAGGAGCGGCCGTCGCGCTGGATCGCGTACGGGCTGTAGACGATGTCGGCACCGGCCGGAATGCGATAGCCGCCGAGTGCGGTGTCGGTCACCGCGCGCCGCGTCAGAATCCACACGGCGGGCCGCAGCCGCATGGCCTCGACGACGACATTGTTGGTGTGCGTGAGGGAGCGGACATGCTCGAATCCGACCGGTCGGCCACCGGTCACGGATTCGACCTCGGTCCGTACCTTCTCCGCGTGTTCCGGGTGTTCGGCGAGGACCTGGAGCAGCCACATGATCGTGGAGGCCACTGTTTCGCTGCCGGGCGTGAGTATCGCGACGACCTGGTCGTGGATCTCCTGTTCCCCGATGGGGTCGCCATTGTCGTCCTTCGCCTCCAGCAATGCCGTCAGCAAATCGTCCGGCCTTTGCCCGGACGCCCGGCGCTCGGCGACGATCTCGTCCACCAGCAGATGCAGATCGGCCAGCGCCCGGTTGAATGCGCGGTTGGCCGGGAACGGCAGCCGGTACAGCGGCCCGAGCGGGATCACCATCCTGCGGTACATGCCGCGGAAGACGGTAGCGAGGTCGGCGCTGAGCCGTTCCGCGCGCTCGTCCATGTGGTCGCCGCGCAGCAGGCAGCGGGCGGCGATGCGGACGGCGACGCGGAAGGACTCGGAGGTGCAGTCGATGGTCCGGCCGGGCTGCCAGCGCTCGGTCAGGGCGTGCGCCTCCTCCTCCATGACCGCGCCGTAGGCCGGTATCGCGTCGAGCCGGAACGCGGGCTGGACGGTGCGCCGCTGCCGGCGGTGCCGGGGCCCGTTCGCGGTGGCCACGCCCTCCTTGCCGAGCAGTCCCTCCAGGGATTCCCACAGCGGGCCGGCGATGTGGAAGTCGGGGCTGAGGGCCAGGGCTCCGGTGAGCGCCGGCGTGGTGACGGCGTACACCGTCTTGGGACCGAGTTTCAGGCGTACGACGTCGCCGTGCTCGCGCAGCGCGGACATGAAGGCGAGCGGGTCGCGGACCAGTCTCAGGCCGTGCCCGAGGACGGGCAGGGCTCCGCCGGCCAGGGGTGGTTCGGCGAGCGGGGGCGTGCCGGAAGTGGCGGGGGTCCGGGGCTTCACCGGCTCGACGGTCATTTCTCACCTGCCGCTTCGTTCGTGACGTACGGGGGCGTGGCGCGGTCGTCCCAGCTGTCGACCATGTACCTGCCGGACTCGTGGTGGAACCAGTAGACGGAACTGAACCAGTTGCGCATATTGCCGACGCAGCTGCGGACGGCGCTGCCCAGTTTCCGGCCGCGTGCCGTACCGTCGTCGATCTGCCGGGCCAGTACGAGGGCGTTCCGCTCGGCTTCGAGGAATTCGCCGACGCATTCCTCGACGCGCCGTCTGATGTCGTCCACCGCTTCTTCGAGGGTCAGCCCGGCATGGGTGACGAGGCTGATGCCGAGATTGTGCACCTCGTCGCCGGCGATTTCCTTCGGCAGTGAGCAGAGGTCGTTGTACCAGGCGGCGAATTCCTGGCTGAGCAGCGCCGCCCGGCGGTACACGGGATTTTTCCGCACGGCTTCCGGGAGTTCACAGCCGGCGGCGGGTTCCAGCAGATCCGTCCATATCCAGTGGGCGAAGGTGAGCCGGCGCAGCGCGAGATACTCCTCGACGGCGGGGATGTGCCCCTCGGCGCGGTTGCGGAACTCGCGGTCGTAGGCCTCGATCACGGCGTGGAAGTGCCGGGCGAACCGCCGGTTCCAGGTGTGCGACAGGAAGCCGTACAGCCGCAGCACGCTCTCCGCGAAGCCGGCCACGAGGGGGTCGGGGTGGTGCAGATGGGACCGGGGTGCGTCCAGGGCCGCGTGCAGCCGGTGGCGCAGCCGCCGCCAGTCGGCGGCCCGGCCGTGGACGATGTCGCGGTCGTGGCGGTCGTCCCAGACGAAGAACCAGGCGCTGTAGTCGGCTATGGCCTGCAGGACCTCGTCCGGGGCACCCAGGTAGTAGCCCGCCATGAGGTCCGTGTAGCACAGTCCATCGGCATATTCCGCGACCTTGTCCGCCGGCATCAGCCGCTTTTCCAGCAGCCACAGCCGCGTCTTCTCCTGAAGCTTTGGCCAATACGGGTGCAGGTGCCGTGGAAAGGAGGACTCGATCACCGGGAGTGCCAGTGACGGTGGGACTACGGCCGCCGTCGCCGTCGCCGTGGTGCTGTGTGGGAAAGCTTGCACAGAACAAACCCCTCTCAGCCGCCAGGAGCGCACACCTCTCCCCTTGTGCCGAGTGTGCGCCGTTGCGTATCCCCGTGCTTACATTCAGCACCACAAGTGACCGCCGTGGGAACGGATTTGCTCTACTCACCACCCCAAAGTGGCGAGACTGCCCCCTTGTCTGACTGATTGACGGGCACCGGGGCGGTGGAACGAAACGGCCGCACGACGCGCGGACGAGGGCGGACGGCGGCAGCACGAAGGCGCCCGGCCGGGAGGAATCCCGGCCGGGCGCCGCAGCGGACCCGAGGGGGGTCAGTCGTTGGCGACCACGGGGTAGCGCGGCTCGTTCTCGGCCATCTGCCGCAGCGCGTCCTTGCGGTCCCGCTTGGAGAGGCGGTCGATGTACAGGTAGCCGTAGAGGTGGTCGGTCTCGTGCTGGAGGCAGCGCGCGAAGTAGCCGGTGCCCCGGACCTTGATCGGGTTGCCCCGCTCGTCCTGGCCGGTCACCTCGGCGTAGTCGGGACGCGCGAGCGCGGCGTACGCCGTGGGAACGGACAGGCAGCCTTCGTTGCTGTCGTCGAGTCGGCGGCGCTCGGCGGGCAGGTCGACCAGCTTCGGGTTGCACACCACGCCGACGTGCCGGACACCCTCGTCGTCCTGGCAGTCGTAGACGAAGACCTTCCGGTCGACACCGATCTGGTTGGCGGCCAGGCCCACGCCCTCGGCGGTGCGCTGGCTCGCGAACATGTCGGCGACCAGCTGCTGGAGCTCCTCGCCGAACTCGGTGACGTCCTGGCACTCCTTGTGCAGGACCGGGTTGCCGACGACCGTGATCGGCCGCGAGGTGCCGCGCTCACGCCAGGCATGCTCGCGCTCCTCGCAGTTCTCCGTGTCGACGACATAGCCCTCGTCGTCGACGGGGAGCACGCCCGCGTGCTGCTGATCGGTGTCCTGCTGCGCCATGACCGACGTACGCCTTCCTCAAAGAACAGGGGGAGATGTTGCTGCTACAGGTTACGTGTACGCGCCCCTCAGGGGCGCGGGGAACGGCGCGACCGGTCATGACGGCGCCGCGGCCGGACCCGCCTCAGCACACCTCTTCGAGATCCCGCCAGTCACGCGAATCCGGACTGTCGGCGACCCATCCGTCGAGCAGCCCCCGGACCAGCGAGGCCGGCGCGGCCAGCCCGCACTCCCGCTCGGGCACCCACAGCTGCCCGTCCGTCCGGTGCCCCAGCGGCCCGGGATGCCCCGGCTCGCTGTGGTCGTGCGGGTCCAGGTGCACCCCCTCCCCCTCGTCGGAGGGCATCCGGGACTCGCTGCACATCCGGCACAGCAGCCGCACCGAGGACGACCAGTCCTCCGCGGCGAACCCCGCGTCGGCGGCCAGCTGCTCCAGCGCGTCCCGGTCGGCCTCGGTGGCCGCCTCCAGCAGGACCACCCAGGTGGGCACCGGCGACGGCGCCCACAACTCGATCTCGTCGAAGACCGGGTAGGAGTGCCCGGTGGAGGTGGTGCGCTCGCCGTGCGGGACGCCGTCGTGCAGCACGACCTCGCCCCAGCGCCGCCCGGACGAGGGCAGCGGGATGGACAGCACCTCCAGCCGGGCCGGGTCCAGCCGGCGGCCCCAGACGACCTCGGCCTCGCCTTCCGGGGACAGCCGTACCGCCGCGCTGCCCAGCTCCATGCCGAGCGGCTCGGCGGAGGCGGCGGAGCCCCCGGGCACCTTCAGCCCGTACGCCTGCCAGGCGCGGCGGGCCAGCGGCCAGTCCTGGAGGGCGGTCGCGGCGATGCCGACGTTCCACCAGTCGGGCGCTCCGGTGTCCCGGTCGAGCAGGGCGACCGCGCGCAGTCCGGCCGCGCGGGCCTGTTCCCAGTCGTGCCGGAACTTGTGCAGCAGGGCGAGGTTGAACCAGGACTCCGACAGCCAGGGTTCGAGATCGGCGGCGCGTGTCAGCAGTTCGCCCGCGTCCTCGTACCGGCCGTCGCCGATGAGTGTGAACGCGCGGTCCGTGGCCTGCCGCCAGGAGGCGGAGGGCCGGTGCCGTCCCTTGCCGAAGATCCTCACGTTTCCCGCCTGCCAGTTCCATTTCCCGCTGTGGGCTGGCTTGTGCCCCCGGACACCCTCTCCCTCGCATCCAACCACGTACGGCGGGAAAGGTGCTCATTACCCATGGGTTACCCAGCCGGGCGCGGGGTCAGACCGTCCCGGCCGTCTCGCCGGCACGCGTTCCCGCGCCGCCTGGGGCTGGGCCAGTACCCGCGCGAGCGACTCCACAACCTGCGGGGCGTAATCCCGGGCGGTGCCGAGCCGCAGTTCCTCCAGCGCGCGCGAGGAGCCCTCGGGGCCGGCGTCCCGGCTCTTCTCCTCGTAGGCGTTGACGGCCCGGACGATGCGGGCGGCGAGCGGCTGCTCGGGGTAGGGGTCGGCCTGCCGTTCCACGACGACCGCGACGGCCGGGTCCACCCCGGTCTGCCGGACGACGGCCCCGCCGAGCAGGGCGATGCGCCGCTGCTCGGCGGCGGGCAGGGCGGCGGTGGCGCCGGCCGGGACCGGGTCGACCAGGCTGAGCTGGCCGATGTCGTGCATCAGGGCCGCGTACTCCAGCACGGTCAGCTCCGGCCGGGTCAGCCCGAGGTCCCGGCCGACGGCGAGGCTGAGCGCGGCCACCCTGCGGGCGTGCCCGGCGGGCGTGCAGCCGGCGATCTCGGTGGCGCGGGCCAGCGAGGCGATGGTCTGCCGGTAGGTGGCGCGGACGGCCGCGTACCGGCGCACGGACAGCTGGACGAGCAGCAGCGGCAGGCAGAACACGGGCAGCGCCCACAGCCCGGCGACGGCGACCGCGAGCGCCATCACCGCGCCGGTCGCGACGACGGCGGAGCCGATGCCGGCCAGCCCGCGCACCTCCTCCCGCAGCAGCGGGCCGAACGGCCAGCCGGTGCGGCAGTGGGCCAGCGCGGCGGCCAGCACGGCACCGCACAGGGAGGTCAGGGCCAGCAGGGTGAGCAGCAGCAGGGCGTAGGCGGGCCCGCACCAGGCGGTGAAGACGCCCTGGTTGTACAGCGGTTGGAAGCACAGGGCGGCGAAGCCGACGGTGAGGATCCGGCGGGCCAGGTGGTCGGCCGTGGAGGCGCGGCCGGACCAGATGCGCGGGACGGCGCCGAGCAGCGCGGCGACGAGGACGACCGTGACGACCTGGGCGGCGTCGTGCTGGCTGGGCCGCCCGGCGACGGCGCCCAGCAGGGCGTACGACAGCGAGCCGGCGGCGCCGAGGGGCGCGGCCTGGCGGGCCCGGTCGTCGCTCCACCGGGACAGCTCGCCGACGGCGATGAGCAGCCCGAAGGCGAGCGCGTCACCGCGGTCGGCCAGGCCGGTCCACAGGGTGCCGGCGAGGGAGCCGGCCGCGACGAGGGCTGCGGCGGTGTGGACGAGCCGCAGCACGGTCACCGGTGCGCCCCGGTGCGCGGGGCCCGCTCGGCGGGCGCGGTGCCGTGGGCCGGTTCGTCGGCGGTGACCGCCGGGCGCCAGCCCTCGCGGCGCAGCGCGCGGACCAGCGCGCGCACCATACGGGGGTCGAAGTGCGCGCCGGCGCAGCGCTCCAGCTCGGCGACGGCGGCCTCGACCGGCCGGGCCCGGCTGTAGCAGCGGGTGGAGGTCATGGCGTCGAAGGCGTCCGCGACGGCGACGATCCGGGCGCACTCGGGGATGCGGTCGCCGGCCAGGCCGTAGGGGTAGCCGGTGCCGTCGAGCCGTTCGTGGTGGTGGAGGATGGCCGTGCGGGCCTCGCCGAGGAAGGAGATCCCGCGGACCATCTCGTGGCCGTACTCGGGGTGCAGCTCGATGATCCGGCGTTCCTCGGGGGTGAGCGGCCCGTCCTTGCGCAGCAGCCGGGTGGGCACGCCCAGCTTGCCGACGTCGTGCAGGATGCCCGCGAAGCGCAGCACCTCCACCCGGTCGTCGTCCAGGCCGAGTTCGCGGGCGATCAGCACGGAGGCCTGTCCGACGCGTTCGCTGTGGCCGCGGGTGTAGCCGTCCTTGATGTCGACGGCCTGGACGAGGGCGCGGATGGTGGCCTGGTGGGCGGCGCGCTCGCGGTGGTACTGGGCGAACACCCACCAGGAGACGCACATCGGCAGCAGCACCAGCAGCGCGGACACCGGTCCGTAGGGGCTGCGCCACAGCACGGCCATCATCAGGCCCGCCAGCCCGTGCACCGCGACGGGGGCGAGGGAGCGGGCCAGCAGGCCGCGCCAGGTCCGGCACGGCGGCACCAGGCCGGCGGCCGAGCACAGGCCGCCGTCGAGCGCGGTGAGCACCAGGCAGAAGGCGAGCACGGCCGCGCCGGCCGGCAGCAGCGCGTACGGGAAGTCGGAGCCGGCCACGGCGTCCCGGCCGCCGAGCGCCTCGTGCACCCGGGCGGCGGACCACACGGCGAGCGCGGGCCGTGCGGCCCGCCACACGTGCCGGGGCAGGGCCGGGCGGCGGCCGGCCGGGCGGAGCAGGGCGGCGGGCACCGGGACCAGCGCGGCGGCCGACGCCGGCAGCAGGAACGCTCCGGCGAGCAGCACCGGGTAGAAGGTGCCGCCGATGCGCCGGTGCACGGCGTGCTCGCAGGCCGCGTAGAGTGCGGCGAGCAGGACGGGTGCCGCCCAGGCGCCGGGGGTGTCCGGCGGGCGGGACAGGCAGAGGGCGCCCAGCAGGGCGACGGCGGCCACATAGCCGCGTGCCCTCGCCGGTACCGCGTCCATCACGCCCCTCCCCTACCGTGCCTGTCCAGGGCTCGGAGCCTAGGACGGCAATCGGGGAGTGTGGGGCTTATGACCTGAGGATTAGCACGTTCGGGTGATTTGACCCGGCGTGTCAGGACTCCTGGGGCGCGGTCGGCGCCCGGGTCACGTCGTGCTCGGGCACGGTCTGGCCGGAGCGGATCAGCTCGATCCGCCCCATGACCTTGGCCCGCAGGTCGGCCGGCACGTCGTCATGCCCGCAGCACCGCTTGACCAGCTTCTTCACGGCCTGCTCCAGGCCGTACTTCTCCAGGCACGGCGAGCATTCCTCGAAGTGGTGCTGGAACTTGTCGCGATCGATGTCCGGCATCTCGCTGTCGAGGAACTCGTACAGGTGGTCGAGGACCTCACTGCAGTCCGTCTCGTGCGGCTCTCCGCAGCTCATGAGCCCGAGCCTTTCGCTTCGTTCGACTCTCCGGCACCCGCCGGGACCAGCCCGCGCTCCCGGGCATAGTCCTCCAGCATGCCGCGCAGCTGACGGCGGCCCCGGTGCAGCCGGGACATCACCGTACCGATGGGTGTCCCCATGATGTCCGCGATCTCCTTGTAGGCAAAGCCCTCTACATCCGCCAGATAGACGGCGATGCGGAACTCCTCGGGGATCGCCTGGAGGGCTTCCTTCACGTCCGAGTCGGGCAGGTGGTCCAGCGCCTGCGACTCGGCGGAGCGCAGACCCGTCGACATGTGCGACTCGGCGCGCGCGAGCTGCCAGTCCTCGATCTCCTCGGCCGCGCTGCGCTGGGGTTCGCGCTGCTTCTTGCGGTACGAGTTGATGAAGGTGTTGGTGAGAATCCGGTACAGCCACGCCTTGAGGTTGGTGCCCTCGCGGAACTGGTGGAAGGACGCGTACGCCTTGGCGTAGGTCTCCTGCACCAGGTCCTCGGCGTCGGCCGGGTTGCGCGTCATGCGCAGCGCGGCCGAGTACATCTGGTCGAGGAACTCGAGCGCGTCCCGCTCGAAGCGCGCGTTGCGCTGCGCGCCCGTCTCGTCGGACGCGCTGATGCCCCGGCCCTCGGGCAGCTCCGCCTGGCCGTTGTCGGTCCCTGCGTCGGTCCCTGTGACCGGACCCACCTCCTCAAGATCCCGGGCGGGACCGAAACCGATCCCACTCGTTTCGGAGGATAGAACACGACCCGCACCCGCCGCCGCTCGAATAGGGGCCGTCCTGGCCGCGTGCAGCACCGACCAGTCCAGGTCAGCGGCGCTGCGGCGGCTCGGGCAGATGGTCGAACCCATGCGGCGGACTTCCTCTCCTGCTACGACATCGGTGCCGAGACCTCGGCACTTCCCGACCGCGTCAACAGCGGGCCGCCGCCCGGCATTCCCGCCTCACCCGAGTGACGCGACCCACGTCCGCACCGCGCCGGTGACGACCTCCAGCGCCTGCTCCTGGGTGATGCCGGCGCGCCTGGGCACCGCGAAGCCGTGATCGCCGCAGGCCACCTCGGCCAGGTCGAAATCGCCTTCGGGGAACTCGGCCGGCTTGCCGAAGGGGTCGTTGCCGCCCTGTACGACCAGCGTGGGCACGCCGGCGCCGAGCAGCTCGCCGGCGCGGGACTTCTCCGGTCTGCCCGGCGGGTGCAGCGGGAAGCTCAGCGCGAGCACGGCGCGCGCGCCCAGCTCGGCGGCCGTACGGCAGGCGACCCGGGCGCCCGCGCTGCGGCCGCCGGAGACCACCGGCAGGCCGGGTCCGGTGAGCGCGGGCCACACCCCGCGCCATCCGGCGTCCAGGGTCTTCGGCGCGGGCGCGACCTTCTTGCCGGCCACCCGCCAGGGCTGCTCGACGAGGGCGACGGTCACGCCGTGCGCGGGCAGCGCGCCGGCCAGCGCCTGGAGGTCGCGGGCCTCGATGCCGCCGCCCGCGCCGTGGCCCACGGCCAGCACCAGCCGCGCCTCCCCGGCCCGGTGCCAGGTGATCCGGGCGTCCCCCGCGTCCGTACCGACCGTCTCGGTGGTGGCGTCAGTCATGTCAGAAGAGTGTGCCCTCTTCCGGTGCCTCCAGCTCCTTCAGCAGCTCGGGGCCGTTGTTGCGGACGTTGCTGACGGCGGTGGAGACCGGGTAGGCGCGCATCAGGCCGGCCGGGGGCGGGGCGAGCAGGGCGCGCAGGTCCTCGGGGTCGGTGCGGGAGGGGTCGAGCCAGGCGTCCCAGCAGTCGGGGGTGAGCATCAGCGGCATCCGGGGGTGGATGTCGGCGAGCGAGCGGGGGCCCTCGGCGGGGGCGACGGCCAGCGGGCTCCGCTCGGCCTCGGTGGTGATCACCGAGCAGGTGACCCACCAGGCCCCGGGGTGGTCGTCGGGCAGGGTCCGGTCGCGCCAGAACTCGTACAGTCCCGCCATCGCGAACACCGAGCCGTCGGCGGGCAGCACGAAGTACGGCTGCTTGCGGGGCCGCTTCTTCCTGCCCTCGACCTCCAGCTCGCGTTCCTGCTCGCCGGTGACCCACTCGTAGTAGCCGTCGGCGGGCAGGATGCAGCGGCGGGCGGCGAAGGCGCGGCGGTAGGCGGGCTTCTCGTGCACGGTCTCCGCGCGGGCGTTGATCATCCGGGCGCCGCCCTCGGGGGTCTTGGCCCAGGACGGCACCAGTCCCCATTTCAGCTTGCGCAGCTGGCGAACCGGACGCGGTGATTCCGCGTCTTTCACAGGACGGTCCAGGACGGCGTAGACCTCTTTGGTCGGCGCCACGTTGTAGTCCGGCTCCAGGATCTCCTCGGGCTCCCTGCCCCCGGCTCCCGGCTCCGTCCGGGCAGAGGGGACCCCCATCTCGATCCCGAAGACTCCTGCGAGATCCTCGGGGCTACGACTGGATGCATACCGTCCGCACATAAGTGCCACCCTGCCAGACGCGTCACGAGAACAGGGAGCCGTTCACCGCCATGGACAGCCTCGCCGCCACCGCGCTGCCCGACCTCTGGGACCGGCTCACCGGCACCCAGCCCGCTCCGGGACCGTGGATGGTGTGGGCCACGCTCGCCGCCGCGCTCGCCGTCGTCGTCCCGCACCCGGTGTGGCGGGTGTTCCGCAACGCGATCACCATCGCGCACGAGGGCGGGCACGGTCTGCTCGCCCTGCTCACCGGCCGGCGGCTCACCGGCATACGGCTGCACTCCGACACCAGCGGGCTCACGGTGAGCCGGGGCAAGCCGTACGGGGCCGGGATGATCCTGACCGCCGCCGCCGGCTATCCGGCCCCCGCCCTGCTGGGCCTCGGCGGGGCCGCGCTGCTGGCGGCGGGCCGCATCACGCTGCTGCTGTGGGCGGCGACCGCGCTGCTGCTGGCGATGCTGGTGATGATCCGCAACGCCTACGGCGTGCTGACCGTGGTCCTGGCCGGCGGGACGTTCCTGCTGGTGTCCTGGCTGGCGCAGCCGCCGGTGCAGGCGGCGTTCGGGTACGCGGTGGTGTGGTTCCTGCTGCTCGGTGGGGTCCGCCCGGCGTTCGAGCTGCAGGCCGCGCGCTCGCGGGGCGGGGCGGGCGACTCGGACGCGGACCAGCTGTCCCGGCTGACCCACGTACCGGCGGGACTGTGGCTGTTCCTGTTCCACGCGGTGTCTCTGTGCTCGCTGATCGGCGGGGGCCGCTGGCTGCTGGAAGGTTGACCCCGGGCCCTCCTTATAAAGTGGCCCCATGGCCCCGAACAGCTCCTCCACCGCCCTCTGGCCCGCCCCGCACGCGAGCGGAGCCGTCGATGCGACGGTCCACGTGCCGGGGTCCAAGTCGGTCACCAACCGCGCCCTGGTCCTGGCCGCGCTGGCCTCCGAGCCGGGCTGGCTGCGCCGCCCGCTGCGGTCCCGGGACACGCTGCTGATGGCCGGTGCGCTGCGGGCCATGGGCGTGGAGATCGAGGAGGGCGTGGGCCCCGACGGCACCGGCGAGGCCTGGCGGGTGCTGCCCACGGGCCTGCGCGGCCCGGCCACGGTGGACGTCGGCAACGCGGGCACGGTGATGCGGTTCCTGCCGCCGGTGGCCGCGCTGGCCGACGGTCCGGTCCGGTTCGACGGCGACCCCCGGTCGTACGAGCGTCCGCTGCACGGTGTGATCGACGCGCTGCGCCGGCTGGGCGCCCGGATCGACGACGACGGCCGGGGCGCGCTGCCGCTGACCGTGCACGGCGGCGGGGCCCTGGACGGCGGCCCGGTCTCGGTCGACGCCTCCTCCTCGTCCCAGTTCGTCTCGGCGCTGCTGCTGTCCGGCCCGCGCTTCAACCAGGGAGTGGAGGTCCGCCACACCGGCGCGACCCTGCCCTCGCTGCCGCACATCCGGATGACGGTGGACATGCTGCGCGCGGTCGGCGCCCAGGTGGACACCCCGGAGTCGGGCGGCGAGCCGAACGTGTGGCGGGTCACACCGGGCGCGCTGCTCGGCCGGGACCTCACCGTCGAGCCGGACTTGTCCAACGCGCAGCCGTTCCTGGCGGCGGCCCTGGTGACCGGCGGCAAGGTGCTCATCCCGGACTGGCCGGCCCGCACCACCCAGCCGGGTGACCGGCTGCGGGAGATCTTCACCGAGATGGGCGGTTCCTGCGAACTCACCGAGTACGGGCTCGTGTTCACCGGTTCGGGGGCGATCCACGGCATCGACGTGGACCTCGGCGACGTGGGCGAGCTGACCCCGGGCGTGGCGGCGGTCGCCGCGCTCGCCGACTCGCCGTCCACCCTGCGGGGCGTGGCCCATCTGCGGCTGCACGAGACGGACCGGCTGGCCGCGCTCACCAAGGAGATCAACGAGCTGGGCGGCGACGTCACGGAGACCGCCGACGGCCTGCACATCCGCCCGCGCCCGCTGCACGGCGGGACCTTCCACACCTACGAGGACCACCGCATGGCGACCGCCGGTGCGATCATCGGCCTGGCCGTGCCGGGCGTGCGCATCGAGAACGTGGCGACGACGGCGAAGACCCTGCCGGACTTCCCCGAGCTGTGGACCGGGATGCTCGGGCAGTAGGGACATACACCATGCGCCGCTACGGCAAGCACACCGACGAGGACGACATCCGCAGCCGCCCCAACCGCAAGGGCAACCGGCCGCGCACGCACATCCGGCCCAAGCACGAGGACGCGGCCGAGGGCATGGTCCTCACCGTCGACCGGGGACGGCTGACCTGCCTGGTGGACGACCGGCCCGTCCTGGCGATGAAGGCCCGCGAGCTGGGCCGCAAGGCCGCCGTCGTGGGCGACCGGGTGGCCCTGGTCGGTGACCTGTCCGGCAAGAAGGACACCCTCGCCCGGATCGTCCGCATCGAGGAGCGGTCGTCGGTGCTGCGGCGCACGGCCGACGACGACGATCCCTACGAGCGGGTGGTCGTCGCCAACGCCGACCAGCTGGCCATCGTCACCGCGCTGGCCGACCCCGAGCCCCGTCCCCGCCTCATCGACCGCTGTCTGGTCGCGGCCTACGACGGCGGCCTGGAGCCGCTGCTGGTGATGACCAAGTCGGACCTGGCCCCGCCGGACAAACTGCTGGAGCTGTACGGCGCCCTGGACATCCCCTACGTCGTCACCAGCCGGGAGGAGCTGGAGAACGGCGACGCGGCGGACCGGGTGCGCGCCCACCTGGGCGGCAAGATCACCGCGTTCGTGGGGCACTCGGGCGTCGGCAAGACGACCCTGGTCAACGCGCTGGTGCCGCGGGAGCGCCGGCGTACGACGGGACTGGTCAACGCGGTGACGGGCCGGGGCCGGCACACCACCACGTCCGCGCTCGCGCTGCCGCTGGCGGGCGACGGCGGCTGGGTGGTCGACACCCCGGGCGTCCGTTCCTTCGGGCTCGCCCACATCGACCCGTCCCGGGTGATCAACGCCTTCCCGGATCTGGAGCCGGGCACGGCGGGCTGTCCGCGGGCGTGCGGCCACGACGAGCCGGACTGCGCGCTGGACGCGTGGGTGGCGGACGGGCACGCCGACCCGGCGCGGCTGTATTCGCTGCGCCGGCTGCTGTCCACGCGGGAGCGCCGGGAAGGCGACTGAGTCCAGCGTTGTTTGCCCGAGCACCAGTCCGGTGAGTGCATAATCGCACCGAGCCGGAGATCCGGATCCAATGGGAGGACCGCACATGGCGTGGCTGCTGGTCATAGTGGCCGGATTTCTGGAGACCGGTTTCGCCGTGTGCCTGAAACTCTCGCACGGTTTCACGCGCCTGTGGCCGACGATCGCCTTCGCGTCGTTCGCCCTGGGCAGCTTCGGTCTGCTGACCCTGTCCCTGCGCAAGCTGGACGTCGGCCCCGCGTACGCGGTGTGGACCGGGATCGGCGCGGCGGGCACCGCGATCTATGGCATGGTCTTCCTCGGCGACCTGGTGTCCACCTTGAAGATCGTCTCCATCAGCCTGGTCATCGTCGGGGTGATCGGGCTCCAGCTGTCGGGCTCCGCGCACTAGGGCCGCGCCGGCCGGACCAGGTGGCGCGGGAGCACCGCCCGGACCAGTTCCGCGATGCCGCCCTCGCCGGGCGGGACCGCCACACAGGACAGGGCGAGGCGGACCACCAGCTCGCAGCAGAGCAGCAGTTCGACCGGGGCGGCGCCGGGAGCGGCCAGCGCGGCCGCCGCGCGGTCCCGGACGATCCGCACGAAGTCGCGGGGCGCGGGCAGCGCTCCGTCCGCCCGGCGCTGGGCCGGCACCGTGGCGGTGGAGTGCGCGGGGCTGAGCGGCGGGCTCGGCAGCCGCTCGGTCCAGCAGCCGGTGAGCAGGGCCCGCACCAGCACGTTGTCCCGGGCCGCGGCGGCCGTCCACTCGGCGGTGGCGGTGAGCCGGTCACAGGGCTCGGCGCTGCCGGCGAGGGCCCGCTCGACACCGGCGAGGTAGCCGTCGGCCTCCCGCCGCACCAGCGCCCGCGCCAGGCCGTCCTTGCTGCCGAACTCGTTGTACAGGGTCTGCCGGGACACACCGGCCCGCGCGGCCACGTCGACCATCCGCACCGCGGACCACGGCCGGCGCGCGAGCGCCGCGTAGGCGGCGTCCAACAACGATTCCCGGGCAGCAGGCATCCGCGCCTCCCTGGGCCGCAGCGACTTAGCGCCCAGGTTTGACGGGGTTGTATGCACTGTCAAGGGTTCGCGGGGGGTACGGGGGCGCACGGTGGCGTACGAGAGGTGGTGACCGCCGGTCCACGGGCCCCGGACGGGACCGGACCGCCGTGGCCGCGCCCGCCCCGTACGGCCCCCTGTGGCCGCCCACCGGCCTCGGCGGATACCGTTCGTCACATGCCCGACTACCTCGACGACCTGCGCCTCGCCCACGCCCTCGCGGACGCGGCCGACGCCGCCACCACGGCCCGCTTCCAGGCCCTCGACCTGAAGGTGGAGACCAAGCCGGACATGACCCCGGTGAGCGAAGCGGACAAGGCGGCGGAAGAGCTGATCCGCGGCCGTCTCCGGCACGCCCGCCCCCGGGACGCCGTCCTCGGCGAGGAGTACGGCGTCGAGGGCACCGGCCCCCGCCGCTGGGTGGTCGACCCGATCGACGGCACCAAGAACTACGTCCGCGGCGTCCCGGTGTGGGCCACCCTCATCGCGCTGATGGAGGAGGGCGAGGACGGCTTCCAGCCGGTCGTCGGTGTCGTCTCCGCCCCGGCGCTCGGCCGCCGCTGGTGGGCGGCGAAGGGCCACGGCGCCTTCGCCGGCCGCGACCTCGCCTCCGGCCTCCCGGTCCGCGTCTCCCGCGTCGGCAGGCTCGCGGACGCCTCCTTCGCGTACTCCTCGCTCTCCGGCTGGGAGGAGCAGGGCCGCCTGGACGGCTTCCTGGACCTCGGCCGCCAGGTGTGGCGCACGCGTGCGTACGGCGACTTCTGGCCGTACATGATGGTCGCGGAAGGCTCCGTGGACATCTGCGCCGAACCGGAGCTGTCGCTCTGGGACATGGCCGCCAACGCGATCATCGTCACCGAGGCGGGCGGCACCTTCACCGGCCTCGACGGCCGTCCGGGCCCGCACGGCGGCAACGCGGCGGCGTCCAACGGCCTGCTGCACGAGGAGCTGCTGGGGTATCTCGGCCCGCGCCGCTGAGCGCCGGCATGCCCCGCGCGCGCCGTCGACGTGCGGCGCGCGCCCTCTTGTTGACCCTCCCTTTGCCTGCCACCCTGGGCCCACCCCACTTGTGAACAAGTGAATCCCGAGGTTGCGCGGGATTCCCAGGAGGTGGCCCCTTCATGCTCGTCCGTGACGCCATGAGCACGGTGATCCTCACCCTCGGCCCCGCCCACACCCTCCGTCAGGCAGCCACCCTGATGTCGGCCCGCCGTGTCGGCGCCGCCGTGGTCCTCGACCCGGACGCCGGCGGCATCGGCATCCTCACCGAACGCGACATCCTCGTCTCCGTCGGCCTGGGCCAGAACCCGGACGCCGAACCCCTGCACGCCCACACCACCACCGACATCGTCTTCGCCGCCCCGACCTGGACGCTGGAGGAGGCGGCCCGCGCCATGGCGCACGGCGGCTTCCGGCACCTGGTCGTGCTCGACCGCGGCGAGGTGGCCGGGATCGTCTCGGTCCGCGACATCGTGCGCCGCTGGGCCCCGGCCCGGGAGCCCGCCTCCGCGGCCTGAACGCGCGAACGGGCCGGACCCAGAGCACCATGGGTCCGGCCCGTCCGGCCGCGAGGACGGCCGGCTCAGCCGCGCAGCGCCTGCACCGCGGCCTCCAGCCGCTTGCCGAAGTCGGCGTCGGCGTTGCGGAAGTTGCCGATCGCGCGCTCGGCGATGTCTCCGCGCGAGACCTTGGAGAGGAAGCCGGCCAGGTTGGCGACCAGGCGCTCCTTCTCCGGCTCGGTCATCAGCCGGTAGAGGTTGCCGGCCTGGACGAAGTCGTTGTCCTCGGCGTGGACCGGCGTCGGGTGGTTGCCGGTGCCGCCGGTGAGGCCGTCGACCGGCTGCCACAGCGGACGGCCGGTCTGCTGCGGGCCGCCGAAGCTGTTCGGCTCGTAGTTCTTCTCCCCGCCGTGCCGGCCGTCGTAGAGGAAGCCGTCCCGGGAGTTGGTGCGCGCCTCGGTGGCGTGCGGGCGGTTGACCGGCAGGTGGTCGGCGTTGATGCCGACGCGGTAGCGGTGGGCGTCGCCGTAGGCGAACAGCCGGCCCTGGAGCATCTTGTCGGGCGAGGGGCCGATGCCGGGCACGAAGTGCGCCGGGGAGAAGATCGACTGCTCGACCTCGGCGAAGATGTTCCGCGGGTTGCGGTTCAGCTCCAGCTTGCCGATCTCGATGACCGGGTAGTCCGCGTGCGGCCACACCTTGGTCAGGTCGAACGGGTTGAAGCGGTAGGTCGCCGCGTCCGCCGCCGGCATGATCTGCACGCCCACGGTCCAGCTCGGGAACTCGCCGCGCTCGATCGCCTCGCGCAGGTCGCGCTGGTGGGAGTCGGGGTCCTTGCCGGCGAGGACCTCGGCCTCCTCGGCGGTGAGGTTCTTGATCCCCTGGTCGGTCTTGAAGTGGTACTTGACCCAGAAGACCTCGCCGGCCTCGTTGTTCCACTGGAAGGTGTGCGAGCCGAAGCCGTCCATGTGCCGGTACGACGCCGGGATGCCGCGGTCGCCGAACAGCCAGGTCACCTGGTGCGTGGACTCCGGCGACAGCGACCAGAAGTCCCACACGTTGTCGGCTTCCTGGCTGCCGGTGTACGGGTCGCGCTTCTGGGTGTGGATGAAGTCGGGGAACTTGATCGCGTCCCGGATGAAGAAGACCGGGGTGTTGTTACCGACGAGGTCGTAGTTGCCCTCCTCGGTGTAGAACTTCAGCGCGAAGCCGCGCGGGTCGCGGACGGCGTCCGCCGCGCCGAGGTTGCCGGCCACGGTCGAGAAGCGCAGGAAGACCTCGGTCTGCTTGCCCACCTCGGAGAGGAACGCGGCGCGCGTGTACGGGGTGACGTCCGCGGTGACCGTGAAGGTGCCGTACGCACCGGCACCGCGCGCGTGCACGACCCGCTCCGGGATGCGCTCGCGGTTGAAGTGGGCCAGCTTCTCCAGCAGCAGCTGGTCCTGGACGAGGACCGGCCCGCCCACGCCCGCCGTCTCGCTGTTCTGGTTGTCGGCGACCGGAGCCCCGGCCTCCGTGGTGAGCGGTCCCTGCGTCACGTGCGCCTCCTGCGTCATCACTGACTAGTCCTGTCCTGTGGCCAAAGCCGTTCTCGATCCTACAATGGACTTTGTCTAAGTCAAGTGATGATCCAAAGTCACACCTATTCCCAACCTAGGGACCCTTCCTGTTAGGCTGGTGGCCATGAGCGACCTTCTGGAACGGCTGCGTGGACGCGGATGGCGGATGACCGCGCAGCGGCGCGTGGTGGCCGAGGTCCTGAACGGCGAGCACGTCCATCTGACCGCCGACGAGGTGCACGCGCGCGCCGTCGCGAAGCTGCCCGAGATCTCCCGGGCGACCGTCTACAACACCCTGGGCGAGCTGGTCTCGCTCGGTGAGGTGCTGGAAGTCGCGACGGACAAGCGTGCCAAGCGGTACGACCCGAACGCGCACCGGCCGCACCACCATCTGGTGTGCGCCCGCTGCGGCGCGATCCGCGACGTCCACCCGAACGGCAACCCCCTCGCCGACCTCCCCGACACCGAGCGCTTCGGCTTCACGGTGTCGGACGTCGAGGTGACGTACCGGGGACTGTGCCCGGACTGCGCGGGCGCCTGACCGGAGCGGCATCTCGCGTGACACGCGGCACAAGGGGGCGAAAGCCCCCTTTTTTGCCGCCTTTTTTCGCCACCCGGACCGACGGGCCACCCGAGTTCTTCCACGGCCCGCCGTCCGAGCCCGGACGCCGGAACGACCGAGGGCCGGAATCCGTTTCCGGATTCCGGCCCTCGGCCTTCAGTAGCGGGGACAGGATTTGAACCTGCGACCTCTGGGTTATGAGCCCAGCGAGCTACCGAGCTGCTCCACCCCGCGTCGATGAATAAGACACTACGTGACTCTTGCTCCGGGATGCAAATCGCTTGTCCGGTACGTGTCCGGGGTCACGCCGACAGCTCCTCCCGCAGCGCGTCGCGCAGCCGGCCCGCCCGCTCGGCCACCTCCGCCGGACCCAGCTCCACCGCCCGGTCGGCCCAGCGCTGCCCCTCCGCCAGCTCGCCGCGACGCGCGTAGACCAGGGCCATCCGCAGAGCCGCCCGCCCGTGGCCGGCGTCGGCGGCCCGGGTCCACCACACCGCCGCCTCCGGCTCGCTGCCCTCGCGGGCGAGCAGCAGTCCGAGGTTGAAGGCGCCGTTGCGGGAGCCGGCCTCGGCCGCCGTGCGGTACCACCGCGCCGCCTGCACGACGTCCCCCCGGGCGGCGGCCAGCATCCCGACCCGGACCTGCGCCCGCCGGTGCCCCTGGCCGGCGGCCCGCTCGTACCACTCCTCGCACTCGGTCTTCTCGTGCACGATCTCCCCCAGCTCGTGCGCGGGCTCCGGCGGCCGGCGCGCGTCGAGCAGGGTGGCCAGCCGGTATGCGCCCTCCGCGCTGCCGCCCCCGGCGGCGCAGCGCAGGTGCCGCTCGGCCTCCTGTTCGTCGCCCTCGCGCAGCCGGGCGATCCCGACCTGCAGCGCGGCCTCGGCGTGCCCGGCGGCGGCGGCCCGCTCGTACCAGCGCAGGGCCATCCGCTCCTCGCCCCGTCCGGCGTAGAGGATGCCGAGGTTGAACGCGGCGTCCACGCTTCCGGCCTCCGCCGCCTTGGAGAACCACGGCTCGGCCCCGGACGTGTCGCCACCCTGGAGCAGCAGGATGGCCAGCGCGTTGGCGGCCTCCCGGTGCCCGGCGTAGGCGGCCCGCCGGTACCACTGCTCGGCCTGTGCGGTGCGGCCCTGCTCGGCGCAGAGCAGCCCGAGGTTGTAGGCGCCGTTGTCGTCACCGGCGTCCAGCGCGGCCCGGTACCAGCGCTCGGCGGTCTGGGTCTCGCCGCGCTCGGCGTGCAGCGCGCCCAGCGCGTTGGCCGCGTTGCCGTCGCCCTCCTGGGCGGCGCGCAGCCACCAGACGGCGGCGCTCTCGGTGTCGCCGGCGTCGCGCAGCAGGAAGCCGAGGGCGCAGGCGGCCCGCGGCTCGCCGTCCTTGGCGGAGGTCAGGTACCACCGCCCGGCCTCCCTCAGCTCCCCGCGCCGCTCCAGGATCGCCCCGAGCTGGAGCGCGGCCTTGCGGTGGCCGCGCGCGGCGGCCTGCCGGTACCACTGCTCGGCCTCCGCGGCACCGCTGTCGGAGGCGCTCGCCTCTCCGGGCCGGTCCTCCTCCTGTCCGGTGGCCCGGTCGAGCGCCCGGGCCAGCCGGTAGGCGGCCTCGCGGTGCCCGCGTTCGGCGGCGGAGCGCATCCAGTGCCGGGCGCCGGCGTCGCCGCGGTGCTCCAGCAGGTCGGCGAGGGCGTAGGCGCCGAGGACGTGGCCCTGCTCGGCGGACTGGCGCAGCCAGTACTCGGCGGCCGGCTCGTCCCCGCGCTCGCGGTGGTAGCGGCCGAGGGCGTGGGCCGCGGCGGCGGACCCGGCCACGGCGGCGATCCGCCACCAGCCGGCCGCCTCCTCCGGGTAGCCGCGCTGGTGCAGCAGGACGCCGAGGTTGTTGGCGGCGGCCCGGTCACCGGCCGCGGTGGCGGCGCGCAGATGGGGCTCGGCCGCGTCCAGGTCGCCGCGGCGCAGCAGCATCGCGCCCAGGACACTGGCCGCCTCGGCGTCACCGCTCTGCGCGGCGAGCGCCAGCCGCGTCTCCTCGGCGGCCTCCCCCATGTCCGCCAACTCGTCGCGGGCCGACTCCGTACCCGAAGGCTGCACAAATCGCCCCGACTCGAACAGAGTTGCCTTGTCCCCCATAACGTCCATCGTCGCACCACCCGCAACCTGGGTACACCCGGTATACCGCAGCAGCCCGTGAGGTCACTTCGGCGTTTTGTCGACATGCCCACAGAGAGACAAGTCAAACACACACCGCCCAACTCCCCACGGCGGCGCGGCCGTCCTTCTTCCCGGCACATGAGTTCGCACACCACGAAGGCCCGGATCCCTTTTCGGGATCCGGGCCTTCGACTTCAGTAGCGGGGACAGGATTTGAACCTGCGACCTCTGGGTTATGAGCCCAGCGAGCTACCGAGCTGCTCCACCCCGCGCCGTTGCCTGTCAACAGTACCACGGCGCGAGGGCGCTTTGATCAACTCTTGTTCTTCTCGCCGTTCTTCCCGTCGGCCTGGTCGCCGTTCTTCCCGCCGGCCTTCTCGCCGTTCTTCCCGGCGGCCTTCTCGCCGGCCTCGGTCTGGGCCCGCTCGGCCTGCTCCAGCGCGTCCCGGAGCTGGTCCTGCGCCTTGGCGTACGCGTCCCAGTCCGGCCCGTCCTTCAGCGCCCGCTGCCCGGCGTCGAAGGCCTTCTGGGCGTCCTGGAGCGCCTTGCGGACGGTCGGGTCGCCGGTGCCGGGCGGGTTCCCGGTCCCGGACCCCGGTGGCCTGGTGGACGGGCTCTTCGAGCCGAAGACCTTGTCCAGCGCCTCGCCGAGGGTGTTCTCGAACGCGGTCTCGGTTCCGTAGGTGACCAGGACCTTGCGCAGCAGCGGCAGCCTGAGTCCGCCGCCGCGGACGTAGACGGGCTCCACGTACAGCAGTCCGCCGTCCAGCGGCACGGTCAGCAGGTTGCCGTACTCGATGTCGGAGTCGCCGCCCTTGAGGAGCTTGAGCGAAGCGGCGATCCTCTCATTGGAGTTGAACTTGCTCTGCACCTGTTTGGGCCCGTCGACCGTCGTCCTGGTCGGCAGTTTCAGGATTCTGATCTTGCCGTAGTCGCTGGTGCCGGCCTCCGCGTCGACGGACATGAACGCGGCCAGGTTGTCCCGCCCGTTGGGCGTGAACGTCGTCGACAGCGAGAACGCCTGCTTGTCCTGGTCCGGCATCTTCATGCTCAGGTAGTACGGCGGCACCGCGTTGCCCGACTTGTTGGTCGGGTCGTTGGGCACCTGCCAGACCTCGCTGCCGGTCAGATACGTCTCGGCGTCCGTCACGTGGTAACGGGTGAGCAGTTCGCGCTGCACCTTGAACAGGTCCTGCGGGTAGCGCAGGTGGTCCATCAGGTCGTCGGAGATCGCGCTCTTCGGCTGCACGGTGTCCGGGAACGCCTTCATCCAGGTCTTCAGCACCGGGTCCTCGGTGTTCCACTGGTAGAGCTTGACCTCGCCGGTGTAGGCGTCGACCGTCGCCTTGACCGAGTTGCGGATGTAGTTGACCTGGTTCTGCTGGGCCACCACCGCGCGGGAGTTGTTCGTCGCGGTCAGCGAGTCGGCCGTCGTGTCGCCCAGGGTCGTACGGGAGGAGTACGGGTAGCCGTTGGTGGTGGTGTAGGCGTCGACGATCCACTGAATGCGGTCGCCCACGACCGCCGGGTAGGCGTCGCCGTCGATGGTCAGCCAGGGGGCGACCGCCTCCACGCGCTCCTTGGGCGTGCGGTTGTACAGGATCCGCGAACCCTTGCCGATCGCGCCCGAGTACAGGATCTGCGGCTCGTTGAAGGTCAGCGCGTACGCGGCCCGGTTGAGCGGGTTGTCGAGGTTGACGCCGCTGTCGCCGCGGTACCTGGTCGGCTTCTCGGCGTCGTTGTCGGAGTAGTCGATCTCCTCCTGGGGACCGCCGACGATCGAGTAGGTGGTGGTCTTCTCGCCGTAGTAGATCCGCTGCTCATAGGTGCCGAGGTCGCCCTTGGACGGCAGGTCGTACTCGGTGAAGACCGGCTCGCCGCCCTTGGCCTCGGTGCCCTTGGCGGCCACGACGCCGAAGCCGTGCGTGTAGCGGAAGTGGTCGTTGATCCAGTTGTGCTTCGGGACGCCGGCCAGGTCCAGTTCGCGCAGCCCGATGACCGTGTCCTGTTCCTTGCCGTCCTTGCCGGGGTACCGGTCGACGTCCAGGTTGGCCGGGAAGCCGTAGTAGTTCTTCATCTCCTGGCGCTGCTGGAACGTCGGCGAGACGATGTTCGGGTCGATGATCCGGATGCTCGCCGCGTCGTTCGCGTCGCCGCGCAGTTTCTCCTTGCCCGAGGTCGTGGGCTCGCCGTCGTAGGCGGTGACCTTGGTGTCGTCGATGCCGTACGCCTCGCGGGTGGCCTTCAGGTTCTTCTGGACGTACGGCGCCTCCTTCGCCTGCTCGTTCGGCTGGACCTGGAACTTCTGCACGATGGCCGGGTACAGGCCGCCGATCAGGATCGCCGAGAGCACCATCAGGCCGAAGCCGATGACGGGCAGCTGCCAGGTGCGCCGCCACAGCGTGGCGAAGAACAGCAGCGCGCAGATGACGGCGATGCAGAACAGGATGGTCTTGGCCGGCAGATAGGCGTTGGCGTCGACATAGCGCAGGCCGGTCCAGTTGTCGGTGGCCTTGAAGTCGCTGGACTTGACCGCGAGGCCGTACCGGTCGAGCCAGTAGGCGACCGCCTTCAGGGCGACGAAGATGCCGAGCAGCACCGACAGGTGGCCGGTCGCGGCGGCGGTGGCCCGCGTGCCCGGGCTGGTGATGCGCAGCCCGCCGTACAGGTAGTGGGTGAGCGCGGCGGCGATCAGGCACAGGACGGTGGCGGCGAAGCCGAAGCCCAGCAGGAAGCGGTACCAGGGCAGGTCGAAGGCGTAGAAGGCGACATCGAGGTGGAACTGCGGGTCCTTCTGGTGGAAGGGGACGCCGTTCACCCACATCAGCCAGGTCCGCCACTGGCCCGCCGCCGAGGCGCCCGCGATCAGCCCGACCAGGCAGGTGACGGCGAGCAGCAGCCACTTCTTGTACGGCGCGATGCCCATGCGGTAGCGGTCCAGGCTCTGCTGCTCCAGGGACATGGCGCTGAGCGGGGGCCGCAGCCGGTGCGCGAGCCAGATGTTGAGGCCGACCACGGCCGCCATCAGCAGGCCGAAGACGAAGAACAGGCCGATCTTCGTGGACAGGGTGGTGGTGAACACGGAGGAGTAGTGCACCGACCGGTACCAGAGCCAGTCCGTCCAGAAGCCCGCGAACATGGTGAACACCATGCCGAGGACGGCGAGGACACCCAGGGTCACGAGCAGCGCCCGGACCTTCCGGGACGGGCGGCCTGCCCTGATCCGTGGCCCCGTCGGGCCTCCGCCGCGGTCCGGCATCTGGAAAGCCAAGGTGCGCCCCTCGAAGTTCGCTGTCGTTCCGTCAGGCCCTCGGGTTCGCGGGCCCACCGTGGCCCCTCGTGATCGCGGGCCCACACCTATGCAACTTACTCACGGTTTACTCGGTTCCCGATTCCGGGCGGGAACGAGGCAGGATTGTGACCATGTCCAACACTCCCATGGCAGCGAGCCCGCTCACCCGGGCCGTACTCGAGATCGACGAGTACGTCTCCGGCCTCGGCTGGGACCGGCCCGCTCGCCTTTTCGCCCTCGTAGACACCGCACGGCTGCGGGCTCAGGAACCTTCGCTCGCGGCTCAGCTGGGCCTCGGGGACGAGTCCGAGACCGTCGGTCTCACCCCGATCGAGCAGGACGAGGTCCCCTCCGGCAAGCCGCTGGACGAGTTCCTCGCCACCATCGCCTGGCCCGACGCGGTCACCGGCTGCGCGCTCACCGTGGAGCGGCTGATGCTGCCGCCGTCCGCCGAGACCCAGGTCCCCTCCGACCTGGACGAGGTCCGGCTGGCCGAGTGGGTCGCCCGGCACCCCGCGCGCCAGGAGGTCCGCATGACGGTGGCCGTGCTGCGCGACGGCAGCCGCGAGTCGGCGCTGCGGCTGCGCGAGAAGGACACCCCGACGGAGGTCCTGACCGGTCCCGACCTGGTGCCGGGCCTGGCGGACGCGCTGGCGGCGACGTTCGCGGACTGATCCGTCCGCGGTACGGCACCGGGGGCGCCCCTCGTCCACGGGAGGCGCCCCCAGCCGTGCCGCGGCCCGCTCAGCTCTTGGCGGCGCACTTCGGCAGGGCCGCGGTGTCCCCGCCGCGGATGTCCTCGAGCGCGTCCAGCGCGTCGCCGATGGTCTTCACCTTGACCAGGGTGAGGCCGTCCGGGGTGTCCTTGGCCGCCGCCGCGCAGTTGTCGGCGGGCGTCAGGAAGTACCGGGCGCCCTTGTCGCGCGCGCCGACGGTCTTCATCTCGATGCCGCCGATCGGGCCGACCGTGCCGTTGTCGTCGATGGTGCCGGTGCCGGCGACGAACGCGCCGCCGGTGAGGCTGCCCGGGGTGAGCTTGTCGTAGATGCCGAGGGCGAACAT
This sequence comes from Streptomyces sp. SCL15-4, assembly GCF_033366695.1. Taxonomy (NCBI): domain Bacteria; kingdom Bacillati; phylum Actinomycetota; class Actinomycetes; order Kitasatosporales; family Streptomycetaceae; genus Streptomyces; species Streptomyces sp. SCL15-4. The sequence continues at coordinate 3,083,734 of NZ_JAOBTQ010000001.1, forward strand.
CAGGCCGGCGCTGGGGCCGCCGACGTCGGCGAGCTTGATGTCGACGGTGAACGGGAAGGTGTGGTCGGTCCCGGCGGAGATGCCGACGATGGCCCGCTTGGCGCCGCTGTCGTCGGAAGCGCGGGTCGTGATCGTGATGTCCCGCGTGCCGGCCGCCGGTCTGTGGGCCTTCTCCGCGGCGGCCTGCTCCTTGGCGGGGACGATCGTGAAGACGACGTCCTGGCCGGGCTTGTGCTTGGTGACCAGCTTGGCGACGTCGCCCGGCTTCCCGACCGCCGTGCCGTCCACGGCCTTGATCACATCGCCGGCGTGCAGCCTGCCCTCGGCCGGGGAGCCCTTGACGACCGTGGAGACGATCACCCAGGACTTCACCGGGATGTGCAGTTCCTTCAGGGCGGCGACCTTGGCGCTCTCCTGGGACTGGCTGAACTCCTCGGCGTTCTCCTGGCTGGACTGCTCCTCCGTCTTGCCGTCCGGGTAGAGCGTGTCGTGCGGCACGATCTTGCTGTCGTGGGCCAGCCAGCCGTAGACGGCCTCGACGAGGTTCATCCGGAAGTCGGCACCGGTGACCCGCACGGTGGTCATGTTCAGGTGGCCGTCGGCCGGGTACGTCTTGTGTCCGGAGATCTGCAGCACCGGCTCGCCGTCGTGCTCCCCGAGCGTGTTCACGGTGGGGCCGGGGGACATCTCCGCGTACGGCACGGGGATGAGCACTCCCGCGCACAGGAGCGCGATCAGCATCAGGGTCGAGGCGAGCATCGTCACGGTGCGGCGTGGCATGCCTCGACAGTACGGGACGCTCCTGTCGGCGCGCCGTCAGGGCACCGACGTCACGCGCCGCGCGCGCCCGGCCGGGGCTTCTCCATGGCCTCGCGGAACCGGGCGTACCCGTCCAGCTCGGGACCGTCGCCGCGCACCTTGCGGGTCCGGTTGGCCCAACTGCCCCAGAGTCCGCCGCCGACCGCGGCCATCAGCGGAATCAGCAGCCAGACAAGCACCCCCATGCCGACCTCCTACGCCATGAGCGTCCGCAACTGACTGATCAGCAGATTAACCATCCGCACGGACAACGCTCACGCCAGGGTGCCGGTTACGCAACCGGAGAGGGCGGTGCGCCGGACGTGCACGGGGAGACGGCCGGCCGGTCGCGCGGGCTCCGGCCCGGATCAGCAGGCCCCCACCCACTCCTCGGTGCCGTCGGAGAACTTCTGGTGCTTCCAGATGGGCACCTCGTGCTTGAGGTCGTCGATCAGCTTGCGGCAGGCGTCGAAGGCCTCCGCGCGGTGCGGGCACGCCACGGCGACGACCACGGCGAGATCCCCGACCCGCAGGTCGCCCACCCGGTGGACGGCCGCCAGCGCCCGCACGGGATGGTCGGCGGCGACCTCCTCGGCGATCCGCCGCATCTCGGCCTCGGCGCTGGGGTGGCAGGAGTAGCCGAGGGCGTCCACGTCGGCGCCGCCGTCGTGGTTGCGCACGGTGCCCACGAACAGCGCGATGCCGCCGGCCGCCGCGTCCCCGACGGCGCGGAAAACCTCGTCCACGGAGAGCGGTGTCTCCCGGACGGCGATCAGCTTGACGGGATCCGCAGCCGCCCGCTCGCCCGGGTGGTCGTTCGTGAGTGCCATGCGCCCATCGTGCCCCACGGGTCCGGCATCGGGGAATACGACGTTCGGCAGCACGCGCGCGGGACGGTTTGGAGGCTTCTACAGAGGACCGGCGCCGGCCGGCGCGCAGGGCCCCGGCCCGGACGCCTCAGACGCGCCGCCGCGCCTTCCTGGCCCGCCGTACGACAGCCGCCGCGCCCAGCAGGGCCACCGTCGCGCCCGCCGCGCCCGCCGCCGTCGCGTCCTTGCGTCCCAGGCGCCGCCCGACGACCGTGCGCCGCCCGGACACCTCCTCCAGCAGCTCCGCCAGCACCTCCTCGTTGGTCCACTTCGGCCGCCATCCGGCGTCGTGCAGCCGGCTGCCGCTGACCACCCAGGGGTACATCGTGTAGGCCAGGTCACCCGCCGGGGACGGGGTGAGCCCGATCCGGTGCAGCCGGGCCGCGGCGCCGAGGGCGACCGCCGACGGCAGCTCCATCCGCCGGATCCCGCTCAGCTCCTCGACCTCCTCCTGCTCCAGCCACCCGTCGCAGCCGACGGCCAGTTCCCCGTCGGCCTTCTCCAGCACGGCGTACTCCAGGGCGCTGCACAGGTCCTCGACGTGGCAGAACTGCCACGCGGGCCGCGACCCGGCCACGACCAGCAGCCGCGGCGACTCGAAGTACCTGGTCAGCGCGGTGTCGGTACCGCCGACCAGGACGGCCGGCCGGACCACGGTGACGTTCAGCCCCGGATGCGCGCGCGGGGCGCGCCGGGCCAGCCGCTCGATCTCCAGCAGGTCGCCGACCCCGGTCGCCTCGGCGGTGGCGCGCAGCTCGGCGTCCTCCGAGAGGGGAAGTTCGTTGTCCGGCAGCGCGCCGTAGACCATCGCCGAGGTGCACAGCACCACCCGGCGCACCCCGGCCGCCGCGGCGGCCGTCAGCACGGTCTGGGTCCCCCGGACGTTGTAGGCCGTGCGCGCCGCCGGGTCGGTCTCCAGATCGAGGTCGAGGGCGAGGTGGACGACCACGTCGGTGCCGCGCAGCTTGTCCGCGATGGCCGGGTCGCGCACGTCGAGGATGTGCCACCGGGCCTCGGCGCACTCGCCGCGCCGCTCGTCGATCGCGACGACCTCCTTGATCTCCCCGGAGGCGGCGAGCCGCTCGGTGAGCAGGGCGCCGACCCCGCCGGCCGCGCCGGTCACCGCGACGACGGGCCCGCGCACGGCGGGAGAGGTTGAACGGTTTCGCGCTGCGCGAACCTGCGGATCTGGGGAACTCACCGGGCGTCTCCAGCGGTTGTCTTCAGTACGCGCGCGAGTGACGCGTACGTACCAGGTGCATCCATCCTGCCGCAGGCCTTCCGCAGGCGAAGCACCGAGGCCCGATCGGGTCCGGGTGTCTACGCTGGGTGGTGTTGTCGGGCAGCCGCGCCACCGGTGGAACCGGTGGCCTTACCAGCCGAGGAATCCCGTGAGTGACACCCCATTCGGTTTCGGCCTTCCGCCGGAGGAGCCGGAGGACGGCGACGAGGGCAAGAAGAAGGACCAGCAGAGCGGTGGTGGGCAGGGACCGGCGAATCCGTTCGGTTTCGGCGGCCTGCCCGGAGCCGGCGGCTTTGGCGGCCCCGGCGCCGACAACCCGCTCGCAGCCATGTTCGGCTCGCTGAACCCCAGCGACCTGGGCGCGGCCTTCCAGCAGCTCGGCCAGATGCTCTCGTACGAGGGCGGGCCGGTGAACTGGGACATGGCCAAGCAGATCGCACGCCAGACGGTCGCCCAGGGCGCGCCGGACGGCACCAAGGACGCCAGCGTCGGCCCGTCCGAGCGCCGGGCCGTGGAGGAGGCCGTCCGCCTGGCCGACCTGTGGCTGGACGACGCGACGTCCCTGCCGTCGGGTTCCGCCTCGGCGGTGGCCTGGTCCCGGGCGGAGTGGGTCGAGGCGACCCTGCCCGCCTGGCAGGAGCTGGTCGACCCGGTCGCCGAGCGGGTCGGCGCGGCCATGGGCGATGTCCTGCCGGAGGAGATGCAGGCCATGGCGGGCCCGCTGATCGGCATGATGCGCTCGATGGGCGGCGCCATGTTCGGCACGCAGATCGGGCAGGCCGTGGGCGTGCTCGCGGGCGAGGTCGTCGGCTCCACCGACATCGGCCTGCCGCTGGGCCCGGCCCGCAAGGCCGCCCTGCTCCCGGCCAACGTGGAGGCCTTCGGCAAGGATCTGGGCGTGCCGCAGGAGGAGGTGCGGCTCTACCTCGCCCTGCGCGAGGCCGCCCACCAGCGTCTGTTCGCGCATGTGCCGTGGCTGCGCTCGCACCTGTTCGGCGCGGTCGACGGCTATGCGCGCGGCATCAAGGTCGACACGGCCAAGCTGGAGGACGTGGTCGGCCAGTTCGACCCGCAGAACCCCGAGCAGTTGCAGGACGCGCTCCAGCAGGGCATGTTCCAGCCGGAGGACACGCCCGAGCAGAAGGCGGCCCTGGCCCGCCTGGAGACCGCTCTGGCGCTCGTGGAGGGCTGGGTGGACGCGGTGGTGCACGCGGCCGCGAAGCCGCGCCTGGGGTCCGCCGACGCGCTGCGCGAGACGCTGCGCCGCCGGCGCGCGACCGGCGGCCCGGCGGAGCAGACGTTCGCCACGCTGATCGGCCTGGAGCTGCGTCCGCGCCGGCTGCGCGACGCCTCCCGGCTGTGGGCGTCGCTCACGGACGCGCGCGGGGTCGACGGCCGGGACGGTCTGTGGGCCCACCCGGACATGCTGCCCACCGCGACCGACCTGGACGACCCGGACGGTTTCGTGCACCGCGAGCAGATGGACTTCTCCGAGCTGGACAAGATGCTCGGCGAGGCGGCGGGCGGCGGCCACGGCAAGCCGGACCTACGCAAGAAGGACGACGAGGCCGAGGACGCCGACGAGGGCAAGGGCGACGACGCCGAGTGAGCCTGTACGACGACGCGGTCCTGGTCCTGAAGGGGTACGAGGACCAGGAAGAGCTGCGCCGGTCGTACCTGGACCACCTGGCGGCCCACCCGGACGGCATGTGGAAGGCGTGTGACGCCGGCCACGTCACGGCCAGTGCCCTGGTCGTCGATCCGGAGCGCGGCCGGGTGCTGCTCACGCTGCACCGCAAGCTGCGGATGTGGCTCCAGATGGGCGGCCACTGCGAGCCGGGCGACCCGACCCTGGCGGCGGCGGCCCTGCGCGAGGCGACGGAGGAGTCCGGGATCCGGGGCCTGGCCCTGCTGCCCGGCGGTCCGGTGCGGCTGGACCGGCATCCGATCCCGGCGTCCTGCAACCGGCACTTCGACGTCCAGTACGCGGTCCTGGCCCCGCCCGGCTCGGTGCAGGAGATCAGCGAGGAGTCCCTCGACCTGCGCTGGTTCGCCTACGACGAGGTGGCCGACGTGGCCGACGCGTCGGTCGTGCGCCTGCTGGAGGCCACGCGCGCCAGGCTCTGAGGAGTGACCGACTAGGTAAGGGGCGGCCGCCCGGCGATCGCCCCTTACCGGCGTTCCGGCTCAGCTCCAGACGTTGCCCTGGTTCTGGCCGCGCGCCCCCTGCTGGCCCATGCCGAACTGAGCGGCGAGGCCCTGACCGATCACGGCGTTCTGCGGCGGCAGCAGCTCGCTGGGCTGCACGAGCGCGAACCCGGACCCCATGAAGCTCAGCTCCCAGCCCTCGCCGGTGCTGCCGCGGCGGCGCCACACACCGGAGGCGTGCGTCTGGGCCTGCATCTGCACCCGCAGCCCGGTGGACCAGGCGACGATCGCGTCGGCGTCGCAGTTGACGTACCTGTCCGGCGTGACCTGCATCAGCAGCGGAGCGCCCGAGGTCATCAGGGCCACCTTGCCGCGCCCGGTGATGTTCAGCTGGTACTTCCCGGAGCCGGAGATGCCGTAGAGGCTGTCGACGGCGACGACCTCGTGGTGCAGCGAGGAGTCCATGGCGAGGACGTAGGAGCTGTCGACGGTCAGCCCGTCCTGCTCGACGTCCACGATGTGCACGTGCTGGGCGAGGTTGGCGAGGTAGACCGTGCCCTGGCCGTGGCAGCGCATCAGGTCCAGGCCCTCGCCGGTGTGCGCACGCGCGCGTGACTGCCGGTTGGCCTGGTACTCGGCGTCGAACTCGACCATGCCCTGGTAGGCGACCATGGTGCCCTTGCGGGCGAGGAGGTCGTCGTGGCCCTCCAGGGTGATCCGGAGCATCTGCGCGTTCTGCAGGCTCCAGCGCTCGGAGCTCTGGAGGTCGTTGTGCGCGAAAAGCGGGCTCTGCATGGTGTCTGGCTCCCCCTCAGCCCCGGATCCGGAGGCGGTCGGTGCTGTCCTCGCTTGGCTGGACGACGACGATGCCCTGTCCGGAGAAGGCCATCTGGTAGGCCTCGCCGCTGCCCCGGCCGATCAGCGACTGGGCCTTGAAGCTGCGCTTGCCCTTCACCTTCAGGTTCGGCGACCAGGCGACGAGCGCGTCCGGGTCGACGTACGTCTCGTCCTCGCCGCCGCCGCAGTCCACGACGATCGGCGTGCCCCGGGAGGTCAGCGCGACCCAGCCCTGGCCGGAGATCCTCGTGTTCCACAGGCCCTGGCCGGCGAACTTCGCGAGCCCCTTGACGCGCTCCACGCCCCAGGTCAGGTGGGCGTCGAAGGCGAGGAGGTTGGTGGCGTTGACGGAGATGCCGTCGCCGTCGAGGTTGATCACGACGACGTCGGCGCCGTAGTCGGCGAGGTAGAGCAGGCCGTCGCCGGAGCACTTCATCAGCGGCGCGCCCTCGCCGGTGGCCCAGTCGCGGGCGATCTGGCGGACGGCCGGCGGGTTGGGCTCGTACTGGATGAAGCCCTCGTAGGCGACCATCGACCCCACGCGCGCGAGGAGGTCGTGCCCGCTCTGCAACGCGACCTTCAGCATGTGGCTGCCGTGGTTCTCCATGCGGGCGGTGACGGGTGCGGGAGCGAAGCCCGCGAGCGGCTGGTTCATGACGGGCTCCCTCAGACCTCGTACGGCTGGACGACGATGAAGTTGCCGGGCGCGCCCCGGAACTGGAGGTTGACGCTCTCTCCGGTGTCGCCCGGGTAGGCGTTGCGGCGCATGCGGACCTGGCTGGAGACGATCACCTGGGAGCCGGCCGACCAGGCGACGACGGCGTTGCAGTCGGCGAAGGTGGTCGGCGTGACCGGCAGCACCACGGGGGTGCCGTGCGTCTTGACGACGATCGTGCCGGTGCCCTGGAACTGCATGGTGAACAGCGCGCCGCCGGGGATGCCGTGGCCCTCGATCCGGCGGACCTCGTGGCTCAGGCTCTCGTCGAAGGCGAGGACGTTCTCCGCGGACACGCAGATCGCGTCGCCCTGGAGTTCCACGGGGTGCAGGTGGGCGGAGTTCTCGGCGAGGAAGACCTGGCCCTGGCCGGAACAGCGCATGAGCTGCATCTCCTGGCCGGTGGCGTTGCCCACGACCCGGCCCATGAATCCGGCGCCCTTGTAGCCGAAGTCGACCTTGCCCTGGTAGAGCACCATGCTGCCCTGCCGGGCCAGCACCGGCCGGTCGCCGATGCCGAGGTCGACGCGGACGAGCTTGTGGTTCTGCTGGGTCCAGCGCTGACCGGTCGGCGTCTCCTTGAACACCTGGAGCGCCGCCGTCACCCCGGCACCGCCCTGAGGCGCGCCCTGCGGCACTCCGTAGGCGGCCGGCCGGCCGGGCACCTGCCCGTAGCCCGGGGGCATGGGCGGGGCGGGCTGGCCGTACCCCGGCGGCACCGGCGCGCCCGGCTGTCCGTAGGGCGCGGGGGCCACGGCTGCGGGCGGCGCGGGAGCGGCCGGCGGTGGGACGGGGGCGCCGGGCGGGGCGAGGGGGGCGACGACCGTCGGGGCGACGTGCATGTGCGGGGCCGGGGCCGGGGCCGGGGGCGGGGGCGGGGTGTGGCCGGGCGGCGGGGCGAAGCCTTGCGGGGCGGGGTGCGGCGCGGGCTGCGGGGCCGGGGCGGGCGCGGGGGCCGGGGCGGGCGCGGGAGCCGGGGCGGGCTGCGGTGCGGCCGGGGCGGCGAACGCGGGCGGTGCGGCGGCCTGGGCGGGCGGGGCGAAGCCGGGGGCCGCGCCGGGCTGCGGCTGCTGCGGGACGGCGGGGGCCTCCTCCAGCACCTCGCCGCCGAAGTTCTTCAGCAGCGCCTCCAGGCCGCCGTCGAAGCCCTGGCCGACCGCGGCGAACCGCCATCCGTCCTTGAAGTAGAAGTCACCGAGCATCACGGCCCGCTCGGTGGAGAACTCCGAGCCGTCGAAGGAGTACCGCGCGACCTCCTCGCCGCCCGCCACAATGCGCAGATATCCGGGGCCGACCTGCGACATCTGTCCGGCGCCGTCGATGGTCGCCGTGAAGGACAGCCTGCGGATCGGGGAGGGTATCCGGTCGAGCGTGACCCGGAACGACTCGGTGTCGCCCGCCTGGGCACCCAGCAGCTGGATCGACTCCTCGGGCGACTTCGGCTGGTTGAAGAAGACGAAGTACCGGTCGTCGGAGAGCCGCTCGTCGGCGTCCAGGCCGAAGCAGCTGATGTCGAAGGTCAGCCCGGGAGCCGAGATCTGCACGCCTACGTACAGATCCGTGCCCGGCGTGAGGTCACTGATCCTGGCCTTGTGGCCGCGTTGGAATTCCCTGGCCATGCGTTACGACCGTCCCCCATCCCGAATGCGAGTGCGTCGCGCCAGGCTAACGGCAAAGACCGACAGCACCGCCGAAGGGCCCTGGTCGGTACAGAGCCGGTACACAATCGCACCCGGCACCGGACACGCCGGGGCCGCGGACGGACGGCGCGTCAGGCGTCCCGATCGCCGCGCGCGCCGGGCACGTGCGGCAGCCGTCCGGCGGCGACGACCCCTTCGAGATAGCCGCGGGCCCGCTCGGTGCGCGGATACGCCTTCAGCAGCCGCCAGAAGTCGGGGCCGTGACCGGGGACCAGCAGATGCGCCAGCTCGTGGCAGAGCACGTAGTCCACGACGTACTCCGGCATCCCCTGGAGGCGGTGCGAGAGCCGGATGCTGCCCTCGGCGGGGGTGCACGAGCCCCAGCGGGTGTTCTGGTTGGTGACCCAGCGCACGGAGGCGGGCCGGGCCCGGCCGTCGAAGTACTGGGCCGACAGCCGCTCGGCACGCTCGGTCAGCGCGGCGTCGCCCAGCACCTTCCGGCTCTCCTGGGCGGCGAGCTTGTCGAGCATGACGGTCACCCAGCGCTGTTCCTCCGCCTCGGACATCCGGGCGGGGATCAGTACGACGGTGCGATCGCCCTCGCGGTACGCGGAGACCGTGCGCCGGCGCCGGCTGCTCCTGCGGACCTCGATCGCGCTCGCCCCCGAGCCGCCGGACGGCGGGCTCGTCGTGCTGCGCGTGGGTTCACCGGCGCGGTACAGAGGGTCGACGGGCACGCCCCGACGTTACCCGGTGGGCACGGACAAAGTCCCGGCTCCGGGAGGGTTCGCCGCCGATCCCCCACCGTGTGTTTGATTCGTACGACCGATCCATGTGCCTATTTGTCCATATTCATTCCATGTCATACAGCTTGCGGTCCTCCACGGCCGACCGTTCGCTCCGCATTTGTACGACGATTCTCTCCGCCTGTGGATAACTTTCGGCGCCCGGCGGCCGTCCCGGGCATGCTGGCAGGCGTCGGCGGAACGTGACCGGTTCCACCGGCGAAGGACTATTGCGTGTTCCTTTCCCGCTCTGAGACTTTTCGACGGATACGGGGGTCTGTCATGCATCCGATGGTGAAACCCGCGCTGCGGCGCGGCTGGCGCGACCGCGGCACCGTGCAGTTCGGGATGACCCCGGCGCAGGCGGTGACACTGGGCCCGCTGGACCCGGCTACGGAGGGCTTCCTGAAACTGCTCGACGGCACCCGCGGGCTGCCCTCGCTGCGCGCCGAGGCCAGCCGCGCGGGCGTGCCGGCAGGCCGGGTCGACGTCCTGGTGGACCGGCTGGCCCGGGCCGGCCTCGTCGACGACGCCCGGGGCGGCGGCCCGGCCGCGGACGCGCTGCGGGAGAAGACGGACGTTCTCGACCGGCTGCGTCCCGACCTCGCCTCGCTGTCCCTGGTCAGCTCCGAGCCGGGCGGCGCACCGGCCCGGCTCGCCGCCCGGCGCGCGCTGCGGGTCCGGGTGCGGGGAGCGGGCCGGGTCGGCGCGCTGCTGGCGTCGGTGCTTGCGGGCGCCGGCGTGGGCGAGGTCGACGTGCGGGACGTGGGCCGTGTGGAGCCGTGGGACCTGGCGCCGGGCGGGCTGGCCGCCGAGTCGCTCGGCGACCGCCGGGACGCGGCGGCCCGGGCCGCCGTCCGCCGCGCCGCGCCCGACCGCCCGCCGCGCCACGCCCACCGCCCGGGGACCGGCGCCGGTGATCCCGGGCTCGCGCTGGTGATCCTCGCGCCCCGGGAGGACATCGCCGTGCACGCCCCGGACCCGTTCGCCGCCGAGCCGCTGCTGGCCTCCGGCACACCCCATCTGTACGCCGGCGTGGTGGAGGGCACGGGTGTCGTCGGCCCGCTGGTGCTGCCCGGGGAGTCGGGCTGTGCCGGCTGCCTGGACCGCGAGCGCCGGGACCGGGACCCCCTCTGGCCCCGGCTGGTCACCCAGTGGCGTTCCGGCCGGGCCCGCCCGGTCGGGGCCTGTGATCTGGCCCTGGCCACGACGGTGGCCGGGCTCGCGGCGGCGCACGCCCTGGCCTTCCTCGACGGGCGGTCACCGGTCGGCGCGGGCGTCCGCTGGGAGGTCCGTCTGCCCGGCCTGGACTGGCACGCCCGCCCGGTCCGGCCGCATCCGGAGTGCGGCTGCGGGGCGGTGAGAAGGAGTAAAAGGGAGCGGTTCTCAACCGAGGGCGGGCAGCGCGCGACAATGGCGGTGCAACGGCCGTCGACGGAGCGACAACGCGAAGCAGGCGCGGCACGGCCGACTGGGATCTGGAGGGCGCATGTCTGATCTTCCCCGGAAGGCGGTCACCCGTACCGCCAAGCTCGCCGCGCTCCCGCTCGGCTTCGCCGGCCGGGCGACCTGGGGGCTGGGCAAGCGGATCGTGGGCGAATCCGCGGAGCTGGTCGGCCGCGAGCTGCAACAGCGCACGGCGGAGCAGTTGTTCAAGGTGCTCGGCGAGCTGAAGGGCGGCGCGATGAAGTTCGGGCAGGCCCTGTCCGTCTTCGAGTCGGCGCTGCCGGAGGAGGTCGCCGGCCCCTACCGGGCGGCCCTGACCAAGCTCCAGGAGGCGGCCCCGCCGATGCCGACCCGCACGGTGCACGCGGTGCTCCAGGAGCGGCTGGGGAAGGACTGGCGGGAGCTGTTCGAGGAGTTCGAGGACAAGCCGGCGGCCGCGGCCTCGATCGGCCAGGTGCACCGGGCGGTGTGGCACGACGGCCGCGAGGTGGCGGTCAAGGTGCAGTACCCGGGCGCCGGCGAGGCGCTCCTCTCCGACCTGGGCCAACTGAGCCGTTTCGCCCGGCTGTTGGGCCCGCTCATCCCGGGCATGGACATCAAGCCGCTGATCGCGGAGCTGCGGGACCGGGTCTCCGAGGAACTGGACTACGGCCTGGAGGCCGAGGCCCAGGCGGCGCACGCGGAGGAGTTCGCGCACGACCCGGACGTGGTCGTCCCGGCGGTGGTGCACCAGTGCGAGCAGGTCCTGGTGACCGAGTGGATGGACGGCGTCCCGCTGTCGGAGATCATCGCGGACGGCACCGGGGAACAGCGCGACCGGGCCGGTCAGCTCCTGGCACGCTTCCTCTTCTCGGGCCCGGCGCGCACCGGCCTGCTGCACGCCGACCCGCATCCGGGCAACTTCCGGCTGCTGCCCGGCGGCCCGGGCGGAGAGGACGACTGGCGCCTGGGCGTCCTGGACTTCGGCACGGTCGACCGGCTCCCCGGCGGTCTGCCGGCCCCGATCGGTGTCTCCCTGCGGATGACCTTGGACGGCGACGCGGAGGGGGTCTACGAGCTTCTGTGCGCGGAGGGCTTCGTGAAGGAGACCGTCGAGCTGGACCCGGACGCGGTCCTGGACTATCTGGTGCCGATCATCGAGCCGGCCCGGGTGGACGCGTTCACCTTCACCCGTTCCTGGATGCGCAGCCAGGCCGCCCGCATCGCCGACCCCCGCTCCCCCGCCTACCAGCTCGGCAAGCGGCTCAATCTGCCGCCGGCCTATCTGCTGATACACCGGGTGACCCTCAGCACCATCGGGGTCCTGTGCCAGCTGGGCGCCACGGTACGGCTGCGGGAGGAGCTGGAGGAGTGGCTGCCGGGCTTCGCGGCCGACGCGGCCGGGGACGACCCGGGCGACGACACCGGCGAGGAGGAGTCGGCGGCGGGGGCGTGAGCGGCGTGTGCCGAGGTCCGGGAGGCGCGTCCGGCCGGGCGCCGGGTGCCGCGGGGGCCGGTCCGTTCGGTCGGACCGGCCCCCGCGAGGAGCTTCGCCTCCCGGGTCCGGGAGGCCACCGCCGCTCAGGTGTGTTCGTTACTGCATGACGGCCATGGCGAGCGCGCGGCGGGCGCGCAGCGAGGCGCGTTCGGCCCGGCGCTGCATCCGCTGGGCGACCACCAGGCGCAGGGCCCGGCGTTCGCGTACGGCGTCATGAAGGCGGTCGTGCATATGCGCACGAGCCAGGGCTTCTTGCATGAGTTGCATCTCACGGTTCCTGTTCTGGCGCGCTTCGGTCGCGCCGGTGATGGTGGAGTCTGTGGTCGCGGAGCCTGCGGGCTCGCTGGCGGACGGCTTCATCGGGGCCTGCTTCTTGGGGTCGTGCGTGAGGGGGCGGTCGATCGTTCCTGCGGTGTTCATGCTGTGACCGGGTTCTTGCGCGGGCGGCCACGCGGCCGCTTCCGGGCGACGACGACACCCTGGACGAACAGCTCGCCACCCCAGACGCCCCAGGGCTCGCGCCGCTCCTTGGCCCCGGCGAGGCAGGCCTCGATCAGCGGGCAGGTGCGGCAGAGGGACTTGGCGTACTCGACGTCCGCGGGCGACTCGGCGAAGAAGACCTCCGGGTCGTAGGAGCGGCAGGGGACGGCTACGCCGAGGTTCTCGATGGCGTCGTCGAGCGCGGTGAGCGCGGTGAGGGGGATCAAGGCGGGGTCCTCCGTGAGGCCGGGCGGGGGGATCGTTTGCGAAGGCGGTACGGACGGGGCGTGCGCTTCGAGTTGCACGATGGGTCTTCCTCGTCTTTTCGGTCCGGCCGGTTGACCGGGTGGCGGCTTGGTACCGGGTTCTTTTCTTGTCCCGAGGCCCCTTCGCTCCGTTGTCCCGTGTTCGGGGCAAACAGAAGGGCCGCGGATCCCGGATGGGGTTCCGCGGCCCTGAAGGCGCCGGCCTGATCGGCGATCAGGCTGGATCACTCCAGGGTTCTGGCCCACGGAAGGCCCACATCAGGTGGTGCTGCGTCGTCTGCTTCCGGAATCCGGCACCGGCCGCCGCAAAGGCATAGGCATGCGCCTGTGCCACTACCGCTTCCAGTGCCTTGGTCGGTCGCTCATTGCGCTCACGGATGGGAAGACCCGCGAGGGCAACGGAGGACGCCGGACGCACGGCAGCGATGCCGGACAGACCGGTGCCCTGGTCGAAGGCGCCGAGCATGCACGTGGAGACGGTCGAGCGATCGGTCAGTTTGGCCGCGCTGATGGTGCTGAAGTTGATGCTGATCACTGAACTCGCCTCCTCTCGGCGTCTCGGGGACTGGAGCGAACCAGTCCACTCGGATGTGCAAGTACAACACGGAACCGGGGCCTTGGAGAAGGCCGCTGCTTCCGTGCCTAGAACCTATGGGGATTGCCGGGGCATGTGCAAACTATTTTTTCGACGAGTTGCCTTCAGTCGTCCCCGTCAAGTCCGTCAGGCTTCCGACCTGCGCAGATGGCCAGAACATCGGCTCCGTAGCTGCGCAGCTTGCGGCTGAGGACACCGGGGATGCGGGCGAGTTCGGCAGAGGTCTCCGGGCACGTCTCCGCGATGGCCATGAGTGTCCGGTCCGTGAAGACGCAGAAGTCCGGCTGTCCGCTCCGCCCGGCCTGGACCGCCCGCCATTCCCGCAGCCGTTCGTAGAGCCCCTCGTCCATGTCCGAGGGGCAGTCCTCGCAGCGCATCAGCTTCATCTCGCCCGCGTCGGTGAGCGTGCGGCCGCAGACCCGGCAGCGGGCGGGGGTGCGCTGGGTGCGCCGGGGGACGGCGACCGCGCCGGCGGTGAACCCGCGCTCGACGCCGGCGCCGCCCGTGCCGGAGCCGGTGTGCCCGACGGTGGGGGTGGTGCCGGGACGCAGGCCGTCCAGGAAGCGGCTCGGTCTGCGGCCCGCGCGGCCGCCGGGCGAACGGGACAGGGCCCAGGAGACATGGAGGCGTTCCCTGGCGCGGGTGACGCCGACATAGAGGAGACGGCGCTCCTCCTCGATCTGCTCGTCGGTGCGGGCGTAGGTGATGGGCAGCATGCCCTCGGCGACGCCGACCAGGAAGACGACGTCCCACTCCAGGCCCTTGGCCGCGTGCAGGGAGGCGAGGGTGACGCCCTGGACGGTCGGGGCGTGCTGGGCGCTCGCCCGCTCGTCCAGTTCGGCCACGAAGTCGGCGAGGGTGGCCGCGGGCCGGGCGGCGGCGAGGTCGTGGGCGAGGCCGACCAGGGCGGCCAGGGATTCCCAGCGCTCCCGGACGGCACCGGAGCCGGCCGGCGGCTCGGTGGTCCAGCCCTCGCCGGACAGCACCGCCCGCACCTGGGAGGGCAGGTCCACGACGTCGTCCAGCAGGGAGTCGTTGCCGCCGAAGCGGGCCGCGCCGCGCAGGGCCAGGCCGGCCTTGCGGACCTCGGGCCGGTCGAAGAAGCGTTCGGCGCCGCGCAGCTGGTAGGGGACCCCGGCGTCGGCGAGCGCCTGTTCGTAGGTCTCGGACTGGGAGTTCGTGCGGAACAGCACGGCGATCTCGGCGGCCGGCACACCGGCGTCGATCAGCTCGCGGATGCGCCGGGCGGCACCCTCGGCCTCGGCGGGCTCGTCGGTGTACTCGGTGTAGACGGGCTCGGGTCCCGGAGGGCGCTGGGAGACGAGTTCCAGCCGGTGTCCGGCGGCGCGGCCACGGGCCTGGGCGAGCAGGCCGTTGGCGAGGCGCACCACCTGCGGGGTGGAGCGGTAGTCGCGGACCAGCTTCACGACGGTGGCGCCGGGATGCCGGGCGCGGAAGTCGAGCAGATGGTCCGGGGTTGCTCCCGTGAACGAATAGATGGTCTGGCTGGCGTCACCGACGACACACAGGTTGTCCCGCTCGCCGAGCCACAGGTCCAGCAGCCGCTGCTGGAGCGGGCTGACGTCCTGGTACTCGTCCACGACGAAGTGCTGGTACTGCGCGCGGACCTGTTCGGCGATGTCGTGCCGGTCCTGGAGGACGGCGACGGTGAGCAGCAGGACGTCCTCGAAGTCGATCACCGAGCGGTCGCGCTTCAGGTCCTCGTAGGCGGCGTAGAGGTGGGCGATCTCGTTCGGGTCGCGAGGGGCCTCGCGGCCGGCCTTCGCAGCCGCGTACGGGTAGTCGGCGGGGACCGTCTGGGTGACCTTGCACCATTCGATCTCGGCGGTCACGTCCCGCAGCTCGTTGCGGTCGAGGCGGGTACCGGCGGAAGCGGCGGCTTCGGCCACCAGCTGGATCTTGCGGTCCACCAGTCGGGGCATGGAGCCGCCGATCGCTTTTGGCCAGAAGTACTGGAGCTGGCGCAGGGCGGCGGAGTGGAAGGTGCGGGCCTGGACGCCCTGGGCGCCGAGCTGGCGCAGCCGGCCGCGCATCTCTCCGGCGGCGCGGTTGGTGAAGGTGACGGCGAGGACGCTGGAGGGCTGCAGGATGCCGGCGCGCACTCCGTAGGCGATGCGGTGGGTGATCGCACGGGTCTTGCCCGTGCCCGCTCCGGCCAGCACGCACACCGGGCCGTGCAGGGCGGTGGCCACCTCGCGCTGCTCGGGGTCGAGCCCTTCGAGCACCGCGTCGGCCGACTCCGGTGCCCGCGGGAAAAGGGTGGAATGCGTTGCTGCTGTCACACCGCCATGCTGCCAGGTCGTCCGGGACGGCTGTGCGAGTTGTCCACAGGCGGGAGCTCGCAGTCGTACTGATTACAGGCTGATCGTCGTACCGATGCGGCAGGTGTCACACCGGAGGCGGCGGGCGGCACGCCGGCGGACGGTGGCGAGGCCCCGCCCGGGAATGAGGCTGCGCTCGGCCGTGTTCCCCTCCCGACGGGATTTTCCGAGCTGTCCGAGGAGAGCGAAGACATGCAGGGCACTGTGACGATGTACAGCACGACGTGGTGTGGGTACTGCCGGCGGCTGAAGAGCCAGCTGGACCGGGAGGGCATCGCGTACAGCGAGATCAACATCGAGCAGGACCCCGAGTCCGCCGCCTTCGTGGAGAAGGCGAACGGCGGCAACCAGACGGTCCCGACCGTGCTCTTCGAGGACGGCACCACGCTGACGAACCCGTCGCTGGCCCAGGTCAAGCAGAAGCTCGCCGCGTGACCCCGCGCGGCTCGCGCCGCGACGGACACGAGGGCGGCCCCGGCAGTGCCGGGGCCGCCCTCGTGTGTCACACGAAGCCGCGGGTCGGCAGGGGCTTGCCGTACCACAGCTCGATCAGCCGGGCCGCGATGGAGATGCCGTAGGGCGGCAGCACCTCGCCGGACTCGAAGGCCGCGTGCAGCTCCTCACGGGAGAACCAGCGGGCCTCGTGTATCTCGTCGCCGTCGACCTCGATCTCGGTGGAGGTGGCGCGGGCCATGAAGCCCAGCATCAGGCTGGAGGGGAAGGGCCAGGGCTGGCTGGCGACGTACTCGACCGGGCCGACCGTGATGCCGGCCTCCTCGGACACCTCGCGGCGCACCGCCTGCTCGATGGACTCGCCGGGCTCCACGAACCCGGCGAGCGTGGAGAAGCGGCCCTCGGGCCAGTGGACCTGCCGGCCGAGCAGGATGCGGTCCTCCTCGTCCGTCACCGCCATGATCACGGCCGGGTCGGTGCGCGGGTAGTGCTCGGCGCCGCAGGCCGGGCAGCGGCGGATGTGGCCGGCCGCCGCGATGACCGTGCGCTCACCGCAGCGCGAGCAGAAGCGGTGGGTGCGCTGCCAGTTCTCCAGGCCGACCGCGTGCACCATGAGCCCGGCGTCGCGCGCCGACAGCAGCAGCCCGGCCTCCCGCAGCCCCGCCGGGCGCGCCGACTGGTCGATCCGGCCGGGCAGCGAGTCCTTCTGGAGGGCGAAGTAGCTGACGCCTTCCTCGTCGATGCCGAGGAAGTAGCGGTGCGCCTCGGTGAGCGGTGCCTCGAAGGACGGCGTCATGACGAGTTCGGTGCGGCCGTCCGGCGTCTCGTCGATGAGCACCTGACCGCCGGAGACCACGAAACAGCGGGTCGTGGGGTGGCTCCACGCCGCCGCGAGCCAGGCCTCGTCCAGCCGGTGGTGGGCGGCGCGGTCGATGCCGCTCGGGGCGGTCAGCGAGATGGGACGGTCGGCTGTGTGGTCGGTCCAGGTGGTCACGTGTGCTTCCAACTCCCCCAGTACAACGGATTCGGCGGGCGGTTCGGCGGGACGCGGGCGGGCGGGCACCGGGTCGGGCGCGGGCGGGACGGGCAGGGCGGTCCTTCCAGTGTGCCCCGAGCCCGGTGCCCCTCCGTGCCGGCGCCGGACGGTCAGGGTGCGGTGGGCCAGTTCCGGGCCAGGTCGTCCCACAGGTAGGCGCTGGTCTCCACACCCTTGAGGAGGAGGTCCAGCTCGACCTTCTCGTTGGGGGCGTGCCAGCCGTCGGACGGGACGGAGATGCCCAGGAAGAGCACCGGCGCGCCGAGGACCTCCTGGAGGTCGGCGGCGGGCCCGGAGCCGCCCTCTCGGGTGAAGCGGACCGGCTTCTCGAAGGCGCGGCCCATGGCGCGGACCACGGACCGCAGCGCGGGATGGTCCAGCGGGGTCAGGCACGGGCGCGTGGCCGAGCCGAAGTCGATCTCGCACCGGATGCCGGCGGGCACCTGTTCGGCGGCCCAGGCCCGGACGGCCTTCTCGATGTGGTCGCGGTCCTGGCCGGCGACCAGCCGGAACGACAGCTTCACCATGGCCGACGACGGGATGATCGTCTTGCTGCCGGGACCCTGGTAGCCGCCGCCGATGCCGTTGACCTCGGCGGTCGGGCGGGCCCAGACGCGCTCCAGGGTGGTGTACCCGGCCTCGCCGTGGGTGGCCCGCGACTTGGCCGTGCGCAGCCAGCGCTCCTCGTCGAAGGGCAGCTCGGCGAACAACTCGCGCTCGCGGTCGGTCAGCTCCACGACGCCGTCGTAGAAGCCCGGTATCGCCACGCGTCCCTGCGGGTCGTGCAGGGCGGCGACCAGGCGGGCGGCGGCGGTGGCCGGGTTGGGCACGGCGCCGCCGAAGGAACCGGAGTGGATGTCCTGGTCCGGGCCGTACAACCGGATCTCGCACTCGGCCAGGCCGCGCATGCCGGTGCACACGGTCGGGGTGTCCTCGGCCCACATGCCGGTGTCGGAGACGATCACGGCGTCGGCGGCGAGCCGCTCGGCCCGCTCCTCCACCAGGGCCCGGAAGTGCGGCGAGCCGGACTCCTCCTCGCCCTCGATCAGCAGCTTGAGGTTGACGGCCGGCGCGCTACGGCCGGTGGCGGCGAGGTGGGCGCGGACGCCGAGTGTGTGGAAGAACACCTGGCCCTTGTCGTCGGCGGCACCGCGCGCGTAGAGGCGGTCGCCGCGCACGACCGGCTCGAAGGGGTCGCTGTCCCAGCCGTCCTCGCGGGCGGCCGGCTGGACGTCGTGGTGGCCGTAGACCAGGACCGTGGGCGCCGCGGGGTCTCCCGAGGGCCACTCGGCGAAGACGGCGGGGGCGCCCGGGGTCTGCCAGACCTCGGCGGTCGGGAAGCCGGTGTCCATGAGCTTGGCCGCGAGCCAGTCGGCGCTGCGCCGCACGTCGGGCGCGTGGTCGGGCTGGGCCGACACCGAGGGGATGCGCAGCCACGCGGCGAGGTCGTCGAGGAACGTGGCGCGGTGCTGCTCGATGTACGTGCGGACGGCGCTGTCCGGGGTCTGACTCATGCTCCGAGCCTATCGGCCCGCACCGGCCACCTCGGCGGGCGGTTCGTCACACTCAGCTCGCCTCCCGTGTGCTCTGCGTCTCACCCGTGAGCAGCCGCTCCAGCGCCGCCCGGTCCGGCAGGCCCTCGGGGCGTACGACCTCGCCGCCGCGTACGTACAGGAAGGCGGCCGTGACCGACTCGGGCGGGACGCCCTGCTGCTCGGCCCAGGCCAGGCGGTACACGGCGAGCTGGAGCGGGTCGGCGGTGTGGGTGCGGCCGGTCTTCCAGTCGACGATTTCGTACGTCGCCCCGTCGCCGTCGCCGTTCCTGTAGACGGCGTCGATGCGGCCGCGGATGACACGGCCGGCGAGGGTGAGCTGGAAGGGCGCTTCGACACGGTAGGGAGTGCGCCGGGCGTACTCGGTGCGTTCGAAGGCCTGCTTCAGGGCTTCGAGGTCGTCCTCGTCGGCGATCTCGGCGTCGTCGCCGCCGGGCAGCTCGTCCGGTTCCAGCAGGGGCAGGGTCAGCTCCTCGAAGCGGGCCTCGACCCAGGCGTGGAACCGGGTGCCCCGGCGTGCGGCCGGTTGCGGGCGCAGCGGCATGGGGCGCGCGAGTTCCTGTGCGAGTCCGTCGGGGTCCTCGGCGAGCCGCATCAGCTGGGACGCGGTGAGCGTGGCGGGCAGCGGGACGTCGGTGACGGCCCGGCGGGCGCGCAGCAGCTCCCCGGCGAGCGCGTCCAGGTCACGGTCCCAGGAGGCGACGGTGCGGGCCTCCTCCGGGGTGAGCGCGGTGGCGGGCCGGGGAGCGTCCTGCGGGGCGGACGCCTGGTGGGGGACCAGGCCGGCGGGGCTGTCCGGGGCGGAGGCGAGGGCGCCGGACGGGTCGCCGGAGTCCTCGGCGCCGGGGTGCTCTCCGTAGGGCGGCGGGTCCTCCTCGTGGGGGATGCCGTCGTACGGTCCCGCGCCGTGCGGGTCGTCGTAGGGCGGCTCGTCGTCGTACGGGCCGTCGTACGGCTCCTCGCCGTACAGGTCGTCGTACGGGTCGCCGTCCGGCGGTGCGGGCCAGTCCGGGTCTTCGTCGTCGGCCGGGTCGTGCGGGGCCGGGGCGGGGCCCTCGGGGCGGGCGGCGAGGGCGTCGAGGTGGGCGAGGACGGTCTCGGCGGCGGCGCGACGGCGGGCCAGCGCGCCGGCGTCCAGCGGGAGCGGCCACACCTGGTCGGCGGTCGCCGTGTGCAGGGCCGGGTTCTCCGCGTCCTCGGGGGGCTCCTCCGCCCACGCCTCGATCTCGCCGTACCCGGCGGCGCAGTGGTCGTACAGGGCCTTCAGGAAGTCGGAGGGGCCGCGCCTCTTCTTCTGGCTGGGCCCCCACCAGTGACCGGAGCCGAGCAGGAGGGAGCGGGGGCGGGTGAAGGTGACGTAGCCGAGGCGCAGCTCCTCGGTGTGCTGGTGGTCCTTCATGGCCTCGTGGAAGGCCTTCATGCCGCGCGCGTCCCAGCTGTCGACGTCGGGCAGGGTGTCGGTGTCGCCGCGCAGGGCGTGCGGGACCACCTTGGCCTGGGCGGTCCACTTCTCGCGGCCCTGGGCGCTGGGGAAGGTGCCGGTGACGAGTCCGGGGACGGCCACGACGTCCCACTCCAGGCCCTTGGACTTGTGCGCGGTGAGCACCTTGACGGTGTTCTCGCCGCCGGGCAGGGCGTTGTCGAGGCCCTTCTCGTACTGGGCGGCGGTGCGCAGGAAGCCCAGGAAGGCCAGCAAGGTGGCCTCGGCGTCGCTCGCGGCGAAGGAGGCGGCGACGTCCAGGAAGTTGGACAGGGTCTCGCGGCGGCGGGCGGCCAGCGCGTGCGGGGACGCCGACAGCTCCACTTCGAGGCCGGTGACGGCGAGGACGCGGTGCAGGACGTCCATCAGCGGGTCGGACAGCGAGCGGCGCAGGTCGCGCAGCTCGGTGGCGAGACGGGCGAAGCGCACGCGCGCGTCCGGCGAGAACGGCAGCCCGTCGTCGTCCCCGTCGCCTTCGATCGGCGTCTCCAGGAAGGTGTCGAGGGCGTCGGCGAGCGAGATCACCTCGGCCGGGTCGACGCCCTCGACGGCCGCCGCGAGCCGGCGGTCGGGGTCGTCGCCGGCGTCCACGCGCGCGTGGGCGACGAGCAGGCGGGCGCGGCGGCCCAGCAGGGCGAGGTCGCGGGGGCCGATGCGCCAGCGCGGTCCGGTCAGCAGGCGTACCAGGGCGGCGTTGGCGCCGGGGTCCTGAAGGACCTCGCAGACGGCGACGAGGTCGGCGATCTCGGGCAGGTGCAGCAGCCCGGACAGGCCGATCACCTCGACGGGGACGTCCCGGGCGACCAGGGCGCCCTGGATCTCGGCGAAGTCGGCCGCGGTCCGGCACAGCACGGCGATCTCGCCGGGCGGCGTGCCGGTGCGCACGAGGTGGGCGAGGGAGTCGGCGATCCAGTCGATCTCCTCCGCGTGGGTGGGCAGCAGGGCGCAGCGGACCGTGCCGTCGTACTCGGCGCCGGGAGCCGGGCGCAGGGCCTCCACGCCCGCGTGCATCGCGCGCAGGGGCGCGGCGAGGCCGTTGGCGAGGTCGAGCAGGCGCCCGCCGCTGCGGCGGTTCTCGCTGAGCGCCTGCCGGGCGGCGGGCCGGCCGTCGGCGTCCGGGAAGTGGTCGGGGAAGTCGTCCAGGTTGGCCACGGAGGCGCCGCGCCAGCCGTAGATGGCCTGGCAGGGGTCGCCGACGGCGGTGACCGGATGGCCGGTGCCGCCGCCGAACAGGCCGGCCAGAAGGACGCGCTGGGCCACGGAGGTGTCCTGGTACTCGTCCAGGAGGACCACGCGGAACTCCTCGCGCAGCAGGCGGCCCACCTCGGGGATGCGGGCGAGGCGGGCCGACAGGGCGATCTGGTCGCCGAAGTCGAGCAGGTCCCGGCGGCGTTTCTCGGTTCGGTAGCGCTGGACGAGGTCGGCGAGTTCCCGGCGGGCCGCGGCCGCCTCCGGGACCTTGCGCAGGTCGGCGTTGGTGAGCTTGGCGCCTTCCAGGGTGCGCAGCAGGCCGGTGTCCCAGGCGCGCAGTTCCTCGGGGTCGACGAGGTGTTCGGCGAGTTCGGAGTCGAGCGCGAGCAGGTCGCTGACCAGGTCGGCGAAGGAGCGGGTCAGCGCCGGGTACGGCCCCGGGGCCTCGCGCAGCACGCGCGCGGCGAGCTGGTAGCGGGTGGCGTCGGCCAGCAGCCGGGAGCTGGGCTCCAGGCCGATGCGCAGGCCGTGGTCGGTGAGCAGGCGGCCGGCGAAGGCGTGGTACGTCGAGATGACGGGCTCGCCCGGCGGGTTGTCGGGGTCCGGCCAGGGGATGTCGGCGCGCGGCGCGGTCTCCGAGGGGCGGCGGCCGGGCGGCGCGAAGGCATCGGCGTCGGTGACCCCGGCCTTGATCAGCGCCTTGCGGACGCGTTCGGCCAGCTCGCCGGCGGCCTTGTTGGTGAAGGTCAGGCCGAGGACCTGTTCGGGGGCGACCTGTCCGGTGCCGACCAGCCAGACCACGCGGGCCGCCATCACGGTGGTCTTGCCCGACCCGGCGCCGGCCACGATCACCTGCGGGGCGGGCGGCGCGGTGATGCAGGCCGTCTGCTCCGGGGTGAACGGGATGCCGAGCAGCTCCTTGAGCTGCTCGGGATCGGTGATACGGGCGGACATGTCGAAAGAGGCTAGCGGCGGGCACTGACATTCGGGTGCGCACCGGTCGTCCTGGGCGGAAGACGCGCAGGTCAGCGCGGGTCGTGGGGTATGTCACTCCTGCCGCGGACGCTCACTCCACGACGTGCCGGCCCTCCGGCCGCGCGCTGCACGAGGCGCGGAACGCGCAGTGCGCGCAGTGCTGGCCGGCGCTGGGCGTGAACCGCTCGTCGAGGACCTTTCCGGCGGCGTTGGCCAGCAGTTCGCCGACCCACTCGCCCGCCAGTGGCTCCTGGGTCTGCGTCTTGGGCAGGCTGTCGCCGCCGTCGCGTTTGGCGGCGCCCTGGCGGAGGTGGACCAGTTCGGCGCCGCCCGGTTCGGGGCGGGCGCCGTCGAAGGCGCTGTCGACGGCGCCTTCGCGGACGGCGAGCTGGTAGACGGCGAGCTGGGGGTGGTGCTCCACCTCGCGCGCGGTGGGCGCCTGTTTGCCGGTCTTGAAGTCGACGACGTAGGCCCGGCCCGCGGCGTCCTTCTCCACGCGGTCCATCTGGCCGCGGATGCGGACCTGGTAGTCGCCCGCTTCGAGGGTGACGTCGAAGTCCTGCTCGCTGGCCACCGGGGTGCGGCCGGCCCGGTCCAGCACATGCCAGTTCAGGAAGCGTTCGAGCGCCACGCGCGCGTTGTCCTTCTCCTGCCGCGACTTCCAGGGCGCGTCGAAGGCGAGCGCGTTCCACACGGATTCCAGGCGCTCCATGAGCACGTCCAGGTCGGCGGGCGTGCGGCCGGAAGCGACCTCGTCGGCGAGGACGTGCACGACGTTGCCGAAGCCCTGCGCGGTGGTGGCGGGAGCGTCGGCCTTCACCTCGCGGCCGAGGAACCACTGCAGCGCGCAGGTGTTGGCGAGCTGGTCGAGGGCGCTGCCGGAGAGCACCACCGGCTGGTCGCGGTGGCGCAGCGGCACCTTGCTCTCGGTCGGCTCGTACATGCCCCACCAGCGGTAGGGGTGGGCGGACGGCACCAGTGGGCGGCCGTCCTCGTCGGCGAGCGCGGCGAGCCGGGCGAGCCGGCGGGCGGCGGCCTCGCGCAGCGCGGCCGACACGCGCGGGTCGACGGTGGTGGCGCGCAGCTCGGCGACGAGCGCGGCGACGGACAGCGGGCGGCGAGGGCGCCCGGTGACGTCCTTGGGTTCCACGCCCAGCTCGGTCAGGAACCGGGACGGCTGGTCGCCGTCGTCGGCGGGTGCCTTCACCGCGGTGACCACGAGGCGGTCCCGCGCGCGCGTGGCGGCGACGTAGAACAGCCGGCGTTCCTCGGCGAGCAGCGCGCCCGGGGGCAGCGGCTCGGCGAGGCCGTCGCGGCCGATGCGGTCGGCCTCCAGCAGCGAGCCGCGGCGGCGCAGATCGGGCCACAGGCCCTCCTGGACGCCGGCGACGACGACCAGCCGCCATTCCAGGCCCTTGGAGCGGTGCGCGGTCATCACGCGGACGGCGTCGGGGCGTATCGCGCGGCGGGTGAGGGTGTCGGCGGCGATGTCCTCGGCCTCGGTCTCCGCCAGGAAGTTCAGGGCGCCCCGGCCGCCGGTGCGCTCCTCCGCGCGCGCGGCGGTGGCGAACAGCGCGCAGACGGCGTCCAGGTCCCGGTCGGCGTTGCGGCCGGCCGCGCCGCCGCGCCGGGCGGCCCGCTCCAGACGCGCCGGCCACGGTGTGCCCTCCCACAGGTCCCAGAGCGCCTCCTCGGCGGTGCCGCCGCCGGCGAGGCGCTCGCGGGCCTTGCGCAGCAGGGCGCCGAGACGCTGCGCGCCGCGCGCGTACGCCGGGTCGTGCACGGTCAGGCGCTCGGGCTCGGCGAGCGCCCGCGTGAGCAGTTCGTCGGAGGGCGGCGGCAGCGGGTTCCCGGCGGCGCGCTCCTCCTCGCGCAGGGCCCGGCCCAGGCGGCGCAGATCGGCGGCGTCCATGCCGCCGAGCGGGGAGGCGAGCAGGGTGAGGGCGGTGTCGGTGTCGAGCCAGGGGGCGTCGGGGGCCGGGGCGCGGGTGCCGGCGGCCTGCTCATCGGCGGCTTCGGTGGCGGACTGCTCGCCGGGGTCGGCGGCCGGTTCGACGATGCCTTCGGTGGCCTGCACGCCGGTGGATCCGGAGGCGGCCTGCACACCGCTGTCGACGACGTGCACGCCGGCGCCTTCGGTGGCGGCCTGCTCATCGGTGCCTTCCGTGGCCTGCTCGCCCCTGCCGGCGGCCCGCGCACCGGTGCCTTCGGCGGCCGGTGCTTCCTCGGCGGGCGACGCGCTCTCGCCCGTGCGCTCGCGCTCCCCGGCGGGCGACGCGCTCTTGTCCGGGCCGTCGGCGGGTTCCTCCGCGCGGGGCCGTGCCGCCGCCGTGGCGACCGCGCGCAGGGCCGTGAGCAGCGGCGCCACCGCCGGCTCGTGCCGCAGCGGCAGATCGTCGCCGTCGATGTCCACGGGGACTCCGGCCGCGGTGAGGGCGCGGCGGAGGGTCGGCAGGGTGCGGGAGCCGGCACGGACCAGTACGGCCATGTCGTTCCAGGCGACGCCGTCCTCCAGGTGCGCGCGGCGCAGGATGTCCGCGATGTTGTCCAGTTCGGCGCCGGCCGTGGGGTACGTGTGGACCTCGACCCGGCCGCCCTCCCGCACGGGGGCCGGGTCGCGGTGGGCGCGGACCTTGTCGGCGGGCAGCCGGGTCAGCGGCATGCGGCGGGTGATCAGGCGGGTCGCGGCCAGCAGGGCGGCGCCGGAGCGGCGGGAGGTGCGCAGCACCTGGACGGGGGCGGGGCGGCCGTCCGCGCGCGGGAAGGCGGCCGGGAAGTCCAGGATGCCGTTCACGTCGGCACCGCGGAAGGCGTAGATCGACTGGTCGGGGTCGCCGAAGGCCACCAGGGTGCGGCCCTGGCCGGCCAGGGCGTGCAGGAGCCGGACCTGGGCGGGGTCGGTGTCCTGGTACTCGTCGACGTACACGGCGTCGTACTGGGCCGCGAGCCGGGCGGCGGTCTCCGGGTGGCGGGCGAGCGGGACCGCGCGGTGGACCAGTTCCGCGTAGTCGATCACGCCCTGGAGGTCGAGCGTGTCGAGGTATTCGGCGAGGAAGGCGGCGGCGGCCCGCCAGTCGGGGCGGCCGATGCGGCGCGCGAAGGCGTCCAGGGCTTCCGGGCCGAGGCCCAGCTCGCGGGTGCGGGCGAGGACGGCGCGGACCTCGTCGGCGAAGCCGCGCGTGGTCAGGCAGGCGCGCAGTTCGTCCGGCCAGCGCACGTGGGTCAGCCCGAGCCGTTCCAGCTCGGGCTGGCCGGCGAGCAGCTCGCGGACGGTGACGTCCTGCTCCGGGCCGGAGAGCAGGCGCAGCGGTGTGGTGAAGCGGTCGCTGTCCTGGTGTGCGCGGACCAGGGCGTAGCAGTACGAGTGGAACGTGGTCGCCCGGGGCGCGCGGGCGGCGCCCATGCGCAGGGCCATCCGGTCGCGCAGGTCGACGGCGGCCCTGCGGCTGAACGTCAGCACCAGGATCCGGGCGGGGTCGCCGCCGCGGGCGATCCGGGCGGCCACGGACTCCACGAGGGTGGTGGTCTTGCCGGTGCCGGGGCCGGCGAGGACGAGCAGCGGTCCGTCGCGGTGGTCAACCACGGCACGCTGCGCCGCGTCCAGACGAGGGGGGTCCGGCACGGGTGGCGGGGTACGCACCAGTCGGTAGGCGCCACGTCTCCCCTGTCGCACCGCGGGGTGCGACAGGCGCCTGATGGACGAAGAGGAGCTCACGTGATCGGCCGGTCCTGGTGGTTGTGCTGGTGGGCGGGCGGTCGCGCGCGTGGGGCGGTGACCGCGGGATGAGGGGGACACGTGCCGGCGACGCTACGCCGCCGCTCCGGACGGAAGCAGGTCTTCCGTCTGCTCCCTCGGGGCGCCGGGGCCACGCGTGTCCCACCCCCCACGAACGTACGGCATGCCACGGACGTCCCCGATGTCACCCGAACGGGCCACGGGTCCGCCACGGCGGCATCCGATGGCGGAAGCTGTCAGTTGTGACCCTCCGCGTCCGTGCCGCCGTCCCAGCGGGCCCGTCGCATGTCGAGCCGCGGCAGGTGGCCCTGGGCGGCCCGGCCCGCCTGCTTCAGCGGGGTGCCCTCCGCGCGGTAGTGGGCGAGCGCGCGCAGCTCGTGTCCGGGCAGCAGCACGCCGTCGGAGCGGACGACCCGCCACCACGCCACCGCGCCTCCGTAGAGGGCCATCACCCGGCCGACCTGCCGCGGTCCGCCCTCCTCCAGCCACTCGGCGACGTCGCCGTAGGTCATGACCCGGCCCGGCGGGATCCGCTCGGCGACCTCCAGGACCCGCTCGGCGTACTCCGGCAGCTCGTCCGCGTACCCCTCGCGGGCGTTCTCGGGAGGGCTCTGCTCGCTCATCCACCCCATCCTGCCGCACCGCGCCGACATCCCGGCGGGGTGCGTGACGCACGGTCCTCTCGCCCCGGGGCGGGGCTTCGGGCAGACTGTGCGCCCGCGCATCCGCACCCTGATGCCCCGGGGCGCCGGTGGGACATGCCACCATCGTGCGGGCGGTGACTGGTGATACGAGACCAAGAAGAGACCATGAACGAGCAGGGCGCGCACCCCGACAGAGCGGCGGGCACCCCTGACGCCTCCGCGCACCCGGACACCGCCCGCGCGGGCGAGGACGGCACCGGCGCACACCGGGAGGACACCGGCCCGCCGCCCGGGAACGACGCCGTACGCCAGGACGCGAGCGCGTCCGAGGACACCGGGACGACCGGAAACGACAGCGCGCCGGAGGACGAAGAGGCGCCCGAGGACGACGGCACGCGCGCGCGTGAGGACGGCGGCACGGATTCCTCCGAGGAGGCGTCCGGTGCCGGAAGCACGCCCCCGGACCACCTGCCGTACGACGACGACCCGCACGCCGAGCGGGTGGCGGTCGACGAACCGCTGCTCCCCGCGCGCGTGCACCGTCCCTCCGACCTCATGCGGCTCCTGGTGGGCGTCCTGGCCATCGCGGTGCTCCTCGCGATCGCCGCGTTCGCGCACGGCACCACCTCGGGCCTGGAACAGGACATCAACAAGGGCACCGGCCAGGCCCCGGACCTGCTGATCAAGATCGCGGGGCTGGCGTCCAGCATCGCGATCCTGCTGGTGCCGGTCGCCTTCGCCATCGAGCGGCTGATCAAGCGGGACGGGCTGCGCATCGCCGACGGCGTCCTCGCGGCCGTCCTGGCCCACGGGGTGACGCTCGCCACCGACCTGTGGGTCGCCCGGGCCGCCCCGGACTCCATCCAGGAGGCGCTCACCCAGCCCTCGCCGGGCGACATCCACGCCCTGACCGATCCGGTGCACGGCTATCTGGCGCCCGTGATCGCCTACATGTCGGCCGTCGGCATGTCCCGCAGGCCCAGATGGCGCGCGGTGCTGTGGATCGTGCTGCTGCTCGACGCGTTCTCGATGCTGGTCACCGGCTACACGACCCCCTTCTCGATCATCCTGACGGTGCTGATCGGCTGGTCCGTCGCCTACGGCACCCTCTACGCGGTCGGCTCCCCCAACGTCCGCCCCACCGGCCAGACCCTGATGGCCGGGCTCAGGCACGTGGGGTTCCACCCCGTCAGCGCCTCCCGGGAGGACGCCGCCGAGGCCGAGAGCGGCGACCGGGGCCGGCGCTATTTCGTCACCCTGGAGGACGGTCCTCCGCTGGACGTCACGGTCGTCGACCGGGAACAGCAGGCGCAGGGCTTCTTCTACCGCGCGTGGCGCAATCTGACCCTGCGCGGCTTCGCCACCCGCTCCAGCCTCCAGTCGCTGCGCCAGGCGCTGGAGCAGGAGGCACTGCTGGCGTACGCGGCGATCGCGGCGGGCGCCAACGCGCCGAAGCTGATCGCCACCTCCGAACTGGGCCCCGACGCGGTGATGCTCGTCTACGAGCACACCGGGGGACGCACCCTGGACTCGCTGGCCGACGACGAGATCACCGACGAGTTGCTGCGCAACACCTGGCACCAGGTACGGGCGCTGCAGTCGCGGCGCATCGCGCACCGCAGGCTCGCCGGTGACGCGATTCTGGTGGATCGTTCCGGCAGGGTGATCCTCACCGAGCTGCGCGGCGGCGAGATCGCGGCCGGGGAACTGCTGCTGCGCATGGACGTCGCCCAGCTGGTCACCACGCTCGGCCTGCGGGTCGGCGCCGAGCGCGCCGTGGCCTCGGCGGTCGGCGTGCTCGGCCCGGACGCGGTCGCCGACTGTCTGCCGATGCTCCAGCCGATCGCGCTGACGCGCTCCACGCGCGCGACGCTGCGCCGACTGGCCCGGGAGCGCGCCCAGCGCGAGCGCGAGGCGGTGCTCGAAGCCTCCCGGCAGGCCAAGCAGGCCCGGCTGGAGGAGGCGTCCGGAACGCCCGCGCCGGAGGCCGGAAAGCCCGACAAGAAGACGGTCCGCGCCGAGCAGCGCGCGGAGAAGCGGGCCATCGACGAGGCCCTGGAAGAGGCCCGCGAGGAGGATCTGCTCACCCAGATCCGGCACCAGGTACTGCTGATCAGGCCCCAGGCGCCCGTGGAACCGGCCCGTCTGGAGCGGATCCGGCCGCGCACGCTGATCAGCTTCATCGCCGGCGCGATCGGCGCGTACTACCTGCTGACGCAGCTGACCCACATCGAGTTCGCCACGCTGTTCGCGCAGGCCCAGTGGGGCTGGGTGATCGCCGCGGTGCTGTTCTCGGCGCTCAGCTACGTCGCCGCGGCCATGGCGCTGCTGGGCTTCGTACCGGAGCGGGTGCCGTTCCCGCGGACCGTGGCGGCGCAGGTCGCCGGGTCGTTCGTGAAGATCGTGGCCCCGGCCGCGGTCGGCGGTGTGGCCCTCAACACGCGCTTCCTCCAGCGCGCAGGCGTGCGCCCGGGACTCGCGGTGGCGAGCGTCGGTGCCTCACAGCTGTTCGGGCTCGGCTGCCACATCCTGATGCTGCTGTCCTTCGGCTATCTGACCGGCACGGAGAAGACGCCGTCGCTGTCGCCGTCCCGCACGGTCATCGCGGGCCTGCTGACCGTGGCCGTCCTGGTCCTCGTGGTCACCTCGGTGCCGTTCCTGCGGAAATTCGTCGCCACGCGTGTGAGGTCGCTGTTCGCCGGCGTCGTCCCGCGCATGCTCGATGTCCTCCAGCGGCCCCAGAAGCTCGTGACCGGCATCGGCGGCATGCTGCTGCTGACCGCCTGCTTCGTGATGTGCCTGGACGCCTCCATCCGGGCCTTCGGCGACGGCTCGGTGTCGCTGAGCATCGCGAGCGTCGCCGTCGTCTTCCTCGCCGGCAACGCGCTCGGCTCCGCGGCCCCCACTCCCGGCGGTGTCGGCGCGGTCGAGGCGACCCTCACGGTCGGTCTGATCGCCGTGGGCCTGCCCAAGGAGGTCGCCGCGCCGGCCGTCCTGCTGTTCCGGCTGCTGACCCTGTGGCTGCCGGTGCTGCCCGGCTGGCTGGCCTTCAACCACCTCACCCGCAAGGGAGCCCTCTGAGCGCCCGGTGATGTAGCCCGGACGGCCCGCGCCCCGCGCGGGCCGTCGTGCGCGCGCTCACGATGGGGAGCATGGCGAACCCCTCCCGGCTGCGCGCCGCCGCGCTGACCACGTCCGCTGTGCTGCTCTTCGCCGCGCCGGCCGGCTGCGGCGGCCGCTCCGAGGACGGGGACCTCACCCACCAGAAGCTGGACTGGCAGGACTGCCCGGCCCCGTCCGAGGCGGAGGGCGGCGGCACCGCCCCCACGCCGCTGCCGAACGGCACCGAGTGGCAATGCGCCACCATGAAGGCGCCGCTGGACTGGGGCCGGCCCAAGGGCGACACGATCGGCATCGCCCTGATCCGCGCCCGGGCCAGCGGCCCCGCGAACCGGCGGATCGGCTCGCTGGTGTTCAACTTCGGCGGCCCCGGCGGCAGCGGCGTCACCACGCTGCCCGCCTTCGGCCCGGACTACACCACCCTGGGCACCCGCTACGACCTGGTCAGCTTCGACCCGCGCGGGGTCGGCCGCAGCGCGCCGGTGCGGTGCGAGAGCGACGCCCGGCTCGACGAGTACTTCCAGCAGGACGCCACTCCGGACGACGCCGCCGAACGCGCCCAGCTGCTGCGGCGCACCCGGGAGTTCAACACGGCCTGCGAGAAGAACTCCGAGAAGGTCCTTCCGCATGTGCGCACCACCGACGCGGCCCGGGACATGGACCTGATGCGCCAGGTCCTCGGCGACCGGAAACTGCACTACTTCGGCATCTCCTACGGCACCGAACTCGGCGGCGTCTACGCCCACCTGTTCCCCGAGCACGTCGGCCGGGCCGTCTTCGACGCGGTCGTGGATCCCACGCAGAACGCCGAACAGAGCGCGCTGGGCCAGGCGAAGGGCTTCCAGCTCGCGCTCGACAACTTCGCGCGGGACTGCACCTCCAAGACCACGCAATGCCCGGTCGGCAGCACCCCGCAGGAGGTGAAGGAGCGCATCGCGAAGCTGCTCGCCGACCTGGAGAAGAAGCCGATCCCGGGCATCTCCCCGCGCGAACTGACCCAGACCGCCGCCACCAACGGCATCGCGCAGTCCCTGTACTCGAAGGACTTCTGGGAGTACCTGACCGAGGGGCTGGAGGAGGCGTACGACGGCGACGGCAAGATCCTCATGCTGCTCTCCGACTCGATGAACGGCCGCGGGGAGAACGGGGAGTACAGCAATCTGGCCGCGGCGAACGCCGCCATCAACTGCTCCGACGACAAGGCGCGGTACACCGCGGGCGACGTCCGGCGGGCACTGCCCCGGTTCCGCGCCGCCTCGCCGCTGTTCGGGGACTACCTGGCCTGGGGCCTGGTCAGCTGCACGGACTGGGCGGTGCCCGGCGCCGCCGCCCATCCCGACGTGCGGGCACCGGGTGCGGCGCCGATCCTCGTCGTCGGCAACACCGGCGACCCGGCCACCCCGTACCAGGGCGCGAAGAAGATGGTGGACGCGCTCGGCAAGGGCGTGGGTGTCCAGCTGACGTACAAGGGCCAGGGGCACGGGGCCTACGACAGCAAGAACAAGTGTGTGCAGCGCGCGGTGAACGGCTATCTGCTGGACGGCAAGGTGCCGAAGGCCGGCCTGGTCTGCTCCTGACAACTCCAGGCTTCGAGGAGAATCCGCAGGTCAGACAGTTATCCACAGGCCGTCACGGGCTGGGCCGAAGATGCCTACCATGGCCTGAACGCCCGGCGCGGACGACGCGACGGGCCTGTCAGGGGGGTGCGCGTGATGCGATTTCCGCGGTGGACGGCCGCGCTGGCGGCGGGACTGCTGCTGGCCGGCTGCGGCGGCTCGTCCGGCGGGGACGGAAAGGGCGACGAGGGCAAGGGGACCGGCTCCGCTCCCCCGTCGGCATCAAGTTCCCCGGCCGCGCCGTCCGCCACGGCCCTCCCCGCCTCGCTCACCTCCCAACGGCTCGGCTGGCACCGGTGCGAGGCCTCCGGGAACACCTCCGCACCGGGCGGCACATGGCGGTGCGCGACACTCAAGGTGCCGCTGGACTGGTCCGATCCGGCCGGCCGGACCATCGGCGTCTCCCTCATCCGCTCGCGGGCGACCGGCGGCGACCGCATCGGCTCACTGCTGTTCAACTTCGGCGGCCCGGGCGGCTCCGGCGTGTCGACGATGCCGTACTACACCTCCGCCGTCTCCGCGCTCCACAAGCGGTACGACCTGGTGAGCTGGGACCCGCGCGGGGTCGGCGCGAGCAGTGGCGTGCGCTGCCGCGACGACCGCGGGATCCAGGCCGCCGAGGCCGTGGACGCCACACCGGACACCCCGGCCGAGGAGGAGGCCTACTTCCAGGACGCCGCCGACTTCGGCGAGGGCTGCCAGAAGGCCGCCGGCCCGCTGCTGGCCCATGTGTCCACCACCGACACGGCCCGCGACATGGACCTGATGCGCCAGGTCCTCGGCGACGACGAGCTGCACTACTTCGGCATCTCCTACGGCACGGAACTCGGCGGTGTCTACGCCCACCTGTTCCCCGGGCGGGTGGGCCGGCTGGTGCTGGACGCGGTGGTCGACCCGGCCGCGGACACGGTGGGGCATGCCGAGAACCAGGCCCGCGGCTTCCAGCGGGCCCTGGACGACTATCTGAAGTCCACCGGCCAGGACCCGGTTCAGGGCACGCGGAAGATAGCCGGCCTGCTGAAGCGGCTCGACGCCACGCCGCTGCCGACCTCGTCCGGACGGAAGCTGACGCAGACCCTCGCGACCACCGGGATCATCCTGCCGCTGTACAGCGAGCCGAGCTGGCCGAGGCTGACCGGCGCGCTCAAGTCGGCGCAGGAGGGCGACGGTTCGGAACTGCTGGCGCTCGCCGACGAGTACAACGAACGGGGTGCGTCCGGCCGTTACGGCACCATGTCCCACTCCCAGCGGGTCATCTCGTGCCTGGACGAGAAGCAGCGGCCGACGCTCGCCGAGACGAAGCGACGACTGGCCCGGTTCGAGCGGATCTCCCCGGTGTTCGGGGAGTACCTCGGCTGGGACACGGCGGGCTGGTGCCACGACTGGCCGGTGCCGGGCCAGTACGACACTCCGGAGGTCGCCGCGCCGGGCGCGGCCCCGATCCTGCTGATCGGCAACACCGGCGACCCGGCCACCCCGTACGAGGGCGCCCGCGAGATGGCCGACGAACTGGGCCGGGGAGTCGGCGTCGAACTCACCTGGAAGGGAGAGGGGCACGGCGCGTACGGCAGCGGGAGCGCCTGTGTCGACGCGACGGTGGACGCCTATCTGCTGAACGGAACGACACCGAAGGACGGCAAAGTCTGCCCATAGCAGACTAATTTCAACAAAAACCTCATAATTAGACAGCTCACTCAGGGGTCGATACGCTCGGACGGTGGCCGCCACAGCCGATCCGATCGGGCCGGGCCCGTAGCCGCAGGCGCCCGCAGTGGCCGGCCCGTCAACCCACCGCGACGGCACACCGCATCTGGCGATCGGACGCCGTGCCCGGATGCACAGCGCTCGACGTCCTCGCCACATGCCGTCCTCAGCAGACGAGTGGAGACTGGTATGCGGGATTTCAGCAGCAGGGCCTGCAAGCTCGGTACCGTCGGGGCCGTGGCCTCGCTGGCACTGGTCGTTCCCGCCGCGACGGCCGGTGCGGCCCACGCCAACCCGAACTCCGGCAGGGTCAAGGTGACCGGGACCGCGAGCTGCGAGCGGTTCGAGGACTCCTCGGTGACCGACGTGACGATCACCACCAAGGGCAAGGTCGCCTCCGACCAGCTCTCCGGTGAGAACGTGGCCGAGTCCTACTCGATCACCTTCACCAAGGTCCCGGCGAAGAAGGGCCTCGCCGCCAACGTCAAGGTCACCTGCATCGACAGCGACGACGAGGCACACACCTTCGCGAAGAGCATCACGGTCACCCGCCCGGCAAGCCCCGCGACCGAGGAACAGACCATCAACCTCAAGTAGCGCCCCGGAAAGCCCACGGCGGCACGCGACCAACGACAAAAGCCCACGGCGTCCGAGCAGTTCGGAGGCCGTGGGCTTCGTCAGCCGTGCCGGTGGGCGAGACCCGTGGTCAGTAGACCGGCTTGTCGGGTTCGATCTGGTTGACCCAGCCGATGACTCCGCCGCCGACGTGAACCGCGTCGGCGAAGCCGGCGGACTTCAGGACCGCGAGGACTTCCGCACTGCGGACACCCGTCTTGCAGTTCAAGACGATCTTCTTGTCCTGGGGAAGGCTCTCCAGGGCGGTGCCCATCAGGAACTCGTTCTTCGGGATCAGCGTGGCGCCCGGGATGGACACGATCTCGAACTCGTTCGGCTCGCGGACGTCGATGATCTGGATGTTCTCGCCGTCGTCGATCCACTCCTTGAGCTGCTTCGGAGTGATCGTGGAGTCGATCGCCGCCGCCTGGGCCTCCTCGGACACGACGCCGCAGAAGGCCTCGTAGTCGATCAGCTCGGTGACGGTCGGGTTCTCGCCGCAGACCGCGCAGTCGGGATCCTTGCGGACCTTGACCTGGCGGTACTGCATCTCCAGGGCGTCGTAGATCATCAGACGGCCGACCAGCGGCTCACCGATGCCGGCGAGGAGCTTGATCGCCTCGTTGACCTGGATGGAGCCGACCGACGCGCACAGCACGCCCAGCACGCCGCCCTCGGCGCAGGAGGGGACCATGCCGGGGGGCGGCGGCTCCGGGTACAGGCAGCGGTAGCAGGGGCCGTGCTCGGACCAGAAGACGGACGCCTGGCCGTCGAAGCGGTAGATCGAGCCCCACACGTACGGCTTGTTCAGCAGCACACACGCGTCGTTGACCAGGTACCGGGTCGCGAAGTTGTCGGTGCCGTCGATGATCAGGTCGTACTGGCTGAAGATGTCCATCACGTTGTCGGCTTCGAGCCGCTCCTCGTGAAGGATCACGTTCACGTACGGGTTGATGCCCTTGACGGTGTCACGGGCCGACTCGGCCTTGGAACGGCCGATGTCGGACTGGCTGTGGATGATCTGGCGCTGCAGGTTCGACTCGTCGACCTCGTCGAACTCCACGATGCCGAGGGTGCCCACGCCCGCGGCGGCCAGGTACATCAGTGCCGGCGAGCCCAGGCCGCCGGCGCCCACACAGAGCACCTTGGCGTTCTTCAGCCGCTTCTGCCCGTCCATGCCCACGTCGGGGATGATCAGGTGGCGGGAGTACCTGCGGACCTCGTCTACGGTGAGCTCGGGAGCTGGCTCGACCAGGGGTGGCAGCGACACGGGGACTCCGTTGGTCGGTCAATCACTACAGTTGTTCTCCTCGTAACACTGCCACGCCCTTCTTCATTCCGAGACACCCGTTCCGGTGTGCGAGACGATGCCGTCCCAGCAACCGGGCAGCGTCCGCCGGGAGCCGGTGCGCTCGGGCGCGGCAGCGGTCAGATGCGGCACGCCGCCTCCATCCAGATGTCGGCCAGGGACTCCTCCAGGTTGATGCGGGGCCGCCAGCCGAGGCGGTCGCGGGCGGTGCGTACGTCGGCCTGCTGCCAGCTGCCGCAGCCGTCCGGGTAGGGGTAGGCGACCGGGGGCGCGTGGTCGGCGTCGGCGCGGGGGTGCCCGAGAGCGGCCCGCAGCGGCCCGGGCGGGGCGTCCAGTTCGTGGAGGGCACCGCCGTAGCCGGCCACGCGCGCCAGGACGGCGGCGGCGTCCCTGAGGCGGACGGCGCGCCCGGAGCCGATGTTGATCACGCCCTGCGCGGCGGAGAGCGAGGCCGCGTGCACGGCCCGGGCGACATCGCGTACGTCGATGAAGTCACGCTGGACGCCGAGCCCGCCGAGCTTCAGCTCGCCGTCTCCGGACTGCATGGCGCGGCGCATGGCCTCGGCGAGCCGGCCGAGCGGGGAGCCCGCCGGGGTGCCGGGCCCGGCCGGCGAGAAGACGCGCAGGACGACCGCGTCCAGGCCGGAGCCGAGGACCAGTTCGGTCGCGGCGAGCTTGCTGACGCCGTACGGGCCGCCGGGGCGCGGCACGGCGTCCTCGGGCGTGGAGGAGCCGGGCTGGCTGGGGCCGTACTCGGAGCCGCAGCCGATCTGCACCAGGCGCGCGCCGCAGCCGCTGCGGCGCAGCGCCTCGCAGACGGTGGCCACGGCGACGGTGTTGTGCCGGGTCAGTTCGCGGGCGCCGCCCCGGGTCGCGCCGGCGCAGTTGACGACGACTCCGGGGTGGACCGCGTCCAGGAAGCGGGTGAGCGCGCCCGGGCTGCCGGTGGCGAGGTCGAAGCGGACGTCGGCGTCGTCGCCGCGGCCGAGCGCGGTGAGCTGGACGGCCGGGTCGGCGAGCAGGCGGTCGGCGACGTAACGGCCGATGAATCCGTTGGCTCCGATCAGCAGGACCCTCATCGGGCGGCTCCCGGGGTGTGCGCGCCGGTGGTACCGGCCGTTTCGACGGCTGGTGCGGCTGCTCCGGACGCTCCGGCGGTTCCGGTGGCTCCGGACGCTCCGGGTCGGGAGGTGGTCATCTGGTCTTCTCCTTCGAAGAGATGGTGCGGATGCCCGTGGCGGGTCGGGTCGGACCGGCGGGCGGGAGATTCACTCGGGTGCTCCCGTGGGGGCGTGGGCCGAGGCCCGGGTGAGCGTGCGGCCGGCGTGCCAGAGCAGGGCCAGGGCCGCGGTGCCGCAGGCGAGGACCGGTACGGCGGCCTCGCCGCACGCGTCCACGAGGGTCTGGACCGGGGCCGCCAGGAAGGCGCAGCCGGACAGCCGGCCGGCCGGCGGCAGCGCCAGGGCCACCGCCTCCACGGCCACGGCGGCGCCCAGTGCGCGGGCGGGTGCGCGCCGGTGGCGGTGCGCGGTGAGCAGGCGGGCGGACAGCAGCAGGGCGCCCAGGGCGAGGGCCTGTGGGTAGGCCGCGGGCTGGCGCAGGACGGTGCCGCACAGCGCGAGCAGCGCGGCCAGGGCGCCGAGGTACAGGGCGAACGCGCCGGGCAGCACAGGGGTCATCGCGGCCGTGAACGCCTTCAGGCTCCGGCTGGCGGCGAGCCCGCGGCGGGCTCCGGCGGCGAGGAGGCGGGCGCACCAGGCGGCGGGGGCGCAGGCCAGCAGGAGGGCCAGGACGGGCGCGGTGGCCGTGGGCCAGGGGCCGTCCGGGGTCCCGGTGGGCGGGGCGTCGGGGCCGCCGGTCAGGACGGCGCGCAGCAGGCCGTCGCCGAGGAGGGCGTATCCGAGCAGCCAGAGCGTCCACGCGCCGGTGCCCGGCGTGGTGCGCCGGGCGCGTGCGCCGGGCGGGCCGGCGAGCGGGCCGTGGCGCAGGGCCGCGCGGGTGGCGAGGGCGACGGCGAGGAGGCCGCCGAGTGCCACCAGCAGGCGGGGGGTGCCGTGGGTGAGGCGCAGTCCGGTCACCGTCGCCGCGCCGAGCGCTCCGGGCAGGAGGGCGAGCAGGACCCAGCCTGCTCGGACGCGGGGTCCGGGGAGGGGCCGGGGCTGCGGGGAGGGCCGCTCGGTGTCGCACGGCACGCGCGCGTACAGCTCCTCGGCGAGCGAGAAGACGTCACGGTGGCGGAAGTGGGCGGCGGTCCGGTCGGTGATGCCGTACGACTCCAGGCGCACGGCGGTCTCCAACGGGTCCACCGCCCGCTCGCACAGCTCGGGGTGCCCGTGCAGCAGGGCTTTCACCGGGTCGCCGGAGCTTTGGGCGGCACCGCCGGCCGGCGTCCGCGCCGACCACCCGTCCGGCGCGGAGGGACCGCTCCCAGGACCCCGTCCGGCCGGAGCCGTCCACCAGGCGTCGCCCTCCACGGCTTCGGCCCGCGTACCGGAAACCCGCCCGCGAAGTCCGGCCGGCGCTCCGGGAACACGGTCGGCCGGCGGTGCTCCGCGCCCGGAGTCCGGCGCGACAGCCGGAGCCGGCACCCACTCCCCCGACCGCGCGTCCCATGGCTCCGCGCCGCTCGGCATTCCCGGGTGGTCCGAGGCGGCCGCATCTCTCCGGGCCGGAGCGCCGTCGCCCAGGTCGTCCCCGCTCCCGGCGACCGGCCTGTTCGCCTCTTCCGGCCGCACCGCCGTACCCGGCCCGCCCGGCTCCACCGGCTCTCCCTTCCGCCCCCGCGGCTCCACGGGCGGGCCGGAGCCCGGTCCGTCGGTGGAGGGACGGCGCCGCAGGCCGGTCATCGGGTCTCCTCCGCCGACGGCCGGGTGGCCCGGGACGGGGTGCGGGCCGCCCAGGCGGGGACGCCGCGGGGCGGGGCGGGGGCCGTGGGGCCGGTCCAGTGGCCGGGGACGAAGGTCTCGGCGGGGGTCGCGAAGGGGCGGGGCTCGTCCGGGGCGGACCGGCGGACCGGGCAGCGGGAGACGATCTCCAGGTAGAGGCCGTGAAAAGCCGTGACGGTCCGCTCGACGGTGAACAGTTCGAGCGCCCGGGCGCGCGCGGCGGCGCCGAGGCGCACGCGCCGCTCGGGGTCGCGCAGCAACGCCACGCACGCCTGCGCGAGCGCTCGGGGATCGCGCGGCGGTACGACCAGTCCCGTGCCGCCGATGACCTCCGCGACCGCGCCCGCGTCCGCGGACACGGTGGCCCGGCCGGTGAGCATCGCCTCGACGAGGCCGGCCGGGAAGCCCTCCGCATGGCCGGAGCGGACGACGACCGCGCCGGCGGCGTACGCGTCGGACACCCTCGTCTCCTCCGAGGGGCCGATCTCCTCGAAGGAGACGGGACGGTCGCCTTCCGGCTCGCCGGGGAACAGCCGCGCGGCCAGCGCCCGGCAGTGGCCGGCATAGGCCGCTCCCTCGGCGCCGGACGGCGTGCCCACGATGCGCAGCCGGGCCTTCGGCTCCTCCCGGCGGACCTCGGCGAAGGCGTGCAGCAGGGACACCAGGTCCTCGGCCGGGTCCACGCTCCCGGCCCAGACCAGCGTGTACGCATCGGCCGGGACCGTCGACGCGTCCGCCTCCCCGAACCGCTCGGCCTCCGCGCCGGGATACACCGTGCGGATCCGGGCGCGGTCGGCGCCGCACCGTTCCTGCCAGCGGCGCGCGTGCGCGTCACCGGAGGTGAGGAGTTCGGCCGCGCGGTAGACCTCGGCCGCGAGCCGGCCGTGGAAGGCGGCGAGCACGGCGCGTACGGCGGGAGCGGCGGTGCCGGGGCCGGACGTCAGGTAGTGGGTGCGCAGGTGCACGTCGAACTCGGTGACGAGCAGCGGCACCCCGTGGAAGTGCCGGGCGAGCAGCCCGCAGAGGGCGGGCGGGCCGCCTGTGGTGGCGTGGCAGAGGTCGGCCGCGCCGAGCGCGTCGTCGCCGTACCAGTCGAGCGAGAGGGGCCGCAGCGCGTGTTCGAGGTGCGCGGTGACGGTGAGCAGGTCGGTCACCCGGGCCTCGCGCGCCGTGCACAGCGCGCGGGGCGCGCGGCAGGCTCGTTCCAGGGCGCGCACGGCGATGTCCGAGCGCAGGGCGCCGGCCAGCCCGTCCTCCTCGCGGGCGAGTTCGGCGAGTGCGTACAGCGCACTGCCGAAACGGTCCGCCAGATCCCCGGACGCGTCCGGCCCCTCACCTGCGGCCCCGGCGCCCGCGCACACCGCCCCGACCAGTTCGCCGTAGCACTCGGCGAAGCGTCGGCGTGCGCGCCGGCCGTAGGGAAGGCCGGCGTCACCGGCCGTCCACGGCGGCGCCGTGCGCACCCGGCGGACCTGCGGCGGCAGCGCGGGCCGGACCCCGGCCTCCCGGCGCCGGCCGCCGCCGAGCGCGTAGATGTCGAACTCGTGCTGCCCGAGTCCGCGCACCAGCCGTTCGCACCAGGACGCGGCGGCACCGCTCGCATACGGGCGGGCACCCTCGGTAAGCAGCCCCAAGCGCATGTGTGCACCCCCGGTCTCCCGTCTGGGGAGCCGCCATCGGACCGGCGGCTCGCAGCGGGATGAACGTAAGGGGACAAGGCGGTGGCGCGACGGACGGTTGTCCGTCGCGCCACCAAAAGGGGTGAACGCTCGTAACTTTCGCGTGCGGGTCGCGTTCGACCGCGCTAATGCGTCACACGGTGATCGGACGAGCGCGAAACGTCACGGCCTGCGGTGCGGGCGCGGTGCCGGCCGCTAGGCGGCCGCCGGATCGCGTCGGGCGGCGCGCCGCCGGGCCGCCAGTTCCGGGTCGAGGGCGGGCACGGCGGCCAGGAGCTGCTTGGTGTACGGCTCGCGCGGGCTGTCGTAGACCTCGTCGGCGGGCCCGTACTCGACGAGCCGGCCACGCCGCATCACCGCGACCCGGTCGCTGACCTGGCGGACGACGGCGAGGTCGTGCGCGATGAAGACCAGCGCCAGCCCGAGTTCCCGCTGGAGTTCGCCGAGCAGGGCGACCACCTGGGCCTGCGTGGTGACGTCGAGCGCGGAGACCGGCTCGTCGCAGACGAGAGCGCGCGGCTCGGCGGCGAGCGCCCGTGCGATGCCGACGCGCTGGCGCTGGCCGCCGCTGAACTCGTGCGGGTAGCGGTCGTAGTGCGCCCGGTCGAGTCCCACGCGCGCCAGCAGTTCCGACACCCGCGCCCGGATGCGCTCCTCGTCGTGTTCGCCCCGCGCGCGCAGCGGGTCGGCGATGGACTCGCCGATGCTGCGGCGGGGGTTGAGGGAGGAGACGGGGTCCTGGAAGACCATCTGGACGGCCGGGTTCACCCCGGTGTGCGGGCGCCCGGCGTAGCGGATCTCGCCGGCGGTCGGCTCCAGCAGCCCGACCAGCATGCGGCCGAGCGTGGTCTTGCCGCTGCCGCTCTCGCCGACCACGCCGAGGGTCTCCCCGCGCCGGACGGTCACCGAGACGTCGTCCACGGCCGCGAACGCCCGCTTGCCGCGCCCGAACTCGCGCCGTACACCGGTGGCCTCCAGCACGACCTCGCCGGTGGCCGGCGGGCCGGTGCGGCGGGCGTCCACGCGCGGGACGGCGTCGAGCAGTTCGCGGGTGTAGGCCTCGGCGGGCGCGGCGAGGACGGCGCCGACCGGGCCGCGTTCGACGGCCCTGCCGTGCCGCATGACGAGGATGTCGTCCACGCTCTCGGCGGCCACACCCACGTCGTGGGTGACGAGCAGCAGGCCCATGCCGGTCTCCGCGCGCAGGGTGTGCAGCAGGTCGAGGATCTGGGCCTGGACGGTGACGTCGAGGGCGGTGGTCGGCTCGTCGGCGATCAGCAGGTCCGGTTCGCCGGCGAGGGCCATGGCGATGAGGGCGCGCTGGCGCATGCCGCCGCTGAACTCGTGCGGACGCGACCGGGCCCGCCGTGCCGCGTCCGGGATGCCGACCCGGTCCAGCACCTCCACGACACGGGCGCGTGCGGCGCGGCGCGACACGCGCGCGTGGACGCGGTAGACCTCGGCGATCTGGTCGCCGATCGCGTAGTACGGGTCGAGCGAGGACAGCGGGTCCTGGAAGACCATGGCCGCCCTGGCGCCGCGCAGCCGGCGCAGTTCCTCGTCGGAGGCCGCCCGGACGTCGGTGCCGGCCACCCGGACCGTGCCGCCGACCCGGGCGCCGGTGCCCCGGTGCAGGCCCAGCAGGGCGCCCGCGACCGTGGACTTGCCGGAGCCGGACTCGCCGACCAGGGCGAGGGCGGCGCCCTCCGCGAGGCTGAAGGAGAGCCCGTCGACGGCGCGCAGGGCGCCGAACCGGACGGTCAGGTCCGTCACTTCCACCAGGCTCATGCGAGCACCACCCGTCGGTCGGCCACCGCGTACAGGACGTCCGCGACGGCGTTGGCGAGGACCACGAAGAAGCCGGTCACCAGGACCATGCCGACGACCACCGGCAGGTCGACGACCTTGACCGCGTGCACCAGTTCCTGGCCGATGCCGGGCAGGCCGAACAGGGTCTCGGTGAGCACGGCGCCGCCGACGGCCGAGCCGAAGGTGACCGCGTTGAGGGCGATGACGGAGGCCGTGGCGCCGCGC
Source organism: Streptomyces sp. SCL15-4 (assembly GCF_033366695.1). Lineage (NCBI taxonomy): Bacteria > Bacillati > Actinomycetota > Actinomycetes > Kitasatosporales > Streptomycetaceae > Streptomyces > Streptomyces sp. SCL15-4. The sequence goes on from NZ_JAOBTQ010000001.1 coordinate 3,125,405, forward strand.
AGGGCGTGCCGGGTGATCACCGCGCGTTCGCCGACGCCGTAGGCGCGGAAGGTGCGGATGTGGTCCTCGGCCAGTGTCTCCAGCATCGACGCCCGGGTCAGCCGGGCGAAGTTGGCCGCCTCGATGAGGGCGAGGGACAGCCATGGCAGCAGCAGGTTCCACGCCCACTGTTCGGGGTCGTCGGTGAAGTTCACGTACTGCGGGAAGGGCAGCAGCCGGAGTTCGCCGCAGACGACGATCATCAGGACCAGGCCGATGACGAAGACGGGGGTGGCGACGCCGGCGAGGGTGATCGCGGTCAGCACGCGTTCGGAGAGCCGGCCGCGCCGCCAGGCGGACAGCACGCCGGTGCCGACGCCGAGCAGCAGCCAGATCACCATCGCGCCGAGCACCAGCGAGAAGCTCACCGGCAGCTTGGTCAGGATGATGTCGGTGACCTGCCGGCCGCTCTGGTACGACTGGCCCAGGCAGGGCGCCGAGCAGTGCTCCACGGAGGTGCCGGTGGAGTAGTCCTGGCCCGCGAAGACGCCATGCAGGAAGTGCCAGTAGCGCACGTACAGCGGGTCGTCGAGGTGGAGTTGCTGGGCCACCTGGTGGACCTGGGCCGGGGAGCAGCGCGGGCCGCAGGTGATCTGGGCGACGTTGCCGGGGGTGACGTAGAAGACGACGTAGATGATCACCGAGAGCACGAACAGGGTGATCACGGCGCCGACGAGCCGGCGCAGGACGAAACCGGTGAGGCCGTTCACGCCCTCTCCTCCTTCCCGGCAGCGGTGTCCGCCACGGCGGTCCCGGTGGCCGGCGAGGCGTTCGCCAGGGCCGCCTCGGCGCGGGCCTCCCGTTTGCGGCCGGTGCCGACGCGCAGCCGGGAGGCGGCGCGCGGGTCGAGGGCGACGCGGACGCCGTCGCCGAGGACGGTCATGGCGAACACGGTCACGAACAGGGCGAGGGCGGGCAGCAGCAGGTACTGCGGGGCGGCCTCGTACCAGACGTCGGCGGAGGTGAGCATCTGGCCCCACGAGGGCGTGGGCGGCTTGACTCCGACACCGAGGAAGGACAAGGCCGCCTCGGCGCTGATGTTGGCCGGGACCAGCAGCGCGGCATAGGTGATGACCGGCGCGGCGAGACCCGGGAGGAGTTCGCGCACGGCGGTCCGCCAGGTGCTCCAGCCGCTGAGCCGGGAGGCGGAGACGTAGTCGAGGTTCTTCAGGGCGAGCGTCTGGGCGCGCACCATCTTCGCCATCGTGGACCATCCGGCGACCAGGGAGAGGATCAGCGCGACCAGGACCGGGCGCGGGAAGCCGTCGGGCGCGACGGCCAGCAGGGCCAGGGCCATGATCATCAGCGGCATCGCGACGAAGATGTCGGTGATCCGGCTCAGCACCAGGTCGACCCAGCGGTTGCCCAGTCCGGCGGCCGTGCCCACGGCGACCCCGAGGAGGACCTGGACCAGCGTGGCGCCCAGCGACACACCGAGCGAGACCCGCGCGCCGTAGACGAGCCGGGCGAACAGGTCGCGTCCGGTCTGCGGCTCGACGCCCAGCCAGTGGCCGGCGCTCGCGCCGCCGAGGGAGCCGATGGGCACGCCTCCGCGGGCGGAGTCGATCAGGTCGGGGTGGTAGGTGGTGGGGTCCTGGCCCTCGACGGCGGTGAGCAGCGGCGCGGCGAGCGCGACCAGGACGAGCAGTGCGACGACGACGGCGGCGACCAGGGCGGCGCGCTGCGCCCGCAGCCGCCGCCAGAACTGACGGGCCCCCGAGACCGCCGGGACGGTGGTGTCCGTCCCGGCGGTCTCGACGGCGACGAGTGCCTCGCTCACGGCGCTACTTCACCGCGACCTGGGAGACGTCCAGGACACCGGTCCAGTCGCTGATGACGATGTTCTTGACGTCCTTGCCGTACAGGCGCTTGTAGACCGGGTGGAACAGCGGCACGACGAGGGCCTTGTCGCCGATCTTCTTGTCCAGCGCGCCCCAGCGCCGGGCGGCGGCGTCGAGGTCGGTCAACTTGTTGATCGCGTCGATCTCGTCGTTGACGGACGTGTCGTCCAGCAGGCCCGTGTTGAAGTTCGCTCCGTCCTTGACGATCTGCCGGCCGTCGAAGATGGGCGCGAGGAAGGGACCGCCGGACGGCCAGTCCGCGCCCCAGTGGGCGAGGAAGAGGCCCGGCTCGGACTTCACGCTGTGGATCTTGTCCTTGTAGTCGTTCTCCTCCAGGCCCTGGAGCTTGACCGTGATGCCGGCCTTCTTCAGCGCGTCCTGGACGGCGGTGGCGATCTCCGGGCTGGTCTCGAAGTCCTTGCTGTTGGAGTGGGTCAGCGTGATGGTGAGACCGTTCTTGTGACCGGCCTGCGCGAGCAGCTCCCTGGCCTTCGCCGGGTTGCCGGACTCGCCGGCCGGGAACGGGTCGTACGGCGTGTGGCCGAAGGACTTCTGGTCGGGCAGGAAGGTGGTGGCGGGCTCGGCGAGGGCGCTGCCGCCGGCCGCGTTGACCACGGAGGAGCGGTCGATGGCGTACGCGATCGCCTGACGCACCTTGGGGTTGTCGAACGGCTTCACCTCGGGGTTGAACGCGAGGTAGTCGGTGTAGCCGAAGTGGCCGGTGCCCACGCGCGCGGCCAGTTCCTTGTCGCCGCTGACCTTGGCCAGTTCGGCGGGGCCAAGGTTGGTGTCCGTGGTGACGGCGGCGGCGTCCGCGCCCTGGGACGCGGACAGCCGCTGGTTGATCACCGAGGAGTCGAGGCCGGAGCGCACGTCGATGGTGTCCGGGTACGCCTTGCGCTCGGCGTCGGTCGCCGCCGACCAGTTCGGGTTGCGCTCCAGGACGAGGTGCTCGCCGTCGTTCTCGTTCTTGACGACCTTGTAGGGGCCGGAGGAGACCGGGTGCGACTCGTACTCGGTGCCGGTGTCCTTGCTCTTGGGCACCGGGGTGAACTGCGTCTGCGTGGCCAGGTACGGGAACTCGCCCTCGGGCTTGTTCAGGTGGAAGACGATGGTCCGCTCGTCCGGCGTCCCGATCGCGGCGAGGCCCTTCTTGTCCTTGTACGGCCCCTGGTAGTCGGCGGCGCCGACCAGCCAGTCCCGCAGGTAGGGCGCGCCGCCGGAGAGTTCGGGGGCGAAGGAGCGCTCGATGCCGTACTTGATGTCGGCCGAGGTGATCGGCGTGCCGTCCTCGTACTTGAGGCCCTTCTTCAGGGTGTACGTCCACACGGTCGCGTCCTTGTTGGGGCGTCCGGTGTCGGTGGCGAGGTCCGGGACGACCTTCGCGCCGGCCTCGCCGTTCTCGCGGTTGCGCGTGGTGAGGGTGCGGAAGACCAGCGAGGGGACGTTTCCGCCGCCGGAGGTGTACAGGCGCGCGGGGTCGAAGTCGCTCTGCGGCTGGGAGTTCAGGATCGTGAGCGTGCCGCCCTTGCGGGGCGCGGAGTCGCCACCGGAAGCCTTGGCATCGCTGTCCTTCGGGCCACAGGCGGCGACGCCCGCTGCCACGACCAGGCTGACGGATGCCGCTGCCACGCGGCGCGCTCTGACGGACGGTTGACGCATCGGAATGACGACCTCTCGGGGTGACGAGTCGGGTTGACCAGTGGATTGATCAACGTTGATCGAGTGCTTCTCGACGGATGGATCGAGAGTTTCTCGACAGGTGAGACATGTGGACGAGGAATGAGACGACTGCGGACAGACGTCGGCCCCGGCGTCGGGTCGTCGAAAAATCCGTGACACGGTCACGGAGAAAAGGAGTGAACAGTCGCGACGCGAACGCCGAGGGAGGCGCCGTCAGCGACAGTGGATGTCGGCCACGCAGAGTGCGGTCACGCCGATGAGCGCCAGCTCGATGGAGGCGCTCGCGGGGACGGCGTGACTGGACCACATGCGCAGAAATATGAATGAACATGCGGGCTTATGTCAATCTGACATAAGCGGCGCGCGTCAACTCCCCGGATACGGCCAGGGGTTGGCCCGGCAGTGGATCCCGTCGTGGTCCAGGAACTTGGTCTGCTGCTGCATCACGGGCGCCAGCTCGCCGTCCTTCTGGCAGGTGACGTGTCCGTGGCCGAGCCGGTGGCCGACCTCGTGGTTGATCAGCATCTGCCGGTACGCGTGGATCCGGTCACCGTATGTCGTGCTGCCCTGAGCCCACCGGTAGGCATTGATCATGACGCGTTCGGTCGCGGCCGAGTCGCAGGAAACGTTGTCCTCGGTCGTGTCCAGGCCGGACTTGGCGCACCACTTGGCGGTGGTGCCGGGGCTGGCCAGCGTGATCACGAAGTCGGGCGTGCCGGAGGAGATGCGCTCGAAGGTGCGCGCGCCGCCGTGGGCCCAGCTGCGCCGGTCGTTGAGGGTCTTCTGCACGGCCTCGGCGAACAGCGCGCCGTCCAGTCCGAGGCCCTGCTCGACATCGACGCGGTAGCGGTACTTCTGCCCGGTGCCGGGCGCCTTGTCGAACCCGGGCACGACGTCGAACCTCCCCGGCCCGCGCAGGCCGGCGCCGAGCGGGTAGGTCCGGCTCATCTTCTGCTCGTACGTCAACGGCGCCGTGCTCGGCACGGCCGCGGGCGCCGGTGCGCCGGAGGCGCGGGTGCCGTGGGCGTGGCCGGCGGACCGGGACCGTACGTCCGCGTCGTCCCGCGTCTTGGCGACCTGGCCGGCGACGATCACCGCGAGCACGGTGGTGACGGCGGCCGCCGCGATACCGGTGAACGCCCGCCCCCTGGCGCCGCCGCGCTGCGCGGGCACACCGGCGCCGGACCCCTGCGGCGGCTCGGCCGGCCGTCCTGCGGTACGGCGCGCGGAGCCGGAGCCGGGACCGGCCGGGACGTCAGCGGTGTCCTCGCGCCGGGCACGGCGCGGGCGGGCGCCGTCGAAGGCTTCGAGGTACTCCTGCCGGGGGCCGCCGGTTCCGGACCTCGAACCGCGCCCGGAACCGCCGTCCGGCCCCGCCTGCCGCTGCCGGGGCAGCACCGCACCGGGCACGCCGCCGTCGACGGCACCGGGCACACCGTGCCCGGGAGCGGCGCCGGGAGCCCCGGAGCCCTCGCGTGCGGGGTCGCCGCCGGAGGAGCCGGGCGTACCGTGCGCGGGAGTGCCGTCGGACCCGCGCGAGCCGCCGCGGCCGGCGGCTCCACCGGGCGGGACCGGGCCGCCGGACCGGCCGGCGAACTCTCCCCAGCCGCCTCCGGCTTCCCGCTGCTCGGGATGCCCGCCCCGCGCGGAATCGGCTTCCGGCCGACGCGGCACACCGCGTGCGGGGGTGCCGCCGGAGAACTGGGGCGTGCTCCGTCCCGCGGAGCCGTCGGGCCGCCCCGGAGCGCCGTCGCGCGGGCCCGGCGTCGGCGCGCCGCCCGCCGGCTCCCCGTGCCGGGCCGCGGCCTCGGGGCGGGGTCCGGCCGGCCGTCGGCGCGGTTGCCGTGTCTGCCGGTGCGTTCTGCGGTTATGTCCGTCGTCTCGGCCTTGGGGGCCGGTCCGCGGCGGCTGTGGCGTCCCACCCTGGCCCTCAGCTCCTCGCGCCCGGGACGGTGCTGTCGGTGCCGGGCGGCTGCGCGAGCAGTTCCCGGAAGGCGCCGGCGACCACGTCGGGGTACTCCATCATCGCCACGTGCCCGGCGTCCGGCAGGGTCACCAGCCGGGAGCAGCGGAAGGCGCGGGCGGCCTTGCGGGCCATGCGGAAGCCGACGAGCTGGTCGCGGCCGCCGTAGACGAGCAGGGTGGGGGCCAGTACCCGTTCGGCCTGGCGCCACAGTCCGTGCTGCCCGCCGAGCGTGTAGGCGTTCACGATGCCGCGTGCGGAGCGGGCCATCGCGTCCCAGAAGTACGGCAGCCGCAGCCGCCGTTCCAGTTCCTCCACGGCCTGCCGGAAGGCCTCGGGCGTCACCCGCTCCGGATCGCCCCAGCAGAGCCCCATCACCCCGCGCACCCGCTGCTCGGGAGTCCATTCCCTGGTGAGCCGGGTGAACAGGGCCGCGATCCCGGGCACGCCGAGCAGCCCCGTCGGCACCGCGGTGCGCTGGATGCGCAGCTCGGGCAGGGCGGGCGAGACGAGCGTGAGCGTGCGGACGAGGTCGGGGCGTACGGCGGCCACGCGCGTGGCGACCGCGCCGCCGAGGGAGTTGCCGAAGAGATGGACCGGGCCGCGGCCGGCCGCGTCGAGATGACGGATCACCGCGCGCGCGTGCCCGGTGACGGAGTAGTCGCCGTCGTCCGGTGGCGGCGAGTCGCCGAAGCCCGGCAGGTCGACCGCCTCGCTGTCCACGACGCCGTCCAGTTCCGCCATGAGCGACGACCAGTTCTGCGAGGAGCCGCCGAGACCGTGGACGTACAGCGCGGGCGGCAGGCCCTCGCGCGCCGGCGGCCGGGACCGGATCGTCAGCGTGACACCGGGCAGTGCCACCGACCGCAGCCGCTCGCCGTCACCGGCCCGGACGGGCGCCACTCGTGGAAGAACACTGGCGGCCGGCACGGACGGCGACTCGGTCGAAGACATGCGGCAATGTTACGAGGTGATCACGTCCGGTTTCATGTGTTCGCCGTCACAGAATGGATCGTATTCGGACGGAGAACCGGTCGGCGAACGGGCCTGACGGCATGGCGTCCGGATCAGCAGTCTCCTAGGCTCGTACAGAGGGCACCCGCGTGTGGCCCCTGCTGTTCCAGGGACGTTCGTAGGAAGGGAGCCCACCATGGCCTATGACCCCACAGAGCCCGACGCGATCGAGGACATCGACGAGCTGGAGCCCGACGCGGTGGCGGAGTTCGGCGTCGAGGCACCCGAGGTGGACGCCGCCGAGCAGCACACGGACATCGCGCCGGACCGTGACGACCCCTTGACGAGCGTGGATCCGGACCGCGGGAACGAGGCCGATCTACTGGAGCAGGCGCGCGTGGTCACGCTCGACGAGGACGACTACCGCTGACCTCGCGGGACCCCGGCCCGCCCGCTCCGGACCCGCGGCCGGCCTCCTGAGGGCGCCGCACGGCTTTCGCCGCCGTCCGCTACGTGAAATTCTGCGCTCGCACCGCGCACACCACTGTTACCGAAAAGTACGATGGCCGCGCGGCCGACACCGCATGTGGACGACTTTGGGAGGCGGCGTGACAGCCATCGAGCAGACTGAGGCAGCACGCCCGCGTGGCACGCGCCTGCCGCGCCGAGCCCGGCGGAACCAGTTGCTGGGCGCCGCTCAGGAGGTTTTCGTCGCGCAGGGCTACCACGCCGCGGCGATGGACGACATCGCCGAGCGGGCCGGGGTGAGCAAGCCGGTGCTCTACCAGCACTTCCCCGGCAAGCTCGACCTCTACTTGGCGCTGCTGGACCAGCACTGCGAGTCGCTGATCCAGGCCGTGCGGGGCGCGCTCGCCTCGACGACCGACAACAAGCAGCGCGTCCGGGCGACCATGGACGCCTACTTCGCCTATGTGGAGGACGACGGCGGGGCCTTCCGGCTGGTCTTCGAGTCCGACCTGACGAACGAGCCCGCGGTGCGCGAGCGCGTGGACAAGGTCGCCACCGAGTGCGCCGAGGCGATCTGCGACGTCATCGCCGAGGACACCGGCCTGTCCCGGGCGGAATCGATGCTGCTCGCCTCGGGCCTCGGCGGACTCGCCCAGGTGGTCGCCCGTTCCTGGCTGCACAGCGACCGCAGCGTTCCGCGCGACCAGGCGGTGCAGTTGCTGGCCTCGCTGGCCTGGCGGGGCATCGCCGGCTTCCCGCTGCACGGCACCGAGCACCACTGACCGGCGTTCCTCCGGGTGCGCCGGGCGCGTTTTCCGGTTTGTTCCCGGCCGGTGTTCGCTCGTGGCGTTCCGTCCCGCGGCGTACGGGTCGCCTCACCGGGCTAATGTGTGCTGGGTACGGCGCGGTTGATCGCGCACATCACTGACCGTCGGAGGGACATAGCCGTGGAGGTCAAGATCGGCGTGCAGCACGCGCCCCGCGAGATCGTTCTGGAGAGCGGTCAGAGCGTCGAGGAGGTCGAGGGCATCGTGGCCGAGGCCCTCGCCGGCAAGACGGGGCTCCTCAGCCTCCAGGACGAGAAGGGCCGCAAGGTCCTGGTGCCGACGGACCGGCTGGCCTACGTGGAGATCGGCGAGCCGACCGTGCGCAAGGTCGGTTTCGGCGCGCTCTGAACCGCAGGCGTGGCGAAGGGCCCGGCGGCCGTGTGCCGCCGGGCCCTTCGTATGCCCCGCGCGCCCCGGCCGTACGTGTGAACGCGCCCTTGCGCCGTATGGTCCGCACACACATACGGAGCACGACTTCTCCACAGCCAAGGATTGCAATCCGCAGGTCACGGGTATGACGGGCTACAACCGTCGAGCCGGACCGGCCGTGGGAGGGACCCCCGACATGATCTACGAAGCACTCGGCTCCGCCGTGCTCGGTCTGATCCTCGCCTGGGCGGGGGCGCACCGCCTCGCCCACCGGCTGCCGGCCCGCCCGCTGGTGTACTCGACGGGCGTCGCCGGAGCCCTCTTCGGCGACTTCGTCACCCGCACCGCCCTGGGCCCCGGCACCGCGCTGCTCAGCCTGCTGGGTGCCGCGGTCATCTCGGTGGCCTCGCTGTCCCTGCTGCTGCGCCCGGCGGGCGGCCTGCGCCGCCGATCAGCGCCGGCGTAGCGGCTGTGGTGCCGGCGGCGGGCCCGGGCAGCCGCCGCTCAGGCCGCGAGGCCCAGCGCGGCCATCCGCTTGGTGTGCGCCTCGGTGATCCGCGAGAACATCCGCCCGACCTCGGCGAGGTCGAAGCCGTCGGCCACGCCCCCCACGAGCATCGTGGACAGCGCGTCCCGCTCGGCGACCACCCGCTGCGACTGCGACAGCGCCTCGCCCATCAGCCGCCGCGCCCACAGCGCCAGCCGGCCGCCCACGCGCGGGTCGGCGTCGATGGCGGCCCGCACCTTCTCCACCGCGAACCCGGCGTGCCCGGTGTCGTCCAGCACGGCGAGCACCAGTTCACGCGTGTCGGCGTCGAGGCGGGCCGCAACCTCCCGGTAGAAGTCGCTGGCGATCGAGTCGCCGACGTACGCCTTGACCAGGCCCTCCAGCCAGTCCGAGGGCGCGGTCTGGCGGTGGAAGCCGTCGAGCGCGGCCACGAACGGGTCCATGGCGGCCGTCGGCTCCTCGCCGATCTCGGTCAGCCGGTCCCGGAGCCGCTCGAAGTGGTGGAACTCGGCCGAGGCCATCTTCGCCAGCTCCGCCTTGTCCGCGAGGGTCGGCGCGAGCTTGGCGTCCTCCGCGAGCCGCTCGAACGCCGCCAGCTCCCCGTACGCGAGCGCGCCGAGCAGGTCCACGACGGCGGCGCGGTACTGCGGCTCGGCGGACGCCTGCGCCCAGTCCTGGGCGGCGACACCGGTGGGGCCGGAGGGTTCGGCGGACGCGTTCTCAGGCTTGTCAGAGCTACTCATGAGGCGCACAATAGCCCGCTCGGCGGCTCGCTCAAGCCCTCGGCCGATCACCGGGATTCACCCGCCGATCACTGTGACCACCACTACGTGACCGAATCGGCCATCGCATGTGCGTCGATCCGGGGTATGGTGGTAATGCGCCTGCTGAGTGCGTCGACGGTGTTCGACGTGTCCGACAGGCCGCACGCATGAGGATGCCCGGTCGGTGGCCCGATCGGCTCCGACCCGACAGCTCTCCACGGACCGTACGGCTCTGACCGTACGACAACGGGAGAGACCCTCAGCGGTACGAGCGCTAGAGCGTCGGCAGAGGTCCCGTGTCTTACGGCTTGCCCGAGTGGTTCGTCCGTACGGCGGCCGACGTCCCCGGCACGGTCAGACATGATCCCCCGCGCTCGCCTCGCACCGCACACACAGAAGAGGCAGCACCCTGACTACGACGTTTCGTGAACTCGGAATCCTTCCCGAGACCGCCGAGGCCCTGGAAGCCGTCGGCATCATCACTCCCTTCCCCATCCAGGAGATGACACTCCCCGTCGCCCTCTCCGGCACGGATGTCATCGGCCAGGCCAAGACCGGCACCGGCAAGACGCTGGGCTTCGGCCTCCCGCTCCTGGAGCGCGTCACCGTCCCCGCCGACGTGGAGGCCGGACGCGCCACCCCCGACGCCCTCACCGACGCCCCGCAGGCCCTCGTCGTCGTCCCCACGCGCGAGCTGTGCACCCAGGTCACCAACGACCTGCTGACGGCGGGCAAGGTCCGTAACGTCCGCGTCCTCGCGATCTACGGCGGCCGGGCGTACGAGCCGCAGGTCGAGGCCCTGAAGAAGGGCATCGACGTGGTCGTCGGCACCCCGGGCCGGCTGCTCGACCTCGCGGGCCAGAAGAAGCTGGACCTGAGGCACATCAAGAGCCTGGTCCTCGACGAGGCCGACGAGATGCTCGACCTGGGCTTCCTGCCCGACGTCGAGAAGATCATCGGCATGCTGCCGGCCAAGCGCCAGACCATGCTGTTCTCGGCGACCATGCCGGGCGCGGTCATCGGCCTCGCCCGCCGCTACATGTCGCAGCCCGTCCACATCCGCGCCACCGCGCCGGACGACGAGGGCGTGACGGTCGCGAACATCAAGCAGTTCGTCTACCGCGCGCACAACATGGACAAGCCGGAGATGGTCGCCCGCATCCTCCAGGCCGAGGGCCGCGGACTGGCGATGATCTTCTGCCGTACGAAGCGGACGGCCGCCGACATCGCCGAGCAGCTCCAGCGGCGCGGGTTCGCCTCCGGCGCGGTCCACGGCGACCTCGGCCAGGGCGCCCGCGAGCAGGCGCTGCGCGCCTTCCGCAACGGCAAGGTCGACGTCCTGGTCTGCACCGACGTCGCCGCGCGCGGCATCGACGTCGAGGGTGTCACCCACGTCATCAACTACCAGTCCCCCGAGGACGAGAAGACCTACCTGCACCGCGTCGGCCGCACGGGCCGGGCGGGCGCCAAGGGTACGGCGGTCACGTTCGTCGACTGGGACGACATCCCGCGCTGGCAGCTGATCAACAAGGCGCTGGAGCTGGACTTCAACGACCCGGTGGAGACGTACTCCAGCTCTCCGCACCTGTTCTCCGACCTCGGCATCCCCGCGGGCACCAAGGGCGTCCTGCCGCGCTCCGAGCGGACCCGTGCCGGTCTGGACGCGGAGGAGCTGGAGGACCTCGGCGAGACCGGCGGACGAGGCGCGCGCGGCCGTGGCCGTGGCGGCCGGGACGACCGGCCCCAGGCGGACGACCGTGCCCCGTCGGCCGAGCGTGAGCGTCCGGCCCGTACGCCGCGCCGGCGCCGCCGGACGCGCGGCGGCGCGGTGCTGGACGCCTCCCCCGCCGTCGCCACGCCGGCCGCCGAGGCGGCCGGGACGGAGGAGACCCAGTCCACGGCCCGTACCCCCCCCCCCGCCGCCGTCGCCGCACGCGCGGCGGAACGCCCGCGCAGCCGGTGACGGCCGCCACGGCGACCGAGGAGACGCCCGCCGTCGAGCCGGTGGCCGAGGTGGAGACTCCCGCCGTCGAGCCGGTGGCCCGGGTGGCGGCGCCCGCCGCCGTGGAGGAGGCCCCGGAGAAGCCGCGCCGCCGTCGTACGCGGAAGCCGGCGACGGCCGAGCCGGTGCCGGCGGAGGCCACGGCCCCGGTGGCCGAGCCCGTGGTCGCGGACGCCCCGGTGGCGGAGGCCGCGCCGGCGACGGAGACCAAGCCGCGCCGCCGCACCCGCAAGACCGCCGAGCCGGCCGCCGAGGCGGAGACGGCCGTGGCCGCCGCCGAGGCCCCGGAGGAGGCCAAGCCGCGCCGCCGCACCCGCAAGACCGCGGAGCCGGCCGCGCCCGACGCCCCCGAGGCCGAGGCGGAGACCAAGCCGCGCCGCACCCGCAAGACCGCGGCCGCCGCCGACGCTCCCGAGGCTCCCGAAGCCGAGGCCAAGCCCAAGCGCACTCGCAAGACGGCCACCGCCGCACCCGAGGCCACCGAGGCCGCCGAGGCCGAGGTCAAGCCCCGCCGCACCCGGAAGACCGCGGCAGCCGCACCGGAAGCCGCCGACACCGAGGCCAAGCCCAAGCGCACCCGCAAGACCACGGCCGCCGCCGAGGCCACCGCGGAACCCGCCGAAGGCACGGAGGCCAAGCCGCGCCGTACGCGCAAGACCGCGGCCGCCGCCGACGCCCCCGAGGCTCCCGAAGCCGAGGCCAAGCCCAAGCGCACTCGCAAGACGGCCACCGCCGCACCCGAGGCCACCGAGGCCGCCGAGGCCGAGGTCAAGCCCCGCCGCACCCGCAAGACCGCGGCAGCCGCACCCGAGGCCGCCGAGGCCGAAGCCAAGCCGCGCCGCACCCGCAAGACCGCGGCCGCCGCCGAGACCACCGAGGCCCCCGAAGCCGAGGTAAAGCCCCGCCGCACCCGGAAGACGGCCGCCGCCGCGGACGCCGGTGACGGGGAGGCGGTCGCCGCTCCGAAGGCGCGCCGGACGCGCAAGGCCACCGTTGCCGAGGCGGCTGCCCCGGAGATTCCGGCGCAGGCCACCGAGGAGCCGGAGGTCAAGCCGCGGCGCCGGACCCGCAAGGCGGCGGAGTCCGCTGCCGAGGCGGCCGGTGACAGCGCCGGTACGACGACGCCCAAGCCGCGCCGCACCCGCAAGGCCACGGCCGCCGCGGAGGCTCCCGAAGCCTGATCCGGCGGCAAGGCGGCAGCACCGGTCCGATGGCCGGGTCCACGACAGTGGGCCCGGCCATCGGCGTCTCCGGCCGATCCGTCACGGGCCCCGCAGACCCCTTCCCGCCCCTGCCGATAGCCTCTCCCCATGAGCAGGCCCGCCACCTTCGTTCCGCCGCCCGGTGCCCGTGCGTACTCGCTCCGGACGGGGCGCGGGGAGTTCGCCGTGGTCGACGCGCCGGTGGCCGCCGGTGTCGAGCCGAGAGGGGTCGCGCTGCTGCTGCCGGGGTTCACCGGGAGCAAGGAGGACTTCAATCCGCTGCACGTGCCGCTCGCCGAGCGCGGGTACCGGACCGTCGCCGTGGACGGGCGGGGCCAGTTCGAGTCGGACGGCCCGGTGACGGACGAGTCGGCCTACGCGCAGCAGGAGCTGGCGCGGGACGTGCTCGCGCAGGCGGAGGCGGTCGGCGGCCCGGTGCATCTGCTGGGGCACTCCCTCGGCGGCCAGATCGCGCGCGCGGCCGTACTGCTCGACCCCTCGCCCTTTCTGTCGCTCACTCTGATGGCCTCCGGCCCGGCGCGGATCTCCGCGTCCCAGCAGCAGCGTGTGAAGCTGCTCCAGGACGCCCTCGCGGTGCTGGGCATGGCGGAGGTGTGGGAGACGATCCAGGCGATGGAGCCGCCGGAGGAGACGGGGACGCCCGCGCTCGACGCCGGCCTGGACGACCGGGACGACCTGCGGCGCCGCTGGCTGGGCACCAAGCCCGCCCAGCTGCTGGCCACCGGGCGCCAGCTGTGCACGGAGCCGGACCGGGTCGCCGAACTGGCGGCCCTGCCGCTGCCGTTCCATGTGCTGTCGGGCGCGCGGGACGACACCTGGCCGCTGCCGCTGCTCGACGACATGGCCGTACGGCTGGGGGCCCGGCGCACGGTCGTCGAGGACGCCGAGCACTCACCGAACACCGACCGGCCGCTGGAGACGGCGCGGGCGCTGGCCGACTTCTGGGACGACAGCGCCGGGACCGCCCGGAAACCGGCCTAGTACTGCGTCCGCAAGTGCTCCCAGAAGCCGTCCCTGAGCGCGCGGCGCAGCTCCGCCTGGCCGCGCAGGGAGTACTGGAGCAGCGCCTCGGCCTCGACCAGCAGGTCCTGGTCGACGGAGCCGGGCAGGTAGGGATGGCCGGGGAACAGTTCGGCGAGGGCCTCACGGCCCCGGGAGCCGAGCCACTTGGCCGCGATCTGGGCGCCGATGAAGCGGACGTCGTCGCGGGTGGGGCGGGCGGTGCCGGTGGCGTCGTAGGTGGCGGCCGTGCGCCGGGAGACGTACGGCTTGAAGAAGTCCAGGTCGAAGGTGCGCTGGCTGTCGACCTCCCAGAGCAGCGGCTCCGCCTGGTTGCGGCCCTCGGGTGCCTCGATGCCCCAGAGGTGGACGCGGGCGCCGTAGCCTTGGGCCGCCTCGACCGCCGAGACCAGGTCCTCGTCGCCGCCGAGGAGGGCCGCGTCGCTGATCGCGCGGTGCCGCGCCAGTGACTCCAGGTCGGTGCGGATCAGCGAGTCGACGCCCTTCTGCTGGTTGTTGGCGTTGAGGTTGCCGAGGCGGACCTTGACGTCGGGCAGTTCCGCGATGGCCTGCTGCTCGGCGGTGTGGATGCGGCGCCGGGCGCCGTCGTACCAGTAGACGCGCAGCAGCCGGCTGTCCGCGAAGATCATGCGGGCTCGGTCGATCAGCGCGTCGATCAGACCCTCGGCGTCCACGTCGAAGGCCCGGCGGTCCTCGGTTCCGGCGACCAGCCGGCCGGCGGCGGCGTACAGATAACCGGCGTCGACGAAGATCGCGTGGGTGGAGGGCGTCTTCGCCACCTCGGCGAGCATGCGTTCCAGCAGCGCGTTCGTACGGTCGATGCGGGCCCCGAGGACGGCGGCCAGGTCGTCGTTCATCGTCTCCATTGTCCCGGTGGTCACCGTGCGGACTCAACCGGTCCCGCTCGGTCCCTTCCCTTCCGCTTACCGGTCAGTTATTAGTTGTTCGAAAAATTTCTTTAGCGTAGGGAATGTTCGTAACAAAGGACGCGTTGACTACGTACGACACCGGATGCACCGGCTGTCACACCAGTAGTTCTCCGCAGGAGGATGACCAGACGAAGGGAGAAGCCCATGCGCTTCGAAATCATGCGACTCGACGAGATCGACGGCACGGCCGTCGACAGCACCGTCGTGGACGCCGCCTCCGTCAACCGGATCGTTCAGCAGGCCGCCGCCATCGGACAGCGCCTGTGGATCCGCCCGGCCGAGGCCAAGGCCTCGTAGCCCGTACGCGGGCTTTCGCCACTCAAGCTTTCCGGGGGAGCCGAGCCGACGAGGGTCAGCTCCCCCGGATCACCTGAGTGACACCGTTGATGATCTGCTGCACGGCGATCGCGGAGAGCATCATGCCCGCGAGCCGCGTCACCAGGACGACACCGCCGTCCTTGATGACCCGGATGATCAGCAGCGAGTAGCGCATCACCAGCCACAGCACGACATGGATGGCGAGGATCGCGGACCACACCGAGATCTGCGTCGTCACGCTGTCGGCCTTCTGCACGGCCAGGATCACGGACACGATCGCGCCGGGTCCCGCCAGCAGCGGCATGCCGAGCGGCACGAGGGCCACGTTGACGTCCTTGGTCTGCTTCGGCTCGTCGGTCTTGCCGGTGAGCAGGTCCAGCGCGATCAGCAGGAGCAGCAGCCCGCCCGCGATCATCAGCGCGGGCACGGACACGTGCAGGTAGTCGAGGATCTGGTGGCCCAGGACGCCGAAGACGGCGATGACCCCGCCCGCCACGCAGACGGCCTGGAAGGCCATCCGCTTCTGCACCTTGGCCGGCCGTCCGGCGGTCAGGGCGAGGAAGATCGGGGTGATCCCGGGGGGATCCATGATGACGAAAAGGGTCAGGAACAGGGAGCCGAAGACGGCGATGTCGAACATGGGGGAAGTACAGGCCTTGCGGGAAGAGGAGGAACGGGCGTGAGGTGGTACGGCGGACCGGCCCCGGAGGGCCTCAGGCTCCGCCGGTGCCCGGCACCGGGAACGCGCCCGTCGCCCGCCGGGTGATCTCCCCGTACACCTCGGGGTCGGTCGTGTACGCGCCCAGCGCCACGGTCTTGCGGCTGCCGTGGTAGTCGGAGGAGCCCGTGACCAGCAGTCCCAGTTCCCCGGCCAGGCCGCGCAGCCGGGCCCGGGCGTCGGCGTCGTGGTCCATGTGGTCGACCTCGATGCCGTCCAGTCCGGCCTCGGCCATCTCCGCGATGCGGGAGTCGGGCACGGTGCGGCCCCGCTTGGCGGCGGCCGGGTGGGCGAAGACGCAGACTCCGCCGGCGGCCTTGACCAGCCGTATGGCCTCGAAGGGGTCGGTCTCGTGCTTCTCCACGAAGGCCCGCCCGCCGTCGGCCAGCCACTCCTCGGTGAACGCGTCGCTCACCGTCGGCACGACCCCCAGCTCCACCAGCGCGGTGGCGATGTGCGGACGCCCGACGGAGCCGCCGGCGGCGATCCGCTCGACCTGCTCCCAGGTGACCGGCACACCCAGCGCGTTCAGCTTGGCGATCATGCCCTTGGCCCGCGGCACCCGGTCGTCCCGGACCAGCTCCCGCTCGGCGAGCAGGGCGGGCTCCTCGGGATCGAAGAGGTAGGCCAGCATGTGCATCGAGATGCCGTCGACCCGGCAGGACAGCTCGGCCCCGGTGACCAGCGTCAGCCCCTCGGGCAGCGCGGCGACGGCCTCGCCGTACCCGCGGGTGGTGTCGTGATCGGTCAGCGCGACGACGTCCAGTCCGGCCGCGGCGGCGTTGCGCACCAGCTCGGCCGGGGTGTCCGTGCCGTCGGAGGCCATGGAGTGGCAGTGCAGATCGATGCGCACGACGACTCCAGACAGGCGGACGGAAGGGACACGGACACCTAAGGATACCGGTGTTTTCCCTCCCGGCCGTCACACCCGAACCCGGTCGGCGCCCCCTACGACGAGCCGCCCCGGCGGCGCGGCCGGCCCACCGTCACCGAACGACCGCCGGCACGCGGAGCCCGGCGTCCCGGCGGGTGTCACGGCCGGAGCAGGCGCGGCGACAGCGCTCCGCAGGGCACCAGGTCTATCTCCGCGCCCGCGTCCCGCAGATCCGTCAGCACCAGTTCGTCGTACATGAGCAGCCCGGACCGCTCGGGCCAGATCACCGCCCAGAGCCACATGCCGAGCGCCTCGCCGGCGAAGACGGCCCGGTCGTCGGGCGTGCGGTAGACGTGCCAGAGCGGGGTCGGGCGGCCGGCGGCCAGCACCTTGGCCTGCGGCGGCTTCTCCACGTTCATGTACGACCCCGGGTCCGGGCCGTCGATGCCGGCATAGCGCGCGCCGACGCCGACGCCCAGCTCCTCGGCGATCAGGATCAGCTCACCGGGTCCGCCGAGCGGTCCGGGCCCCGAGCAGGCCACCGCGGTCGCACGGCCGCCGCTGCGGTCGTCCCCGGCGTACGCCACACCCGTGAACAGCCATCCGACGGGCAGCGGCCACGGCATCCACACCGGCACCTGGGTGCGGTGCACGACGACGTTGAGCGCCTCGACGCTGGGCGGGATCACGGGCTGCAGCGGAAACACCGTGCCGTGCACCTCACACTGCCACGCATCGGCGAAGAGTCCGGGAGCCCTGACCCGGCCACCGCATCTCGGGCAACTGGGTTCGCCCCTCATAGACCTCCACGGTCCTACCCGCGACCGCCCACGTCAAGGATGATCACCCGTCCGGACGGAAGAGCCGACCACACGCCTGACCGGCAGATATAGATGCACCTTGCATTAATTAGATGCGCTAACTTACTATGTGTATAACCCAACCATCTAGTCAGGACGGGAGAAGCACATGGACCCCCTGGACGCGGGAGCCGGCGGCCTGCTGCGACAGCCCAAGGCGGTCTGGGCCACGGCCGGCGCCTCCGTCGTCGCCTTCATGGGCATCGGCCTCGTGGACCCGATCCTGCCGTCGATCGCCGAGGGCCTCGACGCCACCCCCAGCCAGGTCTCCCTGCTCTTCACCTCGTACTTCCTGATCACGGCCGTCGCGATGCTGCTGACCGGCTTCGTCTCCAGCCGGATCGGCGGCAAGAAGACCCTGCTGCTCGGCCTCGCGTTCGTGGTCGTGTTCGCGGGCCTGGCCGGCACTTCCGGCTCGGTCGGCCAGCTCGTCGGCTTCCGGGCCGGCTGGGGCCTCGGCAACGCCCTGTTCGTCTCCACCGCCCTCGCGGTGATCGTGGGCGCGGCGGCCGGAGGCAGCGCGGCGGCGATCCTGCTGTACGAGTCCGCGCTCGGCCTCGGCATGGCCTGCGGTCCGCTGCTCGGCGCGGTCCTCGGCAACTCCAGCTGGCGCTATCCGTTCTTCGGCACGGCCACGCTGATGGCGATCGGCTTCCTGTGCATCACGGCGTTCCTGAAGGAGCAGCCGCGGCCGGCCCGCAAGACCTCGGTCCTGGACCCGCTCAAGGCGCTCGGCCACGGCGGTCTGGCCTCGGCGGCGGTCTCCGCGTTCTTCTACAACTACACGTTCTTCACCGTGCTGGCCTTCACGCCGTTCGTGCTGGACATGACGCCGTACCGGTCGGGCGCGGTGTTCTTCGCCTGGGGCCTGCTGCTCGCCGTCTTCTCGGTGATCGTGGCCCCGCGCGCGCAGGAGCGGTTCGGCTCGCTGAAGGTGCTCGGCGGCTCGCTGGTGCTGCTCGCGGCGGACGTGCTCGTGCTCGGCTACGGCAACCACACCACGGCCATCGTCTGCACGATCCTGTCCGGCGCCTTCATCGGCGTGAACAACACCGTCTACACCGAGCTGGCCCTCGGCGTGTCGGACGCCCCGCGCCCGGTGGCGAGCGCGGGCTACAACTTCGTGCGCTGGTTCGCCGCCGCCGCGGCGCCCTACTTCGCCCCGAAGATCGAGGAGTGGACCGACATCCACGTCCCGTTCGTGGTCGCGGCCGTCACGGCGGTCCTGGGCGCGCTCGTGGTCCTCGTCCGCCGCCGGTCCCTCGTCCACGACGCGGAAGAGCTCCAGGCCGGGCACGCGACCGAGGACGGCGTCGGGGTGTTCGCCAACTGACCGGATCCGGCCTTGTGTTGACGAGTTCGGTCACCCGGCGGCCGGTGCCGGATCAGTCCAGCGGGACGGAGGCGCGGGCGGGGTCGCGCAGGTCCGTCCCGTTCGCCAGCCAGCGCTCCTGGAGGGCCTGGGCCCCGTGCACCCGCTTCCAGGCGGCCTCGTTCGGGGTCATCGGCAGCAGCGGCAGGAACCGCACGGGGTCCATCGGGGCGTCCAGCTCCAGGTCCTCGACCAGCCCGCCGGGCTCGCCCACCAGAACCGAGGTGAAGGGAGCGCCGGGCCACAGCGGCCCGCCCACGTCCAGGGAGGCACCGGGGGCCACCACCAGGCCCTCCACCTGCGGGCTCGCGGCCAGGACGGCGAGCGGGCGGAGCAGCTTGTCGGTGTCGGCGAGGCCCGCGCGGACGGACAGCACCAGTTCGGCACGGGGTCCCTCGACCGGGTCGGCGAGCATCGCCGTGGGGTCGGTCATGGGCTGCCGGGACATCCCGAGAGTGGCGTACCGGACGACGTCCCCCTCGTGGAAGCGGAGCACCTCGATGCGGTCCGTGCCGAGGAAGGTGACGGCGGCGCGCGCGTCCGGCTCGCCCAGCGCGGTGGTCAACCGGGCCTCGACCAGAGGAAGAACATCAGCCATGCGGCGAGCATAGAACTCGTCAGCAGCGGGCAAAGCGGCGCCTTGACAGTACGGGCGGCTGGTACTCTGAGCCGGTGGTTCGGGGCGACACGCGGAAGCGTCGCTGTCAAGTCCCGACACGTCGAGACTCCCTTACGAGGGACCGGCCGGAGGAGGTGGGGCTGCCATGGATCGAAGTCGACCGTGCAGTACCACTCGTTCTTCCGGCCGCTGACGCAGTTACCGGCTGGCCGCCGTCGTCCTTTGCGCGTCGTCGTTCGGAAGAGCACCTCGTTTCGCTTTGCCTGATCTGTCTGATCTGAATCAGTTCTGCATCGGCAGTGAAGCCGCCACCGCGACGGTGCGGTGCTCCCCGCTTTGTGGACGTGCCCCGCACGCACAGCCAGGACGTCCCCATTCCGGGTAGTTCCACCCGTTGCCGCGCGCTTTCGCCGCCCGCCCGCGAAGGAGCCTGCCCATGTCGATGATCCGCGACCTGCGTGCCGTGGTCCGCCCCTCGTCCCGCGTCTCGCTGCGCAAGGATGCCGGGACGTCGTACGACACCACGCGCGACCCCGCGACGCCCTCGGCCGTCGTCGACTGCGCCGTCTACCGCGACGGCGCCCGGGTGCAGAGCGCGGCGCCGCTGAGCCCGCAGGAGGCGATGCGGCTGGTGCGCCGCGACGGCGGGTTCGTCTGGATCGGGCTGCACGAGCCGACCGAGGCGGAATTCGCCGGTATCGCGGGCGAGTTCGGGCTGCACCCGCTGGCCGTGGAGGACGCCGTCCAGGCGCACCAGCGGCCCAAGCTGGAGCGCTACGACGACTCGCTGTTCACGGTCTTCAAGACCATCCACTACGTCGAGCACGACCGGCTCACCGCCAACAGCGAGGTCGTCGAGACCGGCGAGGTCATGTGCTTCACCGGGCGGGACTTCTTCATCACCGTCCGGCACGGCGGCCAGGGCTCGCTGCGCGCGCTGCGCCACCGCCTCCAGGACGACCCGGAGCTGCTGGCCAAGGGCCCCTCGGCCGTGCTGCACGCCATCGCCGACCATGTGGTGGACGGGTACATCGCGGTCGCCCACGCGGTGCAGGACGACATCGACGAGGTGGAGACCGAGGTCTTCTCGCCCGGCCGCAAGGGCGGGGTCTCGCGCGGTGTCGACTCCGCGCGCATCTACCAGCTCAAGCGCGAGGTACTGGAGTTCAAGCGCGCGGTGGCGCCGCTGCTGCGGCCCATGCAGTTGCTGAGCGAGCGTCCGATGCGGCTGATCGACCCGGACATCCAGAAGTACTTCCGGGACGTCGCCGACCACCTGGCCCGGGTGCAGGAGCAGGTGATGGGCTTCGACGAGCTGCTCAACTCCATTCTCCAGGCCAACCTCGCCCAGGCGTCCGTGGCGCAGAACGAGGACATGCGCAAGATCACCGCGTGGGCGGCCATCATCGCCGTGCCGACGATGGTGTGCGGGGTGTACGGCATGAACTTCGAGCACATGCCCGAGCTGCACTGGCGGTACGGCTACCCGGTGATCATGGGGGTCACCGCCGCGATCTGTCTGGGCATCCACCGCACGCTGAAGCGCAACGGCTGGCTGTGAGCGGCCCGGTGCGGGCTGGTTAGGCTGGGGCGCATGACAAGCGAGCTGCTCGACCGGGCCCTCATCGAGGAGGCCGCGAAGAAGTCCGGCCTCGTGTGGGTCAGGGGCGCCGGTGCCCCGGCCGCGCGGGCGCTGTGGCACGTATGGCACGACGGCGCGGTGTGCGTGGTCGGCGACGGGCCGGGCGAGCAGCCGCTGGCGGGGCTCGCCGACGGGGGCTCCGCCGAGGTGAGCGTGCGCAGCAAGGACAAGGGCGGCCGGCTGGTGACGTTCCCGGTCACCGTGTCCGAGGCGGCGCCCGGGACCGAGGCGTGGGAGGCGACGGTCGCCGAGCTGAAGGGCAAGCGGCTGAACGCGGTCGACGGCGAGGAGATGCCGGCCCGCTGGGCCCGTGAGTGCCGGGTGCTCCGCCTGGTGCCGACGGGTGAGGTGACCCCGCTGCCGGACGGCGACCTGGCGCAGCGCCCGGTCCCGACCCCGGTGACCACCCGCGGACCGGTACCGGCGGGCCTGCCGAAGCTCCTGCTGCGGCGCGGGAAGAGGAAGCAGCGGTCCGAGCCGGGTTCGGCACCGCCGGGCGGCCGCGGAGACTGATCGCCGACGCGGCGGACACAAGGTGCCGGCGCTTTCGCGAGTGCTCTCCGCCTGCCGCTGTCACCGCCCCGCTCCTCGCCGCCCCGGCGGCGCCCGGCGGTGCCGGACCGCCCTCGGCCCGGCCGGTTCGCTAGGACGTCGGCAGCTGTCTGCCGTAGTCCACCGTTTCCGACTCCGCCGGTTCCTCGACGGGGAAGTCGCGGCCCCAGTCCGAGAAGCGGAGCGTCCCCGCGTGGCCGGCCCGGACCAGGCGCAGCGGATAGGGCGTGCCCTGGAGGGACACGTCCAGCGTGCCGCCGGAGCCCTGGTCGCCGGTGATGCGGATCGTGCGGGTACCCGAACCGTCGGTGTGCCGGCCGTCCGTCGCCAGCGCGCCGTGCAGCGTCAGCAGGCCGTCGAGGAGGACGCCCTTGTCCGTGAAGCCGCTGAACTTCTTGTACGCGGGGTCCCCCTGCGGCACCTTCACATACTTGCCGTCCAGCTTGCCCGAGGCGTCGTCCCCGCCGTCGGCGTGGTTCCAGAAGTCCGCGCCGGCCTTGAGATACAGCTCCTCGCCGATCCGCAGCAGCCTGAACGTCGTCCCTTGCGCGGTCACCGACCCGGTGCCGCCGTCGGCCTTGAGCCGCATGTCCAGCCGGTACGTACGGCCGCTGGTGACCACGGTCCCGGACAGCCGTACCGCGCTCGCCGCGTCCGCCGCGGCCCGTGTCTTCGCCTGGATCCGGCCGGCGGGCAGCCTGCCGACCCCGTTCGTCCCGGCGTCGGGATCGTCGTCGCCGCCGCACCCCGACAGCGCCAGCGCTCCCGTCACGGCCAGTGCGCAGGCCGCGGTCGCCCAAGCGGTGCGACGCGTACGGCCCCGGGGGATCGCAGTCACGGAGGAAGCTGCCTTTCTGACGGTTCCTGAGCGGCGTACGCAGGGTACCGGGGCTCCACCCGACCGGCGGAGCCGGTCCGTCCGGACCGCCCACCAGGGCGTATCCGATCGGGACGGGCTAGCCTGAAGCGCACCCGTGCGGGCATATCCGAGCAATGCACACAGACCCTCACGCAAAGGGAGCACAGACATGGCAGCCGGCGCCCCCCGGATCTTCGTCTCGCACCTGGCCGGCGTCCCCGTCTTCGATCCGGCCGGCGACCAGGTGGGCCGCGTCCGCGACCTGGTCGTCATGCTGCGCGTCGGCAGACGGCCCCCGCGTGTCCTCGGACTGGTCGTGGAGCTGTCCACCCGGCGCCGGATCTTCCTGCCCATGACCCGGGTGACCGGCATCGAGTCGGGCCAGGTCATCACCACCGGCGTGGTCAACGTCCGGCGCTTCGAGCAGCGGCCCACCGAGCGGCTGGTCTTCGGCGAGCTGCTGGACCGGCGGGTGACGCTGGTGGAGACCGGCGAGGAGGTCACCGTCCTCGACGTCTCCGTGCAGCAGCTGCCCGCCCGCCGGGACTGGGAGGTCGACCGGGTCTTCCTGCGCAAGGGACGCAAGGGCGGCGCCTTCCGGCGGGCGAAGGGGGAGACGCTGACCGCCGAGTGGTCGGCCGTCACCGGGTTCTCCCTGGAGGAGCACGGGCAGGGCGCCGAGAGCCTGCTCGCCACCTTCGAGCAGCTGCGCCCCGCCGACCTCGCCAACGTCCTGCACCACCTGTCCCCGAAGCGGCGCGCGGAGGTGGCCGCCGCGCTGGACGACGACCGGCTCGCCGACGTCCTCGAAGAGCTGCCGGAGGACGACCAGATCGAGATCCTCGGCAAGCTGAAGGAGGAGCGCGCGGCGGACGTGCTGGAGGCGATGGACCCGGACGACGCGGCCGACCTGCTGGGCGAGCTGCCCGAGGAGGACAAGGAGCGGCTGCTGAGCCTGATGGAGCCGGCCGACGCGGCCGACATGCGCCGTCTGATGGCGTACGAGGAGCACACCGCCGGCGGTCTGATGACCACCGAGCCGATCGTGCTGCGCCCGGACGCCACCGTCGCCGACGCGCTCGCCCGGGTCCGCAACCAGGACCTCTCCCCCGCCCTCGCCGCGCAGGTCTACGTCTGCCGCCCGCCCGACGAGACCCCGACCGGCAAGTACCTGGGCACCGTGCACTTCCAGCGGCTGCTGCGCGACCCGCCGTACACCCTGGTCAGCTCGCTGGTCGACCACGATCTGCAGCCCCTGGACCCGGACGCCGCGCTGCCGGTCGTCGCCGGGTTCTTCGCCGCCTACGACATGGTGGCGGCGCCCGTGGTGGACGAGTCGGGGTCGCTGCTCGGCGCGGTGACCGTGGACGACGTACTGGACCACATGCTGCCCGACGACTGGCGCGAGACGGAGTTCCACCTGGACGAGGGAGAGGAGGCGCCCGCGCATGGTTCCTGAGCGCGAGTCCGCGACCCGCGAGCGCCCGGCGGGCGCCACGGCCGCCGGCCGGCCCCGGGTCCGGCTGGACCAGCCGCGCCCGCCCCGGCGCCGGCTCCTGCCCGAGTGGGACCCGGAGGCCTTCGGGCGGCTGTCGGAGAAGATCGCCCGGTTCCTCGGCACGGGCCGCTTCATCGTCTGGATGACGGTCGTCATCATCGTGTGGGTGCTGTGGAACATCGCCGCGCCCCGCCATCTGCGGTTCGACGAGTACCCGTTCATCTTCCTCACCCTGATGCTGTCCCTCCAGGCGTCCTACGCGGCCCCGCTGATCCTGCTCGCGCAGAACAGGCAGGACGACCGCGACCGGGTCAACCTGGAGCAGGACCGCAAGCAGAACGAGCGGTCCATCGCCGACACCGAGTACCTGACCCGGGAGGTGGCCGCGCTGCGCACGGGGCTCGGCGAGGTGGCCACCCGCGACTGGATCCGCTCCGAGCTGCAGGACCTGGTGAAGGAGCTGGAGGAGCACCGCCGGCACGACGGGCAGGCGGGTCACGTCGTATTCCCGGCGGAACGGACGGAACGGCCGCCGGGACGTGACACAGACGACCGCTGAAGGGCATCCCTCAGGCCCCTCGGCGGGCCGTACCATCGTCCTTATGGCTACGGAAGACGCGGTGCGCGAGGCACTGGCGACGGTGAACGACCCCGAGATCAACCGCCCGATCACCGAACTCGGGATGGTCAAGTCCGTGGAGATCGGCGCGGACGGAGCGGTCGCGGTCACCGTGTACCTGACGGTGTCCGGCTGCCCGATGCGCGACACCATCACGCAGCGCGTCACCGAGGCGGTCTCGCGGGTGGAGGGCGTCACCCGGGTCGACGTCACCCTGGACGTGATGAGCGACGAGCAGCGCAAGGAGCTGGCGGCGGCGCTGCGCGGCGGCCAGGCCGAGCGCGAGGTCCCCTTCGCCAAGCCGGGCAACCTCACCCGGGTCTACGCGGTCGCCTCCGGCAAGGGCGGTGTCGGCAAGTCCTCGGTGACGGTGAACCTGGCGGCGGCGATGGCGGCCGACGGCCTGAAGGTCGGTGTCGTGGACGCCGACATCTACGGCCACAGCGTGCCGCGCATGCTGGGCGCCGACGGCCGGCCCACCCAGGTCGAGAACATGATCATGCCGCCGTCCGCGAACGGCGTGAAGGTCATCTCCATCGGCATGTTCACGCCGGGCAACGCCCCGGTGGTGTGGCGCGGCCCGATGCTGCACCGCGCCCTCCAGCAGTTCCTCGCCGACGTCTACTGGGGCGACCTGGACGTCCTGCTGCTGGACCTGCCGCCCGGCACGGGCGACATCGCGATCTCCGTGGCCCAGCTGGTCCCGAACGCCGAGATCCTGGTCGTGACGACCCCGCAGCAGGCGGCGGCCGAGGTCGCCGAGCGCGCCGGTTCCATCGCCGTGCAGACCCACCAGAAGATCGTCGGCGTGGTCGAGAACATGTCCGGCCTGCCCTGTCCGCACTGCGGCGAGATGGTCGACGTCTTCGGCACGGGCGGCGGCCAGCTGGTCGCCGACGGCCTCACCCGCACCACGGGTACGACGGTCCCGGTCCTCGGCAGCATCCCCATCGACGTCCGCCTCCGCGAGGGCGGCGACGAGGGCAGGCCGGTGGTCCTGACCGACCCCGGCTCCCCGGCGGGCTCGGCCCTGCGCGCGATCGCGGGCAAGCTGGGCGGCCGGCAGCGCGGCCTGTCGGGCCTGTCCCTGGGCATCACCCCGAAGAACAAGTTCTGACAGCTTTTCAGCACACGACGAACGGGGGCGCCGGAACACCGGCGCCCCCTCGTCACGCGTACGCGGAGACGTCCTCGACCACGGCGAACCCCAGCCCGTACGCGCTCATGCCCCGCCCGTACGCGCCCAGGTGGACCCCCGCCCCGGTCGTACCGGCCAGCACCCATCCGAACTCGGACTCCCGGTAATGGAACGACGCCGCGACGCCGTCCACCGGAAGGGAGAGCCGTCTCCACTCCGGCCCCTCGAGGTCGTCGGCCAGGGCCCAGGCCGTCTCGGTCTGCTGCTCCAGCCAGTCGTCCCGCAGGCTGTGGTCCATCTGCCCGGGCCAGGTGAACGACAGCAGCCCCACCCCGGCCAGCCACGCCGCGGAGGACACCGATGTCGCCTCCAGCAGACCCGTGCCGTCGGCGCTGCGCCGGGACGGCTGCGCGGCGACGGTCACGACCACGGTGAACTTCTCCCGCGGCTCGCCGGTGCCGGTCTCGCCCCGCAGCGAGGGCTCGTCCCCGTGCCCGATCGAACCGTGTTCCACGGCACCGTCGGCCGTCGTGCCGACCTGCATCAGCCAGCGCGGCCCGGTGAACGCCTCGTCGAGCCCGTACCACGGGAAGGGCGCCCGCAGGTAACCGTCGACCGTGCGCCGGGCGGAGGGGAGCTGCTGTCCGCCCTCCGCGGCCGGCGCCTGCGCGCCCACCCGACTCGTCGTCTCCATCTGCCCGGACGCCTCCTCGCTCTCGTCGGACCGGGTGGCCCGCCCCCCTTCGGGCGTACGCGTCCGGTCCGCACAACAACTCGGCAGCATATCCACACCGATGCGGGCGGCAGGGCAGGCGCTGGATGCGTGGGTCGCGCGAACGGCCTGTTCAGGCCGTGTGCGATGGGCGCACGCTATGAAACACGTCACGTGTGCGGCGTAGGCCCGCCTGCGTGTCGGGAGGAGAAAGCGTGATTTATGTGGCGTCCGCGTCGAACGGCGGGCGGTCGTCGCCGGGGTCCTCGGGCTTCTTGGTCATGTCGACGCGCCCGCCGGAGGACGAGGAGGGCAAGGAAGGCGTGGACGGGGCCTCGTTGTCGCGGCCGTGGACGGCGTCCGTGACCTCGGCCATCTCCTTCTTCAGGTCGAAGCCGTTGCGGATCTCCTTCAGGCCCAGGTCCTCGTTGTCCAGCTGCTTGCGGATGAAGGTCTTGGGGTTGAGATCCTCGAACTCGAAGTCCTTGAACTCCGGACCGAGTTCGTTGCGAATGTCCTGCTTGGCGCTCTCGGAGAACTCGCGGATCTTCCGGATCGTGCGCATCACGTCCTGGATGACCTTGGGGAGCTTGTCCGGACCGAAGACGAGCACGGCGAGCACGATGATGGTCACCAGCTCCAGTGGCCCTATGTCATTGAACACCTGACGCTCCTTGCGATGTCCTCGGTCGCTCAACGGTACCCGGCCATCCCGTCCGACCGGTACCGTCCCGAGGTGAGACTTCTGTCAGTTCTGCTCGGACGCGCCCAGCACGAGTGACACCTCCCGCTCCGTACCGCCGCGCTCGACCGTCAGCCGCAGCCGGTCGCCGGGCCGGTGGGCGCGGATCTTGACGATCAGTTCCCGGCCGGTGTGCACGCGCCCGCCGTCGGCCTCGGTGACGACGTCGCCCGGCTTCAGGCCGGCCCGTTCACCGGGGCCGCCCGGGGTGACGGCGGGGCCGCCGTCCGCGCCCTTGTCGCCGACGCGGGCGCCGTCGCCGGTGTAGCCCATGTCGAGCGTGACGCCGATCACGGGGTGGGTGGCGTGGCCGTGGTCGATCAGTTCCTCGGCGACCCGCTCGGCCTGGTTGACGGGTATGGCGAAGCCGAGGCCGATGGAGCCGGCCCGGTCGTCGTCGGCACCGGAGCCGGAGCCGGCGGAGCGGATGGCGGAGTTGACGCCGACGACCCGGGCGCGGGTGTCGAGCAGCGGGCCGCCGGAGTTGCCCGGGTTGATGGGGGCGTCGGTCTGGAGCGCGTCGACGTAGCTGACGTCGCTTGCGCCGTCCTTGTCCCCGCCGGCCGTGATGGGCCGTTCCTTGGCGCTGATGATGCCGGAGGTGACCGTGTTGGCGAGGTCGAAGGGGGCGCCGATGGCGACGACGGGGTCACCCACCCGGACGGCGTCGGAGTCGCCGAGGGGCAGCGGGGTGAGCCCGCGGACGCCGTGTACCTGGACGACGGCGAGGTCGTAGCCGCTGTCCCGGCCGACGACCTTGGCCCGCACGGTGTCGCCGTCGCTGAAGGTCACCGCTATCTCGCCGTCCGACCCGGCGGGTTCGACCACGTGGTTGTTGGTGAGGATGTGCCCGTCGGTGTCCAGCACGAAGCCGGTGCCGGTGCCCGCCTTCGCGGCGCCTCGCACATGCAGGGTGACCACGCCGGGCAGGGCGCGGGCGGCGATCCCGGCCACGCTGTCCGGCGCGCGGCCGGCCGGCACCTCCCCGGGCCGCGGCAGCCGTGCGCCGCCGCCGGGGTTCTCGCGTTCGGCGTAGGCGCCGACGGCTCCGCCGATGCCGCCGGAGACGACGGCGACGGCGAGGGTCCAGGCGACGGCGTACCGCCTGGCCCGGCGCCCGCGCTGGGCCGGCGTGGCCACCTTGGCTCCCGTCTGCTGCAACGGCCCGTGCGCCTGGGCGGCCCAGGGGTCGTACCGCCCCCAGGGATCGGCAGCCCGCGTACCGGGGACGGCGGCCTCCGCGTGGACCGCGGGCGCGTCCTCGGACACGGCGGGCACGGGCACCGCGGCCGACGTGCCGGGGGCCGGGGGCGGGGGTGCGGGTGTGCCGGGCGCCGGGTGCCGCGCCGGCGGGGCGGGCGCCTGGGGCGGAGGTACGTCCAGAGGCACGGCGGAGCCGGAGGGGGCGGCCGTCGTGACCGGGGGCGGGGGTGCGGGGGTGCCGTGGGCGGGGGTGGCCGCCGGGTGTTGTACGGGCGGGGCGGGGGCCCAGGGGCCGGGTTGGCCGTAGGGCGGGGTGCTGTAGGGATCGGGGTCGTGCAGGGGCCTTACCCGCTCGTCCGGGTCGGGGACGGCGGCCTCCTCGGCCGTGGCCGTGTGCCGTACGGCCCCCGCCGCGGCCTCCGCGCCGGTGCCGGACGACGCGGCCGGGGCCGGCCCGGCCAGCTCGAAGTCGCCGTCGGAGGCGGCCGGTGTCACCTCCGCCGCGTCCCGCGGTCCCTGCGCCGACGGCACACCGTTGCCCTCGTTCATGCTCTCCCCACGGCCGGGCCGCGACCGCGTGCTGTCGCGGTCACGGGACGTCGTCCGCCGTCCCGGGTCGCCCCGGGCACGGCCTGCGAGGATTCAACCAGGTTCGCCGGCCGTGCCGCGGCGACGGTCAGGGCGAGGAGCGGGGCGGGGCCGGGGAGGCGGTGTCGGGGGCGGACAGCTGGGCCGAGCCGGTGGCTCCGGAGGGTGTGGGCCAGTCGGCGAGCGGGCGTATCAGCGCGGAGACGGCGGCCGCACCGGCGAACACCGGCGCGGTCAGCCCGCCTGCCCCCTCGGTCCGGGCCTGCCCGGAGGACGGCGCGGGCACGCCGGGCAGCAGCGGCGCGGACAGCGTGGTCGGCGCCACCGGGACCGATCCGAGCAGCGCGCCGCCCTGGGCGAGCAGCGGCCCCACCGGGCGCCGGCGCTGGCTGTCGGGCGTGGCCGCGCCGCCGCCCGTGCCGGAGCCCGCCGAGCGCACCGGCACGACACCGGAGCCGCCGCGGGCGTCCGTGGCCGGGTCGCCGGGGAAGGCGGTGGTCACGCCGCCGAGGGCCAGCGCGGCCAGCGACACCGCGCCGGCCGCGGCGAAGGCGAACCGCCGGCCGCGCGAGGCGGAGCGGCCGTCGTCCGGGCGGCCGACGGGATGGATGCGGAAGCCGTCGTCCCGGGGCCGGCCGGTGCCGTCCGGGCCGGGCGGGAGCAGACCGTGCGGACGGGCCGGGACGTATCCGAACGCAAGGCGGTCGCCGCGCCTCGCGCCGAAAGCCCCGAAGCCGCCGGAGGTGCCGAGGCCGCCACCGGGTGACGGCGTGCCGCCGCCGTCCGCGTCGCCGCCACCGGGAAGGCCCTGGAGGCGGGCCAGGAGGCTCGCCGAGGGCGGGGGCGGGGCGGCCTCCGCGAAGACGTTCTTCAGCGCGCGCTGGGCGTCCGCCTCGGCCTTGCACCGGGCGCAGGTGGCCAGGTGCGCGAGGACGCGCTCACGCGTCTCATGACCGAGTTCTCCGTCCACCAGGGCGGAGAGCCGGTCTCCCAGGTGCTGCTCTGCGAGGCGTGTCTCCTCGACGGGTTTCGGCAGAGATCCACTCACGCGGTCGCGCCCCCTCCCCCCAGAGCGGGGACCCGGGCCAGGAAGGAGCGCCGCTCGGCCGCGCGGGCCTCCGGGGAGCGGTGCGCCAGGGCCTTGCGGAGCTGGGACCGGCCGCGGTGGATACGGGAGCGGACCGTGCCGAGCTTCACGCCGAGGGTGGCGGCGATCTCCTCGTAGGACAGTCCCTCGATGTCGCACAGGACGACGGCGGCGCGGAACTCGGGCGCCAGGGTGTCCAGGGCCTGCTGGACGTCGGCGTCGAAGTGCGCGTCGTTGAACATCTGTTGGGGGGTCGGCTCGCGGCTGGCCAGGCGCTCGGCCGCGTCCTCGCCGAGGGCGTCGAAGCGGATGCGCTGCTTGCGCCGCACCATGTCCAGGAAGAGGTTGGTGGTGATGCGGTGCAGCCAGCCCTCGAAGGTGCCCGGCGAGTACGTCGACAGGGAGCGGAAGACGCGGACGAAGACCTCCTGGGTGAGGTCCTCGGCGTCGTGCTGGTTGCCCGTCAGGCGGTAGGCCAGTCGGTAGACCCGGCCGCTGTGCGTGCTGACGATCTCGTCCCACGTGGGCGGAGTCCACGCCTGCCCGTCCGCGTCGGTGGTGAAGGTCGCGGTCGCGGTCTCGCCTGCGGCGGACCCGGCGGCGTGGCTGTCAGCAGCGGTGTCGGTCACGGATTTCGGCCTGCCCGCCGACCCGAGGAAGCGCCGCAGCACTCCTCCCCGATCCCCGGGCGCAGCCGCACCTCCCCTGTCGGCTCTGGTGATGTCCAGTGGAGCCCCTACCATAGCCACCTCGCCCGTTAGCTCCGGATAAGCGGTTTTACGAGAATTTGATACACGCTGATCCGGCTCATCCGGCTGCGTCAGCAGTTGCTCGGTGCGCTGCTCCACCTCTCGCCCCCCGTCGCGTCCACGGCCACCGGCTCATCCCTGTAAACGCACGGGCTCATCTGCGGGTTCCCGCCGCCAACGGATACAGTCACGCCCAGGCAACCACGGGGACAGGAGAGGGTCATTACCGCCAACCGGCAGACGAGCTGGGCGTTCGCCGACGCCTTTGTCGCCGAGGACGAAGCGCTGCACTGGGCCCGCGACCGGGCCCGGGAGACAGGGCTGCGCTCGGTGTCGCCCGGCACGGGCGCCGCGCTGCGACTGCTCGCCGCTTCCGTGGACGCGAAGGCGGTCGCGGAGATCGGCACCGGCTGCGGGGTGTCCGGCATCCATCTGCTGCACGGGATGCGGCCGGACGGGGTGCTCACCACGGTGGACTCCGAGCCGGAGCACCAGCAGTTCGCCCGGCAGGCCTTCCGCGGCTGCGGCTTCGCCAGCAACCGGGCCCGGTTCATCCCCGGCCGTGCCCTGGACGTCCTGCCGCGCCTCGCCGACGCGGGCTACGACCTGGTGTTCTGCGACGGTGACCGGCTGGAGTACCCGGACTACCTCGCCGAATCGTTGCGCCTGCTGCGGCCGGGCGGCCTGGTGGTCTTCGAGGGGGTCCTGGCGGGCGGCCGTACGGTCGACTCGGGGCCCCAGCCCACGGAGGTGGTGCGCCTGCGCGAGCTGCTGCGCACCGTGCGGGAGAGCCAGGAACTGGTGTCGTCGCTGTTGCCGGTGGGCGACGGTCTGCTGTGCGCCGTCAAGCGGTGACGGCGCCGGCAGGGGTGACAGGGGCGGTGACGGGCCCCGGGAACGCGGCTGCCCCGGCACCGCGTACGATGCCGGGGCAGGCGCGAGGACAGAATCGGGACGTCAGACGACGACCTTCTTGAGGGCGTCGCCAAGCGCCTCGGCCTCGTCAGGGGTCAGCTCGACGACGAGTCGACCGCCGCCTTCGAGCGGAACGCGCATGACGATGCCCCGCCCCTCCTTGGTCACCTCGAGCGGGCCATCACCCGTCCGCGGCTTCATGGCCGCCATGCTCGTTCCCCTTCCTGAAACCAGCTCATCGTCTGCCGATACCCCCGGGAGAGGGCATCCGCCATCCGAAACGGACACGCGACACCGGCATCGAACACATTGCTTCCTGGCCATTATCCCGCATCGCAGGACCCGATGACCAACGTCGGTCGGCATCGCTTGGGCAACGCGCGCGAGCAAAACCACCCAATTCGGCGATGTGCCTGCGATACTTCGCCGCCCCGTAAGGCTCCTCCGGCCGGCTCCACGCGGTATTTCTTTGACGCAGGTCACACGTCCGCTCCAGCCGCCGGCCGGGGATCTCCGCCATGCTGTCCTCAGACAGGGACGTACCGAGCGGTACGTCACCAGCGGCTTTCCGGAGGGGACACGCCATGGCCGACACCGTGCTCTACGAGGTGAGCGACGGACTCGCGACGATCACGCTGAACCGCCCGGAGGCGATGAACGCGCTGAACATCGCGGCGAAGGCCGCCCTGCGCGAGGCGGCGGAATCGGCGGCCGGGGACACGGCCGTACGGGCGATCCTGCTGACCGCCGCCGGGGACCGGGCGTTCTGCGTGGGCCAGGACCTCAAGGAGCACATCGGGCTACTGGCCAGTGACCGGCAGACCGGTGCCGGGCAGACGATGAGCACGGTCAAGGAGCACTACAACCCGATCGTGCGGGCCCTGACCGAGGCGCCGAAGCCGGTGGTCGCGGCGGTGAACGGCGTCGCGGCCGGGGCCGGGTTCGGCTTCGCGCTCGCCGCGGACTACCGGCTGGTGGCCGACACCGCCGCGTTCAACACCTCCTTCGCCGGCGTCGCCCTGACCGCCGACTCCGGCATCTCCTGGACCCTGCCCCGGGTGATCGGCCCGAGCCGCGCCGCCGACCTGCTGCTCTTCCCGCGCAGCATCAGCGCCCAGGACGCGCTGGAGCTGGGCATCGCCAACCGGGTCGTACCGGCGGGCGAGCTGCGCGCCGAGGCCGGGAAGGTGGCGCGGGCGCTGGCCGAGGGTCCGACGGTGGCGTACGCGGCGATCAAGGAGGCGGTGGCCTACGGGCTGACGCACTCGCTCGCCGAGACGCTGGAGAAGGAGGACGAGCTCCAGACCCGGGCCGGACGGTCCGAGGACCACGCCATCGCCGTACAGGCGTTCGTCAACAAGGAGAAGCCGAAGTACCTCGGGCGCTAGCGCGGCGCGGGGCCGTGCCGCGCGGCCCCGCGGGCCACGCAGGCCTCCAGGTGGTCGTCGACCAGACCGCACGCCTGCATCAGCGCGTACGCCGTCGTCGGGCCGACGAATCTCAGGCCCCGCTTCTTCAGGGCCTTGGACAGGGCCGTGGACTCCGGGGTCACCGCCGGGACGTCGTCCAGGGTCTTCGGGGCCGGGCGGGTCGCCGGGTCCGGGGCGTGGGACCAGATCAGCTCGTCCAGGTCGCCGTCGGCCCAGCCGGCGAGCAGGCGCGCGTTGGCGAGCGTGGCGTCGATCTTGGCGCGGTTGCGGATGATGCCCGGGTCGGCGAGCAGGCGCTCGCGGTCGGTGTCGGTGAACGCGGCGACCTTCTCGATGCGGAAGTCCGCGAAGGCGGCGCGGAAGCCCGCGCGGCGGCGCAGGATCGTGATCCAGGACAGGCCCGACTGGAAGGCCTCCAGGCTGAGCCGTTCGAAGAGGGCGTCGTCGCCGTGGACCGGACGGCCCCACTCCTCGTCGTGGTACGCCACATAGTCGTCGGTGGACAGGGCCCAGGGGCAGCGCGGGGCGCCGTCCGGTCCGGCGATGGCGGCTCGGCTGGTCATCGCTGCTCCTCCCGGCCCTCGTTCGGGTCCGTCCGCGGCTGTTCGGGCTGCCGGTCGGGCACGGCGGCGGCTCTGGCGCCGGCCAGCGCGGATTCGAGGCCGGCGATACGGGCGTCCCGCTCGGCCAGTTCGGCGGCGAGCCGGCCGAGGGCGTCGTCGACGTCGGCCATGCGGTAGCCGCGCGGTGCGACCGGGAAGCGCAGGCTCTCCACGTCCGCGCGGTCCACCGGGCGGTCCGGGGGCAGCGGGTCCTGGAGCCGCTCGGGCGCCGCCTCGGGCAGCGGGGCGCTCTCCCCGCCGCCGATCACGGCCAGGGTCACCGCGGCGACCACGACGGCCAGCGCGACGACCAGGAACAAGAACATCACCATTGCCTCGGGGTCCCCACGCTCGTACCGGCCGCTGTGCCGGCAGCAGTATCTGTCAGGGTCCGATCGTGCCATGCGAGTCTGACAGTTAGGGTCACAGGCGGCCGTACAGCGGGACGTACTAGGAAAGGGCAGGGCGGATGCTCAGGCTGGGCAAGCGGGAATTCGGGCCGCACGAGCCGGTGATCATGGCGATCGTGAACCGGACGCCGGATTCCTTCTACGACCAAGGAGCCACGTTCCGCGACGAACCGGCCCTGGCCCGCGTGGAGCAGGCGGTGGCCGAGGGCGCCGCGATCGTCGACATCGGCGGGGTCAAGGCCGGGCCCGGCGAGGAGGTCTCGGCGGAGGAGGAGGCGCGCCGGACGGTGGGCTTCGTCGCGGAGGTACGGCGCCGGTTCCCCGATGTGATCATCAGCGTGGACACCTGGCGGGCCGAGGTCGGCGAGGCGGTGTGCGAGGCGGGCGCGGATCTGCTGAACGACGCGTGGGGCGGGGTGGACCCGGGGCTCGCGGAGGTCGCGGCGCGGTACGGGGCGGGGCTGGTGTGCACGCACGCGGGCGGGGCCGAGCCGCGGACCCGGCCGCACCGGGTGACGTACGACGACGTCATGGCCGACATCCTCGGCGTGACCCTCGGGCTGGCCGAGCGGGCGGTGGCGCTGGGCGTGCCGCGGGAGTCGGTGCTGATCGATCCCGGGCACGACTTCGGGAAGAACACCCGGCACAGCCTGGAGGCGACGCGCCGGCTGGACGAGATGGTGGCCACGGGGTGGCCGGTGCTGGTGTCGCTGTCCAACAAGGACTTCGTGGGCGAGAGTCTGGACCGGCCGGTGAAGGAGCGGCTGATCGGCACGCTGGCGACGACGGCCGTCTCCGCGTGGCTCGGGGCACAGGTGTACCGGGTGCACGAGGTGGCGGAGACCCGCCAGGTGCTGGACATGGTGGCGGCCATCGCCGGCCACCGCGTCCCCGCGGTGGCCCGGCGGGGCCTGGCCTGATCCCCGGGCGCTCCGCCCTCCCTCGCGCTAGCGGCCCGCCTCCTTCGACACCAGGGCCACCGCCTCCTCGACGTCGTCCGTGACGTGGAACAGCAGGAGGTCCTTCTCCGCGGCCTTGCCCTGGGCCACCAGGGTGTTCTTCAGCCAGGAGACCAGGCCGCCCCAGTACTCGCTGCCGAAGAGGACGATCGGGAAGCGGGTGACCTTCTGGGTCTGGACCAGGGTGAGGGCCTCGAAGAGTTCGTCGAGGGTGCCGAGGCCGCCGGGCAGGACCACGAAGCCCTGCGCGTACTTCACGAACATCATCTTGCGGACGAAGAAGTAGCGGAAGTTCAGCCCGATGTCGACGTAGGGGTTGAGGCCCTGCTCGAAGGGCAGCTCGATGCCGAGGCCTACCGAGACGCCGCCCGCCTCGCACGCGCCCTTGTTGGCCGCCTCCATCGCGCCCGGGCCGCCGCCGGTGATGACCGCGAAGCCGGCCTCCACCAGCCCCCGGCCGAGCCGCACCCCGGCGTCGTACTCCGGCGAGTCCGCCGGCGTCCGCGCCGAGCCGAAGACACTGATGGCGGGCGGAAGTTCGGCCAGCGTGCCGAAGCCCTCGATGAACTCCGACTGGATGCGCAGGACCCGCCAGGGGTCGGTGTGCACCCAGTCGCTGGGGGCGCGCTCGTCCAGCAGCCGCTGGTCGGTCGTGCTGGCGGTGACCTGGTCCCGCCGCCGGAGGACCGGTCCGAGCCGCTGCTCGTCCGGCGGCTGCTTCTTCCCCTCGGGGTTGCCGGTAGCCATGTGCGCTCCCTCCGCTTGCCGGTAGTTCGTCCTCAGCCTAGATCCAGACGGGTTACGGAGGGGGGACCCCGGCGTGTCCGGCAGGCGCCGGCGGGCCCCGGCACCGGCGGCGGCCCTACGCGGTGAGCCAGTTCCGCAGCCGCTCCTCGCCCGCGAGGATCTTCGCGGTCTCCACCCGCTCGTCCCGCTTGTGCGCCAGGAGCGGGTTGCCGGGGCCGTAGTTGACCGCGGGGACGCCGAGCGCGGAGAACCGGGACACGTCCGTCCAGCCGAACTTGGGCCGCGGGACGCCGCCCACCGCCTCGATGAAGGCCGCGGCGGCCGGGTGGGACAGGCCCGGGAGCGCGCCTGCGCTGTGGTCGTCGACGACGAACTCCGCCACGCCGCAGTCCGCGAACACCTCGTGGACGTGCGCGATCGCCTCCTCCTCGGTGCGGTCGGGGGCGTAGCGGAAGTTGACGGTCACCACGCACTCGTCCGGGATCACGTTCCCGGCCACTCCGCCGCCGATGCGCACCGCGTTCAGGCCCTCGCGGTACTCCAGGCCGTCGATGACCGGCCGACGCGGCTCGTAGGACGCCAGGCGGGCCAGGATCGGGGCCGCCGCGTGGACGGCGTTGGAGCCCATCCAGCCGCGCGCCGAGTGCGCCCGCTCGCCCGTGGTCCTCAGCAGCATCCGCAGCGTGCCCTGGCAGCCGCCCTCCACCTCGCCGTCGGTGGGCTCCAACAGGACCGCGAAGTCGCCCTCCAGCCACTCCGGGTGGGCCTCGGCGACATGCCTGAGGCCGTTGCGCTCGGCCTCGACCTCCTCGTTGTCGTAGAACACGAAGGTCAGGTCGCGGTTGGGGGCGGGGACGGTGGCCGCGATGCGCAGCTGCACCGCCACGCCCGACTTCATGTCGCAGGTGCCGCAGCCCCACAGGACGCCGTCGCCGTCGAGCCGGGAGGGCACGTTGTCCGCGATGGGGACGGTGTCGATGTGGCCGGCCAGGACGACGCGCTCGGCGCGGCCCAGGTCCGTGCGGGCGATCACGTTGTTGCCGTACCGGTCCACGGTCAGGTGCGGCAGGGCCCGCAGGGCGGTCTCGATCGCGTCGGCGAGCGGCTTCTCGGTGCCGCTGACGGACGGGAAGTCCACGAGCCGCGCGGTGAGCGTGGCGGCGTCCAGCGTGAGGTCAAGGGAGGTGTCGGGCATGGCCCCGACCCTAGCGCGCCACCTGCCGGAACACCGGCGGGCCGAGCGCGCGGACCCCACACGGAACACCGGCCGGGCTCCAGTACCTTGTACGCGTGCCAGAGCCGTCCCCCACCTCTTCGAAGCGCCGCGGTCGCCTGTTCCGTTTCACCGCGGCCCTGTTGGTCCTGTGCGGTGTCGCCGCGTACCTCGTGGTGCAGTACATCACCGGAGGCGGCGGTGCGCGCGGCTGCGCAGTGGCCTCCGCCGACGGTGACGGGGCGTCCTACGAGTTCACGCCCGAGCAGGCGGAGAACGCGGCCACGATCGCGGCCGTGGGCACCGGGCGCGGGATGCCGGAGCGGGCCGTGACCATCGCGCTGGCGACCGCCCTCCAGGAGTCCGGGCTGCGCAACATCCGGCACGGCGACCGGGATTCACTCGGTCTGTTCCAGCAGCGGCCCTCCCAGGGGTGGGGCAGCGAGCGGCAGATCATGGACCCGGCGTACGCGGCCGGCATCTTCTACGCGCACCTCGCCGAGGTGCCGCACTACACGGATCTGCCGCTGACGGTGGCCGCGCAGCGGGTGCAGCGCAGCGGCTACCCGGAGGCGTACGCCAAGCACGAGCCGGACGCCACGCTGCTGGCGGCGGCCCTGACCGGGCGCGCGCCGGCCACGCTGACCTGTGACGGACGCCCGCAGCACACCGCGCCGCAGACCGGTCCGGACGCGGTACGGGCCGCGCTGGTACGGGACTTCGGGCGGGACGCGCTGCAGGAGACCGGCGCGGTGGTGGGCGGCACGCCCGTGCCGTCGCCGTCCCCGTCGCCGAGCGTGCGCGCGACCGCGCGCGGGCGGACGGTGACGGTTCCGGTGCCCGAGGGCGCGAGGACGGACGCCACCGGGCGGGACGAGCGGGCGCGGGGCTGGCAGCTGGCGCACTGGGCGGTGGCCCACTCCTCGGCGCTGCGCATCGAGCGGGTGGTGTACGCGGGGCGGGAGTGGACCGTGGGCAGCGAGTCCGACGAGTGGCGGCCCGTCGCCGCCCAGGGAGCCGCCGGGGCGGAGCGGTCCGTCGGCGCGGTCCGGATCGTGGCCGCACAGTAGTACGGCCGGTCACTCCCCCGGGTTGTGCTCCGGCGGAGTGACGGGCGTGCGGGCCGGGTGGCCCTCCGCCGGCGGGAACCCTTGGAAATCAAGGGCCGGAAGGTTTCCGCGCGGTGTGGGCACGGACATCCTTTGCCCGTTTTTATCCACACCTGATAATGCGATGCGTTATCCATTCTTTACCCGGGGCGTCCGCAACCTTCGCGGGCTTCGAGCGGTAGTCACGGCGTCCGAGCCGGAGACGGGCTCGGACGACTGACACCGTTCTCTCCCGTCGAATGGAGCATCATGTCCCTCCCTCTGACCCGCCGGATCGCCCGTGCCGCGCTGCTTGTCGCAGCGGGAGCGGCCGCCGGGGTCGGTGCGGCCGGCTCCGCCGGTGCGGCCGCGAACCTGCCCGACGTCGGCCCCAACCTGAGCGGGCTGACCGCGCTGGACGGGGCGCACGCCGGCGACACCGTCGACAGCGCCGCGCGGCAGGTCACCTCCGTCGCGGGCCACGCGGGCGGCAAGGCGGTCGAGCAGGCGGTGCCGGCCGCGGGCAAGACCGGCGGCGGTGCCGTGAAGAAGACGGCGCCGGTGGCGCAGAAGGCCGCGGGGGACGTGGCCGGGGCCGCGGGAGGTGTCCTCGGGGACGCCGCGGTCGGCGCCACGAAGGGCGGGCTGCCGACGGACTCCCTCACCCGGGGCGGGCTGCCGACGGCGTCCCTGCCGGGCAAGGGGCTGTCCCCGCTCGGCTGACACCCGCGCCGGCACCCGCGCCGGCCGCCCACGGGGCCCGGGGACTTCCCCGGGCCCCGTTCGCCGTTGCCGCCGCCGGCCGCGCCGTCAGGCCCGCGCCGTCAGGCGGGCGACCGCCGCCCGCACTCGCTCGTCCGTGGCCGTGAACGCCACACGGACGTGGTGCGCGCCGGCCTCGCCGTAGAAGTCGCCCGGTGCCACCAGGATGCCCCGGTCGGCCAGGCGGGCGACCGTGGTCCAGCAGGACTCGTCGCGGGTGGCCCACAGGTAGAGGCTGGCCTCGCTGTGCTCGATGCGGAAGCCGTGGGCGAGGAGGGCCGAGCGGAGGGCCTCGCGGCGGGCCGCGTAGCGCTCGCGCTGCTCCCGCACATGGGTGTCGTCGCCGAGCGCGGCCACGACCGCGGCCTGGGTCGGCGCGGAGGTCATCATGCCGCCGTGCTTGCGGATCTGCAGCAGCGGGCCGAGGACGTCCGGGTCGCCGGCGATGAAGGCCGCGCGGTAGCCCGCCAGGTTGGACCGCTTGGACAGGGAGTGCACGGCGACGATGCCCTCGTGGGAACCGCCGTTGACGTCCGGGTGCAGCACCGAGACCGGGTCGGCCTCCCAGCCCAGTTCCAGGTAGCACTCGTCGGAGAAGACCAGGACGTCGTGGGCGCGGGCCCAGGCGACGATGTCCGTCAGCTCCTGCCGGGTGAGGACCCGGCCCGTCGGGTTGGACGGGGAGTTCAGCCAGAGCAGCCGCAGGCCGGCCGGGTCCAGGTCGCGCGGGTCGTCGTAGACCTCGTACGCGGCGCGGGCGAGGCGGGCGCCGACCTCGTAGGTGGGATAGGCCAGGCGCGGGTAGGCGACCTTGTCGCGGGGTCCGAGGCCGAGCTGGGTCGGCAGCCAGGCCACGAGTTCCTTGGAGCCGACGACCGGCAGCACATGCCGGTGGGTGAGCCCGCGGGCGCCCAGCCGGCGCTCCAGCCAGCCCGTGATCGCGTCGCGCAGGGCGGGGGTGCCCCAGACGGTCGGGTAGCCCGGCGAGTCGGCCGCGTCGGCCAGGGCCTTTTGGATCACCTCGGGCACCGGGTCGACCGGGGTGCCGACGGAGAGGTCGACGATGCCGTCCGGGTGCGCGGCGGCCGTCTTCTTGTAGGGCTCCAGCTTGTCCCAGGGGAAGACCGGGAGACGGTCGGAGACTGCGGACACGATCAGTGGCTCACTTTCGTACGGTGCGGCAAACGCCTCGGTCCCGTGCGGCGCTGATCGGGTGATCGGGCCGTACGGGACCGAGGCGGCGCGGTAGCGGCCGCTTGGCGCTCAGACGGTCACTCGCCCTGCGGCGGCAGCGCGGCGACGAAGGGGTGGTCGCGCTCGATCAGCCCCAGCTTGCTGGCACCGCCGGGCGAGCCCAGCTCGTCGAAGAACTCGACGTTCGCCTTGTAGTAGTCCTTCCACTCCTCCGGGACGTCGTCCTCGTAGAAGATCGCCTCGACCGGGCAGACCGGCTCACAGGCACCACAGTCGACGCATTCGTCCGGGTGGATGTACAAGGACCGCTGGCCCTCGTAGATGCAGTCGACCGGGCACTCCTCGATGCACGCCTTGTCCTTCACGTCGACACAAGGCTGCGCGATGACGTAGGTCACGCTGTCGTTCCTCCTCGATAGGGCGCTGGCGAGCCTCCTCAGGCCCGCCGCCTGGCGCGCGGGAGCGCGGCGTCGTCGATGCCCGCCCCTAGTATCTCCGTTCCGGAGCATGATCCGAACAGGAGGGGTGAACTGACCGGTGGAAATCTCGGCGACAGGACGCCTGGAGGTCCGAATCACCCCCGCTGACGTGGGGAAACGGGTCTCTGTACGGCGGTTGGGCGAACCCGGTGCCGGACCGGAGAAGTTCACTGACACGGTGGGTGTTCTCACATCCTGGGACGGTGGCGTGCTCATGATCACACGCCGGAACGGCGAAAGTGTCGGAATTCCCGAATCCGCGCTGGTCGCGGGCAAAGTGATTCCCGCCGCACCGGCGCGCCGCAGGGGTCCCGCCGCCTCCTATCCGGAGCTGGCGCGCATCGCCGCGCGGTCCTGGCCGCCGGTGGAGAGCGAGCGGCTCGGCGCCTGGGAGCTGCGGGCCGCCGCCGGGTTCACCCGGCGTGCCAACAGCGTGCTGCCGCTGGGCGACCCGGGCACCGGACTCGACGCGGCCCTGGAAGCCGTACGACGCTGGTACGGCGAGCGCGGCCTGCCCGCCTACGTGCAGACCGCGACCGGCGCCGAGGGCACGCAGGAGCTGCTGTGCGCGGAGCTGGAGCGGCGCGGCTGGGTGCGGGAGGTGACCGCCGAGCTGTGGACCGGGGCGCTGGCGCCGGTCGCGGACCGGGCCGGCGGCGAGGGTGTGGTCCTGTCCCGGACGGCGGACGAGGCGTGGCTCGCCCGGTACCGGCGCGCCGGCGTGGGCGAGGCGGCCCTGCGGGTGCTGCACGGCGGGCCGTCGGTGTGGTTCGCGGCCGTGCCCGGCGCCCGGGACGGCGAGCCGCCCGCGGCGATCGGGCGGTGTGCCGTGGACGGGCGGTGGGCCGGGTTCGCCGCCGTCGAGGTGGAGCCCGTCCGGCGCCGGCAGGGACTGGCCACCGAGGTGCTGGCCGCGCTGGCCCGGCGCGCGCTGGACGAGGGCGCCTCGGCGGCCTGGCTCCAGGTGGAGGCGGACAACGAGGGCGCGCGGGCGCTCTACCGCGCGCTCGGCTTCCTGCCGCACCACGCCTACCACCATTACCGGGCGCCGGAGGAGACGGCCGCCCGCGAACGCCCGTAGCACCGCGATGGGAGGGCCCGATCCGTCATGCGTCACCCGTACCTGCCGCCCCCGTACCCGCCACCGCCGGAGCGCTCCGCCGAGCTGCGGCGGCGGTTCGCCGAGGAGGCCCGCTCCGAGCGGCCGGACCTGTCGGCGCTGTGCCTGCTGATCGGCGCCGAGACGGACGGCTCGCTGGACGACGCCGGCCTCGACGCCGCGCAGGCGGAGCTGGACCGGCTGGCAGGCGAGCTGCCGTACCGGCCGGACGGCCCGCGCGCGTGGGCCGAGGCGGTACGACGGCTGCTCGGCGACCGCCACGGCTTCCACGGCACGCCCGGCGACTACGACCGGCTGGAGTCCTCCCTGCTGCACGAGGTGCTGCGGCGGCGGCGCGGGCTGCCGATCCTGCTGTCGGTGGTGTGGCTGGAGGTCGCGCGCCGGGCCGGGGCACCGGTGTACGGGGTCGCGCTGCCGGGGCACTTCGTGGTCGGGTTCGGCCCGGCGGCCGAGCGGGTGCTGGCCGATCCCTTCGAGGGCGGCCGGGTGCTGACCGGGACGGACGCCGAGCTGCTGGTGGTGGGCGCCACGGGCGCGCCGCCGGACCCCTCGCTGCTGGAGCCGGCGCCGCCGCTGGAGGTCGTGCAGCGGGTGCTGAACAACATGCGGGCGTGGGCGGCGGCGCGGCCGGAGCGGTCGGACGTGGCGCTGCGGGCCGTGGACCTGGCGCTGCTCGTCCCCGCGCATCCGGCGCGGCTGCGCTATGAGCGCGGACAGCTGCTGGTGCAGCGCGGGCAGTTCACGGCGGGCGCACGGGAGCTGGAGACGTACGCCGATCTGATCGAGGTGGT
This sequence comes from Streptomyces sp. SCL15-4, assembly GCF_033366695.1. Lineage (NCBI taxonomy): Bacteria > Bacillati > Actinomycetota > Actinomycetes > Kitasatosporales > Streptomycetaceae > Streptomyces > Streptomyces sp. SCL15-4. The sequence goes on from NZ_JAOBTQ010000001.1 coordinate 3,167,855, forward strand.
GGACGAGTCGGCGGCGCGCACGATCCGGCGGGAGGCGGGCATCGCGCGGGCCAAGCTCAACTGAGGCGGCCGGCGCGCTCACCGCGCGCGGTTCACAGCCAGCCCTTCTCCCGGGCGATCAGCACCGCCTCGGCCCGGTTGCGGGCCGCCAGTTTCTGGATGGCCGTCGACAGGTAGTTGCGGACGGTGCCCTGGGACAGGTGCAGGGCCTGGGCCAGTTCGGCGTTGGTGGAGCCGTCGGCCGCCGCGCGCAGCACCTCGCGTTCGCGCTCGGTGAGCGGGTTGGCGCCGTCGGCGAGCGCGGCGGCGGCCAGGGTGGGGTCGATGACCCGCTCGCCGGCCAGCACCTTGCGGATCGCCTCGGCGAGCTGGGCGGCCGGGGCGTCCTTGACGAGGAAGGCGTCGGCGCCGGCCTCCATGGCGCTGCGCAGATAGCCGGGCCGGCCGAAGGTGGTGAGCACCACCAGCTTCACGCCGGGGTACGCGCGGCGCACCCGGGCTGCGGCCTCGATGCCGGTGCAGCCGGGCATCTCGATGTCGAGCAGCGCCACGTCCACGCCGTGCGCGCCGACGGCGGCGAGCACCTCGTCACCGCGCGCGGCCTGGGCGACGACCTCGATGTCGTCCTCCAGGCCGAGCAGCGCGGCCAGCGCCTCGCGGACCATCGACTGGTCCTCGGCCAGCAGGACCCTGATCGTGCGCGTCATGCCCCGGATCCTACGTCGGGCGCGGGCGTGGCCCGCACGCGGGCGACCAGCCGGAACCCCTGTTTGACCCGGCCCGCGCGCAAGGTGCCGCCGGCCTTCTCGAGCCGCTCGGTCAGGCCGGTCAGCCCGTTGCCTGGGCCCTTGCCGGAGCCGCCGCTCCCGTTGTCCTCGACGGTGAGTTCCAGCACCGGCCCGTCCAGCGTCTCGCGGCGCAGCAGGCCTACCGCGCAGCGGTCGGCACCGCTGTGCCGGACCACGTTGGTGACCGCCTCGCGCAGCGCCCAGGCGAGGGCGGACTCGGCCTCCTCGGGGACGCCGGCGAGGTCGGGGTCGGCGGGCACCTCGGCGACGACCTCGGCGGCGGCCAGGGCGACCTGGGCGCCGGCCAGTTCGGCGGCCAGCCGGGGCCGCCGGTAGCCGGTGACGGCCTCCCGGACGTCGACCAGGGCCTGCCGGCTGACCTGTTCGATGTCGGCGACCTGCCGGGCCGCCTGTTCCGGGTGGCCGGGCAGCATCCGGCCGGCCAGCTCGCTCTTCAGCGTGATCAGGGACAGCGAGTGGCCGAGCAGGTCGTGCAGGTCGCGGGCGAGGCGCAGGCGTTCCTCGTTGGCGGCGAGGTGGGCCACGGTGGCGCGTGCCTTGCGCAGCTCGATGGTGGTGCGCACGAGCTGGCCGACGCCGGTCATCGCGAACCCGATGAGCAGGGCGAGGACGACCAGGCCGCGCGCCTGCTTCTCGTCGGTGCGCAGGCCGATCAGGTACATCACCAGGGCGGAGGCCGGGACGGCCCAGTAGGCGGCGCGCAGCGGCAGGGTGGCGCCGAAGGCGACCGCCAGGTAGACGAACAGGCCCAGCCAGGCGCTGCCGAGGGTGCAGGCCAGGACGGTGGCGAGCACGCCGAGGACCCCGCCCAGGCCGAGCACGGCACGGGGCGGGAACGGCCGGCCCATGTTGCGGAAGACCATCGCCAGGTAGACCGCGACGAACACGGCGAGGCCGCACGAGCCCGCCACGGTGGCGGCGGTGGAGTGGCCGCCGCCGGCCAGGTCCTCGACCGGCGAGCTGAGGAAGACCAGCCAGACCCCGATCCACAGCGCCTTGACCAGCAGGTCGCGCCGGCTGGTGGGCGGCCGGCCCAGGGGGATGTGCCGCGCCGTGGTGCCGTCCCGGTCGTCCGTCGTCGTGCCGTTCACGCCTTCAGCGTGTCCTTCCGGTACAGCCAGGCCGCGCCGCCCGCGAACAGGACGAAGGAGACGACGAGCACGGCGATGTCCTTCGCGTGCGGGGCCTGGCTCTGTTCGATGGCCCGTCCCAGGGCAGCGTACGCGTGGGTGGGCAGCCACTCGGCGATGTCCTGGAGCCACCGCGGGAAGGTGGTGGTGGGCATCCACAGGCCGCCGAGCATGGACAGCACGAAGTAGGTGATCATGGTGATCGGGCGGACCGCGTCACCGCTGGCGAGGTAGCCGAGGGCGACGCCGAGCGCGGCGAAGACCAGGCTGCCGGCCCAGATGGCGGCGCTGAGGGCGAGCCACTGCCAGGCGTCGAGGCGTACGCCCTTCACCGCGGCGGCGACCACGAAGACGGTCACGATGGACGGCAGGCTGACCACGGCCGCGGCGGCGGTCTTGGCGAGGACGTAGCCGCGCCCGGGCAGCGTGGTCAGCCGCAGCTGCCGTACCCACCCGCTCTCGCGCTCCTTGGCGATGCGCTCGCTGTTGCCCATCAGGACGGCGGTCAGGGCGCCGAAGGAGGCCATGGAGACCATCATGTATGTCGGCAGGGTCAGGCCCGTGCCGTCGAGTTCGGTGTGGCTGTCGGCGTTGCCCGCGATCAGCAGGAACAGGGCCGAAGGGTAGATCACGGAGAAGAACAGGAACTTGCGGTTGCGCAGGACGCGGATGAGTTCCAGTCTGATCAGGCTGTTCACTGCTGCTTCGCCTCCTCGGCGGCGGTGATGGCCACGAACGCCTGCTCCAGACCGAGGCCGGCGACTTCGAGGTTGCGGGGGTAGAGGCCGAGGCCGTACAGGGCGTGCACGGTGGCGTCGGCGTCGGCGGACTGGATGCGGACGGTCTGGCCCGCGACGTCGATCCGGGTGACGGACGGCAGGGCGCGCAGGGCGCTGTCGTCGATCGCTCCGGCCAGGTCGAAGGAGACGCGGCGGGCGCCCGCCCTGGCCTTGATCTCGGCGGCGGTGCCGTCGGCCAGCAGCCGGCCCCGGTGCAGCACCAGGACCCGGTCGGCGATGGCGTCGGCCTCTTCCAGGTAGTGGGTGGCGAACAGCACCGTACGGCCCTGGTCGGCCTGCTCGCGCATGGTGGCCCAGAACGCCTGGCGGGCGGAGACGTCCATGCCGGTGGTCGGCTCGTCCAGGATGATCAGGTCGCTGTCGCCGGCGGTGGCGAGGGCGAACCGGACCCGCTGCGCCTGGCCGCCGGACAGCTTGTCGACCTTGCGGTCGGCGATCTTGGTGATGCCCGCGCGCGCCAGCACGTCGGCGACCGGGTACGGCCGCGGGTGCAGGGAGCAGGCCAGCCCGACCAGTTCGGCGACGCCGACCCCGTCCATCAGCCCGCCGCTCTGCAGCATGGCCCCGACCCGGCCGGCCACGATGGCCTCGCGGGGACTGGTGCCGAACAGGCTGACCGAGCCGCTGTCGGCGCTCTTCAGCCCGAGGAGCAGGTCGAGGGTGGTGGACTTGCCGGCCCCGTTCGGGCCGAGGAGGGCGACGGTCTCGCCCGGGTACAGCCGCAGCGAGAGGCCGTCCACGGCCCGCACGCTCCCGTACGTCTTGGTCACCTGGTCGAAGCCGACCACCGGGGTGGTGGCGGCCGGTACCGCTGTCGTCGTCATGGCACCCATGCTGGCGGCCCGGGCCGGGGCCGGGGCAGTGCCGTGGGTCCCGAGTGCCGGATGACAGATGTCACGGGCATCGGGTGACGGGCACGGCGCGGGGGCGCCTTCGCCGGTGGAGGCGCCCCCGGTGCGGTGACTAACTGGGGTCGGTGTCGATGACCCCGACCCGGTTGGTCCTGCTCATCAGCGCCGGGCGCAGCGCGGCGTAGACGTCCTCGGGCGTGACGGGCGTCTTCTTGCCGGTGCCCCGGGTGATGAGCACCCCGTCGAACGCCTGGCCGTACAGCTCCTTGAGAGCGGTCAGGTCGGGCTTGTCGACCAGCTTGCCGTCGACCGCGGTGACCCGGAGGAACTTCCACAGCGAGTTCTGCGGGCTGAACGGCACGGAGTGGGCCGGGTCGGTCTGCACGGACACCCGTCCCGACATGGCGGGCTCGGCGAACTCCTTCATCATCCGGTCGACCTCGGCGTTGGAGACCGTCGGCTGCCGGGTGGTGGTCGGCACGCCGACCGGGGTCGCGCTGCCCGTCTCCACCAGCGCGCGGTAGGCCTGTTCGACGGCCTTGGTGGACCGGTCGGCGTCGACGGCCCGGCCCGCCTTGCCGTAGACGGGCACCGCCTTGCCGGACTTGAACTCGATGGTGCCGTCGGCGGCCGAGCCCGCGCCCGAACCGCCGCCGGCCTGCCGGAGCGCGGCGTGCAGCTTCTCCTCGTCCACCGGCATGACCGGGGCGACCACACGTTTCTGCCCGAAGAGGGAGCCGACGACGTGGACCGGGTTGTAGTCGCTGTGCGCGGCTTCGCTGACGGTGGCCTGGTAGTCGAACTGCAGGCCCGCGTTCTCCGGGGTGAGGGAGACGGTCTTGCCGCCGACGGCGAGCTTCAGCGGCTTGTCGACCCGCTCGCCGAAGGCGTCGTCCAGCTTCTTGACGGCGTCGTCGCGGGTGCCGCCGCCGATGTCCACGCCGAGCACGGTGGTGCCCTTGGGCACGTCGGTGCGGTTCATCAGCAGCCCGGCGCCGTAGGCACCGCCCGCGGCGACGACCACGGCGGCGACGAGCAGCATGAACTTGCTGCGGCCCTTCTTCTTCGGCTTGGCCGCCTTGGCCGCCTTGGGCGCCGGGGCCGGCTCGGGCTTCGGCTTGGGCGCGGCGGGCGCCGCCGGGCCGCCCGAGGCGGCGTCGAACGGCGAGCCGCCCGCGCCGGGGACCACCGGCATCCCGCTGGTGACGGTCTGTCCGGAGACGTTGCCCGCGGCCGGGGAGCGGTAGCCGGGCGTGCCCGGCTCGGGGGCCGGCTTCTGCGGGGTGAGGATCGCGGTGTCGTCGCTGAGCCCGCCGCCGGGGCCACGGCCGCCCGGGTGCGCGCCCGGGCCGGCCGGGCCCGCGCCGGGGCCGGTGAGGTCCGTGAGCGCGCTGCGCGGGGCGCCCCGGCCGGTGCGGCCGGCGCCCGAGGGGCCGTCGAAGGGCTCGCCGGGCCGTCCGCCGGGGCTGCCCGCGCCGGGCCGCGGCACGAGGGTGCCGTCGCCGGTGACCGGGCCGCCGGTGGGACCGGCCGGGCCCTGCGGCCCGCCGGGGCCGCCCTGTCCGCCGGGCCCGTTGAAGCCGCTGGCGCCGCCGGGGCCGCCCAGGCCGGTGAAGTCGCCGGCGCCGCCGTGCGCGGGGGCACCGCCCGCCGGGCCGCCGTAGCCGTCGTGTCCGTTCCCGCCCGCCGGTCCGGCGCCGACGCCGTCCTGGCCGCCGTGGGCCGGGCGGTCCTCGGAGAAGTACGGCAGATCGTCGCGGCGGGACTCGCCGGCACCGGGGGCGCCGGACTCGGGGCCGGGGCGGGAGCCGCCGCCCAGCGGGCCCGCGGTCAGCGCCTCGGTCACGTCGAAGGAACCGGTGCCGCCGCCGTGGCCCGGGGCGACGGGGCCGCCGGTGGCACCGGGCAGGCCCTTGCCGTTCGTGCCGCCGGAGCGGACGCCCGGCACGCTCATGGAGCCGACCACACCGCCGGGACGGCCGCCGGGGCGCGCGCCGGTGGCACCGGCCGCGCCGGACACACCCGGACCACTCGCACGGGGGCCCGCCGGGGAAGGGGCCGGGGCGGCGGAGGCGCCGGGGATCCCGGCGCCGTTGGTGCCGCCGCCCGGGCCGCCCTTGGGGGCGCCGGCCTTGCGGGGCGCGAACCAGTCGCTGGTCTTCTCCTCCGCCTGGCCGGCGGCCTCGGCCGGGGCCTCGGCGGTGCCGTCGGCGGCGGGCGTCCGGTCGGCGGCGTGCCGCGGTTCGGCGGTGGGCGTCTCGTCCCCGGCGCCCTCGCCGTCCCCGACGGTCTTGCGCACGACGACCGGCGGGATGGGCCGGGACCCGGGGATGTTGATCCGGATCCGGGTCGTCAGCGTGGTCTCGGTCTTCTTCTCGTCCGGCCGCGTGCCCGAACGGCCCGCGCCCGTACCGTCGTCGGAAGCCAGGGGGGTCCCGTACGGCGGTGTGCCGGAGGGGTACGCGGCTCCGCCGCGCCCGTCGGGCCCGGAGGACGGAGTGTCAGTTTCACGACTCAAGGCAGGTTCTCCCGGTTGGCTCCGCCGCCCTTACGACCTGACTGCTCGGGCGGCTCGGCGGCGCGCACCACCATACTGGCCGCTTCTGACGCGTATCCCATGACCGCTGAGGAAACCCACACCGGACTCCCACGTGCGCGGCACGGCGAAGTGGTACGTCACTTGCCAAGTCGGGCGGAGCCGCCGCCGGGTTGCCGTCCGGCGCCGACGGTGGCACAGATCACAGCCACGGCCATGCCGCCGAGCAGGAAGAGATAGGAGCCGGCGCCCGCGCCGAACAGGAAGTCGCCTTCCGGGCGCGCGGTGGTGAGCAGCACGACGGCGACGATCCAGCCCGCGGCCGGCGCGACCGCGCCGCCACGGCCGCGGGTGGCGTACGCGCCGCCGAGGAAGAGGCCGGCGGCGCCGGCGAGGGCGAGCAGCAGCCCGCCGGGGAACCAGGCGCCTTGCAGCAGGGCGCCGGCCACGGCCACGACCGCGCCGAGCAGGAACAGGCCGGTGAGGGCGGCGGCCCGGCCGGGCGTGGGCGGGCGCAGCGGCCGGGCGAGCGGCGAGCCCGGTCCGCCGGCGCTCATGACGCCTCCTCGCCGCCGGCGGTCTCGACGCCCGCGAAGAGGTCGGTCTCGCCGCGCTCGCCCGTGCCGCGCACCAATTCGTAGTACTCGGTGGTGAACAGGGGCTGGGCGAGGGCGTTGGAGAGCGCGAAGTACGGCTCGGCGACCTCGACCTGGGTGGCGTGGGCGCGCATCGCGGCGGCCTTGGCGGCGGCGTACGCGGTGCCGTCGACCGCGGTGGTGATCCGCTCGTCGTCGACCACGCCGGGCACGTCGGCCACGGCAGCGCTCTTGTCGAACGGCAGGGTGTCCAGCTCGTCCTGGAGGCGGGCGAAGGCGGCCTCGGCGACGGAGCGCGGGACGCGGTTCCAGTAGACCTTGGCGACGCGGTGGCCGCGCCCGGCCGCGAGGTCGACGGCGCGCATGGCGACGCGGTGGGCCTGGACGTGGTCCGGGTGGCCGTAGCCGCCGTTGTCGTCGTAGGTCACGAGGACCTGCGGGCGGACCTGGAGGATCACGTCGGCGAGGTGGCCGGCGGCCTCGTCCACGTCGGCCTGCCAGAAACAGCCGGGGTCGTCGTTGTCGGCCGTGCCGGTCATCCCGGAGTCGCCGTAGCGCCCGGCGCCGCCGAGCAGCCGGCCGTCGGTGACGCCGAGCGCGGCGAGGGCCGCGCCCAGCTCGCCGCGCCGGTGCGTGCCCAGCGCGGCGCCCGTCAGATGCCGCAGCGGCGGCGGGATGACCTCGCCGCGCTCGCCCAGGGTGCAGGTGACCAGGGTCACGTGCACGCCCTCGGCCGCGTACCTGGCCATGGTCGCGCCGTTGTTGATCGACTCGTCGTCCGGGTGCGCGTGCACCAGCAGCAGACGCCGCGCGGGCAGTTCCGTCATGGCACCACCCTACGAGGTCACCGCACCGCCTCCCGGCGACACCGGCCCGTCAGAACTTGATGCTGCCGATCATGCCGGCGACGTTGGTCGTCAGCTCTCTGATCGTGGGCGCGATGGTCGAGGAGGCGAGATAGAAGCCGAGCAGGATGCAGACGACGGCATGGCCGCCCTTCAGCCCTGACTTCTTGATCAGCAGGAAGACGATGATCGCCAGCAGCACCACCGCCGAAATCGAGAGTGCCACGGCGGCTCACCTCCAAAGATCCCAGGGACGCGGCGGGTTCCAGATCAGTTGAGCAAATCCATGCAGGAGCAAGCGGGTTCATACCCACACAGCGGTAGTGATCATAACTATCCGTGTGCGCGCATCGCTCGGCGCACAGCCGCACAAGGGGGCGCATGGCCAATATGGTCGGGGTATGACGAACGAGGCTGACTCCTTCCCCCGCCGGCACGCCCGGACGCAGCGGTTCACGCTCGGCGCGCCGCGCGCGTTCACGGTGGCGCCCGACGGCACGCGTGTCGCGTTCCTGCGTTCCGGCTCGGGCACCGACCGGGCCAACTCCCTGTGGGTTCTGGATCTTCCGGGCGGCACCGAGCGCCTGGCGGCCGATCCCGCGGCGCTGCTCGGGGGCGCCCGCGAAGAGCTGTCGGCCGAGGAGCGGGCCCGCCGCGAACGGAGCCGCGAGGGCGGTGCCGGCATCGTCGGTTATGCCACCGACACTTCCGTGGAGTTGGCGTCCTTCGCCTTGTCAGGGCGGCTTTTCACGGCGGAGCTGCGGGCCGGGACGGCGCGCGAGCTGACCGTGCCGGGGCCGGTGATCGACCCTCGTCCGGCTCCGGACGGACGGCATGTCGCCTACGTCTGCGGAGGCGCGCTGCGGGTGGTGGGCGCCGAGGGGGACGGCGACCGGGCGCTGGCCGAGCCGGAGTCGGCGGAGGTCTCCTACGGGCTCGCGGAGTTCGTCGCGGCCGAGGAGATGGCGCGTTCGCGGGGCTTCTGGTGGGCTCCGACGTCGGACCGGCTGCTCGTGGCGCGCGTGGACGACACGCCGGTACAGAGGTGGTGGATCGCCGATCCGGCCCGACCGGAACGTGAGCCACACAACATCCGCTACCCGGCGGCGGGCACCCCCAACGCGGACGTACAGCTGTTCGTCTACGGCCTGGACGGGAGCCGCACGGAGGTCCTCTGGGACCGGGCGCGCTATCCGTATCTGGCACGAGTGCACTGGTCAGAGGCGGGTGCGCCGCTGCTGCTGGTGCAGGCGCGGGACCAGCGCAGCCAGCTGTTCCTGGCCGCGGACCCGGATTCCGGGGCCACGCGGATGGTGCACGCCGACGAGGACCCAGATTGGCTGGAACTTTTCGCCGGTGTGCCCTGCTGGAGCCCCTCCGGGCAGCTTGTCCGCATCGCGGACGAGGGCGGCGCACGGGTGCTGACGGTCGGCGAACGGCCGCTGACCAGCGGGCAGTTGCACATTCGTGCGGTTCTGGACGTGGGTTCGCGTGACGTATTGGTTTCCGCCTCTTCCGGTCCGGAGGCCGCGGAGCCGGAAATTGGCGAAGTTCACGTGTACAGGGTGAACGAGTTGGGTGTGGAACGCGTGTCGGAGGAGCCCGGTGTGCACGCGGCGGTGCGCTCCGCGGGCGTCACCGTCCTGGTGTCCGCGGCCCTGGACCGGCCCGGCAGCCGGGTCCGGGTGCTGTGCGACGGGAAGCCGGCGGCCACGGTCCGGTCGTTCGCCGAGGACCCGGGCCTGCCGGTGCGGGTGACGCTCACCGAGGGGGGCGCACGCCGAATCCCATGCGCCGTGCTTATGCCTCGGGACTACCCCGGTGACACTCCCCTGCCGGTCCTCCTCGACCCCTACGGCGGTCCGCACGGCCAGCGGGTGGTGGCCGCGCACAACGCCCACCTCACCTCGCAGTGGTTCGCCGACCAGGGTTTCGCGGTGATCGTCGCCGACGGCCGGGGCACCCCGGGCCGCTCTCCGGGCTGGGAGAAGGCGATCCGGGACGACGTGGCGGCGGTGGTGCTCCAGGACCAGGTCGACGCGCTGCACGCGCTCGCCGAGCGGTACCCGCTGGACCTGGACCGGGTGGCGATCCGGGGCTGGTCCTTCGGCGGCTATCTGGCGGCGCTGGCGGTGCTGCGCCGCCCGGACGTCTTCCACGCGGCGGTGGTCGGCGCGCCCGTCACCGACCTCAGGCTCTACGACACCCACTACCAGGAGCGCTACCTCGGCGACCCGGGCGAGCAGCCGGAGGTCTACCGCCGCAACTCGGTGATCGACGACACGGGCCTGGTCGACCCGGCCGCGCCGCACCGCCCGATGATGGTGATCCACGGCCTGGCGGACGACAACGTCGTGGTCGCCCACTCGCTGCGGCTGTCCTCCGCGCTGCTGGCCGCCGGCCGGCCGCACGAGGTGCTGCCGCTGTCCGGGGTCACCCACATGACCCCGCAGGAGACCGTCGCCGAGAACCTGCTCCGCCTCCAGCTGGACTTCCTCCGGCGCTCCCTGCCTCCGGTGAGGCGCCCGTGAACACCCGTAACACACAGGCAACTTCGCGGAAGCGGTACCGATATACGGACACGGCAGCCTGAACTGCGTACGGCCGTGCGGGTGCCGTAAACGGGCCGGGGTGCACCTTGTCACCCCGGCCCGTTCCCGTTCCCGTTCCCTCAAGGCTCCCCGGGCGGAACCGCTCCCGGCGCGGAGCCCCCGGCCGGCCCGGCCTCCTCGGCGAAGTGACAGGCCGACGGGTGGGCCACGGGCCCGGGAGCGTCCCGGAACGCGGCCGGCACCGCCAGCGCCGGCACCTCCCGCGCGCACCGCTCGCGCGCCTTCCAGCAGCGGGTGCGGAAGCGGCACCCGGAGGGCACGGCCGTCGGCGAGGGCACGTCCCCGGTGAGGATGATCCGCTCGCGCCGGTCGCGGGCGGCCGGGTCGGGCACGGGCACGGCGGAGAGCAGGGCCTGGGTGTAGGGGTGGGTCGGGTGGTCGTAGATCGCGTCGCCGGGTCCGCTCTCCACGATCCGGCCCAGGTACATCACCCCGACCCGGTCCGAGAGGTGCCGCACCACCGACAGGTCGTGCGCGATGAAGACGTACGCGAGGCCGAACTCCGCCTGGAGCCGGGCCAGCAGGTTGACCACCTGGGCCTGGACCGAGACGTCGAGGGCGGACACCGGCTCGTCGGCGACCACGACCTCGGGCCGCAGCGCCAGCGCCCGGGCGATGCCGATGCGCTGGCGCTGTCCGCCGGAGAACTGGTGCGGGTAGCGGTTCGCGTACTCCGGGTCGAGCCCGACCACGTCCAGCAGCTCCCGCACCCGGCGCCGCCGGTCGCCCTTCGGGGCCACCTCAGGGTGGATCTCGTACGGCTCCCCGACGATGTCCCCGACCGTCATCCGGGGGTTGAGCGAGGTGTAGGGGTCCTGGAAGACCATCTGGATGCTGCGGCGCACGGCCTTCAGCGCCCGGCCGGACAGCCCGGTGACGTCCTCGCCCTTGAACCTGACGGTGCCGGCCGTCGGGCGCTCCAGATGGCACAGCAGCCGGGCCACCGTCGACTTGCCGCACCCCGACTCGCCGACCAGGCCGAGCGTCTCGCCGCGGCCGAGCGCGAAGTCGACGCCGTCGACCGCCTTCACCGCGCCGCTCTGCCGGCGCCGGAGCACGCCCCGGGTGAGGGGGTAGTGCTTGACCAGACCGGTCGCCTCCAGGATCGGCTCAGCCACCGAGGCACTCCCTCCAGAAGTGGCAGGCGCTGCCCCGGCCGCCGGGCACCTCGTACAGCGGGGGCACGTCGGTACGGCACACCTCCCGGGCCATCGGGCAGCGCGGGTGGAAGGAGCAGCCGGGCGGGACGCGCGTGAGGTTCGGCGGCAGGCCCTTGATGGCGTACAGCTCCCGGCCCTTGCGGTCCAGGCGGGGCACGGAGTCGAGCAGGCCGCGGGTGTAGGGGTGGGCCGGGGCCCGGTAGAGGTCGCGCACGGGCGCGGACTCGACGATCCTCCCGGCGTACATCACCGCGATCCGGTCGGCGACGTCCGCGACGACGCCGAGGTCGTGGGTGATCAGGATCAGTCCCATGCGGTACTCGCGGCGCAGCTCCGCGAGCAGGTCCATGACCTGGGCCTGGACCGTGACGTCCAGGGCGGTGGTGGGCTCGTCGGCGATGACGAGCGCCGGCCGCAGCGCCAGCGCCATCGCGATCATGACGCGCTGGCGCATACCGCCGGAGAACTGGTGCGGGTAGTCGCGCACCCGCTGGGCCGCCGCCGGGATGCGCACCCGGTCCATCAGCTCCACCGCCCGGGCCCGCGCGTCCCTGCGGGACATCCCCCGGTGCACCACGAACATCTCGCCGAGCTGGTCCCCGACGGTGAGCACCGGGTTGAGGGCCGACAGCGCGTCCTGGAAGATCATCGCCATGGCGGCGCCGCGGATCCCGCGCCGCTCCCGCTCCTTCAGCGCCAGCAGGTCCCGCCCCTGGAACAGGACGCGCCCGCCGGTGATCCGGCCGGGCGGGGTGTCGAGGATGCCCATCACGGCCTGCGCGGTGACGGACTTGCCGGACCCGGACTCGCCGAGCACGGCCAGCGTCTCGCCCGCGTCCACCGTGCAGTCGACCCCGTCGACGGCTCGGGCGACCCCGTCCCGGGTCCGGAACTCCACGCGCAGGTCGCGCACTTCGAGCAGCACGGCACCATCACCTCAGCTTCGGGTCGAGGGCGTCGCGGACCGCGTCGCCGAGCATGATGAAGGCCAGCACCGTGACGGCCAGGGCGCCCGAGGGCCACAGCAGGGCGTGCGGGGCGTTGCGGATGAAGGGGGAGGCGGCGGAGATGTCGATGCCCCAGGAGACGCTGGGGGGCCTCAGGCCGACGCCGAGGTAGGAGAGGGTCGCCTCCAGGGCGATGTAGGTGCCGAGCGCGATGGTCGCGACGACGATGACGGGCGCCACCGCGTTCGGAGCGATGTGCCTGAGCAGGATCCGGGTGTCGGAGGCGCCGAGGGCGCGGGCGGCCTGGACGTAGTCGTTCTGCTTGACGGTGATGACCGAGCCGCGCGCGATCCGGGAGATCTGCGGCCAGCCCAGCAGCACCATGAACCCGACGACCGGCCAGACCGTCGTGGAGGCGACCACGGACAGCAGGACCAGTCCGCCGAGGACGACCGGGATGGCGAAGAAGATGTCGGTCAGCCGGGACAGCAGCGCGTCCCAGACCCCGCCGAAGTAGCCCGCGAGCCCGCCGAGCACCGACCCGAGCAGGGCCACCCCGAGCGTGGCGCACAGGCCGACCGTGACGGACGTACGGGCGCCGTGGACGGTGCGCGTGTAGACGTTGCAGCCCTGGCCGTCGTAGCCGAAGGGGGCGCCGGGGGCTGGGCCGTCCTGGGACCTGGCCAGGTCGCAGCTCAGGGGCGAGCCGGAGGCGATCAGCGAGGGCCACAGGGAGATGAGCAGCAGGAAGCAGATGACCAGGGCCGACAGCAGGAAGACGGGGTTGCGGCGCAGGTCCCGCCAGGCGTCGGACCACAGCGAGCGGGGCCGGCCGGCCGGCCCCGGCCCCCGGGGTCCGCCCGGCGCCCCCTCCAGCGTGACGGCCTCGCTCGCGCCGAGGTCCATCGCGCCGCCCATCCCGGTGCCGGCGATCGCGCCCTCGGGCTCAAGGTGCTGTTCAGGCATGGCGGATCCTCGGGTCGAGTACGGCGTACAGCAGGTCGACGAGCAGGTTGGCCACCAGGAAGACGAGGACCAGCACGGTCACGAAGCCGACGACCGTCTGGCTGTTCTGGCGCAGGATGCCCTGGTAGAGCTGGTAGCCGACGCCGTGGATGTTGAAGATCCGCTCGGTGACGATCGCGCCGCCCATCAGCGCGCCGATGTCGGTGCCGATGAAGGTGACCACGGGGATGAGCGAGTTGCGCAGCAGGTGCCGGGTGACGACGCGGTGCCGGGGCAGGCCCTTGGCGACGGCCGTGCGGACGTAGTCGGAGCGCCGGTTCTCCGCGAGGGAGGTCCGGGTCAGCCGGGTGACGTAGGCGAGCGAGACGGAGGCGAGGACCAGGCCGGGCACGATCAGCTCGTCGAAACCGCCGCCGCGCACCGAGGGCCGGATCCACTGCCACTTGATGCCGAACAGCAGTTGCAGCAGCAGGCCGGTGACGAAGGTCGGCACGGAGATCACCACCAGGGTGGCCAGCAGCACCCCGGTGTCCACGGGCCGGCCGCGCCGGAGCCCGGTGACCACGCCCAGCGTGACGCCGACGACCACCTCGAAGAGGACGGCCACGACCGTCAGCCGGACGGTGACCGGGAACGCCGACGCCATCAGCTCGGTGACCGGCTGCCCGTTGAACGCCGTACCGAAGTCGCCGGTGAAGACCTTGCCCATGTAGGTGAGGTACTGCCGCCACACCGGCTGGTCGAGGCCGAACTCCCGGCGGAGCCGGGCCGCGGTCGCCGGATCGCAGGCCCGCTCCCCGCACAGCCCGGCGACGGGATCGCCCATCACGTTGACCATCAGGAAGATCAGCAGCGTGGCGCCGACGAACACCGGGATCATCTGGAGCAGCCGGCGCAGGACATGGCGTCCCATGGGCTCAGCCGACCCTGATCTCGTTGTAGACCGGGACGCTGAAGGGGTTGAGCGCCACGTGGGACAGCCGCTCGGAGTAGCCGGCGTTGCCGTTCTGGTACCACAGCGGGATGGCGGCCATGTGGTCCCGGACGACCTCCTCGGCCCGCTGGAAGAGGGCGACGGAACGGGCGGGGTCGGTCTCGGCGTTGGCGCGGTCGACCAGCCGGTCGAAGTCCTCGTTCGACCAGGCGCCGTCGTTGGAGGAGGCGCCGGTGTAGTAGAGGGGCTGGAGGAAGTTCTGGATGAGCGGGTAGTCCATCTGCCAGCCCGCCCGGAACGGGCCGGTCATCCGGTGCCGGCCGAGTTGTTCGCGGAAGTCGGCGAAGGTGCCGACCGGGTTGCCGACGCAGGCCCGTTCGTCGCGCAGCGCGTTGTTGATGGAGTTGCACACCGCGTCGACCCACTGCCGGTGCGAGCCGGAGTCCGCGTTGTAGGTGAGGGTGAGCCGGCCGCCGGGGATGCCGCCGCCTTCCTCGATCAGCTCGCGGGCGCGGCCGGGGTCGTAGTCGCAGGCGCGGCCGCACAGTCCCTTCTTGTAGCCGCCGGCCGCGCCGAGCACCGGTGAGGTCCAGTCGGTGGCCGGGGTGCGGGTCCCGCGGAAGATCGTGCCGGTGATCTGCCGGCGGTCGATCGCCATGGACAGCCCGGTGCGGACCTTCTCCGCGCCGGGTCCGCTCCAGGCCTTGTCGTACGAGGGGAAGGCCAGGGTCTGGAGGATGCCCGCGGGGGTGTTGAGGTAGCGGTCGCCCAGGTCGCCGCGGACGTTCTTCAGCTGGGCGGCGGGGATGTCGTCGGCGAGGTCGAGGTTGCCGGCCAGGAGGTCGGTGTAGGCGGTGTTGCTGTCGGTGTACACCAGGAGGGTGACGCCGTCGTTGCGGGCCTTGTCCGGGCCGGGGTAGCCGTCCCACCTCCTCAGGTACATCTGCGAGCCCCTGGTATAGGACGCGATGGCGTAGGGGCCGTTGCCGACCGGCTTGCGCACCCAGGCCGCGTGGTCGGTGAAGAAGGCGCGCGGCAGCGGGGCGAAGGCCGCGTAGCCGAGGGTGTCGGGGAAGCCGGAGAACTTCTGGTTGAGCCGGACGGTGAAGGTGTGGTCGTCCAGCACCTTCAGTCCGCTGAGGGTGTCGGCGCGCTGGCGGCCGGCGGCGGGGTGGACCTGGTCGTAGCCGTCGATGTAGCCGAAGAAGTAGGCGTTCTTCTGGTTGTTGCGCAGGCTCGCCCCGTAGTTCCAGGCGTCCACGAAGGAACGGGCGGTCACTTTCTCGCCATTCGAGAAGGACCAGCCGCGCCGGAGACGGACGGTGAAGTTCCGCGAGTCCCGGGTCTCGATGGAGCGGGCCAGCCAGTCGCGGGCCTCGCCCGTCCTCGGGTCGTACCGCTTCAGGCCCCGGAAGATCATGTCGAGGACCTTGCCGCCCTGCACCTCGTTGGTGTTGGCCGGCTCCAGCGGGTTCTGCGGATCGCCCCAGGAGGAGCTGAGCACCGCGCCGCCGTTGCCGCCCGCGCCGACGCTCCCGCAGCCCGCGGCGGCGGACACCAGCACCAGCGCCGCCGCGCCGGTGGCCCATCGGGCGTGCGTGCTGCGCCGCATGGCGTGCCTCCTCCTGCGCCTGGAAACGAGTACCGGTCGATAGGGAGACATACCGCGCACGGCTCCCGCCTACCGCCCGAAAAGGCGGCCTTTGGGGGGACACGTCATCCGAATGCAGGCACCCCTCCCCCGGCCACCGATGATCTTGACCATCGAGCGCAATAGATCTACGCGTAACGATGCCGAAACGTTGGATTGGGACGGGGTGATGTACGCATGTCGACACTCCACCGTCCGCATATCGAACGCCTTGCCCGTTTCGCGCGATTAGTCCGATGTGAAGCACGGATTGATTACGGCGCGCTACCCGCGTAGCTACGGAACGATCAAGGCAGAGTAAAGAAGGTAAAGAGAAAACCAAGGCGGCCGAGAATTTATTGACCTTGAATGAATTGCGTTGAAAAAGTCCGGCGTAGCCCGTAGGGGAGCGCCCTGCGGAGCCTTGACCCACAAGGCACGGAGCATCATGACCCCCGCAACCCCTTCCCCGGCCGCCCCTCTCGAGGTGACCGACGAAGACAGCGCCTCATCGGCGAAGCCCGGCATCCCCCAGGGCAGCGAAAGCCGATCTCCGGGACGGCTGGCCTGGATCCGCTTCAAGCGGGACCGGACGGGCGTCATATCCGCCTTCGTGGTGATCTTCTTCTTCGTCGTCGGCATCCTGGCCCCGCTCATCGCCAAGGTGTACGGCAAGGACCCGTACACCACCTACGGCATGAACATCCCGGGCCTGCTGAACGAGTTCAACTACCCGGTCAAGCCCAACGGCGGCATCAGCTCCGACTTCTGGTTCGGCATCGAGCCGCAGCTCGGCCGGGACGTCTTCACCTTCCTGCTCTACGCCATCCGCAACTCGCTGCTGATCGCGACCGCGGCCGCCCTGCTGACGACCCTGCTCGGCATCGTCATCGGCGTCACCGCCGGCTACCTCGGCGGCAAGACGGACTACTTCGTCGGCCGGGTGATCGACATCCTGCTGGCGTTCCCGCAGACGCTCTTCTTCATCGCCTTCTGGCCCGTGGTGCTGGCGATCTTCGTCTCGCCGGAGGAGAACACCCCGGTCTGGCTGACCGTCACCAGCCTCATCCTCGTGATGACGGCCTTCGGCTGGGCCTCCATCGCCCGACTGCTGCGCGGCGAGGTGCTCGCCCTGCGCGAGCGGGAGTTCGTCGAGGCGGCCAAGGTCACCGGCGCCTCCCCGGCGCGGATCATCTTCAAGGAACTGCTGCCGAACCTGTGGACGCCGATCCTCATCCAGGCGACGCTCATGCTGCCCGCGTACGTGACGGCGGAGGCGGGCCTCGCCTTCGTCGGCGTCGGCCTGACGGACCCCACCCCCGACTGGGGCGTGATGATCCAGAACGGCGCCAAGGTGTACCAGGACGACATCACGTTCATGCTCTTCCCGGGTCTGTCGATGGTGCTCTTCGTCGTCGCCTTCAACCTCCTCGGTGACTCGGTCCGCGACGCCCTGGACCCCAAGACCAAGCGCTGAACTCCATCCCCGGCCACGGCGACGGGGCCCGGCCGGGGTTCCAGCACCACTTCTTTCCTCCAGCAGAACAGGCCAGCCATGTCCTTTTCCCGCAGAAACTTCCTGATCGCCACCTCTGTCGCGGCCGCGGGCTCGACGCTGCTGTCCGCGTGCAGCAGCGGTGACGGGGGCGGCGGCGGCAGCACCTCGAAGGCCGGCGCCACCGAGTACACCGGCGCCAAGGTCACCGTCGGCACCCAGGCCGACTCCACCGGCCCGGCCCCGGAGGTCCCCGGCGCGAAGAAGGGCGGGACGATCTACGGCCTGGCGCCGGACGACTTCTCGCACCTGGACCCGCAGCGCATCTACTACGCGTACAACTCCACGGTCGCGAACGTGCTGCACCGCTGCCTGACCGGCTACAAGATCGACGCCTCCGGCAAGCAGAAGCTGGTCGGCGACCTGGCCACCGACACCGGCACCGCCTCTGCCGACAACAAGACCTGGACCTTCACGCTGAAGGAGGGTCTGAAGTGGGAGGACGGCAGCGAGCTGACCGTCGAGGACGTCCGCCACGGCATCGAGCGCGCCTGGGCGACGTTCATCACCGAGGGCGCCGACTACGTCCAGCGGGCGCTGACCGGCAAGGCCGGCAAGTGGCGTGACACGTACGAGGGCCCGTACAAGGGCAAGCACCTCGACTCGATCGTCACCGACAAGGCGAAGCGGACGATCACCTTCAAGCTGGCCGAGGCCAAGCCGGACTTCAACTTCACCCTGGCGATGCACTCCTACGCCCCGGTGCCGGCGAAGCTGGACACCAAGGAGAAGTACGACAAGAAGCCCGTCGCCTCCGGCCCGTACATGGTCAAGGCGCACACCACCGACAAGTCGATGGTGCTGGTCCGCAACAAGCACTGGGACCCGAAGACCGACCCGATCCGCAACGCCTACCCGGACAGCTTCGAGTTCCGCTTCGGTGTCGAGACGCTGGACGGCGTCGACCGCCTCATCGCCTCGCAGGGCAACGACGCCTACGCCGTCTCCATCTACAAGGGCGTCCCGGCGGAGCGCATCCAGAAGGTCCTCACGGACCCGGACCTGAAGAAGCGCACCTTCAACGGCCTGCTCACCGGCACCTACTTCTACTGGATCAACACCAAGCGCGTCACCGACCTGAAGGTCCGCCAGGCCCTGATCCACGCCTGGCCGCTCCAGCAGATCCGGCAGATCTACGGCGGCCCGTCGGCCGGCGACTTCGCCACCTCGGTCCTCAGCCCCGACATCATCGGCTACCAGAAGACCGATGTGTACAACAAGCTGAAGAAGCCGCAGGGCGACCCGGAGGCCGCGAAGAAGCTGCTGAAGGAGGCCGGCAAGGAAGGCCAGAAGATCGTCTACGCCTTCCCGAACGACCCGACCTACAACAAGACCAAGGTCGTCATCGAGAACGCGCTGAAGGCGGCCGGCTTCACCCCGGTGATCAAGCCGCTGGACTCCACGGCGTACTACGACCAGGTCCAGCAGATCGACAACAGCTACGACGTGATGTGGGGCGGCTGGTCCCCGGACTGGCCGACCGCGTTCACGATGATCCAGCCGCTGCTCGACGGCGAGGCCATCGGCGACGGCAAGAACAACGTCTCGCAGACCAACGTTGCCTGGATCAACGAGGGCATCAAGAAGAACGCGGTCATCCCGGACCAGGAGGAGGCCGGCAAGGCCTGGGCCGCGCTCGACAAGCGGATCATGGAGGAGGTCGCCCCGATGATCCCGGAGACGTACCAGCGTCGCTTCTACGTCTACGGGAACAAGGTCGGCGGCGCGCAGTTCGACCCGAACTTCTCCGCCACGCTGCTGTACAAGACCTTCGTCAAGGCCTGACGTACGGCCCCTTAGGCGGGGCGGCCCCGGTGCCGCCCCGCCGTCTCTTCCCCCTACGGCATCCGTCAGGAAATCCCAACTGCCATGTTCCGCTTCCTCATCCGCCGGATCCTCGGCGCCGCGGTGATTCTGCTGATCATCAGCGCCCTGGTGTTCGTCCTGTTCTACGCCGCTCCGCGCGACCCCGCCCGCATCGCGTGCGGCAAGGTCTGCACCCAGGAAACCCTGGAACTGGTGAAGAAGAACCTGGGCATCTCCGATCCGCTCCCCATGCAGTACTGGGAATGGCTCAAGGGCCTGTTCGTGGGGCGGGACTACGCGGCGTTCGGACACTGTGACGCGCCCTGCCTGGGTTACTCGTTCCAGAGCCGTGAGCCGGTGCTGGACACCATCCTGGACCGCTTCCCCACCACGATCTCCCTGTCCCTGGGCGCTGCCGTGGTCTTCCTGATCTTCGGTGTCGGCACCGGCATGCTGGCCGCCGTCAAGCAGGGCAGGGCGCTGGACAAGATCGCCAGCTCGGCCTCGCTGATCGCGTCCTCGATGCAGATCTACGTCGTCGGTGTGCTCGCCACCTACCTCCTGGTGGACCAGCTGCACCTGCTGGACCGGGCCAGCTACACGCCGTTCACCGACAACCCGGGCAAGTGGTTCTCCGGCCTGCTGGTGCCGTGGCTGGTGCTGTCGCTGATCTTCACCGCCAACTACACCCGTATGACGCGCTCCCAGATGGTGGAGACGCTCACGCAGGACTACGTCCGCACCGCCCGTGCCAAGGGCCTGTCGCGCCGTACGGTGTTCTTCCGGTTCGCCTGGCGCGGCGCCATGGGCCCGATCGTCACCATCTTCGGCCTCGACCTCGGTGTGCTGCTCGGCGGCGCGATCATCACCGAGTCGACCTTCAGCCTCCAGGGTCTCGGCATGCTCTCGGTGAAGGCGGTCGGCACCAACGACCTGCCGATCCTGCTGGGTGTCATCATGGTCGCGGCCGCCGCGATCGTCGTCTTCAACATCCTCGTGGACGCCGTGTACGCCCTGATCGACCCGCGCGTGCGCCTCGCATAAGGAGAGACCCATGAGCACCCCCTTCCTCTCCGTCCGCGACCTCAAGGTGCACTTCTCCACCGAGGACGGCATCGTCAAGGCCGTCGACGGGCTCTCCTTCGACCTGGAGAAGGGCAAGACCCTCGGCATCGTCGGCGAGTCCGGCTCCGGCAAGTCCGTCACCAACATGGCGGTCCTCGGCCTGCACGACCCGCGCAACACCGCCCTCGACGGCGAGATCCTGCTCGACGGCAAGGAGCTGACCACCGCCACCGAGAAGGAGCTGGAGCAGCTCCGCGGCAACAAGATGTCGATGATCTTCCAGGACGCGCTGGCCTCGCTGTCGCCGTACCACACCATCGGCGCGCAGATCGGCGAGACCTACCGCAAGCACACCGGCTGCTCCAAGAAGGAGGCCCGGGAGCGCTCGGTGGAGATGCTCCGCCGGGTCGGCATCCCGCAGCCCGACGTCCGGGTGGACGACTATCCGCACCAGTTCTCCGGCGGTATGCGCCAGCGCGCGATGATCGCCATGGCGCTGGTCTGCGACCCCGAGCTGCTGATCGCCGACGAGCCGACCACGGCCCTCGACGTGACGGTCCAGGCGCAGATCATGGACCTGCTGAAGGACCTCCAGCAGGAGTTCGGCACCGCGATCATCTTCATCACGCACGACCTGGGCGTCATCGCGGACATCGCGGACGACGTGCTGGTGATGTACG
The DNA here is from genome assembly GCF_033366695.1 of Streptomyces sp. SCL15-4. Lineage (NCBI taxonomy): Bacteria > Bacillati > Actinomycetota > Actinomycetes > Kitasatosporales > Streptomycetaceae > Streptomyces > Streptomyces sp. SCL15-4. Next base: position 3,188,777 of record NZ_JAOBTQ010000001.1, read on the forward strand.
GCGGCCGGTGCGTGGAGCGCGGCACCAAGAAGGAAGTGCTCCAGAGCCCGCAGCACCCGTACACGCTGGGACTGCTCGGCTCGATGCCGAGCCTGGACGGGCCGGTCGACGTACCGCTGTCGCCGATCCCGGGCTCGCCGCCCTCCCTGCTCAACCCGCCGTCCGGCTGCCGCTTCCACCCCCGGTGCGCGTTCGCCGACAAGGTGGCCGGCGGGCGGTGCTCCGGTGAGTCGCCCGCGCTGGAGTTCGTGGACGGCCGGGCCGCCGCCTGCCATCTGACACCGGAACAGAAGCGCGAGTTGTTCTCCGACTACGTCGCGGCCCGCACCCACTGACGGTCTTCAGACGGGACTTCACCACCATGAGCAGCACCACCCCCCTCCTGGACGTCTCCGGGCTCACCAAGCACTTCCCGATCAAGGGCGGCTTTCCCATCAAGCGGACCGTCGGCGCCGTCCAGGCCGTCGACGGGCTGGACTTCCAGGTCGCCGAGGGCGAGAGCCTCGGTCTGGTCGGCGAGTCCGGCTGCGGCAAGTCGACCACCGGCCGGCTGATCACCCGCCTGCTGGAGCCGACCGGCGGCAAGATCACCTACCGCGGCCAGGACATCACGCATGCCGGCCGCCGGGATCTTGCACCGATCCGCTCCGAGATCCAGATGATCTTCCAGGACCCCTACGCCTCGCTGAACCCGCGGCAGACGGTCGGCAAGATCATCTCCGGGCCGATGGAGATCAACGACATCAATCCCGAGGGCGGCCGGGAGAAGCGGGTCCGCGAACTGCTGGAGATCGTCGGCCTGAACCCCGAGCACTACAACCGGTTCCCGCACGAGTTCTCCGGCGGCCAGCGCCAGCGCATCGGCGTCGCCCGCGCCCTGGCCCTGGAACCCAAGCTGATCGTCGCCGACGAACCGGTCTCCGCGCTCGACGTCTCCATCCAGGCCCAGGTCGTCAACCTGCTCCAGAAGGTGCAGCGGGAACTCGGCATCGCGTTCGTGTTCATCGCGCACGACCTCGCCATCGTCCGGCACTTCTCCCAGCGCGTCGCCGTCATGTACCTCGGCAAGATCGTCGAGATCGCCGACCGCGACGACCTGTACGGCAACCCCCGCCACCCCTACACCCGGGCCCTGCTGTCCGCCGTGCCCGAGGCGACGGTGGACGAGGAGCCGCGCGAGCGCATCCGGCTGACCGGTGATGTGCCGTCGCCGATCAACCCGCCCTCCGGCTGCCGCTTCCGCACCCGCTGCTGGAAGGCGACCGAGAAGTGCGCGACGGAGGCCCCGCCGCTGGTGCGGGCGGAGGGCAACAAGCCGGGCCACCTGACCGCCTGCCACTACCCGGAGACCGCGGACACCGTGCCCGCTCCGCGCCTTGCCAAGGACCCCGAGGCGGCGGCCTGACACACCCCTTTCCGTCAGCCGCCCCCTTGCGGAGCGGACTTTCACCGGCCCATTGACCCGAGCCCGCGAACGTCCGGTCCGGGGGACGAGGGCCCGCGCCCGTCCAGGCGCGGGCCCTCTCGCACGTCCCGCGCCTTCGGGTCCGGGTCACGCTCAACTCCCTTCTTCGTCAAGGGATTTCAACAACCACACGGTTCACGGCCCGCCGTCCTGTCCCGTGTGTCACACTGCCGCGGTGGTGGACCAAGCCTTTGCCGATCCCTCGCTCGCCGCGCTGTACGACAGCCTCAACCCGTGGGGCCCGGGTGACGACTTCTACCTCGGGCTGGTGCGGGAGGCCGGCTCCGTGCTGGACATCGGGTGCGGCACCGGGCGGCTGCTGCGCCGGGCCCGGGCCGAGGGGCACCCGGGGCGGCTCGTGGGCCTCGATCCGGCCGCGGCCATGCTGGTCCGGGCGCGCCGGGCCCGCCGCGACGTCGAGTGGGTGCTCGGTGATGTGCGGGTGCGGCACTGGCGGGCGGAGTTCGACCTCGTCGTGATGACCGGGCACGCCTTCCAGGAACTGGTGACGGACGAGGAGATCCGGGTCTGCCTGCGCGCCGCCGCCGCGGCCCTGCGTGACGGCGGGCGGTTCGTGTTCGAGACCCGCAACCCCGGCGCCCGCGCCTGGGAGCGGTGGACCCCGGACCGCGTCCACGAGATCACCGCACCCGACGGCACCCCGGTGCGGGTGTGGCACGAGGTGCGCGGCACCGGTCCGGAGCCGGGCCGGGTGCGCTTCACCGAGACCTACGCCGGCCCGCACTGGCCCGCGCCGCGGCCCGTGCACAGCGTGCTGCGCTTCCTGGACGCCGCGACACTGGAGGGTTTCCTCACCCAGGCCGGCCTGGCGGTGGTGGCGCAGTACGGCGACTGGGACCGGGCGCCGCTCACCTCCACGGGCCCGGAGATCATCACGGTGGCCCGGCCGCTGCTGTGAATGCGCCGCGCGACGCGCGGGCAGAACCACCTCAGTCGCTGTCGACATCGAACAGCCCGAGTACCCACGCGCCGACGGCCCGGGCAATGCCCCCGCAGACGCCGCTGACGACCGCGGGCCACCACGGACGGGGCCGGCGCGGGGTGGGAGGAGAGGTCGGGACGGTCATCGGAAAGCTCCTTCCTACGGGCGGCGCACGCCGCTCGGCAGGTCGCTTCCACAGTCGCCGTCCGCCGGGGAGTCACGTCAAATCCGTAACCGTTACTTTTTCGTGGGAACCCCCATGACCTGGGGGAATGCGGAGGGGGGACAGATGGGAGAGGACCTGGAGCCACAGGACCTGCCCGAAGTGCGGGCGCTGGCCGAAAGGCTGGACGCCCTGAAGGAGGAAGCCGGGCTGACCCAGGGGAGGATGGTCGGCCGCTTCCGCAGCAACAAGGCCACCGTGTCCCGCAGCATGCGCGGCATCCAGCACCCGTCCTGGAACGACTTCGTGCGCAAGCTGATCGAGGCGGTCGAGGACCGGCGGGGGCACCCGATGCCCGCAGCGGAACTGCGCGCGCTGCGCCTGCTGCACGAGCGGGCCCTCGTCGCCCGGGACTGCCACAGCAAGGGGATCGTCCTGCTGCGGGAGGAACTGACCGGCCTGCGCTCCCGGCTGCGTACGAGCCGCGCCGACAACAGGCGGCTGACCGCGCTGGGCACGGCCACGGTCTTCGCGGCCACGGTGGGCTTCGTCTTCACGTCCGTGGACGACCTGGCGAAGGGCGCGACCAGCGTGCGCGGCGACGCGCCCCGGGTGACCACGGAGTGCGTCGCGCTCCCCGCCGGCACCCAGCCCCCGGCCACCTGCGCGAAGACCCAGTGGCGGTGGTCCCTGCCGGCACCGGACAAGGGCGTCGGAGCCACGTTCGACCTGCGCACCGGCCACGACACCGGTGAACTCGGCGGTGTCCTGCGGCTGAAGGCGGGTTGCGGGGCCGCCGTCCGGTGGTCCGTCACGGTGCGGGTCGCGGGCGCCGGCCCGACCGGGCTGGCCGCCGGCACGCTCGACCGGGACACCCCGGTGACGCTCTACGCACCGCTGCACCGTGACGCCCGGACGATGACCTTCACCGCCCGGCGGACCGACGGCGGACACTGCGCCGCGACCGTGGTCTGGGACCGGCCCCGGCCGGCCATCACCTACTGAGAAGGAGGCGACGGCCCGCCGCCGCCCCGGCCGGGACCCGGACCGGGGCGGCGGTCTCCTAGTCGGTCCGCTGCTCCTCCAGCGCCGTCAGGGCCGGGTCCAGCACGATGTCCTCGTCCCGGGCCTCGATGGTCGGGTCCTCCGGGAAGTGGCAGGCGGTCAGATGACCCTCCCGGTTGCCCAGGAGCCGGACCAGCGGGGGCTCCTCGGCCGCGCACTTGTCCTGTGCCTTCCAGCAGCGGGTGCGGAAGCGGCAGCCGGACGGCGGGGAGATGGGGGACGGTACGTCGCCGGCGAGCCGGATGCGCTCGCGCCGGGGCGCCTCCTCCTGCGTCGGCGTCACCTCGGGGACGGCGGAGAGCAGGGCGTGGGTGTAGGGGTGGCGCGGCCGGGCGTAGATGGAGTCGCGGTCCCCCACCTCGATGATCTTGCCGAGGTACATGACGGCGACGCGCTGGGAGAAGTGCCGGACGATGGCGAGGTCGTGCGCGATGAACACGAACGCGATGCCGAGTTCCCGCTGCACCTTCTGGAGCAGGTTGACGACCTGGGCCTGGATGGAGACGTCGAGCGCGGAGACCGGTTCGTCGGCGACGATCAGCTTGGGTTCCAGGGCCAGGGCGCGGGCGACGCCGATGCGCTGGCGCTGGCCGCCGGAGAACTCGTGCGGGAACCGGTTGTAGTGCTCGGGGTTCAGGCCGACGATCTCCAGCAGTTCGCGGACCCGCTTCTCCCGGCCGCCCTCGGGATTGATGTCGTTGATCTCCATCGGCCCGGAGATGATCTTGCCGACCGTCTGCCGCGGGTTCAGCGACGAGTACGGGTCCTGGAAGATCATCTGGATTTCGGAACGGATGGGGGCGAGCTGTCTGCGCGTGGCGTGGCTGATGTCCCGGCCGCGGTAGGTGATCTTTCCGGCGGTGGGCTCCAGCAGGCGGGTGATCAGCCGGCCGGTGGTCGACTTGCCGCAGCCGGACTCGCCGACCAGGCCGAAGCTCTCGCCCGCGCGCACGGTCAGGTCCAGTCCGTCGACGGCCTGGACGGCGCCGACGGTCCGTTTGACGGGGAAGCCGCCCTTGACCGGGAAGTGCTTGACCAGCCCCGAGACTTCGAGCAGGCGCTCCGGCGCCGCGTCGGCACCGGCCTCGCGGGCGGCGGGGAGGACCGGGTCCTCTGTCATGACGGTTGTCCTCCTAGCCCAGACGGGGCCTGATCTCTTCGGTGAAGATGGTGCGCTTCTGCTCGGCGCTCAGATGGCAGGCCGAGGAGCGGCCCGCTGCCAGCACGGGACGCTCGGTGACGCAGCGGTCGCCCGCGACCCGGTCCCGGAACGTGCACCGGGGGTGGAAGCGGCAGCCGGACGGCGGGGTGAGCAGGCTCGGCGGTGTCCCGGGGATCGGCACCAGCGGGGCGGCGAGGTCGGCGTCCAGCCGGGGCATGGAGTTCAGCAGGCCCCAGGTGTACGGGTGCCGGGGCGAGCGGAGCACCTCGTCGACCGTGCCGCGCTCCACCGCCCGGCCCGCGTACATGACCATGATGTCGTCGGCCATGTCGGCGATGACCCCGAGGTCGTGGGTGATGAAGACGATCGCGGTGCCGAACTCCCGCTGGAGGTCCTTGAGCAGGTCCAGGATCTGGGCCTGCACGGTCACGTCCAGCGCGGTGGTCGGCTCGTCGGCGATCAGCAGGTCCGGGTCGCACACCAGCGCCATGGCGATCATCGCGCGCTGGCGCATACCGCCGGAGAACTGGTGCGGATAGTCCCGGGCGCGCTCCTCGGGGTGCGGGATGCCGACCTTGCCGAGCATCTCCACGGCGCGCTGCCAGGCGGCCTTCTTCGAGGCGCCGGTGTGCTTCCTGTACGGCTCGGCGATCTGCCGGCCGATGGTGTAGAAGGGCGACAGCGCGGTGAGCGGGTCCTGGAAGATCATCGCCACCCTGTTGCCGCGGAGCTTCTCCAGCTCCTTCTCGGTGGCGGTGATCAGCTCCTTGCCGTCGAGGACGATCTCCCCGTCGACCGTCGTGAACCGCGGATCGTGCAGCCCGAGGACGGTCAGGTTGGTGACCGACTTGCCCGAGCCCGACTCGCCCACGATGCCGAGGGTCCGGCCCCGGCCGACGTCGAAGGAGAGGCCGTCGACGGCCCTGACCGGGCCGTCCTCGGTGGAGAACGTCACCTGGAGATCGCGCACCGAGAGGAATCCGCCCGGCCCGGTCGGGGCCGGCGCGCCCCCGGCCTTGGTCACTGTGGTCACGATGGCTGGTCTTCCTAGGAGAGCCGGATGCGCGGGTCGATCCACGCGTAGGTGATGTCGGTGAGGATGTTGATGATCAGGATGAAGAAGGCGCCGAACAGCATCACGCCCACCGTCAGCGGCAGGTCCTTGTTGACCGCGCCGTCCACGGCGAGCCGGCCTATGCCCTGCAGGGAGAAGGTCAGTTCGGTGACGACGGCACCGCCCAGCATGGAGCTGACGTCGATGCCGAGGATGGTGACGATGGGGATGAGCGAGCCGCGCCAGGCGTAGCGCAGGAAGACGTACCTGCGGGACATGCCCTTGGCGCGGGCGGTGCGCACATGGTCCTCGGCGAGCTGCTCGATCATCGACGAGCGCGCCATACGGGTGTACTGCGCGGTGAAGATCGTGGCCAACACGCACACCGGGATCGACATCCCGACGAACCAGCCGACCGGGTCCCGGGTGAAGGGCACGTACTTGGGGTCCTCCATCCAGCCGGTGCTGTAGACGAGGACGGTCAGCACGACCGGGCCGAGGAAGTAGATCTGGAAGGAGCTGAGCACCATGGACGCGCCGGTGGCGACCTTGTCCACCAGCGTGCCGCGCCGGTAGGCGGCGATCATGCCGGCGCCGATCCCGACCAGGAGGAAGACGACGGCACCGCCGGCGGTCAGGGTGAGGGTCAGCGGGAACCGGTCCATGATGGTGCTCCAGACCATGTCCCCGGAGTAGAACGACACGCCCAGGCAGGGCGCCGAGCAGTGACCGGCCGGGAAGTCGCGTCCCGTGACGATGCCGGACATGAAGTCCCAGAACTGCCGGGCCAGGGGCAGGTCGAGCCCCAGGGCCTCCCGGATGTCCGCCAGCCGCTGGGGCGAGCAGTCCTTGCCGCAGGCCAGGGAGGCGTAGTCGGAGGGTGCGGCCACGAAGAGGAAGAACGTCGCCGCCCCGATGAGCAGGAGCGTGACGAAGGCGCCGACCGTGCGCCGGAGGATGAACTGAACCATGGCGGGCTGGCTGCTCTCTGCGGAGACGGTGGGAGACGGTGGACGGGCCGGGACGGCCGGGGACGCGGGACGCCGGCTTCACCGCGCGCCCCGTCCCCGGCCGTCGGTCACGACTTCAGGTACAGCCGGGTGATGTCGATGAGGCTGGACACCGTGCCGTAGCGGGCGCCGCCCACGTTCGAGCCGGAGAGCTGGAACTGCTTCGTGTACCACAGCGGGGCCGCCGGGATGATGTTCTCCAGCAGGTAGTGGTGGGCTTCCTTCCAGGTCTTGGCGGCCTCGGCCGGCTCCTGGGTCAGCGCCTTCTTGATCAGGGCGTCGACCTTCGGGTCCTTGACGTGCGAGTAGTTCGCGGAGCCGTCGAAGACCTGCGAGCCGTCGTAGATCGGGGTGACGACCGTGCCCGGGGACGGCCAGTCCTGGCCCCAGCCGGAGATGTACATGTCGTAGGGATTGTCGAGCTTGCCGATCTGCTCGTAGTAGCTGGCCGCGTCGATCTCCTTGGCGACGACATCGAAGCCGACCTTGCTCAGCGCGTCCTCGATGGCGACCTTGCGCCGCTGGCCCTGCTCGCTGTTGGCGTAGGCGAAGACGAGCTTCTTCGCGGCGGCCGGGACGTCCTTGAGGATCTCCTTGGCCTTGGCGAGGTTGCCCTGCGGCGTCTTCAGACGGCCGTAGGGGTCGTAGGCCGGTTCATAGCCGGGCAGCGTCGGCGCGAAGAGGTTCGGCGCGACGTCACCGCCGTAGGCTCCGCCCTCGCCGGCGATGAGGGACTTGGAGTTGACCGCGTAGGCGGCGGCCTCGCGCACCTTCTTGTCCTTGACCCGGTCGAGGTTGAAGGTCAGCGACATGACGTACGGCTGGTAGCCCTTGACCGTGCGCTTGCTGGCGTCCGGGTTCTTGATGACGTCCTGGATCTGCGTGGCGTCGACACCGCCGGTGAGCTGGATGGCGTTCTTGTTGTCGCCCTCGTCGGCGATCAGCCGCTTGGTCTGGGTGGACTCGGTGACGCCGAACTGGAAGGTGAAGCCGTCGGCGTACTGGTGGCGCACGGAGTCGGTCTTCGGGTCCCAGCCGGTGTTCCGCACCAGCTTCAGGGTCTTGCCGGCCTTGTTCTCGGCGATCTTGTACGGTCCGGTGGCGACCGGCTTCTTCTCGTACCGCTCCTTGGTGTCGCCCTTCGCGGGGACGACGGCGTAGCCGGCCATGGCGAGCGTCTGCGGCAGGTCCGGACGCGGCTGGTCGAAGTGGAAGACCACCGTCTTTGCGTCCGGGGTGTCCAGCACCGAGGCCGGCAGGTGTGTGCCGTCGTAGCCGCCGCCGGGCAGGGCCTTGCGGTAGTCGGTGCCGCTGAGCCAGGTCTGCAGATAGGTCGGGCCGTCGAAGATGAACTTCGCGTACTGGCGCTCGACGGTGTGCCGGACGTCGGACGAGGTGAGGGCGTTGCCGTTCTCGTCCTTGATGCCGTCCTTCAGCGTGAACGTCCAGGTCCTGCCGCCGTCGGAGGGCTTGCCGGAGTCGGTGGCGAGGTCGCCGACGACCGAGACGTCGCCCTTGTCGTCCTCCTGGAACTGGGTCAGGCGGCGGAAGAGCAGGTTGGCGACCTGACCGGAGTCGGAGACGTAGATCTGGCCGGGGTCCAGATGGGACAGGCCCGATTCCTGGTAGACGGTGATCGTGCCGCCCGGCTTGGCGCCGGGCAGGTCCTTGGCGGGGCCGGTCGATCCGGCGGCGTCGACGTACGTCACCGCCTTGGACTGGACCGCCGCCTCCTTCTGGTCCTTGCCGGAGTCCTTGCCGGACTTGCCGCCCTCGTTCTTCGAGCAGGCCGTGAGAGCGAGCGAGCCGGCCGCGAGGGCGATCACGACGGCACGCGCTGCGCGGGCACGCTGAGACATCATGTGGGCTGTCCACCTACCTGTCGGGTCTGTTATCCGTGAGATCTGCCGGGCGCCGGCCGCGCGGGCCGGCGGGGGCGGCAGCCACCCCCCACCCAACGGACGTGCTAGCGCCCGGACTTGGGGTCGAACGCGTCCCGTACGGAGTCCCCGAGGAGGTTGAAGCACAGGACGAAGATCACCAGTGCCACCCCGGGGAAGAACATGAACGCCGGGTCCTGTTCGGCGTACCGGGCACCGGCGGCGAAGAGGCGTCCCCAGTCGGGTGTCGGCTCCACGAAGCCGACGCCCGCGAAGGACAGGAAGGCGATGCTGAGGATGGTGCTGGGCAGCTGGTACGTGAACTGCACCAGGATCGGGGTGACGACGTTGGGCAGGATCTCCTTGCGCACGATCCGCCACGGCGAGGCCCCCGAGACCCGGGCCGCCTCCACGAACTCCCTCTCCCGCAGGGACAATACGGTGGAGCGCACCAGCCGGGCCATGCCCATCCAGCCCAGCAGCCACAGCACGATCAGCATCGCCACGGCGCGGAAGTAGGTCGGCGTCTCCTCGCGCGGGTCCACGAAGAACGACGTCACGACGGGCATGAACGCGATGAAGAACAGCTGCTGCGGAAAGGAGAGGAAGAAGTCGGTGCCGCGGCCGATCCAGTAGTCCGTGCGACCGCCGAAGTACCCGCCGATCAGGCCGACCACGATCCCGGTGAGCATGAGGAGGACGGTGATGCCGAGCGCCATGTACAGGGAGGTGCGCATGCCGTACAGCAGCATGGCGAACAGATCACGGCCGTACTGCGGCTCGACGCCGAACCAGTGCGCGCCCGAGACCCCTCCCAAGTAGCCGAGCGGCAGCCCGAATTCGTCCAGCACGGGATGGTCGGCGTAGGTGGGGTCCTGGCCGTACAGGGTGTACGGATCGGTGCCCGGCAGCTTCACCAGCAGCGGCGCGAGCAGCGAGACGACGAAGTAGCCGATCACCACCACGGCGCAGACGACGCCCGTGCGGTCGCGCCTGAAGCGCAGCCACATCAGCCGGCCGGGGGACCGGCCCGCGAGTTCGACGGCGCCGGTCCGTGGCTCCGGGCCTAACGGGCCGGAGACGGCGGCCGACGCCCCGCCGCCCTCTGTATCGATAGGACTTGTCACGGTTCGTCCGTTTCACAGGTATAAGTGTGAGAGATACCCGGGTACTCCTAGGACGCGCGTGACCGCGGTCGGACGCGCGTGACGACTGGGGTTCCCTCCTCATGACTGCACGTGTTCACCAACGGAAGAGGGTTTCCGTCTTTCCCCCGACACCCCTGACGGAGGATCAGACACCCCCTGGTGCTCGTGAGTCGGGCGCCGTCCCCACGGCGCGAGACCCATTGACCCGAGCGCTACGCGGCTAACTATCTGCCATGGCTCGACTACCGACCACTGCCCGTAGATCTCAATTCAGTCACAGCTCGCGCGTAGACCTTCCAAAATCTGGACAAAGTGTTCGCCGGAAGAAGGCGCGAAACGGACTTGTTACATGGGTATCGGGCACCGGTCACCGCATGCCGGACGGCGGGCCCCAGAAAACGGGTTGCAAAAAGCCCGGGCACCCCCACCATGGGGGGCACCCGGGCTCGACTGCCGGCGGATCAGCCGTGCTTGGCGCGGCTCGCGGCGCGGGCCCGCTCACGCTGGTCGAGCACGACCTTGCGGATGCGAACGGCCTCCGGGGTCACCTCGACGCACTCGTCGTCGCGGCAGAACTCCAGCGACTGCTCCAGCGACAGCTTGCGCGGCGGCACGATCGACTCGGTCACATCGGCCGTCGAGGACCGCATGTTGGTGAGCTTCTTCTCCTTGGTGATGTTGACGTCCATGTCGTCGGAGCGGGAGTTCTCACCGACGATCATGCCCTCGTACACCTCGGTGCCCGGCTCCACGAAGAGCACGCCGCGCTCCTGGAGGTTCGTCATCGCGAACGCGGTGACGGCGCCGGAGCGGTCGGCGACCAGGGAGCCGTTGTTACGGGTCTGGAGCGTGCCGAACCAGGGCTCGTGGCCCTCGTGGATGGAGTGGGCGATACCGGTGCCGCGGGTCTGGGTCAGGAACTCGGTGCGGAAGCCGATCAGACCGCGGGACGGCACGACGAACTCCATGCGGACCCAGCCGGAGCCGTGGTTGGACATGTTGTCCATCCGGCCCTTGCGGACGCCCATGAGCTGCGTGACCGCGCCCATGTGCTCCTCGGGCACGTCGATCGTCATGCGCTCGACCGGCTCGTAGACCTTGCCGTCGACCTCCTTGGTGACGACCTGCGGCTTGCCGACGGTCAGTTCGTAACCCTCCCGGCGCATGGTCTCGACCAGGATGGCGAGCGCCAGCTCACCACGGCCCTGGACCTCCCAGGCGTCCGGCCGCTCGGTGTCGAGCACCCGGAGGCTGACGTTACCGATCAGCTCGCGGTCCAGGCGGTCCTTGACCTGGCGGGCGGTGACCTTGCGGTCCTTGACGGCCGCCTTGTTGTCGGCGCCCTTGCCGGTGGCGCCGCGGCCGACCAGCGGCGAGGTGTTCGTGCCGATCACCATGGAGATGGCCGGCTCGTCCACCGTGATCAGCGGCAGCGCGACCGGGTTCTCCGGGTCGGCCAGGGTCTCGCCGATCATGATGTCCGGGATACCGGCGACCGCGCAGATGTCACCCGGGCCGGCCTTCTCGGCGGGCTTGCGGGTGAGCGCCTCGGTCATCATCAGCTCGGAGATCCGCACGTTCTGCACGGAGCCGTCGCGCTTGATCCAGGCCACGGTCTGGCCCTTGCGCAGCTCGCCCTGCTCGACCCGGAGCAGCGCGATACGGCCGAGGAAGTTGTCGGCGTCGAGGTTGGTGACGTGGGCCTGGAGCGGCGCGGCCTCGTCGTAGGTCGGGGCCGGGATGTGCTCCAGGATCGTGGAGAAGAACGGCTCCAGGCTGGTGGAGTCCGCCGGGACCGTGCCGTTGTCCGGCTTGGTCAGCGAGGCGATCCCGTCGCGGCCGCAGGCGTAGACGATCGGGAACTCGATCTGCTCCTCGTCCGCGTCCAGGTCGAGGAAGAGGTCGTAGGCCTCGTTGACGACCTCGTCGATCCGGGCGTCGGGACGGTCCGTCTTGTTGATGCACAGGATGACGGGCAGCCGGGCCTGGAGCGCCTTGCGGAGCACGAAGCGGGTCTGCGGCAGCGGGCCCTCGGAGGCGTCGACGAGGAGGACGACACCGTCCACCATCGAAAGACCACGCTCGACCTCGCCGCCGAAGTCGGCGTGGCCGGGCGTGTCGATGATGTTGATGGTGATCGGCTCGCCACCGTCCTTCGGGTGGTACTTGACCGCCGTGTTCTTGGCGAGGATCGTGATGCCCTTCTCACGCTCCAGGTCGTTGGAGTCCATCACCCGGTCGTCGACCTGGTCGAGCTGATGGGCGGCGAAGGCACCGGCCTGCTTCAGCATGCCGTCGACGATGGTGGTCTTGCCGTGGTCGACGTGGGCGACGATGGCGACGTTGCGGATGTCGTGGCGCGTGGCCATATTGTGGCGTACTCCCGGAGTGTGCGGACTGCCCTGCGCGTACGTCCGTGCCGCGCGGGCCCTGCCGGGCTGGACACGCCACGGCCTCACCCCATGGTACGTGGCCGCCGCCGCAACGGCTCGCCCGGGCCTTCCTACCCCTTGCTCGGGCCGGTCGAGACCCTCGCTCCCTTCTTCAGGAAACCCATGTCCTCGTACACCGGCGTCTGGAATCCGAAGGCCCCCGCGTTGACCACGTTCTCGCGCGCCCCCACCAGCTGCGGGCGCTGGTAGAGCGGGATGGAGCCCGCCGCCGCCCAGATCCGGGAGTCGGCCTTCCGGATCAGGTCCCGCGCCTCGTCCTCGTCCAGCGTGGTCGCGGCCTGCTCGAAAAGCTGGTCGACCTGGTCGGTGCCGACCCGGGTGTAGTTCTGCTCGACGTTCACCGAGCCGTCCGCCGCCGGCAGCGGCTTGGCGTAGATGGGCCGGGCGTCGGTCGCCGGGAAGGCGGAGGACGGCCAGGAGTACAGCGCGAGGTCGTAGTCGCCGGCGGCGATGTGGTCCTTGAAGTAGCTCTCGTCCGAGACCTTGACGATGGTCGGGCGGATGCCGACCTGCTCCAGCATCGCGGAGATCCGCTCGGCGACCGAGTTCAGGGTGTCCGAGCCGGGCCCGGAGGGCAGGACGAAGCGCAGCGCGAGGGGCTTGCCGTCCTTGGCGAGCGGCCCGGCCGGCGCGGCGGCCGGGGCGGCCGTGCCCTTGGGCGCGTAGGCGCCGGACGCGCCGCCGTGCCGGCTCTCCCGGGCGAGCTGCGGGTCGGTGCGCTCGTGCTGGTCGCCGGCGCTCTCGTGGTGCCCGGCCTTGCCGTCGCCGTGCCCCTTGTCGTCCTCGCCGACGACGTACTCGCCGTCCTCGCCGCCCTCCGACACCTCCGCGCCGTGGTGCTCGGAGCCCGCCGCCTTCCCGCCCTTGTGCTGCTCCTTCAGCGGGCCGCCGCGCACCCAGCCGGCGTCGGCCAGCAGCGCCTGGGCCTCCTTGGCGTCCTGGGCGCCGAGCGCGCCGCTGTTGTCGGCGTAGGCGGCCTGCCCGGACAGGGCGAGGTGGCTGCCGACGGGCACGGCGGGCAGCCCCAGCGGGGTCAGGACCAGCCGGGCCAGCTCCACGCGGTCCAGGGCGCGGGCGACGGCCCGGCGGACCCGCTCGTCGGCGAGGGGGCCGCCGGCGCCGTTGAGGGCGAGCTGGGTGTAGACGGGCTCCAGCGACTTGCGGACCTCCACGTCCCGCAGTGCCTGCTGCTGCTCCAGGTACCGGCCGATGGTCTTGCCCAGCTGTCCCCGGCCGGCGTCCTCGCCGGCGTCGAGGCCGTGGGCGAGCGCCCAGTCGCGCAGCTTCTTCACGGAGGTCCGGCCGCCGCCCTGGAGCGGGGTGCCGGTGCCCCGGGTGCGGTGGGCGAGCCCGATCCGCTGGGCGTCGGCGGAGTCGATCTCGGCCAGGTCCACGCTGCCGTCGGCGAGCGCGGCGGCCCGCTTGTCGCGGGGTACGGCGTGCAGCACGATCCGGTTCAGCTTGGCCGGCCTGCCCCACCAGCGGGGGTTGCGGGTGAGCACCACGTCCTTGCCCGCGGTGTCGACCTTCTCCACCTTGAAGGGGCCGGCGGTGACCTTCAGCTTGCGGCGGGCGCCGTCGTTGAAGGCGTCCGGGGTGCCCATGACGTCCTTCGGGTACAGCGGGGAGAACAGCGACTTCCAGTCGGCGTAGGGGCGGGAGAAGGTGACCCGGACCTGGAGGTCGCTGTCGCCGCGCTCGATCTTGGCGATGCGCTCGTAGCCGGCGTTGCGGGCGGTCCAGTAGGCGCTGTTGCGGCCGGACAGGGCGCGCCACTGGGCGACGAAGTCGGCGGCGCCGATCTCCCGGCCGTCGCTCCACACGGCCTGCTGGTTCAGCTTGTACAGCACCACCTGGCGCGGCTCGGTCTCGATGACCTCGGCCGATTCCAGGTAGGCGGAGTGGGCCACCGGGCGGCCGGTCGCGTCGAGCCGGAACATCGAGGGCAGCACGGCCTGGGCGACCCGGCCGGTGCCGGCGTCGGCGTCGGCCTGGAAGGTGTTCAGCGTCTCCGGCAGGGCGTCCACGGCCCACTTCAGGGTGGAGCCGTCGGCGACCAGGTCCCGGGCGGCCGGGGCGATGTCCTGGCCGGCGAGGGGGGCGGGGGGTTTCTCGTCCTCGCCGCAGCCGGCGAGCAGCGGCACGGCGAGGGCGCCGGCGGTGAGGAAGGTGACCGGGCGCAGGAGGCCGCGCCGGCGGGGCCGGGCCGCGGCGCGGTGCGGCCGGGAGCGCGTCGTGGCCGGTCGCGCGCCTTCGGGGCGCTGCCCCGCTGCGACCGCGTGGAAGGCGTCGCCGTCGTAGGACATCTCTGCTACCTCCGGGGAGCCACGGGCCTTATGCTCGCATTTGGCGGTATATGGAGCTGATCAGATCTATGCCGCCACTGAAGAGGAAAGGATCCGTCAACGGCGGGCGACACGGCGGTGACAGCCGGTAAGCCCACCCGTGCGGCGCAACCCCGCCCGGACGATGCACCCGTACGCCCCGGCCAATCGCCGCACATCCCTTCACACAGGCGGGCTGAGGCGCAACACTCCAAGGCGCATGAACGTTGCCGCCCATGGCCCACCGGACCCGTGGAAGCGAGGGCAAGTCATGTCCGTGCACGACGACATCAACGCCGTCCAGCGCTCTGTGGACGACCTCGACCGCTCACTGGGCCGTCTGGAGCACCGGCTCGGCCGCGGCGGACTGGAGATACGGCGGGTCCGGCTGGACGCCGAGCACCTGCGCGAGAGCCTGGCCCTGCTGCGGGAGACCGCCGCCGCCCCGGCCGCGCCCGGCCGGCCCGACCTCGTCACCATCTCCGACACGCCCTACGACATCAGCCTGTGGACGGACTCGGACGACGAGGGCCTGGGCGCCCGGGACCGCCGCGCCCCCTGAAACCCGCTACCGACCGGAGTCCCGACTTGGCCACTGGTACGGAATCCCCTCAGCAGCGCGGCGGCGTGCGCACCCGTACGCGTGCCGCGATCGCCGCCCCGCATCTGCGGACCGACCGCTGGTGGCTGGCGCCCGCCTGCACCGCGGCCGGTCTGCTCGCCTTCGTCGTCTACTCGACCTGGCGGGCCTTCGCCGGCGCCCACTACTACGCGGCGCCGTACGTCTCGCCGTTCTACTCGCCGTGCCTGGCGGAGAACTGCCGGACCATGCGCGCCGGGCCCAACGCCGACCTGTTCGGCGGCTGGTGGGGCATCTCGCCCGCGATCATCATCCTGGTCTTCCCGCTCGGCTTCCGCCTGACCTGCTACTACTACCGCAAGGCGTACTACCGCGCCTTCTGGGCGTCGCCGCCGGCCTGCGCGGTGGCCGAGCCGCACCGCTCGTACACCGGCGAGAGCCGCTTCCCGCTGATCCTGCAGAACGTCCACCGGTACTTCTTCTACGCCGCGCTGCTGGTGGCCGGGGTGCTGACCTACGACACCGTGCTGGCCTTCCGGGACGAGCACTACCGGTGGGGGCACATGGGCCTGGGCAGCCTGGTGTTCCTCGCCAACATCGTGCTGATCTGGGCGTACACCCTCTCCTGCCACTCCTGCCGGCACATCGTCGGCGGCAAGCTCAAACACTTCTCCAGGCACCCGGCGCGCTACCGGGCCTGGCAGTTCGTCGGCCGGCTCAACGCCCGCCACATGCAGCTGGCCTGGGCCTCGCTGCTGAGCGTGGCGTTCGCCGACTTCTACGTGTATCTCGTCGCGTCCGGCGTCTTCGACGATCCGAGGTTCTTCTGATGGCAGCGGTGGAACGGCAGCAGTGGGACGTCGTGGTCGTCGGCGCCGGCGGTGCCGGGCTGCGGGCCGCGATCGAGGCGCGCGAGCGGGGCGCCCGTACGGCCGTGATCTGCAAGTCGCTGTTCGGCAAGGCGCACACGGTGATGGCCGAGGGCGGCATCGCGGCGGCGATGGCCAACGCCAACGAGAACGACGGCTGGCAGGTCCACTTCCGCGACACCATGCGCGGCGGCAAGTTCCTGAACCAGTGGCGGATGGCCGAGCTGCACGCGCGGGAGGCCCCGGACCGGGTGTGGGAGCTGGAGACCTGGGGCGCGCTGTTCGACCGGACCGCGGACGGCCGGATCTCCCAGCGGAACTTCGGCGGCCACGAGTACCCGCGCCTGGCGCACGTCGGCGACCGCACCGGGCTGGAGCTGATCCGCACCCTCCAGCAGAAGATCGTCGCGCTCCAGCAGGAGGACCACCGGCAGAGCGGCGACTACGAGGCCCGGCTGAAGGTCTTCCAGGAGTGCACGGTCACCCGGGTGCTCAAGGACGGCGAGCGGGTCTCGGGGGTCTTCGGCTACGAGCGCGAGACGGGCCGCTTCCTCGTGCTGGAGGCCCCGGCCGTGGTCCTCGCGACCGGCGGCATCGGCAAGTCCTTCAAGGTCACGTCGAACTCCTGGGAGTACACCGGTGACGGTCACGCGCTGGCGCTGCTGGCGGGCGCTCCCCTGGTCAACATGGAGTTCGTGCAGTTCCACCCGACCGGCATGGTCTGGCCGCCGTCGGTGAAGGGCATCCTGGTCACCGAGTCGGTGCGCGGCGACGGCGGGGTACTGCGCGACTCCGACGGCAAGCGGTTCATGTTCGACTACGTCCCGGACGTCTTCAAGGAGAAGTACGCCGAGTCGGAGGAGGAGGCCGACCGGTGGTACGAGGACCCGGACCACCACCGCCGCCCGCCCGAACTGCTCCCCCGCGACGAGGTGGCCCGCGCGATCAACGCCGAGGTCAAGGCGGGCCGGGGCTCCCCGCACGGCGGGGTCTTCCTCGACGTGTCCACCCGGATGCCCGCCGAGGTGGTCCGGCGCCGGCTGCCGTCGATGTACCACCAGTTCAAGGAGCTGGCCGACGTCGACATCACGGCCGAGCCGATGGAGGTCGGGCCGACCTGCCACTACGTGATGGGCGGGGTCGCGGTCGACTCCGACACGGCGGCGGCGCGCGGGGTGCCGGGACTGTACGCGGCCGGTGAGGTGGCCGGCGGCATGCACGGCTCCAACCGGCTCGGCGGCAACTCGCTGTCCGACCTGCTGGTGTTCGGCCGCCGCGCGGGCCTGCACGCGGCCGCGTACGCGCGCGGGACGGCGGATGGCCGGCCGCCGGTGGACGAGGCCCAGGTGGCCGCCGCGGCGGCGGAGGCGCTGCGCCCGTTCTCCGCCGGAACGGCCGGCTCCGCCGGGACCGGAGGCTCCGCCGGGGCCGAGGGCGCGGCGGGGCCGCCGGAGAACCCCTACACCCTGCACCAGGAACTCCAGCAGACCATGAACGACCTGGTCGGCATCATCCGCCGGGAGGGCGAGATGGAGCAGGCCCTGCACAAGCTGGCCGAGCTGCGGGTACGGGCGCGGCGGGCCGGGGTGGAGGGCCACCGGCAGTTCAACCCCGGCTGGCACCTCGCGCTGGACCTGAGGAACATGCTGCTGGTCAGCGAGTGCGTGGCCCGGGCCGCGCTGGAGCGCACCGAGTCGCGCGGCGGACACACCCGCGAGGACCACCCGGCGATGGACCGCGCCTGGCGCAACGTGAACCTGCTGTGCGCCCTCGCCGACCCCGCCGGCGGCCCCGCGGCGGCCGATCCCGCCCGGGACCGGATCCGGCTCACCCGGGAGAGAACCGACCCCATCCGCCCGGACCTGCTCGCCCTCTTCGAGAAGGAGGAGCTGGTCAAGTACCTCGCCGAAGAGGAGCTGTACGAGTGAGCAGCTACGAGGCCCGCTTCCGGGTGTGGCGGGGCGACGCCGAGGGCGGCGGCCTGGAGGACTTCACCGTCGAGGTGAACGACGGCGAGGTGGTGCTCGACATCGTGCACCGCCTCCAGGCCACCCAGGCACCCGATCTGGCCGTGCGCTGGAACTGCAAGGCGGGCAAGTGCGGTTCGTGCTCGGCGGAGATCAACGGCCGTCCGCGGCTGTTGTGCATGACCCGCATGTCGGTCTTCGACCGCGCCGAGACGATCACGGTCACGCCGCTGCGCGCCTTCCCGGTGATCCGCGACCTGGTGACGGACGTCGGCTTCAACTACGACAAGGCGCGCGAGGTCCCGGCCTTCGTGCCGCCGGCCGGGCTGGGACCGGGCGAGTACCGCATGTTCCAGCAGGACGTGGACCGCTCGCAGGAGTTCCGCAAGTGCATCGAGTGCTTCCTCTGCCAGGACACCTGCCATGTGGTGCGCGACCACGAGGAGAACAAGCGGGCGTTCGCCGGCCCCCGCTTCCTGATGCGCGTCGCCGAACTGGACATGCACCCGCTGGACGCGGCGGCCGGGGCCGGCCTGGACCGCTCGCGCGCCGCGCAGGACGAACACGGCCTCGGCTACTGCAACATCACCAAGTGCTGCACGGAGGTCTGCCCGGAAGGCATCAAGATCACCGACAACGCGCTGATCCCGCTGAAGGAGCGGGCCGTCGACCGCAAGTACGACCCGCTGGTGTGGCTCGGGTCGAAGATCAGGAGGCGGCCGGGGGCGTAGTCCAGTCGTCCCGGTACGCCCGCCAGTCCGCCTCGGTGGCCGCGAAGTCGACGTAGAGGGCGACGCCGAAGCGGGCGCGGTGGGCGTCGGTGCGGCTCAGGCCGAGCCGGACCCCGCGCACGGCGGCCGGGACGGTCTCGGCGTGCGCCCAGTGGCCGAACCGGTTCTCGTGGTAGAAGGGCAGGCCCATCAGCAGGTCGGTGCCCTTCGGGGTGACCTCCAGGGCGAGGCTGGTCTGCTGGGCGACATAGCCGCCGTACAGGCTCTGCGACGGCTGCATGGTGTCGTACGACATCACGGCGATCTGGTCCACCCGGCGGGCCACCTGCCCGAAGTAGGCCTGCGACCACCACTTGGGGTGGCCGGTGGTCGTGCCCCAGAAGGAGTGGAAGGCGGGCAGCGGGTCGATCTGGTGGGCGGCGACGGACAGCACCGCGCCGCGGGAGCGGGTCAGCTCGCGCAGGTCGTCGAGGAGGGCGAGGTAGTTCTCGTCGCCGGAGTGCAGCGGTTCCAGGTCGAAGTGCGCGCCCTGGAAGCCGGCGGCGAGGACGGCCCGGGTGGAGGCGAGGATCGCGGTCCGGGTGGCCGCGCGCTCCAGGCGCAGCCCGTCGGGGCTCTCGGTGGCCAGTACGTCGCCGAGCCAGGCCTGCACCCGGACGCCGGGGAGTTCGCGGTGCACGGCCGCGGTGAACCAGCGGGCCTTCGGGTGGACCGACGCGGGCAGGGTGCCGTCGTGCTCCAAGGGGCCGGAGTGGACGTACAGGTCACGGATGCCGGTGCCGCGCAGCCGCCGGGCGAGGGCCCTGACGTCCCGGTCGGTCTTCCGCCCGTCCACCCAGGCGTGGCCCAGCCAGAGCGCGTCCCGGTGCCGGGTGCGGGTGCCGGCGGCCGGATCACCGGTGTAGTTGATCCGCAGCGCGGTCTCGGCGGTGAGCAGCGGGAGCAGGAGCAGGGCGAGGAGGACGGCGCAGAGACGGAGGACGCGGCGCCTGCGGGAACGGGCGGGAGCAGGGACGGCCGGTCCGGTGTCCGGCTCCGGGGCCGGCTCCGGCGCGTCCGTGAGAATTTTCTTCGCGTGGGCCTCCTCCGGCGGGCTCTCGTCCGCGTGGTCGTCGTCGCCGCGGGCCCCGTCGCTCCGATTCTCGCCCGTTCCGCCCCCTCGTGCCGCCGGTCCGCCGCCCGTCTCCGCCCCGCTCGCGGCGCCGTCCGACCGCCCATACGCTCCCAAAGGTGACGTCCTTCCCGGCTCGGGGCCGCCTCCGGCGTGCCACGGCGCACATACGGATACGGCTGGCCCCTGCCCTGCCGGGCGTCCTGACGGGAGCCGTATGGCTGGTGTTGCCGCTGATGACGGTCGAGGCGCGCGATCCGGTTCCCGCCGCGCGCGGCCGAGCGGCGATGCGGCGGGAGGACACGCCGGCCGCCGCTCTCGTGCTGCCGCTCGTCGCCGGGGTCGCGGCCGTGGCGTCGGCCGGGTACGGCCGGCTGCGGCGCGTGCGGCGGCTGCGCACCCGGACCACCCCGGGGACCGTTCCGGCGCGTCCGGCCGGCGGCGGCCGGGAAGGACCGGCCTCCGCCAGGCAGCGGTGCGGCGAGCAGCGCGCCGGGCGGCCCGGCGGGCCCCGATGAGCCGTCCGTCCGGCGCCACCGGGCCCGCGGGGCCGCCAAGGCCTTCAGAACAGGCTCAGCAACGCCTCCGCCGGGTCGGTGAGGGCGCCGTCGCCGCCGGGCAGGGGGAGTTCGAACCACACCGTCTTGCCGCGTGGCGTCCGCCGGGACCCCCAGGCCGCGCTGAGCAGCCCGACCAGTTGCAGGCCCCGGCCGCCCTCGTCGGTGTCGCGGGCGCGCCGCCTGCGGGGCTGGACCAGGCCGGAGTCCCAGACCTCGCAGACCAGCGTGCGGTCCAGCAGCAGCCGGAGCCGGATCTCCCCCTCGCCGTACCGCAGGGCGTTCGTCACCAGCTCGCTGACCAGCAGCTCCGTCGTGTCGACCAGTTGCTCCAGGCCCCAGGACAGCAGCCGGCCGCGGGCGTACTCGCGCGCCCGGCCCACGCTGCGCGGTTCGCGGGGCAGGGTCCAGTCCCCGACGGAGTCCGCGGGCAGCCCCTGCACCCGGGCCATCAGCAGGGCGATGTCGTCCTCGCCGTGGTGGGTGTCGAGGGTGTTGAGGACGTGGTCGCAGACGTCCTCCAGCGGCCGGCAGGGATCGGTGAGCGCTCCGACGAAAGCCTTGAGGCCCTCGTCCAGCGGGTGGTCGCGGGACTCGACCAGGCCGTCCGTGTAGAGGGCGAGCAGGGCGCCCTCCGGCAGTTCGACCTCGACCTCCTCGAACGGCTCGCCGCCCACGCCGAGCGGCATGCCCGGCGGCACGTCCAGCATCAGCGCCGGCTCGCCGGGTTCGACCAGGACCGGCGGCAGATGGCCCGCGTTGGCGAACGTACAGCGCCGGGTGACGGAGTCGTAGACGGCGTAGACGCAGGTCGCGAGGTACACCTCGGACAGGTCGGCGTCCCGGGGCTGGCGGGCCGTGCGGGTCGCCTGCTGGATGCCGCCCGGTGTGCCGAGGCCGCGCGCGATCTCGTCCAGCGCGGACAGCACCTCCGCCGGTTCCAGGTCGAGCAGCGCCAGCGTCCGCACGGCCGTGCGGAGTTCGCCCATCGCCACGGCCGCGCGCAGGCCCCGGCCCATCACGTCGCCGACGACCAGCGCCGTGCGGTGGCCGGGCAGTTCGATGACGTCGAACCAGTCGCCGCCCACCTCGGTCGCCGCGTTGCCCGGCAGATAGCGGCAGGCGATGTCCAGTCCGGACGCCTCGGGGTCGCCGGGCGGGAGCAGGGACCGTTGCAGTATCAGCGCCCGTTCGTGTTCGCGCCGGTACAGGCGCGCGTTGTCGATGCAGACGGCGGCGCGCGCGGCCAGTTCGACGGCGAGGTCCCGGTCCCGGTCGCCGAACGGCTCGCTGCCCTTGGTCCGGGCGAACTGGGCGAGTCCGACGACCGTGTCGTGGGCGACCATCGGCACGGCCAGCGTGGACTGCACGAGGCCGCCCTCCTCGGCGGGCACGCGCTGCGGGCGGGCGGTGCGCAGGGCCTCCGCGCAGGGCGAGTGGAACGGGAAGTGGTGGACGGCGCCGACCTCGACGGGCTGCCCGGAGCTGCTGAAGGGGGCACCGGAGACCGCGCTGGCGAAGGCGACGCGGCGCAGTTCGGCGCTGCCGTCGGCGTGGCCGGGCGGGGTCTCGTCGCCGGCCAGCAGGCCTTGGTAGAGGTCGACGGTGGCCAGGTCGCAGAAGCCGGGCACGACCACGTCGAGGAGTTCGCGGGCGGTGGTCTCCAGGTCGAGGGAGTTGCCTATGCGGGCGCCGGCCTCGTTGAGCAGGGCCAGGTTGCGCCGGGCGGCGGCGGCCTCGCGGGCGGCGGCCCGGCGGGCGGTGATGTCCGTGCCGAGCCAGGCGACGCCGATGGGCCGGCCGCTGCCGCTGTGCACGCGGTAGAGGTTGATGGACCAGTGCCGGCGTTCCTCGGAGCCCGGGACGTACCCGGTGACGTGCATGTCGGTGATGGACTCGCCGGACTCCAGCACCCGCCGCATGGTGGCCGAGACCCGCTCGGCCTCGGGCCGCGGCAGATAGTCGTGCACGCTCTTGCCCCGGTGGTCGTCGGGGCTGCCGCCGAAGACGGAGGCGAAGCGCTCGTTGGCGCGGCGGACCCGCAGGTCGGTGTCGATCAGCAGGAAGCCGAAGGGCGACTGGCCGAAAATGGCCTGCGAGGCGGCGAGGTCGGTCTCGATGCTGCGCAGGGTGCGCACGTCCACGACGATGCAGACGGCGGCCTTCTCGCCCTCGGCGGTGCGCGTCGGCATCACGTACACCTCGGCCAGGCCCTCCTCGCCGCGGGTGCCGTCCGGCCGGTCCGGCATCCGGAACGGCACTACTCCGGTCCACTCGCGCCCGTCGAGGATTTCGGCCATCTTCCGCTGGCCGCGCTCGCGCAGGTCGGGATCGACGAAGGCCTCTATGGGATCCATGCCGACGGCGCGGTCGGCGGGGATGCCGAACAGCTGCTCGGCGCGCAGACTCCACTGGTCGACGAGGCCGCCGGCGCCGATGGCGAAGGAGGCGACCCGGATGTAGTCGTAGATCGAGCCGGGCGGACTGCTCTGCCACATGGCGTCGCCGGGTGCCGCCTCTGCCTCAGCGGCCTGACTCCTCGCGCCGTCCGACGGGTCCTCGGACTCCGTGGCCTTCGCTGGTATCTCGCTCACGCGAACCGTCCCCTCCAGCTCACCGCGTCCGGCACCGGTCACCGGGGGCGGCTGCCCGCAGTATCCAGCACTACGGCGCCACAGGACACGGTGTTCACGATCACAGGTCGGTCCAGATGTTTTTCGGACCGGTCCGTGACAACACTTCCACTCTTCTAACCAGGGAACACACCGCCGAACCACACGCCGCCGAAGCATGTGCGCCCCCGGCGCGCACGCCATACGGCACGTCGACGCCCGTACACCCCCGTGCCCCGTGGTGCCCCCGTCTCACCCGGGAACGGCCAGCTCGAACCAGACCGTCTTCCCGTTCGCCCCGGGCCGGGTGCCCCAGCGGCGCGAGGAGCCGGCGACCAGTTGCAGGCCGCGCCCGCTCTCGTCCTCGGGATGGGCGACGCGTTCGCGCGGGGGGTCGGGGAGCGGGTCGGAGACCTCCACCCGCAGCGTGTCGCCGTTTCCGGCGGGGCGCAGCAGCCGTACGCCGATGGGGCCGGTGGCATGCCGCAGCGAGTTGGTGACCAGCTCGCTGACCAGGAGCGCGGCGAGATCGGCGACACAGTCCAGGTCCCAGCCGTGCAACTGGCCCCGGACCACCGCGCGGGCGGAGCGCACGGCGCCCGGCTCCGCGGGAAAGGTCCACTCGGCGCAGCCGCCATCGGTGTCGATCACGCCGATCACTTCCCAGGCCAGCGGAGCCCACCCATGTCTGGTTTCGTGGGATTAATGGGCACATACCCGATATCCGGCGGGCAGTACCGCACGGGGCGGCGCACTGTGGCACGAACGGCGTACGGGATGCTCCGCGGGCGTCGCGCCCGCCCGGAAGCCGGGCCGGCGCGCGGACGCGGGTCCGGTCAGGACCGGTCGCGCCCGGTGTCCCAGCGGGCGGACACCTCCCGCACCGCCGGGACGTCCTGGTCGAGCCAGTCGACCTCCCAGAGGCGGTCCGGGGTGAGCCAGCGCAGTTCGTCGTGGTCCTGGAGGGGCCGGGGGGCGGGCGAGCCGGGGCGCAGGCGGACGGTCCACACCTTCAGGACGTACGGCGTGCGCAGCGGCCACTGTCCCGGTACGCGTTCCACCGGCTCGGTGTCGACGCCCAGTTCCTCGCGCAGTTCGCGCACCAGGGCGTCTTCGGGCCGCTCGCCGGGCTCGACCTTGCCGCCGGGCAGCTCCCAGCGCCCGGCCAGGTCGGCGGGGGCGCTGCGGCGCGCGGCGAGCAGCCGGCCGCCGTCGAGCAGGGCGGCTCCCACCACCACGATCGGCTCCACCCGGTCAGTCGTGCGCGTCATGGAGGGGAGCCTACGGGAGCGCGCGCCCGGTCAGTTCTGCGCGCCGTCCCCGTTCTGGCCGATGCGCTCGACCCAGTAGAGCCGCTCGCGCGCCTGGCCGCCGAGGCTGTCGACGGTCTTCTGCGCCTCCGCGCGGGTCGCGTACCGGCCGACGCGGTAGCGATTGCCGTTGTCGTCCTGCCGTATCACGATCCAGGGCAGGGAGACCGTGCCCTCACTCATCGCCCCCACCGCCCGTGCCCCTTCTCGCACCGTCCCACCCGCTTCCCGCGGACAAGGAAACCGCAATCCGCATATGCCCGAGCGTACGCCCTACCTTCACGCTGCGCATACGACTTTTCACAAAGAGGTACGCATCCAGCCAGAACGCCGGGGGCGCACGGGACGGAACGCGCCCTCGGGACCTTCGCCTGCCCGGGTCGCGGGCGCGCCGGGACCACCGGGGCCCACCTGGGAGGACGGCCGGATCGGCGCGGGCCCGGGAAAGGCGGCGGGAGGCGGGGGGCGCCGTGGGAGGAGCGGGCAGCGCGCGGGGGTGTGCGCTAGCTCACGTGGAGCGGAGCGGGACGATCCGTCCGGTCCGCCGCACGGCCGGGCCCGCGCGGGTCACCTGACGGGCAGGTGGTAGGCGACCTGGTAGCGGTCGGCCGGGATGACGACGTCGGCGGTCTCGACCGGGCGGCCCGAGGCGAAGTAGGTGCGCTGGACCACCAGCACCACATGGCCGGGGACCCCGCCGAGCAGGTGCAGTTCCTCGGCGAGGCCGGGGCGGGCGCCGACCTCCTCGGTGACGTTGTCCACGATGACGTCGATGGCCCGCATCCGCTCGACCACGCCCATCCCGCCGAGCGGGCCCTCCTCGGGCAGCATCACGGGGGTGCGGCCGGTGACCGCGAGGGGCTCCCAGGAGGTGGAGAGCATCATCGGCTCGCCGGCCTCCCGGAAGACGTACCGGGTGCACATGACCCGGTCGCCGGCCTGGATCCCGAGCCGATCGGCGACGGCCGCGCCGGCCTCGGCCTGTTCGCTGCTGGACTCCCAGGTGCCGCGCACCGAGGCGTCGGCCTGCTCTTGGCGGAACGGGGTGGCGCCGCCGGCCGGGCGGTATCCGGAGCGGGCCACCCGCCGGGGCACGGGCCGCTCGCGCACATAGGTGCCCGAGCCGGAGCGGCCCTCGACCAGCCCCTCGGCCATCAGCACCTTGCGGGCCTCCAGCGCGACCGTGTCCGAGACGCCGTACTCCTCGCGGATGCGGGCCTGCGAGGGGAGCCGGGTGTGGGGCGGCAGCGAGCCGTCGACGATCTTCTGGCGGAGATCACCCGCGACGCGCAGGTACGCCGGCTGCTCACCGAAAGCCACTGGCCACTCCCCTCAGGTTGTACAGACAGCAACAGCCTGGCAACCGTGGGTTGAGCGGTGCAAGCAAAGGCCAGAGAATCACTCGATGTGATGACCTTGCGGCGGGAAGGGCTTTACGCAGGCACTTTCCCTCCCGTATAGGTGCCCCCGGCCCGCACCGGCTCACACCTGCATGCCGGTGCCGCCTCCCTCGCCGTCCGGCACCGCGGGCGGCGTGGTGGCCAGCCCCAGGACCGACCGCACCGGGATCGCGCGGATCGGATCGATCAGGTCCAGGCCGTTCTCGTAGTGCACGGAGAAGGCGTCCGCGTCCCGGGCCGCGGCCGCCTGCGCCCACTCCGCGCGCGCCTTGTCCAGGCCGGCGGCCAGCGCGGTGACCGGTCCGGCGGTGCCGGCCGGCCAGTCGTGCGCGCGCAGCATCCGGGCCTGCTCGCCGAGCGCGGCCGACACCCGGCCCGCCCACGCCCTGTGGCCCGGCAGGTCGTCCTCCGTGTACTTCCCGTCCGGGGCGCTCTCCAGCGCCGCGTTGAGCACGTGGGCGGCCTTCAGATAGGCGACCTGGTCGGCGTCCAGGTCGGTCTCGTCGTTGCGCAGCGAGCCGGTCAGGTCGCCGCCCTCGTCGGTGTGGCCGAACACGCAGGTCACCTCGCGGTCCCCGGCGGCCCAGCCGTCCTCGGTCGGCGTCAGGAAGTACACGTCGACGTACCCCGGCACGGCCCAGCCGTCCATCGCGTAGCCGTCCCGCAGGGCCCGGCAGCGCTCGTCGGCGGCGTCGGTGACCGCGTCGTCCTCCGGGTACGGGCCGCCCGGCAGCCGGAAGGACGCGAAGGCCTCGCCGTCGTGCGCGCCGGTGCAGGACACCGTGTCCACGTCGTAGGTCACACCGGACAGCGCACCACCCGGCGCGTTGAAGCACTGACCCTCCGTCAGCGAGACGGTGGCGCCGTCGCGTGCGCCCTCTTTGACTCCGTGCCACAGGTCCGAGGCACCGCCCGTGGCGAACAGCAGCGTCCAGAGCAGCAGTCCCACCCCGGACAGCACCGCGCCGCCCACGGCCAGCCCGGTGCCGCGCTCGCCGCGTCGGCGGATCTGCCGCAGCCCCACCAGGCCGAGCACCAACCCCGCCCCGGGCAGGCAGCACAGCACACCGAGCACCAGGGAGGCGATGGCGAGGCCGTTGACCGGCGCCGGGGTGTTGTAGGGGCGGTAGCCCTGCGTCCACGGCTGGTACACCGGCAACCCGGCGCCGCCCGGAGGGCGGGGATACGGCGGCGGGCCGTACGGCGGCCGGGGAGCCGGAACGGGCCCTTCTGGCTGATGGGGGCCGGAAGGCGGGGGTATGGACACCGGTACCGTGCTCCTGGGTCGGGCGGCGGCAGCACAGGACCGGCGGCCGGCCGGCGGCTGGACTGACGTACGACTGGCCGCATGGTAAGCGGGGCCCGGACGGGGACGGAACACGGCCCCGGACGGACACGGGACGAGCGGGGGGCGGTCGGCGGATGAGCGGGGTGTCCGGGGAGACGGTGCGGCGGGTCAACGCGATGACGGCGCGCTGGGCGCAGGCGGTGACCGAGGGAACGGTGTTCTCGGCGCCGGGTGTCTGGCCCCTGCTGGCCTTCCTGGCCGACGGCGCGGCGGGCCCGGCGCGCGCGGAGCTGGCCGGCGCGCTGGGGGTGCCGGCCGATCGGGCGGCCGGGGCCGCGCGGGAGGTGCTGGCGGGGCTGGCGTCGGTGTCCGGTCTGGACGCGGCGCTCGGCCTGTGGACGCACCACGGGCTGGCCCTGCGGGAGGAGTGGCGGGCCGGGCTGCCCGCCGGCGTCCACGGCCGGTTCGGGGACGACCTGGTCACCGCTCAGGAGCGGCTGGACGCGTGGGCGGCCGAGCGGACCGGCGGGCTGGTCGAGCGGATGCCGGTGACGCTGACCCGCGAGGCGCGGATGGTGCTGGCCGGTGCGCTGGCGCTGCGGACGCGGTGGCGCCAGCCCTTCGCCGAGCTGCCGCTGCGGCCGGACTCCGGCCCCTGGCGGGGCCGCACCCTGCGCGGACTGCACCGGCGCAGCGTGCGGCCGGACCGGGTGGGCGTCACGGGCACCCCGGACGGCTTCGTCACCGCGCTGACGGTTCCCGGGGACAACGGCGTCGACGTCCATCTCCTCCTCGGCGAGGAGCGGATGGCGCCGGGCCGGGTGCTGGCGGCCGGGGTGGGCGTCGTGGAGCGCGGCCTGCCGCTGACCGGAGGCGGCACACTGCCGCACGGGCACGTCGGCCCCGGCCTGCACGTGGAGCAGCAGCCGGCCGCCACGCCGGAGCCGAGGACGCTGGACGTGCGGACGGTGGCGTACGAGGTCCGGGCCGACCACGATCTGCTGGCGCTGTCCGGCCTGTTCGGGCTCACGACGGCCACGGACACCCGGGCGGGTCACTTCCCCGGGGTGAGCGCCCGGCCGCTGGCCGTCGGAGAGGCCCGGCAGTCGGCGGTGGCCCGGTTCGGCGCGCTCGGCTTCCGGGCGGCGGCGGTGACGGCGGTGATGCCGGTGGCGGCGGCCGGGGTGCCAAAGTTCCGCTACGAGACCACGGTCGTCCGCGTCACCTTCGACCGCCCCTTCGGCTTCCTCGCCACCGACCGCGACTCCCGCCTGGTACTGACCGCGGGCTGGATCACCGACCCGACCCCGCACCCGGGCGTTCCGGCGACACTCTGACCATCCGGCGTCCGGGCGGTGGCCCCGTCGGCTCGGTGGGGGGACGGGGTCTGTGTCGGCCTTTTCGGCTTCGCTCGCGGGGTCGGACGGGGATATCGGGGCGGTATAGCTCGCGGCGGGACGCTCGTGGTCATGACGGAGACCATGACCTGGGCCCCCGCGGAGATCACTCCCTCGGACGGCCCGCTGCTCGACCATCTGACCGAGCGGCTCGACGAACTGCTGCTGAGCGACGGCGCCGTGGTGTTCCGCGGTTTCGGGATCGCGCCGTCCGGCCTGGACGGCGTACTCGACCGTGTTCTGCGCAACCGGCTCGCGTATGTGCACGGCAATTCCCCCCGCAGTCATGTGGGGGACCGTGTCTACACCTCCACGGAGTATCCCGCCGAGCAGACGATCTCGATGCACAACGAGTTGTCGTACTCGGCGCGCTGGCCGGCCCGGCTGGCCTTCTACTGCGAGACCACGCCGGGTTCGGGCGGTGCCACTCCGGTCGTCTCCGGCGCCGCCTGGCTGGCCGCGCTCTCGCCGCGGCTGCGCGCCGCGTTCGCCGACGGCGTGCGCTACACCCAGAACCTGCATGACGGACACGGCTTCGGCAAGAGCTGGCAGGAGACCTTCGAGGCGTCCGACCGGGCCGAGGTGGAACGGCATCTGGCGGCGATGCCCGGCACGACCTGGGAGTGGAAGCGCGACGGCGGGCTGCGGATCGCGCAGGTGCGCCCCGCCACCGTCACCCACCCGGTCACCGGCACGCGGGTGTGGTTCAACCAGGCCGACCAGTGGCACCACGCGGCGCTCGGCGACGAGACCGCCGCCGCGCTGGCCAGGATCATGCCGGAGGAGGACCTGCCGCAGCACGTCACCTTCGCGGACGGGTCTCCGATCGATCCCGCGTACGTCCTCGAGATCCGCGACCGGGGCCTGGCCGCCGCGGTGGACGTCGACTGGCGGGCCGGAGACCTGCTGGTCGTCGACAACGTGCTGGTGGCGCACGGCCGCCGGCCCTACGCGGGGCCGCGCCGCGTCCTGGTGGCGATGTCCGGCTGAACACGCGCCGCGTACATGGAAAGCCCGGCTCCACGCTCATGGAGCCGGGCTTTTCGTGTACCACTCAGTTGTTGTTGTTCAGGTTGTTGTCGTTCACGTTGGTGCCGTTCACGTTGTTGTTGTTCAGGTTGTTGTTCATGTCCGCCTCCTCTCGGTTCGATCGAGAAGAGCTTGGAACGCATTCCTACACTTCTGCCATATCGCGCTTGGTATAGGGCTCTTATAGCGCGTGGGCCAACGGTTGCGGGAGGTACTTCGAAGAGGAGTGGCTATGGACAGAACGGCTGCGGGCAGCATCCTCGGAACGGTCGGGGGCACGCCCTTGGTGGAGCTGCACCGGCTTCTGCCCGGCTTCGGCGGAAGGATATTCGCCAAGATCGAAGGATTTAATCCGGGGGGCAGCATAAAAGACAGGACCGCGGTGAGCATGGTCCTCGACCGTATCCACAGCGGGGAAATCGATCCGGACCGCTCGGTGGTGGTCGAATCCAGTTCGGGCAATCTCGCCGTGGGAATCGCCCAGCTCTGCCGGTACCACGGCATACGGTTCATCTGCGTGGTCGACGCGAAGACCTCGCGGCAGAACCTCGCGATCCTGCGGGCCTACGGCGCCGAGATCGAGGAGGTGACCGAGCCGGACCCGCGCACCGGCGAGTTCCTGGAGCGCCGGCTGGAGCGGGTCCGCGAACTGGTGGCGGCCATCCCCCACGCCTTCTGGCCCAACCAGTACGCCAACCCGCTCAACCCCGCCGCGCACGAGCACACCATGCGGGAGATCTCGGAGGCCCTGGACGGCCGGGTCGACTACGTGTTCTGCGCCACCAGCACCACCGGCACGCTCCAGGGCTGCGCCCGGTACGCCCGGGCCCACGGGCTGGGGACGACCATGGTGGCGGTCGACGCCGTCGGCAGTGTGCTCTTCGGCGACGGGGGCTCCGTACGGCGTCTGATCCCCGGGCACGGCGCCTCGGTGCGGCCGGCCCTGTTCGATCCGTCGGCCGCCGACCGGGTGGTGCATGTGACCGACCTCGACTGCGTCGTGGGCTGCCGGCGGCTGGTCGGCAGGGAGGCGGTGCTCGCCGGCGGCTCGTCCGGGGCGGTGGTCGCGGCGCTCCAGCAGATCGGCGACGAGATCCCGCCCGGCGCCACCTGCGTGCTGGTCTTCCCCGACCGGGGCGACCGCTACCTCGACACCATCTACGACGACTTCTGGGTGAGCGAGCGGTTCGGCGAGGTCGCGCAGCTCTGGAAGCCCGAACTCCCCGTTCCCTCCGCCTGACGGGCCGCCGGGCACGCGCACCCGGCGGCCCGGCACACCCTCCCCGGCACACCCTTTCCCCGGCGGCCCGGCGCCCGGTCCCACCGGCGCCCGGGTCCCACCGCCGCCGGCGTTCCGGCCGGCCGGTGGCCCGTGCGGCCGCCGCCGGGACCCGACTTCGCCACCCGATCTGTCACGCCTTCACCGGCACCGCGGCGGCGCCCCGGGCCACGAGGCCCCGGCCGCCGCCGCCCGAATATGGAGGGGGTATGGCGGCCCTCGCCAGCATCGGAAGGCTGACAGGCATCCATGACTGGAAGAGGCCGAGATGACCCCGAGAGATTCCGTGATGGCGCCGCCCGCCGACGAGGTGCGCGCCGAGCTGCTGCGGCAGCGGCTGGCCGGAGGAGGGCGGCGCGCGCGGGCGGTCATCGAGCCGGCCGATCGCACGGGCGCGCTGCCGCTCTCGTTCGGCCAGGAACAGATGTGGTTCCTCAGCCGGCTCGACCCGGGCAGCACCGAGTACCTGGTCCCGGTCTCGTTCCGGCTGCGCGGACCGCTGGACGCGGTCGCGCTCGGGCGGGCCTGGGACGCGATGGTCGAGCGGCACGAGATCCTGCGCACCCGGCACGTGCTGAACGGCACGGAGCCCGAGCAGGTCGTCGACCCGGCCCGGCCGGGCACGCTCGCCGTCGCCGAGGCGGACGGGACGCGGGCCCGCGAGGTGGTGGAGGACGCGTGCGCGCACGCCTTCGACCTGGCGCGCGACTGGCCGACGCGGGCCCTGCTGATCCGGATCGCGGACGACGACCACGTGCTGCTGCTGGTCTCCCACCACATAGCCTGCGACGCCTGGTCGACCGGCATCCTGATCTCCGAACTGGCGACCGCCTACGCGGCCTTCGCCGAGGGCCGCGCGCTGCCGCTGCCCGCGCCCGCTCTCCAGTACGCCGACTTCGCCGCCTGGCAGCGGGGGCAGGCGTCCGGTGAGCGGTTCGCCGGGCAGCTCGCCTACTGGAAGTCCCACCTGACCGGCACCGAGCCGCTGGAGCTGCCCTCCGACCGGCCGCGTCCGGCGGTGCGCGGCCACCGGGGAGACGAGGTCGGCCTGGACTTCCCCGAGGGGCTGGCCGAGCGGGTCAGGGCCGTCGCCGACGAGCGCGGCACCACGGTGTTCACCGTGCTGCTCGCCGCCTACCAGGTGCTGCTCGGCCGCTACACCGGCCGCCGGGACGTGGCGGTCGGCACCGTGGTCTCCGGACGCACCCGCCCCGAATTGCAGGGCATGCTCGGCTACGGCGTCAACACCCTGGTGCTGAAGACGGACTGGGCCGCCGACGACTCCTTCGCCGGCCTGGTCGACCGGGCCAAGCGCACCAGCCTGGACGCGTACGACCACCAGGCCGTCCCCTTCGCCCGGGTCGTCGCCGAGGTCGAGCCCGAGCGCGACCTCTCCCGCACCCCGCTGTACCAGGCCGTGTTCACCCTGCACGAGGGCGGCGGCGCCCGCTTCGAGCTGCCCGGCGTCGCGGCCGAGCCCTTCCTCGCCGACGGCGGCGTGGCCCGCTGCGACCTCGAACTCCAGGTGCGCGACTCCCGCGAGGGCGGCTTCGCCGGCCGGCTGATCTATGCCACCGACCTGTTCGACCGCGACACCGCCGCCCGGATGGGCCGCCACCTGGTCCGGCTGCTGGACGAACTCACCTCCGCCCCCCATCGTCCGCTGTCCGCCGTGGAGATCCTGGACGACACCGAACGGGACCGGTTCCTGGCGGCCGGCCGGGGAGCGCCCGCCGCTCCCTACCGCTCCGTGCCGGAACGGTTCACCGAGCGGGCCGCGGCCACTCCGGACGCCCCCGCCGTCACCGGCGCGGGCGGCACCGTGTCCTTCCGGGACCTGGACGACCGCGCCGGAATCCTCGCCGGCCGGCTGGCCCGCCGCTCGGTGGCGGCGGAGTCGGTCGTCGGCGTGCTGCTCGACCGCGGCCCCGACCTGCTCGCGGCCCTGCTCGGCACCTGGCGCGCGGGCGGCGGTTACGTACCGCTGGACCCGGACTTCCCGCCGGAGCGCTGGGCCGCCCTGCTCGCCGACGCGGGCGCCGGGGTCGCCGTCACCGACCGGGCCCGGGCCGGCCGCCTCGCCGAGGTCTTCGACGGCGAGATCGTCGTCGTGGACGAGGCCGATCCCGACGACGCCCCCGGCCCCCGCGTGCTGCCCGACCCGGACGCGCTGGCGTACATCATCCACACCTCCGGTTCGACCGGCCGGCCCAAGGGCGTGCAGATCTCGCACGCGTCGCTGGCCGTCCATCTCGACTGGGTGCTGGCCGAGTACATCGGCGACGCCCGGGGAAACGGCGCCCCGCTGTTCTCCACGGTCGCCTCCGACGTCGTCGTCCCGGTGCTGTTCGGCCCGCTGCTCGCGGGACTGCCGGTGCACATGCTCCCGCAGGACCTCGACCTCGCCGACCTCGGCGCCCTGCTGACCCGGGACGCGCCGTACGCGTTCGTCAAGCTCACCCCCGGCCACCTGGAACTGCTGGGCCACCAGCTCCCCGACGCCGGCGTCGACGGCCTCGCGCACGTGGTCGTCACCGGCGGCGACGCCCTGCTCGGCCCGACCGCGGAGCGCTGGGACACGCTGCTGGGCACGGGCCGCCTGATCAACGAGTACGGTCCCACCGAGATCACCGTCGGCAACTCCGCGCACGCGGTGACCGGCGCCCAGCGCGAGGTCGTCCCGATCGGGCTGCCCATCCCCGGCACCACCATGTACGTGCTCGACGAGAGCCTCTCCCCCGTCCCGCCCGGAGTGGTCGGCGAGGTCTGCGTCGGCGGCACCGGGGTGGCCCGGGGCTACGCGGGACGGCCGGCGGCGACCGCCGGGAAGTTCCTGCCCGACCCCTTCGGCAAGCCCGGCTCCCGGCTGTACCGCACCGGCGACCTCGGCCGGCTCCTGCCGGACGGCACCGTCGAGTTCGCCGGTCGCGCCGACCGCCAGCTGAAGATCCGCGGGTACCGGGTCGAACCCGCCGAGGTCGAGGCCGCGCTGGCCGCACACCCGTCGGTCACCGAGGCGCGGGTGCTCGCCGTGGACGGCAGGCTCGCCGCGTACTACGTCCCCGAGGGCGCCGGGGCGGAGCCGGACGCGCTGCGCGACCGGCTGGCGCTGAGCCTGCCCGAGCACATGATCCCCGGCACGTTCACGGCGCTGGAGCGGATCCCGCTCACCCCGGTCGGCAAGCTGGACGTGGCGGCGCTGCCCGCACCGGGCCCGGCGCCGGACGTGGCGAGGACGGCCCCGCGCACAGCGCTGGAGGAGCGGGTCGCCGCCGTCTGGGCGCAGGTCCTGCCGGTCGGCGAGGTCGGCGTGCACGACAGCTTCTTCGACCTCGGCGGCGACTCCATCCGGGCGGTCGCGCTGGTCGGCGCGTTGCGGGAGGCGGGCCTGGACGTGTCGGTCCGGGACGTGTTCGCCCACCACAGCGTCGCCGCGCTGTGCGAGCTGCTGGCGGCCCGCCCGGCGCTGGCCGGGCGGGACCGGGGCGTGGCTCCGTTCGCGCTGATCGGCGAGGAGGACCGGGCGCGGCTGCCCGAGGGCGCCGCCGACGCGTATCCGCTGTCGCAGAACCAGATCGGCATGCTCGTCGAGATGCTCGCCGACGAGCAGAACAGCTACCACAACGTCACCTCGTTCCGGATCAAGGACCCCAAGCCGTTCTCGCTCGCGGCCTGGCGGGAGGCGGCCCGGATCGCGGTGGCGCGCCACGAGATCCTGCGCACCTCGCTGCACCTGTCCGGCTACTCGGTGCCGATGCAGGTCGTGCACGCCGAGGCGGTGATGCCGGTCGGCATGGAGGTGCTGGGCCCGCTCGGGGACGAGGAGGTGCAGCGCGTGCTCGCCGACTACGCGGCCCGCGACCGCGCGAACCTGTTCGACCTGGGCACGCCCACCCTGATGCGCGTCTTCGTCCACGTGACCGACGACGGCGGCTACTGGCTGTCGGTCACCGAGTGCCACCCGATCCTGGAGGGCTGGGGCCACCACACGCTGATCATGGAGCTGCTCGGGCTGTACGACCGGCTCCGCGACGGCCTGGAACCGGAGCCGTTCGAGCGGCCGGCCGTCCGGTTCGCGGACTTCGTCGCGGCCGAACTGGCCTCCGTGGACTCGGCCGACGACCGCGCCTACTGGAAGGGGGTCACCGGTGGCCGCGCGCCGATGCGGGTGCCGGCGGGCTGGGGCGACCCGTCGCTGCCGGCCGGCTCCCGGTACCTGGTCCGCCGTACCCCCTGGTCCCACCTGGAGGACGGGCTGCGCGCGCTCGCCTCGGCGGCCGACGCCTCGCTCAAGAGCGTGATGGTCGCCGCCTACACCAAGGTGATGAGCCAGCTCACCGACGAGGCGGCCTTCCACACCGGGCTGATCTGCGACGCCCGCCCGGAGACGGCCGGCGCCGACCGGGTCTACGGCATGTACCTCAACACCCTGCCGTTCCCCGTCGACCGGTCCGCGGCGACCTGGCGCGACCTGGTCCGCCGTACCTTCGAGCGGGAGGTGGAGCTCTGGCCGCACCGCCGGTTCCCGCTCGCGGAGATCCAGCGGGACGTGCCCGGCCGCCAGCGCCTGGTCAACGTGTACTTCAACTACCAGGACTTCCGGCAGGTCGACACCGATCTGATCGACATGGCCGGGACCGACGACAGCCCGACCGAGTTCCCGCTGACCGTGTCCTCCCGGGCGGGTCACATCTGGGTGACCGCCGACCCGCGCTTCGTGGACGAGCGGGGCGCCGACCGGGTCGCCGGGATGTTCCGCGCGGTGCTGGAGTCGATGGCCGCCGGCCCGGACGGCGACGCGCGGGCCATCCGGCTGCCCGAGGGCGAGCGCGAACAGCTCGCCGCGTGGACCGCGAACGTCCGCACCCCGCTCACCCTGGACGTGCCCGCGGCGGTCGCCGCGTTCGCGCGCGAGACCCCGGACGCGCCCGCGCTGACCGATGCCGCGGGCACGCTCGACTACCGGCGGCTCCAGGAGCGTTCGGGCCGGCTGGCCCGCCGGTTGACCGCCGCGGGCGTCGGCCCGGACACCGTCGTGGGGCTGTGCATGGACCGCTCCGCCGAGCTGGTCGTCGCGGTGCTGGCGGTGCTGAGGGCGGGCGCCGCCTATCTGCCGCTCGACACGGAGCTGCCGGCGGACCGCCTCGCCTACATGCTCGCCGACGCCGGTGCGCGCCGGCTGGTGACCGGACCCGGCGCCCCGGACGGCCTGAGCGCCGACACCGTGCTGACACTGGACGGCCCGGACCCCGGCAGCGCGCCGGCCGGTCCCCCGGCGGACCCGGAGAACCTGGCCTACGTCATCTACACCTCCGGTTCCACCGGCCTGCCCAAGGGCGTGCTGGTGCACCGGCGCGGCATGGGCAACCACCTGCTCGCCAAGGTGGAGGACCTCGGGCTGACCGCCGCCGACACGATCGTGCAGAACGCCTCGCAGGGCTTCGACATCTCCGTGTGGCAGATGCTCGCGGCCCTGGTCACGGGAGGCCGGACCCGGGTGGCCGACCGCTCGGTGGCGCTCGACCCGAAGGCGCTGTTCGGCCTGGTCGACGCCGAGTCGGTGACCGTGCTGGAGGTCGTCCCGTCGCTGCTGCGCGCCGCCCTGGACCTGTGGGACCTCGGCACCGGGGCGCCCCGGCTCTCGACGCTGCGCCGGCTGGTGGTCACCGGTGAGGAGCTGCCGCCGGAGCTGTGCGCGCGCTGGTTCAGGCGCTTCCCCGGCATCCCGCTGGTGAACGCCTACGGCCCCACCGAGTGCTCCGACGACATCACCCACGCCGTCCTGACGCCCGAGAGCGCGCCGGCGCAGCGGGTGCCCATCGGCACGGTGGTCCGCAACACCGAGCTGTACGTCCTCGACGAGGAACTGCGCCTGGTCCCGGCGGGGGTGGCGGGCGAGCTGTACGCGGGCGGCACCGGGGTCGCCCGGGGCTACGGCGGCCGGCC
This sequence comes from Streptomyces sp. SCL15-4, assembly GCF_033366695.1. Taxonomy (NCBI): domain Bacteria; kingdom Bacillati; phylum Actinomycetota; class Actinomycetes; order Kitasatosporales; family Streptomycetaceae; genus Streptomyces; species Streptomyces sp. SCL15-4. The sequence goes on from NZ_JAOBTQ010000001.1 coordinate 3,225,520, forward strand.
CGCGCTGACCGCCGAGCGCTTCGTCCCCGACCCGTTCGGCGGACGGCCCGGCGACCGGCTCTACCGCACCGGCGACCTGGCCCGCTGGCGGGCCGACGGCAACCTGGAGTACCTGGGCCGGGTCGACGACCAGGTCAAGATCCGCGGGCACCGGGTGGAGCTGGGCGAGATCGAGGCCGCGCTCACCGCGACCGGGCTGGTGCGGCAGGCCGTGGTGGCGGTCCGGGGCGGACAGCCGGTGGGGTACGTGGTGGCCGAGGAGGCCGATCCCGCGGCGCTGCGGGCCGCGCTGGCCCCCACCCTGCCCGACTACATGATCCCGGCCGCGTTCGTCACGCTGGAGCGGATCCCGCTCACCCCGAACGGGAAGGTGGACCGCAAGGCGCTGCCGGAGCCCGGCTCCTCGGCGTTCGCGCGGGCCGCCCACGTCGAACCCCGCACCGGCCTGGAACGCCGGGTGGCGGCGGCCTGGCTCGACGCGCTGCCGGTGGACCGGGTGGGGGTGGAGAACGCCTTCTTCGACCTCGGCGGCGACTCGATCCGGGCGGTCACCGTGGCGGGCGTGCTGCGCGCCGAGGGCCTGGACGTGACCGTCCGCGACATCTTCCAGCTGCGGACCGTCGCCGCGCTGTGCGCGGTGGTCGGCGAACGGCCGCTGCTCGACGCGGCGGCCCAGCAGGTCGTGGCGCCGTTCGCGCTGGTGCCCGAGGAGGACCGGCCGCTGCTGCCCGGCGGGCTCGCCGACGCCTATCCGCTGGCGCAGAACCAGATCGGCATGGCCGTGGAGATGCTGTCCGGCGACGGCCGCGACAGCTACCACGACGTCACCTCGTTCCGGATCAAGGACGAGCGGCCGTTCGAGCCCGAGGCGTTCCGCCGGGCCGTGGACGAACTGACGGCGCGGCACGAGATGCTGCGGACCTCGATGCACCTGTCCGGGTACTCCGTGCCGATGCAGCTCGTGCACGACCACGCGCGCATCCCGGTCGAGGTCCGCGACCTCAGGGACGGCACCCCGGCCGGCGTGGCGGCGGCCGTGCGCGCGATGGCCGGGCAGGGTGATCTGTTCGACCTGGCGCGGGCGCCGCTGATGCGGATGACCGTGCTGCTGGAACCGGACGGCCACTGGACGGTCGTCTTCACCCAGGCGCACCTGATCACCGAGGGCTGGACCTACCACCAGCTGCTGATGGAGCTGGTCACCTGCTACCGCCGGCTCAGGGACGGGCTGGAGCCGGAACCGCACCGGCCTCCGGCCGTCCGGTTCGCCGACTTCGTCGCCGAGGAGCTGGCCTCGCTCGCCTCCGGGGAGGACCGCGCGTACTGGGAGGGCGTCCTGGCGGGCAGGGTCCCCTTCGCCTTCCCTGACAGCTGGGGAGGCGGCGGCGCGCGGCCGGCCGACACCACCGACGTCGTCGTGGGCCTCGCCGATCTCCAGCCCGCGCTGCGCGACCTCGCCACGCGGGCCGAGGCCTCCGTCAAGAGCGTGCTGCTGGCCGCGTTCGTCAAGGTCATGGGGGCGCTCACCGAGGAGCGCGACGTCCATGTGGGGCTGGTCTGCGACACCCGGCCGGAGCGGATCGGCGCCGACCGGGTGCACGGGATGTACCTGAACACGGTGCCGTTCCCGGTGGACCGTACGGCGGCGACCTGGCGGGAGCTGGTGCGCTCGGTGTTCCGGAGCGAGGTCGGGCTCTGGCCGCACCGCCGCTATCCGATGTCGGCGCTCCAGCGCGGCTGGAGCCCGGGCCGGCTGGTCGACACCATCTTCAACTTCGTGGACTTCCACCAGGTGGACACCGAGCTGGTCGATGTCGCGGCCGGCCGGGGCGGCAGCCTGCGGACCGAGTTCGGGCTCAATGTCATCGCCCGGCCGGACCGGCTGGGCCTCAGCCACGACCCGCGTGCCGTGTCCCGGCCCGAGGCCGAGCGCGTCGGGCGGATGCTGCGCGCGGTGCTGGAGGCCATGGCCCACGACCCGGAGGGCGACGCCCGCGGTCCCGTGCTGCCCGGCCCGGCGGCCCGGCCGGAGCCGGCCGCGCCGGTCCGGGCCCGGCTGCACGAGCTGGTCCAGCAGCAGGCGGCCCGCGTTCCGCACCGGCCCGCCGTGGTGTCCGGGACGGTCAGCCTGTCGTACGCGGTCCTCGACCAACGGGCGAACGCGCTGGCCGAGCGGCTGGCCGGGCGCGGGGTCCGCCCGGGCGACCGGGTCGGCGTGCATGTCGAGCGCTCCGCCGACCTCGTCGTGGCGCTGCTGGGCGTGCTCAAGTGCGGCGCCGCGTATCTGCCGCTCGACCCGGCCCTGCCGGCCGGCCGGCTCACCGGGTACGCGGCGGACGCGGGCGCCCGGATCGCGGTGACCGGACCCGGGCTCGCCCTGCCGGGACTCGATGCCGTGTCCCCGGCGGGGAGCGGACGACCGGTGGCCGCGCCGGAGCCGGCCGGAGACCTGGCGTACGTGATCCACACCTCCGGTTCGACGGGACGGCCCAAGGGGGTCGCGGTCACCCACGCCCAGGCGGCCTCGGTCGTCCTGGCCGCGCTGGAGCGGATCGGCATGGCCGAGGGCGAGGTGTGGGCGCTGACCCACTCCCCGGCGTTCGACGTGTCGGTGTTCGAGATCTTCGGCGCGCTGCTCTCGGGCGGGACGCTGGTCGTCCCCGACCGGGAGACCGCCCGCTCGCCGCGCGAACTGCTCGGTCTGGTCGACGCACACGGCGTGACCGTGCTGTGCCAGACGCCGACGGCCTTCCGGGGCCTGACGGAGCTGGTCGCGGGCGGCGCCGACCCGGGGCTGCGGGCGGTGGTGCTGGCCGGGGAGAAGGTGCGCTTCGGTGAACTGGCCCCGTGGGCCGGGCGGCTGGCGCGTACGGTCCTGGTCAACATGTACGGCCCGACGGAGACCGCCATCTACGCGACGGCGCACCGGATCACCGCCGGGGACATCGCCGGGGCCGGCCGGAGCGTGATCGGCCGGCCGCTGCCGGGCGTGCACGCCGAGCCGCTGGACGCGGCGGGGCACCCGGTCCCGGACGGGGTGCCGGGCGAGCTGTACCTCGGCGGCGCGGGCGTCGCCGTCGGCTACCTCGGCGATGCCACGGCCACGGCCGAGCGGTTCGTGCCCGACCCGGCGGGCGGACCGGGCGCCCGCCGGTTCCGCACCGGCGACCGGGTCCGCCGGCTGGCCGACGGCTCCCTGGAGTTCCTGGGCCGGCTCGACGACCAGCTGAAGATCCGCGGCCACCGGGTGGAGCCCGGCGAGGTCCGCGCCGCCCTCCTGGCCACCGGTCTGGTCACCGAGGCGGCCGTGGCGGCGGTCGGCGGCGAGCTGGTGGCCTATGCGGTCGCGGGAGCCGCCGGCCCGGCCGAGCTGCGCGGGGCGCTGGCCCGGGTCCTGCCCGAGCCGATGATCCCGGTCGCGTTCGTGCTGCTGGACGCCCTGCCCCGGACGGTCGCCGGCAAGACCGAGCTGCGCGGGCTGCCGGCGCCGGGGCCGGAGGCGTACGTCCGGGCCGAACCGGTCGCGCCCCGGACTCCGCTGGAGGAGCGGGTCGTCGCCGTCTGGCGGTCCGTCCTGCCGGTGGACGAGTTCGGTGTCGAGGACGACTTCTTCGACCTCGGCGGCGACTCCGTCCGCGCCTTCCGGGCGACCGAGGCGCTGCGCCGCGAGGGCGTGAGCGTCTCGGTGCGGGAGGTGTTCGAGTACCGCACGGCGGCCAGACTCTGCACCGCCCTGGCGTAGCGCTCCGCGGGCCCGCGGGTCCACCGGCGAAGGCTCTCCTCCCCGACCGGGGAGGAGAGCCTTCTTCATGAACGGACACCGGCCAACGGCCCCTCGCGTACGGAGTCCTAGCCGACGAGCCTCCTCCCGGTCCGTGATCACGATCAGGCTCGGCCCGGGCGCTGCCGAAACCCTGTGGAGCCCGCCCGCGTGGAGTGGAATGCTCTTGGGTCGACCACTGAAGGAAGGGAAGGTCGCGAAGGTGTACGTCCCGTCATCCGCACGAGTACTCGATGACGACGAGCGTGAACTCGTGGAACTGGCACGCCGGACCATAGACGCGCATACCGACGCCGGGCCCGACGAGGACGGGATCCACACGATGGGCGCCGCGGTCATGGCAGCCGATTACCGGATGTTCGCCGGCGTGAACCTCTATCACTTCACCGGCGGGCCCTGCGCCGAACTCGTGGCTCTGGGAGCCGCGCGAGCCCAGGGCGCCCGCCAGATGCGCTGCATCGTCGCCGTGGGAAACCACGGGCGCGGGGTCGTCGGCCCGTGCGGGCGCGATCGGCAGGTCTTCCTGGACTACTACCCCGCCATGCGCGTCATCGTGCCCACCCCCGCGGGGCTCAGGTCCGTGCTCGCCGCCGACCTGATGCCGCTGGCCCAGCAGTGGACCCCGGAGTCGGGCATGAACGGTCTCGACCCATCGCTCTACCAGGACCCCGAGGCGGCCGGTCCTCCGATCATCCGCTTCAACCCCCGCTACCTCGACGTCGTCCGCTCCGGCGCCAAGTCCAGGACCACCCGCTTCCGGGACCCGGCGCGGCCCGGCCCGGCACGGCTGGTGTTCGAGAGCGACCCCGAAGTCGTCCTGCCGGCGGAGGTGACCGGTATCCGGCACTGCCTGGTCGGCGAACTCACCGACCAGGACGCCCGAGCCGAGGGACTGTCGACCGCGGCCGAACTCCAGGAAGCCCTCAAGGGCCACTACCCGGATCTGGCGGGCACCGACGAAGTCGACGTCATCACCTTCCGGGTCGACGACGAGACGGGCGCCGCCTGACCCGCCGGTGAGGACGCGGGCGCCGGTCGGGGGCCGGCATGGCTGTGCCCAGCGGCCGGGGCTTCCCGGCCCGGAAAGCGGGTGGGGAGCCTCGGCCGCTGGGCGGTGAGGGCTGGGTCAGGGGTTGCGGATCGCCGGGCTGGCGGCGGCCGCGACGGTGCACAGGAGCATGGCCGCGGCGACCCCGAGCAGGACCGTCGCCGTGCTGAAGGCGGCCAGCAGGAAGCCCGCGGCCAGCGCGCCCACGGAGTTGGCGCCCCAGGAGGCCAGCATGACCGCGCTCATCGCCTTGCCGTGGATCTCGTCGGGGACCAGGTGCGCCATGTAGGCCCCGGCGCCGACGTTGAGCGCGGCGCCCGTGAACGACATCGCCGCGTACAGCGCGAGCAGGGCCCAGTACTGCGTGGTCAGGGCCACCACGGGGACCAGGACCGTCCAGCTCACCAGGGTGCCGAGCAGGATGTTCGGCAGCCTGATCCCGGTCAGCAGTTTGGCGGCCGACAGCGCGCCGGCCACCCCGCCGAGACCGGAGACCAGCCCGATCAGCCCGACCTGGGCCGCCGAGCCGCCGTGCTCCCGGATGACCACGAGCGGGGCCATGTTGACGATCTGGAACAGCAGGTTGGTGACCGCCACGACGCCGATCGCCGCGCGCAGGAACCGCTGTCCCCACAGCCAGGACAGGCCCTGGCGCACCTCCGCCTTCCAGTCCCGCTCGCCCGGTCCGCGTTCCTCCTGGAACGGCGCCTTGACCAGGCTGAGGTTGACCAGGGACAGCAGGTGCCCGGCCGCCACCACCCCGAACGGCAGCCAGCTCGCGACGGAGAACGCGGCGCCGCCGACCGGCTGGCCGAGCAGTCCCGCCGCCCGTCCCCGCGCCTCGTTCTGGGCCAGCGCGGAGGACAGCCGGTCGGGATGCACCACGTTGCGGACCGCGGTGCGCTCGGCCAGTTGGTAGAAGATCGTCGCCGCGCCGTCCACGAAGGCGACCGCGAGGACGTGCGGCAGCCAGACCCGGCCGGCCAGCACCACCGCCACCACGCTGGCCATCGCCGCCAGCCCGATCACGTTGCAGATCAGCATGAGCCGGCGCCGGTCCCAGCGGTCCACCAGCACACCGGCGGGCAGCTGGAGCACCAGCATGGGCAGCAGCCCGGCAAACGCGACCAGTCCGGCGTCGGCGGCGGTGCCGTTGCCCCACAGGATGAGCAGCGGATAGGCGATCACCCCGGTGCGGGCGCCGAGCTGGGTGGCGCCCGCACCGGTCCACAGCAGCAGGAAGTCCCGGTTGCGCCGCAACGGCGGCGGCGCGCCGGCCTTGGCCGACGCGCCGCTGGGACTGATCCCGGTCACCACAGGGATGCCTTTTCGCTCTCGGTACGGCCGTCCCCGGCGGCCGCGCTCCCGGCCCGGTCCTCCATGGGAGCGCCGTGGCACCACTCCAGGACCGCCATGGCGCTGTGCATCTTGTTCTCGGCCTGCTGGAAGGCGATGCTCATCGGCCCGTCCAGCACGTCCGCGGTGACCTCCTCGCCGCGGTGGGCGGGCAGGTCGTGCATGAACACCGCGTCCGGACTGCTCCGCCACAGCTCCCGGGTCACCTGGAACGGCTGGAAGGTCCGCCGCCAGTCGGGGTCGGGCTTGGTGGTGCCGGTGGTCTGCCAGCGCGTGGTGTAGACGACGTCGAAGCCGCCGGGCGCGGGCTCCATCCGGTGGCTCTCCTCGACCCGGGCCCCGGACCGCCGGGCGTGGCCGCGCGCCAGTTCCAGGAAGCGCGGGTCGAGGCCGTAGCCGGGCGGCGTGCGCAGCTGGAGTTCCACGCCGGGAGTGCGGCCCAGCGCCAGTGCCAGCGCCGACGCGGTGTTGTTGCCCTCGCCGGCGTAGAGCACCCGCAGTCCGTCGAGCGAGCCGAAGTGGCGCCGCAGGGTGGTGAGGTCGGCAAGCGCCTGGGTCGGGTGCTCCTCCTCGGTCATCGCGTTGACCACCGGCATCCGGTGCTGCCCGGCCCAGGCCTCCAGTTCCCCGGTGGGCCGGCCGGTGCGGGCGACGAGCAGGTCGAGCATGCCCGCCAGCACCCGCCCGGTGTCCGAGGACGCCTCACCGGTGTTGGTCTGCAGGTCCGCCGGGCCGAAGTTGACGACGTGGGCGCCGAGCCGCAGCGCCGAGGACCAGAACGCGGTCCGGGTCCTGGTCGAGGTCATCGCGAAGTAGATGCCGACCACCTGGCCGGCCAGCGGCTCGTGGTGGACGGAGGTGCCCGCGGAGTGGGCGACGCCCCGGCGCACGATCCGCTCCAGCTCGCCGTCGCTCAGGTCTTGGAGCGACACCAGCCTGCGGGCGGCACTCATCGGGCCGCAGCCATCCGGCGGCGCAGGCTCGCCGGCCGCAGGTCGGTCCAGATCTTCCCGATGTGGGCCAGGCACTCGTCCTTGCTGCCCTCGGTGCCCTCCGGGTGCCAGCCGGCCGGGAGGGCCCGGTCGGCCCACCAGACCGAGTACTGCTCCTCGTCGTTGAGCACCACGAGATAGCGGCGGTCGTCGGCTTCCTCAGCGTGCATTTTCCCACCTCCGGTGAACAAGGGATCCGTGCAGACACGGACTCTCCCGAGCTTCGGGAACCCGCCATAACCGAGCCATATTCGCCAGATACACCGAGGCCAAGGAGGTGCGCGCGGCCGGAACCGGCCGACTGGGCCGGACGTATGGGCCGGGTATAGATCCCGCGCCTACCGTTCCGGATATGGATACGGGAACGGCGATGGTGCGGCTTGAGTCCGTGAGCAGAGGATTCGGCAAGCGCGACAACAGGGTCATCGCCCTCGACGAGGTGACGCTGGACTTCCCCGAAGGGGTCTTCACCGCGGTGATGGGCCCCTCCGGTTCGGGCAAGTCGACCATGTTGCAGTGCGCGGCCGGCATAGACCGGGTCGACTCCGGCGAGGTCACGCTGGCGGGCACCCCGCTGCGCGGCCTGAGCGAGGCCGCGCTGACCAGGCTGAGACGACAGCATGTCGGCTTCGTCTTCCAGACCTTCAATCTGATCCCGTCGCTGACCGCGCGGCAGAACGTGGCGCTCCCGCTGATGCTGGCGGGGAGGAAACCCGCCCGCAAGGCCGTGGACGCCGCGCTGGAGCGGCTGGGGCTGGGCGAGCGCAAGCAGCACCGTCCCGGCGAGCTGTCCGGCGGCCAGCAGCAGCGGGTCGCGATCGCGCGGGCGCTGCTGACCGGGCCGAAGGTGCTGTTCGCCGACGAGCCGACCGGGGCGCTGGACTCCAAGTCCTCCCGGCAGGTCATGCAGTTGCTGCGCGAGCTGGTCGACACCAGCGGGCAGACCATCATCATGGTCACCCACGACCCGGTCGCCGCCTCCTATGCCGACCAGATCGTCTTCCTGGCCGACGGCCGTCCGGCGGGCGTGCTGGAATCCCCCACCCCCGAGCTGGCCGCGGCGCGGATCACGAAGCTGGAGCAGTCATGGTGAGGTTGGCGCTCGCGACCGTACGAGCCCGTGCCGTCTCGTACGCGGGCGCGTTCATCGCCCTGGCGCTGGGGGTCGGGATCATCGCGATGATGACCCTGGCCCTGTGGGCCGTGGGGTCCACCGATCTGTCGGGGCCGCAGCGGTACGCCGCGGCCCCCGCCGTCGTGACCCAGCCCGTCACCTACAAGCTGACCGACGACGACGGCGACGCGCGCGAGTTCCCGATCGCGCGCCCGGGCGACCTGCCCGCGTCCACCGTGCGCGCGCTGGCCGGCACCGGCCGGACCGTCGAGGACCGGTCGTTCTCCGCCCGGCTGCCCGGCGGTCCCGGCGACCAGGTCGGCCATCCGTGGTCGGCGGCCGCCTTCACCCCCTACCGGCTCGCCTCGGGCCGGGCCCCGCACGCCGCCGGCGAGATCGTGGTCGGCGGCGGCGATCCCGCCCTGGTCGGCAAGCGGGTCGAGGTCGCCGTGAACGGCACGTTCACCGGCTACAAGGTCGTCGGCGTCACCGCTCTGGTCTGGTTCGAGGATGCCGTGTTCTTCACCGACGCCGAGGCCAGGAGGCTGTCGCCCGGTGTCCAGGCCGTCGTGGCCTACGGCCCGCTCGGCGAGGTCCGCGAGGCGGCCGGGCGGGCGAGCGTGCTGACCGGGGAGTCCCGGCTGCTCGCCGAGGCCGACCAGGAGGGCGGCCGGGACCAGCTGAGGGACGCCGAGGGCATGGCGGGCACCTCGCTGATGATCGTGGCGTTCGTCGCGGTCTTCGTGGTGATCGCCACCTTCGCGTTCGTGGTGGACCAGCGCCGCCGCGAACTCGCCCTGTTCCGCACCATCGGGGCGACGCCCTGGCAGGTGCGGCGGATGGTGCTGCTGGAGGCGCTGCTGCTGGCGGCGGTCGCCTCCGCGCTGGGCTGTCTGATCGGCGGCCAGGGTGCCGCGCTCCTCCAGGACTTCATGATCGACAAGGACATCGCGCCGGCCTGGTACGAGATCGACGTCGTCTGGCCGCCCCTGGTGATCGCCTTCGCCGCGGGTCTGCTGTCGGCGATGCTCGGCACCGCCGCCGTGTCCTGGAAGGCGGGCCGGGTCAAGCCCGCCGAGGCGCTGCGCGAGGCCACCGGGCACCGCCGGGTGCTGACCCCCGTCCGCCTGGTGCTCGGTGTCGCCCTGCTCGGGCTGGGCCTGCAGAAGAGCCTGTCGGCGGTGGACAGCCCGCTCACCGCGATGAGCATGCAGAACTACTTCCCGGTGCCGGTGCTGATCGTGGGCGGCTGCGCGCTGCTGACCCCGCTGCTGCTGCGCCCGGTGCTGTTCCTCGCCTCCTGGCCGCTGGGCCGGCTCGGCGCCGGAGCCATGATCGTGCGGGAAGGCGCGCTGTTCGCCGGCCGCCGCACCGCCTCGGTCGCGGCGCCGGTCGTGCTGGCGCTCGGCCTCGGCGGCGCGCTGCTCACCGCGCCGATCGCCGCCGGCGACGCCGGCGCGGCGGGGCTGCGCGCCCAGGCCAAGGCCGACTACACGATGGTCGCCGACGACGGAGCCACCATCGGCGCCGCCACCCGGGAGAAGGTGCTCGCCCTGCCGGGCGTCCAGGCCGCCGCGCTGACCCCGGGCGAACTGCGGCTGTCCGGGGCGAAGGACCGCTACATCGGCACGCTGTCCAGCTGGGCGGTGGACCCGAAGGCGCTGGCCGCCACCCAGGACCTGAAGATCACCGAGGGCTCGCTCGACCGGTTCGGCGACCGGCAGCTCGTCCTCGACGAGGACACCGCGGCCGAGTTCGGCATCAAGGCCGGGGACGAGGTGAAGGCCGGGCTGCCCGACGGCACGGCGGTGAACCTGACGGTCGCGGCGCTGAGCGGACCGTCGGTGCTCGGCGAGACCGGCTATGTGTCCGGCGCCCACGCGGCCGGTGGCGAGCCGACCCGGATCGACGTGAAGGTCGGCCGCGGCGGCGACCGGGCCGCGGTGGCCGCCGCGCTGCGCGAGGCGGCGCACGACCAGCCGGTCAGGGTCGCGCCGATGGCCGAGTTCCTCGACGAGATGCGCGCCGACCAGCAGGACCAGGCGCGGCTCGCGACGCTGATCGTGTTCGGGCTGGCGCTCGGCTACGCGCTGCTCGCGATCGCCAACACCCTGGTCATGGCGGCCCCGGGCCGGCGCCGGGAGCTGGCGGCCCTGAACCTGTCCGGCGCCACGCGCGGCGACACGCTCAAGTACGTCGCGGCGGAGACCGCGGTCGCGGCGGTCGCCGGGGTGATCCTCGGCGCGGTCGCGGCCGGCCTGGTGGTGGCCGGCCAGCGGGCCGCGCTGACCAAGCTGGCCGGAGGGTTCGCCTTCGCGGTGCCGTGGGGGTCCATCGTCGCCGTGGGCGCCGCCTGCGCCGTCGTCGCGGTGACCGTCGCGGTCGTCGCCACCCGCTTCTTCCTGCGGGGCCGGCTGCTCGACCTGGCCGGCAAGGGAGAGTAGGACCCACGCCGAAAGGGGCGGGATCCACACGGATCCCGCCCCTTTCGCGTGCTCTCAGGCCCCGACGAGTCCTTCGAGGATCCCGCACAGCCGGTCGGAGGGGTCGTCGATGAAGTAGTGGTCGCCCGCGACCTCGGCGACCTCGAAGCCGCCGATGGTGTGCGCCGCCCAGCGGCCCATCTCCGCCGTCCCGCAGCCGTGGTCGGCGGTGCCGGCGATGGCGGTGACCGGGCAGGTCACCTTGGCGCCGGGCCGGACCGTGTAGGTCTCCGACATCGTCAGGTCCGCGGCCAGCGAGGGAGCCGCCAGCTGCCACAGGTCGGGGTCGGCCGCGGCCTGCCGGGCCGCCTCGCCCGAGCGCTCGGCCCAGGCCCGCAGCACGGCGTCCTCCCGGAAGTCCCGGCCGCTCGGCCGGTGGTCGGCGGGCGCCCTGCGGGCGGAGACGAACAGCCGGACGACCGGCGACGGGAACCTGGGGAGCATCCGGCGGGCCACCTCGAAGCCGACCGTGGCGCCCAGGCTGTGCCCGAACAGCGCCACGGGCGGGCCGTCCAGGGCGGTCAGCTCGTCCGCGATCCGGGAGGCCAGCGCCTCCAGGTCCTCGACCGGGGCCTCGGCACGCCGGTCCTGACGGCCCGGGTACTGCACGGCCACGACCTCGATCTCGGGCGTGAGCTTCTGTGCCAGCGCGCGGTAGAGGCCCGCGCCGCCGCCTGCGTAGGGAAGGCAGACCAGGCGGACGCGGGCCTCGGGCCGGACGTGGAACGTACGGAACCAGCTCACCGCAGACCCGCCGGGACGACGGGCTCGGCCATGGCCACGGCTATCCTGCGCGGCCCGGTGAACGGCTCCCGGCCGTGCGCCGCCAGCATGTTGTCGACCAGGAGCACGTCCCCGCGCCGCCAGTCGAACCTGCGACGGGCCGTGCGGTAGCGGTCGCGCAGATGGGCGATGACGTCGTCGGGGATGGTGCCGCCGTCGCCGTAGTAGCTGTTGGCCGGCAGGCCGTCGGCCCCGAACAGCTCCAGCAGGCCCTCCCGCACATCCGGCGGCAGCGTGCTGTCGTGGAAGAAGGTGATGTGGTTGAACCAGACGGACTCCCCGGTGACCGGGTGCCGGTGGACGGCCCTGCGGACGCCCTCGGTGCGCAGCACGTCGCCGTCTCCCCAGGACCAGCCGAGGTCGCGGCCCGCGCACAGGCGGGCGATCTCGTCGCGGTCCTCGGTGCCGAAGGAGGTCCGCCAGTCGACGCCGAAGCGCGGCCGGTAGTTGCGTACGACCATCCAGCCGCGCTCCACGAACTCCGCCCGGACCGCCGGGTCGATCGAGCGGTAGATCTCCCGGGTGTCGGCGAGCGGGGTCGCGCCCCGGGTGTGCGGCGGCTCGACGCAGGTGAAGAACAGCGTTCCGGGCCAGGACGCCTGGTAGGAGTTCTCGTTGTGCAGGAAGATCTCCTCGTCGGGCGGGTAGTCCGTGGAGGTGTAGATGTTGCCGTGCAGGGCCGTGCGCGGGGACGACTGCTCGGCGTACTCCAGCGGCGGGCCCGAGAAGGCGCGGACCACCTCGTCGACGCCGCGCAGCAGATCGGGGCCGGTGGGAAAGCCCCGCAGCAGCACGGCGCCGTGCCGGGTCAGCCGGCCGCGCAGGTCGTCGCGGTGCAGCGCGGTGAACTCCGCCAGCGGCGGGGCACCGGGCGCGCCCTCGATGAGGTGGGGCAGGTCGCTCATGGGATCTCCGATTTCTTCTCCGGGACGGACGGCCAGGCCAGCCGCATCTGTTCCTCGGCGGTGTGCTCGATGCGGTCCATCGCCCTGCGCAGCAGGGGCGGGGCCATGAGGGAGGTCACGATCGCGACGAGCACGATCGTGGTGTAGGCGGTGGCGTTCAGGACGCCGAGCCGCAGCCCGGTCATCGCGACGATCACCTCGATGACACCGCGGGCGTTCATGCCGGCACCGCAGGCCAGCGCCTCCGCCGTGGTGAGGCCGCTGGCCCTGGCCCCGATCCAGGCGCCGAGGAACTTGCCGGCGACGGCCAGCAGCAGGATGCCGGCGGCGACCGCGGCGACCGCGGGATCGGCCAGCGCGGTCAGGTCCATCCGCAGGCCGGCCAGGGCGAAGAACAGCGGCGCCAGGACGGTCAGGGTGACCGTGCGCAGCGGGACCAGGGCCTCCGGACGGGGATTGACCGACGCGATCACGACACCGCAGACGAACGCGCCGAACACGGCCTCGATGCCGAGTGCCTGGGTGGCCGCGCCGCCCAGCAGGAGGATGACCGCCACCGGCGCGATCGCCGGACCGCGCCGCAGCACGACGCGGGCCGCCGGCCGGAGCACGAACACGGCGACCAGCAGCACGGCGGCGATCTCGGCGACGGAGCCCAGCACGGTCTGTGTCCGCAGGCCGGTCGTGGCCATCGCGGACACCACCGAGAGCAACAGCCAGCCGACCACGTCGTCCATGACGGCCGCGGTCAGGGTCAGCTGCCCCACGTTGCGGTGCAGCAGGTTCATGTCCAGCAGGGTCTTGGCGATGACGGGGATGGCGCTCACGCACATCGCCACACCGAGGAACAGCGCGACGACCGTGCGGTCCGCGCCGCCCGACAGCAGCGACAGCGGCAGGACGAGGCCCGCCGCCACCCCGAAGGCGAGCGGCACCAGCAGCCCGCCGAGGCTGATCTTCGCCGCGGTCGCCCCGCGGGTGCGCACCAGCCGCAGATCCAGCTCGGCGCCGGACAGGCCGACCAGCAGCAGGACGCCGATCTGGCCGGTGGCGTCGAGGAGGTGCATCTGCCCGGTGTCCGGGCCGTGCCACACGCCGAGCGCGCCGAGCACGGACGGGCCGAGCAGCACCCCGGCGCACAACTCGCCGGCGATCGCGGGCAGGTTCACCCGCCGGGCCAGCCTGCCCAGGATCAGCGCGGTGCCCAGCAGCAGGCCCGCCTGGAGCAGAAACGTCAGCAACCGGTCCGCGGGAAGGGGCGCTACCGGATTCGCGGCTATCACCATGAGGCCGAGCGTCAAATCGGACCCGATAACGCGCCCATATTGCCGCTATACCCGTCCGGCGTCATGACCGGAGGTCGTTTTGCTATAGGCGGCTGATAGCCGGGCCGCGCACGCTCTCCGGCATGGAATACCAACGGCGGCTTCCGCTCTCCATGGCGCAGCAGGGCGTCTGGTTCGCCCATCAGCTGGACCCATCGGGCCGGCGCTACAACTGCGGTGAGTGCATCGACATCCGCGGTGACCTGGACCCCGAGGTGCTCCGGCGGGCCTGGGTGCGGTTGTGTTCCGAGGCCGAGGTGCTGCGGGTGACCTCGGTCGGCGAGGACGGCGAGGGTCTGCGGCAGTACGTGGCCGCGGCCCCGGCGGGTCCGCCTCCCCTGGTCGATCTGCGCGATGACGCGGACCCGGAGGAAGCCGCCCGGAAATGGATGGACGCCGATCTGGCGACATCCGTGGATCTGGAGAAAGGGCCGCTGTCGCACGCGGCCGTTTTCCGGCTCGGTCCGTCGCGGTTGCTGTTCTACTACAGAATTCACCACCTTCTCGTGGACGCCTACGGCGTGCATCTGCTGCGCGACCGGCTCGCCGCTCTGTGCGGCGAGCGGCCCGGCCCGGCCGGTTTCGAGCCGCTTGCGACCCTCGCGGAGGAGGAGGCGGGCTACCGCTCCTCGCCGCTGTTCGAGGCGGACCGCGCCTACTGGACCGCCCGCTTCGCGGACCGCCCGGAGCCCGTCCTGCTGCCCGGCGCCGCCCCGGCCGGCGACCGCCCGCCGCGCCTGCGCCGGGAGGAGCCGCTGCCCGGGGCCGGGCGCGCGGCGCTGGCCGGGGCCGCGCAGACCGTCGGCGCCACCTGGCAGACCGTCCTCGTCGCGGCGACCGCCGGCTATGTCCGGCGGATGACCGGCCGCTCCGACGTGATCCTCGGCCTGCCGGTCTCCGGACGGCGCGGCCCCCGCTCGCGGCGGGTGCCCGGGATGGCGACGGGCACGGTCGCGCTGCGCTTCGACATCCCGCCGGAGGCGAGCCTCGCCGACCTGGTGCCCGTGGTGGCGGCGGAGATCGGGACCGCGCTGCGGCACGAGCGCTACCGGCACGAGGACCTGTGCCGCGAGCTGGGCGTGACCGGGCGGGAGGGCGGTCTGCTCGGGACGCTGGTCAACTTCATGCCGTACGAGCGCGACCTGGACTTCGGCGGCGCCACCGGCCGGGTGACGAACCTGGCCTCCGGTCCCGCCCCCGATCTGTCCGTGGCGGTCAGCGGCCGGCCGGACGGCACGCCGGGCACGCTGCTCTTCGACGCCGGACCCGAGCTGCACGACGCCGACGGCCTGGCCGCGCACGCCGCGCGGCTGGCCGCCTTCGTCGCGCGGGCGGCGGCCTCGGTGCACACGCCGATCGGCGAGCTGGAGCTGCTGACCCCGGACGAGCGCACGGCCCTGCTGCCCCTCCGGGCGCCCTCACCCGCGCACACCGGTGACGTGCCGGGGCTCGTCGCCGCGCGGCCGGCCGGGGAGCCGGCCGTCGAGGCCGGGAAGACCACGCTGACCTACGGCGAACTCAACGCGCGGGCCGACGCGCTGGCCGCCCGGCTGCGCGCACAGGGCGCGGGACCGGGCACGAACGTGGCGCTGCTGATGCCGCGCACGGCCGGCCTCGTGGTGGCGATGCTCGCCTGCCTGCGGGCCGGCGCCGCCTACGTCCCGGTCGACCCCGGCTACCCGCGGGAGCGGATCGACCACCTGCTGGCGGACGCCGCCCCGGTGTGCGTCCTCACCGAGGAGGGTCCCGCCGGGACGGCCGGGAGCGGCTTCGGCCGTCCCGACCCGGACTCGGCCGCGTACCTCATCTACACCTCGGGCTCGACCGGTCTGCCCAAGGGCGTGGTCGTCCCGCACGGCGCGCTCGCCAACCTCGCCCTCGACCACGCCGAGCGGTTCGGGCTCGGACCCGGCAGCCGGGTGCTTCAGTACCTCTCGCCCGGTTTCGACGCCGCCGTGGGCGACATCTGGCCCGCGCTGGTCTCCGGTGCCACGCTGGTGCTCGCGCCGGACACCTCGGCGCTGGCGCCGGACGACCTCTCGGTGCTGCTGCGGGACGCCCGTATCACCCATCTGGCGCTGCCGACCGCCGTGCTGGCCGGTCTGCCCGCCCGGGAACTGCCCGGCCTGGACGTGCTGATCGTCGGCGGCGAGGCCGTGGACGAGGCGCTCGTGGCCCGCTGGGCGCCGGGCCGCCGCATGTTCAACATGTACGGACCGACCGAGACGACCGTGGCGGCGACCGGCAGCGGCCCGCTGTGCGCCGAGGGACGGCCGCCGATCGGCCGGCCCGTCTCCGGGGCCCGGGTCTACGTGCTGGACGAGCGGCTGGAGCCCGTCCCCGTCGGCTGCCCCGGCGAGCTGTACATCGCGGGCGCCGGCGTGGCGCGCGGCTACCACGGCCGCCCGGACCTGACCGCGGACCGCTTCCTGCCCTGCCCGTTCGGCCCGGACGGCGACCGCATGTACCGGACCGGGGACCGCGTCCGCCGGCGGCCGGACGGCCAGCTGGAGTATCTCGGCCGCGGCGACGGGCAGTTCAAGCTGCGCGGGCTGCGGATCGAGGCCGGCGAGGTGGAGGCCGCGCTGAGCCGGCACCCCGGTGTCCGCGCGGCGGCCGTGGCCGTGCGGGAGGACCGTCCCGGCGCCCGGCGCCTGGTCGGCTATCTGATCCCGGCCGGGCCGCTCGATCCGGCCGAGGTCCGGGAGCTGGCCCGGCGGATCCTGCCCGAGGCCATGGTGCCCTCCGCGCTCGTCGTGCTGGACGCGTTCCCGCTGACCCCGCACGGCAAGCTCGACCGCCGCGCGCTGCCCGCACCGCCCGAGGCGCGGCAGGACGACACCGACCTGCCCGGCTCCCCGGCCGAGGAAACGCTGCGCGCGCTCTTCGCCGACGTCCTGGGGCTGGACCGGGTCGGTGCCAGGGCCTCCTTCTTCGACCGGGGCGGCGACAGCATCATGGCGCTGCAACTGGTCAGCCGCGCCCGCAAGGCCGGGCTCGAACTCACCTCGCGCGAGGTCTTCCTGCACCCGACGCCCGCCGAACTGGCCGGCATCGCACGGCCGTTGCCCGACGAGGAGGCCGCCGAGCCGGAGGGCGCGGGCATCGGCGAGGTGCCGCTCACCCCGATCGTGGCCTGGCTGGCCGAACAGGACGTCCCCAGCTCGCGGTTCAGCCAGTCGGTGACGGTGCGGACGCCCGCGGGCACCACGTCCGAGGCCCTGGCCGACGGCCTCGGCATCCTGATCGACCACCACGACGCCCTGCGCCTGCGGTCGGACGGCGGCCGGCGCCTGGAGGTCAGGCCGCCCGGCACGGTCGTACCCGAGCTGACCGTCACGGCCGGAGCGGGCCGGGAGGACGAGCATCGCGCGGCCGCGCGGGACCGGCTCGATCCGGCGCGGGGCGTCCTGCACCAGGCCGTCTGGTTCCCGGGCGGACCGGGCGCCCCCGGCCTGCTTCAGCTGACCCTGCACCATCTGGCCGTGGACGGCGTGTCCTGGCGGGTGCTCCTCCAGGACCTCGCCTCGGCGATGACCGGCACTCCGCTGCCCGCGGTGGGCACCTCGGTGCGCACCTGGGCCCGCCGGCTGGCCGAGGCGGCACCGGAGCGGACCGGTGAGCTGGCGATGTGGGAGCGGATCGCGCGCACCGCCGATCCGGGGGCCGCGGCCGGCGGCCTGGACCCGGCCGCCGACCTGTTCGGCACCGCCCGCAGCCTGACCGTGGCCCTCCCTCCCGAGACGACCGGGGCGCTGCTCACCGAGGTGCCCGCCGCGTTCGGCGCGGGGGTCACCGAGGTGCTGCTGACCGGGCTGGCGCTGGCCTACCGCCGCTGGCGCGGCGCGGACGGCGCGGTGCTCTGCGACCTGGAGGGGCACGGCCGAGAGGACGTCTTCCCCGGTGTCCGCCTGGACCGCACCGTCGGCTGGTTCACCAGCATGTACCCGGCCCGCCTCGACCCGGGCGAGGTCGCCTGGCCCCAGGTGGTGGCGGCGGGCCCGGCGCTGGGCGACGCGCTCAAGCGGGTCAAGGAGCAGCTGCGCGAGCTGCCCGACCACGGCCTCGGCTACGGCATGCTGCGCTACCTCCACGAGCCGTCCCGGGCCCGGCTGTCCCAGCTGCCCGCCCCGCGCGTCGGCTTCAACTACCTGGGCCGGTTCTCCTCGGGACAGGACGCCGACTGGGAGCTGACCGACGGGGGTTTCCACGCCGACGCCGACCCGCGGATGCCGTTCGCGCACGAGCTGGAGATCGTCGCGGCCACCTTCGACGGCCCGTCCGGGCCCGAGCTGACCGTCACCGTGCACTGGCCGCGGCGGCTCTTCGCGGACGAGCGGGTCGCCGAACTGACCGGCCTGTTCCGGTCGGCCCTGGAGGGCCTGGCCCGGCACGGCCGGGAACCCGGGGCCGGCGGGCTCACCCCGTCCGACGTGCCGCTGGTCGGCCTGGACCAGGACGAGATCGACGAACTGGCCGGGCGCTACGGCCCGCTCGCCGACCTGCTGCCGCTCTCTCCGCTGCAAGAAGGTTTCCTCGTCCACAGCATGCGGACCGAGCACACGCTCGACGTCTACGCGGCCCAGCTGAGCGTCGACCTCGACGGGGACCTCGACGCCGCGCGGATGAGGTCCGCCGCCGAGGCCGCTTTGGACCGGCACGCCAACCTGCGCGCCGCCTTCTACTACGGCGACCTGGACGAGCCGGTCCAGGTCCTGCCGGCCCGCGTGGCGCTGCCCTGGCGGGAGGAGGACCTGGCCGGCCGTCCCGGCCCGGAGGCTGAGGCCGTACGGCTGGCCGCCGCGGACCGCCGGGGCCGGTTCGACCCGGCGGAGCCGCCGCTGCTGCGGTTCCTGCTGCTCAGGCTGGGCGCGCGGCGGTACCGGCTGGTGCTGACCGTCCACCACATCGTGTGGGACGGCTGGTCCACCTCGGTGCTGGTGCGGGAACTGTTCGCCCTGTACGCCGGGGACCGGCTCGCGCCCGTCACGCCGTACGGGCGGTACGCGGCCTGGCTCGCCGGCCGGGACCGGGACGCGGCGCGTCAGGCCTGGCGCGAGGCGCTGGCCGGCCTGCCCGGTCCGACCCTGGCCGGCACCACGGGCCGTACCGAGGTGGCGCACGAGCTGGTCGTCCGCGAGCTGGACGAGGCCACCACCGAGGCGCTGACGGCCCGTACGGCGGCGCACGGTCTGACGCTGAACACCGTCGTGCAGGGCGCCTGGGCCGTGGTGCTCGGCGAGCTGACCGGCGGCCACGACGTGGTCTTCGGCTCCTCGGTGTCCGGCCGGCCGCCCGAACTGCCCGGTGTCGAGGGCATGGTCGGGCTGTTCACCAACACCGTCCCGGTGCGGGTGCGGCTCGCGCCCGACGAGCCGTTCCTCGCCGCGCTGCTCCGCCTCCAGCGGGAGCAGGCCGCGTTGCAGCCGCACGACCACCTCGGCCTGGCCGAGATCCAGCGGGCGGTCGGCCTGCGCACCCTGTTCGACACCACGACGCTGTTCGTGAACTACCCGATGGATCCCTCCGCGTGGGCGGCGGCCCTCGGCGGGCGGCTGCGGATGCGCGCGTTCGAGGCCGCGGACGACACCCACTTCCCGCTGCGGCTGGCGGTCGTCCCGGGCGCGCGGCTGTCGCTGCGGCTCGGGCACCGGCCGGACGCCTTCGGACCCGACGAGGCGCGGCGGCTGGCCGCGCGCTGCGCCCGGGTGCTCGAAGCGGTCGCGCTCGGCCCGGACCCGCTGGTCCGCGATCTGTCCGATCCCGTTCAGGAAGGCACATCATGACCGAGGACCACGTATTCACCCTCACCGAGGCGGAGAGGGAGCGGACCGGGGCGGTCGCCGAGGCGCTCGCCGAGGTGGAGCCGCGCCTGGTCGACGACCGGAGCTGGCTGGACGCCTGCCGCGGGATGTCCGAGGAACTCCCCGGCCGGCTGCGCCGCAGACTGCGGGAGTTCCGGCACGACCCGGAGGCGGACGGCATGCTGCTGGTCCGCAACCTGCCGCTGGGTCCCGCGCTCGCGCCCACGCCCACCGTCCGGGAGTCGGTCGAGCGGGCGGCCACCCCGGCCGCCGGGACCATCGCCCTGGTCTCCTCGCAGCTCGGCGAGGTCATCGCCTACCGGGACGAGAAGAGCGGCGCCCTGGTGCAGAACGTCGTACCGGTGGCCGGCCGCGAGGAGCAGCAGAGCAACGCCGGTTCGGTCCCCCTGGAACTGCACGTGGAGAACGCCTTCCACGCCCACCGGCCGGACATGGTCGCGCTGCTGTGCCTGCGCCCCGACCACGACGGCGGCGCCGGTCTGCGGGTCGCCTCGGTCCGCCGGGCGATCGCGCTGCTGCCGTACGACGTGCGCAAGGTGCTCGGCGAGGAACGGTTCCGCACCGAGGTGCCGCCGTCCTTCGGCGGGCCCGGCGGACAGGCCCCGCCGCACCCGGTCCTGTGCGGCGACGTCGACGACCCCGACGTCCGGGTGGACTTCCACGCCACGCATCCCGGGGACGAGCAGGCCGCCGAGGCGATGACGGTGCTGCGGGCCGCCCTGGACACCGTCACCCGCGCCGTCTACCTGCGCCCGGGCGACCTCGCGATCGTGGACAACCGGGTCACCCTGCACGGCCGCACCCACTTCACCCCGCGCTATGACGGCGAGGACCGCTGGCTGCACCGCACCTTCATCCACCTCGACCACCGCCGGTCCCGCGCGCTGCGCGCCGACAACGGCCAGGTGCTGTCGTGAGGCGGCTCCCGCTGGTCGTCGTGGCCCTGCTCATGGGGCTGGTGCCCGCGGTGCCGGCCGCCGCCGCGAAGGGGGCCGGGACGCACCGGGCCGACCGGCCCGAGGTGGTCGTGATCGGCACCGGCGGCACCATCACCGGCGTCGCCGGGGACCGGGCCGCCTTCGAGGACTACGACGGCAGCGTGCTGCCGGTCGCGGACATCGTGTCCGGCCTGCGCCCGGAGCTGGACGAGGTGGCGCGGGTCTCCACCCGGGAGGGGCCGGAGCAGACCGCGATGACCGACTACTACGACCTGTCCCGCCAGGTCGACCGGGCGCTGCGCACGGCGGACGCGGTCGTGGTCACGGCGGGCACCAAGTCCCTGGAGGAGCTGGCCTACTTCCTCGACCTGACCGTGCGCAGCCCGAAGCCCGTGGTCGTGACCGGGTCCATGCGGCCGTCCAACGTGTTCGGCGCGGACGGCCCCGCCAACCTCTACAACTCGGTCGTGCTGGCCGCGAGCGGGCGCACCCGGTGCTTCGGCACGGTCGTGGAGTTCAACAACGAGATCCTCGCCGCCCGGGAGGCCACCAAGACCACCACGCTCCGCCTCGACGCCTTCCGGGCCGGGGAGGACGGGGTGCTCGGCACCGTGGACGGCGACCGCATCCGGCTGCCGCGGGCGCCCGCCAGGGTCCAGAAGTGCGGCAAGGACGGCTGGCGCACGCCGTTCGACCTGTCCGGGATCCGGCGGGCCAAGCTGCCGCGGACCGAGATCGTCGCCTCCTACCCGGACGCCGGCGGCGAGGCCATCACCGCGTTCGCCGACGCGGGCGTGGCGGGCATCGTCGTCGCCGGCGACCCCTCGCCCGGCGAGGCGGGCGCGCTGCGCGGCGCCCTCGGCAAGGGCGTGACGGTCGTGGCCGCGGCCCGGACGGGCGGCGGCGCCGTGTACGACGCCCACGCCCCCGGCGTCCTGCCCGCCGAGGACCTGCTGCCGCAGAAGGCCCGCGTCCTGCTGCTGCTCACGCTCGCCACCACCCGGGAGCCCGCGGCCGTCGCCGAGCGATTCGCCCGCTACGGCGTCCCGCAGTTCACCTCCTGACCCGCTCCCGCACCCCGGCACTCCCGTACTCCCGGCAGACCGAAGGAGACCCTGTCATGACCGCCCCGACGCCCGTCCCCGAGCTGGTGGCCCGGCAGATCGCGCTGACCCCGGACCGGCCGGCGGTGGCCGCGGCCGGCAGGCAGCTGACCTACGCCGAGCTGGACGCCCGGGCCGACGCCCTGGCCCACGCCCTCGTCGCCCACGGCGCGGCACCCGACCAGCCGGTCGGCGTCCTGCTGCCGCGCGGCCCCGACCTCGTCGTCACCCTGCTCGCCGTCTGGCGGGCGGGGGCCGCCTACCTGCCCCTGGACCCCGGCCACCCGCCCGCCCGGCTGTCCGGCCTGGTCGAGCAGACCGGGCTCGCCCTGGTCGTCACCGACCCCGCCGGGCACGCCCGGGTCACCGCGGCCGGCGCCACTGCGGTGCTCGCCGGCGCCGCCGCCCCGGCCGAGGGGTTCGCGCGGGCCGCCGCCGAGCCCGGCCGGGCCGCGTACGTGATGCACACCTCCGGCTCGACCGGCCGCCCGAAGGGCGTGGTGATCGACCACGCGGGCCTCGCCAACCGCGTCCGGTGGGCGATCGGCTCGCTCGGCCTGGACGCCTCGGACCGGGTGCTGCAGAAGACGCCGGTGACCTTCGACGCGGCCGGCTGGGAGATCTTCGCGCCGCTCGCCGTCGGCGGCACGGTGGTGCTCGCGCCGGAGGGTGCCGAGCGGGACCCGGCGGCCCTGCTGAGGGCCGTCGCCGACACCGGCGCGAGCGTGCTCCAGGTGGTGCCGTCCGTGCTGCGCGCGCTGACCGAGGAGGACGGCTGGGACCGCTGCGGCGCGCTGCGCGTGCTGTGCTGCGCCGGTGAGCCGCTGCACGCCGAGGCGGTCCAGCGGGTCCTCGAGCTGGCCCCGGCCGGGGTCGCGGTCTGGAACACCTACGGGCCGACCGAGTGCTCCGTCGACATCACCGCCCACCGTTTCGACCCGGCGCAGCGCTCCGGTCCGGTGCCGATCGGCCGGCCGATCACCGGGACGCGCGTGCTGGTGCTGGACGAGCGGGGCGAACCGGCGGACGTGGGCGAGCTGTTCGCGGGCGGGGTGGGAGTGGCCCGCGGCTACCTCGGCCGCGCCGACCTGACGGCCGAGCGGTTCGTGCCCGACCCGTACGGGCCCGCCGGAGCGCGGCTGTACCGCACCGGCGACCGGGTCCGGGTGCGCCCGGACGGGGCCCTGGAGTACCTCGGGCGCATCGACCGCCAAGTCAAGATCAACGGCGTCCGGATCGAGCCGGGCGAGATCGAGGCCGCCTTGGAGGCCCATCCCGCGGTCGGCGGCGCCGCCGTCGTGCCGGTCGGGGCGCCGGGCGGCGGACCGGCCCTGGCCGCCTACGTCCGGGCGCCGGAGGTGCCGGACGGGCTGCGCGGCTATCTCGCCGAGCGGCTGCCGGGCACCCATGTGCCGTCGGTGCTGATCGCGGTCGACCGCTTCCCGGTCACCTCCAGCGGCAAGCTGGACCGGTCGGCCCTGCCCGCGCCGGTCCTCCCGGCGCCGGCCGGCCGGCGCCAGTCGGCGGCCGAGGAGACGGTGTCCCGGGTCTGGCGCGACCTGTTCAAGAGCGACGCCATCGGCCCCGACGCCGACTTCTACCAACTCGGCGGAACGTCCCTGCAGTTCACCCGGCTGGTCAGCCGGCTGCGCAAGGCGACCGGCCGCGACCTGGCCCTCGCGGACCTGCTGACCGCCACCACGATCGCCGACCAGGCCCGCCTGCTCGACGGCCCCGGCGACGAGGACGGCCCGGTGCCGTCGGACGGCCGGAGCGACCCGCTCGACGCCCCCGCCGGCCAGGACGGCCCGGTGCCGCTGCCCCGCACCGGCCCGCTGCCCCTGTCCTTCGGCCAGCGCCGGCTGTGGGTGCTGGACCGGATGAAGCCGCGCAGCCGCGAGTGGGTGTCCGCGCTGTTCCTGCCGGTGCCGGACGGCACCGGCACGGAGCGGGTCGCCGCCGCGCTGGACAGGCTGGTGGAGCGGCACGAGGCGCTGCGCACCGCGTTCACCGTCCGGGACGGCGAACCGATGCAGCTGATACAGCCGCCGAGCCCGCTGGGGCTGACCACGGCCGAGGCCGGTCCCGAGGAGCTGCCCGCCGTGCTCGACCGCGAGCTGGACCGGGGCTTCGACCTGGCGGGCGGTCCGCTCGCCCGGGCCCTGCTGGCCCGCGATCCCGCGCCCGGCGGCCGGCAGGTGCTGGTGCTCTCGGTGCACCACATCATCTGCGACGGCTGGTCCTCCTCGGTGCTCGAACGCGAGTTCACCGCGATCCTCTCCGCGCTGCGCGCGGGCCGCGAGCCGCACCTGCCCGCCCTGCCGGTCCAGTACGCCGACTTCGCCGCCTGGCAGCGACAGCGGATCACACCCGAGACGGTGGAGAGGGAACTCGCCTACTGGCGTACGGCCCTCAAGGGCGCGGCCCCGCTGGAGCCGAGGCCCGACCGTCCGCGGCCCCGGGTGCGCGACGGCAGGGGCGCGATGGTGCCGCTGGAACTGCCGCCCGAGGTCACCGAGGCCCTCACCGAGCTGGGCCGGAGCCGCGGGGCCACTCCGTTCATGACGCTGCTCACCGGCTTCGCCACGCTGCTCGCCCGCCGCACCGGACAGTGGGACGCCGTGCTCGGCACTCCGGTGGCCGGCCGCGACCGGCCCGGGACCGAAGGCGTGGTCGGCTTCTTCCTCAACAGCCTGGTGCTGCGCCTCGGCCTGTCCGGCGGGCTGTCCTTCGGCGCGGGTGTCGAGCGGGTCCGGGACGCCTGCCGGGCGGCCTTCGCCCACCAGGACCTGCCCTTCGAGCAGCTCGTCGCCGACCTCGCCCCCGAGCGGGACTCCTCGCGCACCCCGCTCTACCAGGTCGCCTTCGACCTGCACGACGAGGAGCTGACCGGCTCGGCCGCCGAGGCGGCCGACCTGGCGGCCCTGGTGGAGGTCTCCCGGATCGCCAAGACCGACCTCACCCTCTATCTGCGCCGCCGCCCCGACGGAGGGATGTCCGGCGGCCTGGAGTACGCGACCGCCCTGTTCGAGCGGGACACCGTCGAGCGCATGGCGGACCAGTTCGCCCTGCTGCTCCGGCAGGCCTCGGCGCACCCGGACACCCGCCTGGACGCACTCGATCTGCTCCCGGCCGCCGAGCGCGGAGCGCTGCTGCGCTGGAGCGGCACCCCCGCCCCGGCCCACACCGCCGACGCGCCGGGCCTCTTCGAGCGGCAGGCCGACGCCACCCCCGACGCGGTCGCGCTGCGCACCGAATCCGGCGAGGTCACCTTCGCCGAGCTGGACCGGCGCGCCAACCGCGTCGCCCACCGGCTGCGGGATCTCGGCGCCGGCGCGGACACGGTCGTCGGCGTCCTGGTCGACCGCGGCGCCGACCTGATCGCCTCCCTGCTCGGCGTGTGGAAGGCGGGCGCGGCCTACCTGCCGATCGAGCCGGGCACACCGGCCGAGCGGATCCGGTACATGCTGGCCGACGCCGGGACCGGCCTGCTCCTGTCCCGCACGGCCCTCGACGGCGTCCGCACCGTGTCCCCGGGCCCGGACGGCACCGAGGCCTCCACCCGGCCCGACCGCCCGGCCGACCCGGAGCGGCTGGCGTACGTCATCTACACCTCCGGTTCGACGGGCAGACCCAAGGGCGTCGAGATCACCCACGCCGCTCTCGCGGGCCATCTGCGGTGGGCCGTGGACGAGTTGGCGCTCGCGGCCCCGGGCGGCGCGGCGGTGTTCACCTCGGTCGCCTTCGACCTCGGCGTCCCCAACCTGTGGGCGGGCCTGCTGGCCGGCCGGCCGACCACGCTGCTGCCGCAGGACCTGGACCTGACCGAACTGGGCGCCCGTCTGGTCGCCGCCGCACCGCTGGCCTTCCTCAAGCTCACGCCCGGCCACCTGGAGATCCTGTCCGGGCTGCCCGAGGAGCGGATCGCCGGCCTCGCGGCCCGGATCGTCGTCGCGGGCGAGGCGCTGCCCACCGCCCTGGCCGAACGCTGGGCCTCCTTGCTCGGACCGGGCCGGCTGATCAACGAGTACGGCCCCACCGAGACCTGTGTGGGCGCCACCGTCCACCCGGTCACGGCGGGCTCCGGCCAAGACGGCGTGCCCATCGGCCGCGCCCTGCCCGGCGTACGGACGCATGTGCTGGACTCCTGGCTCCGGCCGGTCCCCATCGGCGCGGTCGGCGAACTGTGCGTCGGCGGCGCGGGGGTCGCCCGCGGCTACACCGGCAGGCCGGAGCAGACCGCGGACCGGTTCGTCCCCGACCCGTTCGGGCAGCCGGGCGACCGGCTGTACCGGACCGGCGACCTGGCCCGGGTGCTGGACGGCGGCGAGGTGGAGTTCCTCGGCCGCGCCGACACCCAGGTCAAGATCCGCGGCTACCGCGTGGAGCTTTCCGAGATCGCCGCGGTGGTAGCCGAGCATCCGCAGGTCAGGCAGGCCGTGGCCACCGCGCACGACGGGCTGCTCCAGGTCGTCTACGTCCCGGACGGCACCGAGCCCTCCACGCGGTCGCTCACGGCACTGTGCGCCGCCCGGCTGCCCGCGTACATGCAGCCCGCCGCGTTCACCGCGCTGGCCGCGATGCCGCTGAACGCCAACGGCAAGGTCGACCGCGACGCGCTGCCCGCGCCCGCTCCCCGCGAGAGCGAACTGGTGCCGCCGCGCGGGATCGTCGAGGAACGGGTCGCGGAGATCTTCACCGGCCTGCTCGCGGCCCCGGTGGGCGCGCACACCGGCTTCTTCCGGGCCGGGGGCAACTCGATCCTCGCCATCCGGCTGGTGGCCGCGCTCCAGGACGCCTTCGACGTGGACCTGCCGATCAGGGCCGTCTTCGAGGGCCCGACCGTCGCCGAACTGGCGGCCCTGATCGAGGACTTGGTCCGTTCCGAGCTCGACGCGATGTCCGACGCCGAGCTCAACGCCTACGGAAAGGAGGACGTCAATGGACTTCGCCTTGACGACCGAGCAGCAGCGTCGTCGTGACCGGTTGCTGGCCGCGATCCGGGAGGAGCTGCCGGGCCGCCGGCGCACGGACCCCGCGGACCATTTCGACCGGGAGGACTGGGCCAGGGCGGCGGCCCTCGGGCTCACCGGGCTGTGCCTGCCCGAGGAGGCCGGCGGCGGCGGGCTCGGCGCCCTGGACACCGCGCTGTGCCTGGAGGCGTTCGGCCAGGGCTGCCTGGACACCGGGCTGGCCTTCGGGGTCGCCGCCCATCTGCTGGCCTGCGCGGTGCCGGTACGGGACTTCGCCGGCGCCGAGGTGCGGGAGGAGCTGCTGAAGGGCCTGGCCACCGGCTCGCTGATCGCGTCCAACGCGATCACCGAGGACGGTGCGGGCTCCGACACCGCCCGGCTGGAGATGACCGCCCGGCGCGACGGCGACTGCTACGTGATCGACGGCGTGAAGTCGTTCGCGAGCAACGCCCCGCTGTCTGACGTGATCGTCACCTACGCCGTCACCGAGCCCGAGGCGGGGTTCCTCGGCACCAGCGGGTTCGCCGTCCCGCGCGAGCTGCCCGGGCTGAGCGTCGGCCCGCCGCTGGAGAAGATGGGCCTGCACGGCTGCCCGGCCGGCCGGATCACCTTCGACGGGGTCCGGGTTCCCGCCCGCTATCTGCTGGGCGGCGAGGGCCAGGGCCGGGCGATCTTCCAGCACTCCATGGGCTGGGAACGGGCCTGCCTGTTCGCGATCTACCTGGGAGTGATGACGTACCAGCTGGAGCGGTGCGTCGCCCATGTCCGGTCGCGCAAGCAGTTCCGCCGCAGGCTGGCCGACTTCCAGGCCGTCTCGCACAAGATCTCGGTGATGTCGGAGCGGCTGGAGGGGGCGCGGCTGCTGCTGTACCGCGCCTGCTGGCTCACCGACCAGGGCACCGCCGACGCCGGTGCCGTGTCGCTGGCCAAGGTCGCGGTCTCCGAGGCCGCCGTCGCCAACGCCCGGGACGCGGTCCAGGTCTTCGGCGGCATCGGCTACCTCGCCTCCACCGGCATCGAGCAGCAGCTGCGCGACGCCGTGCCCAGCACGCTCTTCTCCGGCACCACCGAGATCCACCGGAGCGTCATCGCGAGGGAGAGAGGCTTGTGAACCTGCACGAGCTGGTCATTCGATCCGCCCGGCGCCATCCGGAGCGGCCGGCCCTCGCGGGCCCGGACCGGGAGCTGAGCTACCGGGAACTCGACCGCGCGGCGAACGCCTACGCCCGGCTCCTCGCCGGGGCCGGGGTGGGCCACGGGGACCGGGTCGTCCTGTGGGGCGACAAGTCGCCCTCGGTCGTGGTGGCGATGCAGGCGGTGCTGCGCCTGGGCGCCGTCTACGTGCCCCAGGACGGCACGGCCCCCCTCGGCAGGGTCGCCACCGTGGCCCGCGACTCGGGCGCCCGGGTGGTGTGCGCGACGGGGACCCGGCTGACGGAGGTCCGCGCGGCGCTCGGCGGCGTCGCGGCGCTCGACCTGGAGGCCGGCCCGCCCGGCGACGAGGCCGCGCCGCCGGTCGACACGGAGGTGAAGCCGGACGACCCGGCCTTCGTCCTCTACACCTCCGGCTCCACCGGGACGCCGAAGGGCGTGAGCATCAGCCACCGCAACGCCCGTGCCTTCGTCGACTGGGCCGTGGACCTGCTCGGCGCGGGCCCCGAGGACCGCTTCGCCAACCACGCGCCGCTCGTCTTCGACCTGTCGGTGCTGGACCTGTACGCCGCCTTCTCGGCCGGCGCCTCGGTCCGCCTGGTCCCGGCCGCGCTGGCCTACGCGCCCGGCGAGCTGGTGGAGTTCCTGCACCGGGAGCGGATCACCGTCTGGTACTCGGTGCCCTCGGCGCTGATCCTGATGATCCGCGGCGGCGGGCTGCTGGACCGGCCCGCTCCCGCCGGACTGCGGGCGCTGCTGTTCGCCGGGGAGCCGTTCCCGGTCGCCCACGTCCGCCGCCTGGCCGCCTGGACCGACGCCCGCCTGCTCAACCTCTACGGCCCGACCGAGACGAACGTGTGCACCTGGCACGAGGTCGTCCCGGCCGACCTGGAGCGCGACCGGCCGGTGCCGATCGGCAGGGCCGCGAGCGGCGACGAGGTGTGGGCCAGGACCGACGCCGGCACCGTCGCCGGGCCGGGCGAGCAGGGCGAACTGATCGTCACCGGACCGACGGTGATGCTCGGTTACTGGGGCCGCACGCCGTGCTCCGGCGAGTACGCCACCGGCGACATCGTCACCGTGCTGCCCGACGGCTCCTTCGACTACGCCGGCCGCCGCGACCACGCGGTGAAGATCCGCGGCCACCGGATCGAACTCGGCGAGATCGAGACCACCTGCAACACCCACGACGCCGTGGAGAACGCGGCCGTCGTCGTGGCCGGCGAGGGCATGGACGCCCGGCTGATCGCCTTCGTCGTCCCCGTGGCCGGCGCCCGGCCCGGCGCGCTGGCCCTGCGCCGGCACCTGGCGGAGCGGCTGCCCAGCTACATGATCGCCGACCACGTCCATCTGCTCGCCGACCTGCCGAGGACCCGCAACGGAAAGATCGACCGTCCGGCGCTGGTCCGGCGGCATCTGTCCCTTTCGAAAGGACGCTCGTGAACATCGACGCCGTGACCGCCCGCGTACTGGACTTCATCAGGACCGAGTTCCTCTGGTCCGACGAGGGCCGCGAGATCGACGCGGACACCCCGCTGCTGGAGTGGGGCATCGTCGACTCGCTCCGGATCGCGCTGCTGCAGGCCTTCATCCTCAACGAGTGGGACGTCTCCGTGCCCGCCGTCCGGATCGACGCGAAGAACTTCAAGAACGCCGCCTCGATCGCCACCATGATCTGCGAGCTGGAGCAGGAGACCGTCCGATGAACACCACCGACTTCGACATCGCCGTGATCGGCGGCGGGCCCGCCGGCTCCACCGCCGCCTCCTACCTGGCCCGCGCCGGGCTCTCCGTGATCGTCTTCGAGAGCGAGACCTTCCCCCGGCCGCACGTGGGCGAGTCGCTGGTGCCGGCCACCACGCCGGTACTGCTGGAGATCGGCGCCCTCGACAAGATCGACGAGGCCGGCTTCCCGCGCAAGTACGGCGCCTCCTGGACCTCGGCGGAATCCCGCGACATCCCCCGGCTGGGCTTCAGCGGCCTCCAGCACGACTGGACCGCGGACATCCAGTTCGTCGAGCGCGACCAGCAGGGGGTGGACCGCGACTACACGTACCACGTGGACCGGTCCCGCTTCGACTCGATCCTGCTGCGGCACGCCGAGGAGCAGGGCGCGACCGTCCTCAACGGGGCCCGTGTCCTCGGCGTCGACTTCGGCGACCCGGAGGTCGTGGTCCGCACCCGGATCGCGGGCAAGCGGGTGGACTACACGGTCGGGATGGTCGTGGACGCCTCCGGCCGGCAGACGATGCTGGGCCGGCAGCTGAAGACCAAGGTGCCCGACCCGGTCTTCGACCAGTACGCCGTGCACGCCTGGTTCGAGGGGCTGGACCGGGAGGCGCTGTCCACCTCCGCGGCCCAGGCCGAGCACATCTACGTGCACTTCCTGCCGATCAACGACTCCTGGGTCTGGCAGATCCCGATCACCGACACGATCACCAGCATCGGCGTGGTGACCCAGAAGAAGCGCTTCTCCGAGGGCAGCGGCGACCTCGACGAGTTCTTCTGGGAGTTCGTCGGCAGCCGCCCCGAGCTGTACGACGCGCTCAAGGGCTGCCGCCAGGTCCGCCCGCTCAAGGCCGAGGGCGACTACAGCTACTCGGTCAAGGAGATCACCGGCGACCGCTACGTCCTGATCGGCGACGCCGCCCGCTTCGTGGACCCGATCTTCTCCAGCGGGGTCAGCGTGGCCCTGAACAGCGCCCGCATCGCCTCCCGGGACATCATCGCGGCGCACGCGGCCGGCGACTACGGCAAGGACCGGTTCGCCGCCTACGAGACCAAGCTCCGCAGGGCGGTGCGCTACTGGTACGAGTTCATCTCCATCTACTACCGGCTCAACGTCCTGTTCACCGCGTTCGTCCAGGACCCCCGGTACCGCAAGGACGTGCTGAAGATGCTCCAGGGCGACGTGTACGACGACGAGGAGCCGAAGGCCCTGGTCGCCATGCGCGAGGCGGTGGCCGCGGTGGAGGCCAACCCCGACCACCTGTGGCACCCCTACCTGGGCACCCTCAAGGCCACCCGCTGACCGGCACCGCTCCTTACGGAAGGAACTGAATCCGTCATGCTCATCCTGCGACACAGCGAGGTCGCGCGGCTTCTCGACGGCTGCGAACTCGACACCATGTCGGTCGTCGCGGACGCCTACCGCCTGCACGAGCAGGGCGACACCGCGGTGCCGCACTCGACGTTCCTGCGGTTTCCCGGGCAGCCGCGCGACCGCATCATCGGGCTGCCCGCCTACCGGGGCGGGCAGCGGCCGGCCGCCGGCATGAAGTGGATCGCCTCCTTCCCCGCCAACATCGAGCGCGGGATCCAGCGGGCCAGCGCGGCGATCATCCTCAACTCCCTGGAGACGGGCCGGCCCGAGGCCCTGGTCGAGGGCTCGCTGATCTCCGCCAAGCGCACCGCGGCGAGCGCGGCCCTCGCCGCGGAGCTGCTCACCCGCGACCGGCGTCCCGACGGCCTGTCGCTGATCGGCTGCGGGGTGATCAACCTGGAGATCCTGCGCCACGCGCACGCGACACTGCCGGACCTCACCTCGCTGGCGGTGTACGACAGTTCGCCCGAGCGGGCCGCCGCCTTCGCCGCCCAGGCGGCCGAGGCGGTGCCCGGGGCGCGGGTCCTCGTGCTCGACAGCGCGGAGAAGGCGCTGGCCGCGCACGGCCTCGTCGCCATCGCCACCTCGGCCGTCGAACCGCACCTGGACCTGGGAGCGGCCGAGCCGGGCACGGTCGTGCTGCACATCTCGCTGCGGGACCTGCTGCCCGAGTCGCTGACCGGCGCGTACAACATCGTCGACGACACCGAGCACGCGCTGCGCGAGCGCACCTCCCTCGACCTCGCCGTCCGGGCGGCGGGCCACCGCGACTTCATCGCACCGACGATCGGCCGGCTCCTCCTGGACGAGGACACCGGGAAGGGATTCCGCCCCGAGCCGGGCCGGACGGTCGTCTACGCCCCGTTCGGTCTCGGCGTCCTGGACATCGCGCTGGCCGACCACGTCCTCACCGCCGCCCGGGCCCAGGGGCTCGGCGTACGGGTGGAGGGCTTCCTGCCCGCCTGACCGGCCGGGAGCCCTCGCCACCGAAGCAGGGCCAGGGCCGGTACATCCCCCGGCCGGCCCTGGCCCTCCCCTCTTCCGGCGCCGCCCGGCTCCTCGCAGAGAGGCACGTCATGCCCCGAACCCCGCCCGCCGCCGACGCCCCCGGACGAGCGGTCCACCGGACGATCCACCGGGGCCGCGCGCCGTCGGTGGGCGACGGCGCCGGCCGCTTCGGCCGGAGCAACGCCGTGCACGTGTGGCACGGCCGGGTCGCGGACCTTCCCGACCCGGCCGACACGGCCCTGCTGGACGACACGGAACTGAGCACGTTCCGGCGGCGCGGCGCGCCGTTCGCCGGCCGCTACGCGGGCGCGCACGCGGCCGTGCGCCGGATCCTCGCCGACCACTATCTCGGGGGCCCGCCGGCCGCGATCCGGTTCGGCCGGCACCGGTGTCCGCGGTGCGGCGACCCCACGCACGGGCGGCCCAGGATCGTGGCGCCCGCGACCCGGCTGGACTTCAGCCTGTCGCACTCCGGGCCGTACTGGCTGCTCGCCGTCACCGCCGGCGGTCAGGTGGGCGTCGACATCGAGGAGCACACCGGGCGCGGCTTCGGTGACGCGCCCCGGATCGCGCTGTCGGACGCCGAACTCGACGTCCTGAGCGGGGCCGGGGACGAGCGGGAGCACGAGGCGCTCTTCCTCCGCGCCTGGACCCGCAAGGAAGCGGTCCTCAAGGCCGTGGGCGTGGGCATCGTCGCCGACCTGCGCGCCCTGGACACCCTCACCCACCCGCACGGCCCGCTCCGCGTCGACCACGCCGAACCGGGCCGCCCCACGGCGTGGACCGTCCAGGACCTCCCCTTGGGCCCGGCCCGCACAGCGGCCCTGGCCCACGAACACACCCGCCCGGGCCCCGTACTCCTACGCCACCCGCCCACCCCTTAGAACCGGCCCTGCCGGCACCCGCCTCTCCGACACCGCCGAAGCCCCCGGCGGCCCGACCCGGCATACCTCCCGTCACCTGACGCGCCACCGCCCAACCTGCCTGAGCGCAACCAGCCCTGCCGGCACCCCGGTACGACCCGCCCTCTCATGCACCGCCGGTCCGGTGGCCCGAACCGGCATACCTCCCCTCACCTGACGCGCCACCGCCCAACCTGCCTGAGCACAACCGGTCACGCCGGCACCCCGGTACGGCCCGCCGTCCCGCGGCCTGGTGCGCCCGACCGCCGGCGGCCCGGTGCGGGCCGGTCCACCCACGGCCTGGTGTCGCCGGGTCCCTGCTGCGGGCCGGTACGACCCGCGCTCTCAAACACCGCCGAGTCCCCGGCGGCCCGACCCGGCCGGTTTCCCGTCACCTGGCGCACCACCGCCCAGCTGGCCTGAGCGCAACCGGTCACGCCGGCACCCGGGTACGACCCGCCGTCCCGCGGCCTGGTGCGCCCGACCGCCGGCGGCCCGGTGCGGGCCGGTCCTCCCACGGCCTGATGTCACCGGGTCCGTGGTGCGGGCCGGTCCCGGACGGCCGGGTGCCACCGGGCCTCTGATGGCCCGGTGACACCCGTTTCCGCTGCCCGGCGTCGCCGGGCCTTCGGCGGCCCCGTGCCGCCGGACCGGCCGGACCGGCCTGGCGGGCGGGCCGCCCGGGCCGTCGCGCCTTTCCTCTGCTCTCCAGCTTGTGCGCAGTGCTGTCGTGGAACTGCGCACAAGCTGGAGCCCCCGTCACCCTGTCGGACCGGCCACGAGATCTGCCCGGCCGGAAAGCGCCGGCGCGAAGTCGTCCGCCAGAATCGCCTGGTGGGCGCTGCGCAAGGTCGGCCCCGGATCGACCCCCAGCTGTTCCCGCAGCAGACCGCAGCCCGCGTGGAACGTCTCGAAGGCCTCGGCCTGCCGGTCGCCGCGATGCAGGGCGATCATCAGCTTCGCGCGGAACGTCTCCCGCAAGGGATGCGCTCCCACCAGCTGCGTGAGTTCGCCGATCAGCTGCCGGTGCCGGCCCAATTGGAGATCCGCGTCGATCCGGCTCTCCAGCACTTCCATCCGGGCCATCTCGATCCTGGACCGCTCGTTGTCGACCAGCGCATCCGTCACCCCCGTGAGAGTGGGACCGCTCCACAGGTCGAGCGCCGCCCGGAACCGGGACGCCGCGTCCCCGATCCGCTCCGCGCGCATCAACGCGTGACCCTCTTTGGCCAGCTTGTAGAACTCGTCCAGATCGAAGCGGGCGCCCCCTCTCTCGATACGGTATCCGCGGCCGCACCGCGTGATCGTCGCACCGCCGTGGAAATGACCCCGCAGCCGCGAGGCGTAGGTGTAGATCTGTGCCTGGTACGTGGCGGGCGGCCGCCGTTCCCACAGAACCCCGCCGAGGTCGGAGTCCGAGACGACCCAGCCGTCGGCGAGCAGGAGGGCGGCCAGTATGGTCCGTTGCTTGCAACCGCCCAGTGGAGCCTCCACCTCGTCGGACCACAGTCCGACGGGCCCGAGAACGCGGAACTCTAGCATGACCGTCAGTCAGCTCCCATCTGTGTCTCCCTGTGCGTACACGACGACAACTCCTGCCCGGTGCCTACGGGTTCGCGGGTCAGGATCTCCTTGGCGCCCCTCCCCCTGGGGTCGCCGAACGAGGTGCCGATCAGCTTCTGTGGCTGGCCGTGTGGGGGGAGGTGGACGAGCAGCTGCCGCTGTTCGGCCGCGGTCGGGGGGATCCGGACGCCGGCCGACTCACGTCGAGCGGGCCCAGCACACTGATCTCCATGGCAACTCCAGGTCGATTCACCTGAATCGGCGGGCCGGAGCCCGGTGTAGTCGACAGTGCCACGCGGTGCGGAGGCGGCCCAGTGCCGTCGTACCGGGGCCGGTGTGTGTTCCTCAGGTGCTGGATCATGAAGAAATCACGGTGCCGTGCCCCACGACCCGCCGTCCCGGCGGATCACCGCAGGCCGGCGGTGCTCTGTCGGCATCGGTGGGGGATGTCCCCGGTCCGCCCCGAACGCCGTGGGACGGCCTCGTGTGAAAAGTTCACCCCTCGCTGATGACCCGCACACTGGGGGCGCTCCGCCGTGCTTCGCAGAATCGTTCCCGAACCAAGCGAGCCCATGGCAAGCCCACTGCGAAGGGAACCGATCGCGATGACCCCGCACACCCCGCACCAGGGCACTTCGAGGCACACCCCGGTCGCCGCCGTACCGGCCGGTCAGCTGGTGATCGAGAACCTGGACGTCCCGGCCGAACAGTACGGCGCGCTGTTCACCGTGACGTACACGAACGTCGTCCCGGCGCCGGCGAGTACCGCCGCATGACCGCCACCGGGACGCACCGCGGCGCCGCAGGCCTCCTCGGCTTCAAACGTCACCTGCGGGCCGCCGTCGTGCCCGGAGAAGCCGCCTATCTGCTCTCGCAGCGCGGGGTCACCGCACTGCGCGGGCTGCCGGCCGAGGTGCTGGCACCTCTGCTGGACGGCACCCGCGACCGGGAGACGGTGATCCGCGACGCCGCCCCGGCCCTCGACCCCGAGGCGGCCCGGTCGGCGCTCGCCGCCCTGGAGGCCGCCGGCCTGCTCAGGCTGCACGCCGCCCCCGCCGCCACGGCGCACCCGTCCGCCGCCGCGGCCGAGGCCTACTGGGACCTCGCCGGACTGGACGGCGGGCGGGCCACCCGCGACGTGGCCGCGTCCCTCGTACGGCTCGTGGCCCTGCCCGGAACGGACCCCGGCCGGCCGCACACGGCGCTGCGGGAGTCCGGCATCCGGGTCGCGGACGCCGGCGCGGACGCCGGCTTCGCGCTCGTCCTCTGCGACGACTACCTGGACCCGGCCCTGGCGGACGTCGACGCCGTCCTCCGCGACCAGGGCACACCGTGGCTGCTGGCCCGTACCGGCGGCGCCGACCCGTGGGTGGGACCGGTGTTCCGGCCGGACACCGGCCCGTGCTGGTCCTGCCTGGCCGTCCGGCTGCGCGGCCACCGCCGCTCGGAACTGCCCCTCCAGCGTCATCTCGGGCTCGCCGGCCCCGCCGGCCGGCCGACGGCCGGTCTGCCGGCCTGCGCGTCGGCGGCGGCCCAGCTCGCCGCCCTGGAGACGGCGAAGTGGCTGGCCGGCATCCGGCATCCCGGCCAGGACGCCGTACACATCCTGGACACCCTGCGGTTCGCCTCCGCCGCGCACCCGGTGGCCCGGCTGCCGCAGTGCCGGGTGTGCGGCGACCCGCGGCTCGTCACCCGGCGCGTACGCGCCCCGTTCGTACCGGTGTCCCGACCCAAGGCCGACCAGGACTCGGCCGGCCACCGGGCGCTCACGCCGCGCCAGATGCTGGACCGCTACGGCCATCTGGTCGGCCCGGTCACCGGCATCATCAAGGAGATCAGCCGGGCCAAGCACTGCCCGGACTTCGTGGAGTCCTTCCTCTCCGGCCAGAACCTGGCCATGGGCGCCGCCTCCCTGGCCGGCCTGCGCGCCGGCCTGCGCGCGCTCAGCGGCGGCAAGGGCGTCACCGAGACCGAGGCCAGGACCAGCGCCCTGTGCGAGGCGGTGGAGCGCTACAGCGGCACCCGGCACGGCGACGAACCGGTGGTACGGGACACGTACGCCGCGCTCGGCCCGGCCGCCGTACACCCGCGCGCGTGCCAGCTCTACGCCGACCGCCAGCTGCGCGACCGGAGGGCGTGGAACGCCACCGGCTCCTGGCTCAGCCACGTACCCGAACCGTTCGCCGAGGACCGCCCGACGGACTGGACACCGGTGTGGTCGCTGACCGGCGGCACCCAGCGGCTGCTGCCCACGTCCATGCTCTACTTCGGCCAGGAGCCCGCCGCCGACGGCCTGTGCGCCGACTCCAACGGCAACGCCGCCGGCAGCAGCCCGGAGGACGCCCTGCTCCAGGGCTTCCTGGAACTGGTGGAGCGGGACGCCGTGGCGCTGTGGTGGTACAACCGCACCCGCCGGCCCGCCGTGGACCTCGACGGCGCGGACGAACCGTACGTCGAGCGGATCCGCGCCGGCTGCCTGCGGGCCGGCCGCGAGCTGTGGGCGCTCGACCTCACCTCGGACTTCGGCATTCCGGTGGTGGCGGCGCTCTCCCGGCGCACCGACGGGCCCACCGAGGACATCGTGTTCGGCTTCGGCGCGCACTTCGACCCGCGGATAGCGCTGCGGCGCGCGCTCACCGAGATGGGGCAGCTGCTGCCCGCGGTGGCGCCCGGCCCCGGCGGCACCGGATACGCCATCGCCGACCCGGACCCGGTGCGCTGGTGGCGCACCGCCACCCTTGCCAACCAGCCTTATCTGGCGCCGCATCCGTCCGCTCGGCCGGTCCCGGCCCACGGCCGCGGCTACCGGCCCCGGGCCGATCTGCGCGACGACGTCACGGCCGTCACCGAACTGGTCCGGGAGCGCGGCATGGAGCTGCTCGTCCTCGACCAGACCCGCCCGGATCTGCAACTGCCCGTGGTGAAGGTGATAGTTCCCGGAATGCGCCACTTCTGGCCGAGATTTGCCCCCGGACGGCTCTTCGACGTCCCGGTCGCCCTCGGCGCGCTGTCCGAACCCACCCGCTATGCCGACTTGAATCCTGTGCCGATGTTCGTTTAGCCCGGCAACTTCTGACCGGCGACTACCTTCACCTATTATCCCTCTCAGTGCGCGTGGCCGCGGGCTAGCGGAGGGGGCCGGTAGGACGATGTCGCCACACAACGCTTTATCTCATTCGGCCGTCGAAACGGCGGATAATCCCGAACCACCCGAAGGGCGGGCGGAGTCGGGACCGCCCGATCCGCCCGCGCCGCGCCTGGCCCGGGTCATCCTCATGGCCGCGCTGCTCAGCTTCCTGCTCATCACGATGCTCAACGTGCTCAGCGCGGGCCTCGGCACCGGCATGAACCTGGTGGCCCTGACCTGCCTGGCCGCCGTCTTCGCGCTGCAACTCAGACATTCGCGACCGGAAGCGCATCGGGCCCCCTGGCGGCGAAAAGCAGTCGCTCTGGGGGTCCAGGCACTTCTGACGTACCTTCCCATCCTCGTCTTCCGGGCCGAGTGGGGCGGTATGGCCGGGTTCCTCGCCGGCTCGCTGCTGCTCCTGCTGCCGCCGCGCCTGGCCTGGCCGCTGTACGCGGCGGTGGGCCTGTCGATGCTGCTGCCGCCGGCGCTGGAGGGCCGCACGGTGCTGGACAGCGTCTATCTGTGCCAGTCCACGCTGCTGACCGGCCTGATCGTGTTCGGCCTGAGCCGGCTGGCCGACCTGGTGCACGCGCTGCACGACACCCGGGGCCAGCTCGCGCGGATGGCCGTCACCAAGGAACGGCTGCGCTTCGCGCGGGACTTGCACGACCTGCTCGGCTACAGCCTCTCCGCCATCACCCTGAAGAGCGAACTCGTCCACCGCCTGGTCCCGACGCATCCGCAGCGGGCCCTAGCGGAGATCCGCGATGTGCTCGCCATATCCCGGCAGTCGCTGGCCGATGTCCGTACGGTCGCCAGCGGGCTGCGCGACATGTCCCTGGCGGAGGAGATCACCACCGCCGAGGGCCTGTTGACCGCCGCCGAGGTGGACATCCGCGTCACGCTGCGGCTGGGGACGATGAGCCAGCAGGTCAGCACCGTGCTCGCGGCCGTACTGCGCGAGGCGGTCACCAACCTGCTGCGGCACACCAAGGCCGACGTCTGCGTGATCGAGGCGGTGCAGGAGGAGGGCCGGGTGCGGCTGCGGGTGGAGAACAACGGCGTGGACCCCGACTACCGGGACCCGTCCGCGCACAGCGGCAGCGGCCTCGGCAACCTCGCCACCAGGATGCGCGAGATCTCCGGCGAGCTGACGGCCGACCGGGGACCGGACGACACCTTCCGGCTCGTCGCCGAGGCTCCGGCCTTTCCCGAACGACCCCGGTCCGGCGCCGACACCGCGGTGCCGATGACCCGAAAACCGGCCGCCTGAGCCGGAGAGGAGAACCGTCGGTGGCCATTCGCCTGCTGCTGGCAGAGGACATGAACATGGTGCGCGGCGCGCTGGTGGCGCTGCTCGACCTGGAGGACGACCTGGAGGTGGTCGCCGAACTGGAGCGCGGAGACGAGATCGTGGACGCCGCGCTCGCCTGCCGGCCCGATGTGGCGATCATCGACATCGACCTGCCCGGCATCGACGGCCTGACCGCGGCCGCCCGGCTCAGGGAGAAGCTGCCCGAGTGCCGGACCCTGATCCTCACCAGCCTCGGCCGGCCCGGCACGCTGCGCCGCGCGCTCAGCGCGCAGGTCAACGGCTACCTGCTCAAGGACGCCCCACCGCCGGAACTCGCCAACGCGGTACGCCGGGTGGCCGCCGGGCAACGGGTCATCGACCCGCAGCTCGCGCTGTCCGTCTGGGGCACCGCGGAGACCCCGCTGACGGAACGGGAGACGGAGGTGCTGCGGCTGGCCGCGGAGGGCCTGGAGGCCGGCGAGATCGCCGACCGACTGCATCTGGCACCCGGCACCGTGCGCAACTACCTCACCACGGTGGTGACGAAGCTCCTCGCCCGCAACCGGGTGGACGCGATCCGCATCGCCCGCGAGGCGGGCTGGCTGCCGTAAGGGACGGGAGCGGTACGCGTCTCCGGGCCTGCTGCCCTCGTGTACCGCCACCTCCTGACCACTCACGGCCCGGCAGTCCCCGACCGTTCACGGCGCCACCGTTTCCCGGACGCCGGCGGCGCCACGGCTCAGGGGTGATCACGGCGCCGCCGCACCACCCCCGAGGTTTCCTTCGGCGGAACTCCAAAGGATGCCTCCGGGGCGGCCGCGCCCGAAGGTGTCCTCCCCCAGGTCGCTCCCGAAGCCGTCCCCCAGGCCGCGCCCGAAGGTGCCTCCCACATCGCTCCCGAAGCCGTCCCCCAGGTCGCGCCCCAAGCCGCTCCCGAAGTCGCTCCGGAGGCCGCCTTCGACGGGGCTTCCGGGACTGCTGCCCCCGGGGCCGCCCTCGAGATCGCATCCGGGAAGGACGTAGGAGGGCATCCGATCGTCCTCCGCCTCGGCGGTCAGGCCCGCCGCGGCGAGGTAGTCCATGATCCGCTCGGCGACCCCGGCCGGCAGGGCGAGCGCGGCCGAGACCTGGTCGGGGGTGACCGGCCAGGCCAGCCGGCCCAGCACCCAGACGGCCTCGGGCCGATGGACGAGCACGCGGTAGGAGGAGCCGGGCGACTGCACGGTGACGCCGTCGCGTCCGACGGTGAGCGAGACCCCGCTGGGCAGCCGCACGGGTCGCCGGCCGGGCAGCTTCGCGAGGGCGAAGTGCGCGACCGGCGACACCGGTGTGGCCGACAACAGCGGGCCGGCTAAGTCGTCGATGCCCAGCGTACGGACGATCAGGTGGGAGAGCCGTTCCAGGTGGAGCAGCAGGCAGTACCAGACGTCCTGGCCCGCCGCGTCACCCGCCCCGGGTTCGAGGTTGGCCAGCAGGACCGGCCCCAGCTCCATGCGGCGCAGCGCCTCCTCGACCACCGGATGCGGCGCGGTGACCCGCTCGGTGCCCCAGCGACCGGTGAGCACCAGCTCGCCCTCGAGATCCCCGGGCCCGACCACCACATCCTCGGTGAGCGACCAGAGGTCGACAGTGGTCCCGCCGGCCTCGTCCGGCATGACAAACCTCCTCGTGGGCGCCTTTTCGCACGAACGCCCAGGTGCATTCACCGGGCACCTGATTGTGGGTCGGCACCGGGTGCGGCAGACACCTAGCCCGTCACAGCCTCCGCGTGAAGATTTCACGCGAGCGCGGCGCGGACGGAAGAACCGGTGCTCAGGGCACATCAGGAGCGGAGAGGGAACCGCCCGGACAAGGCACCGCACCCCCGGAACCGCGCCGCACCGCACCCGAAGAAGAAGCGCGCAGGCCCCCGCCCACCGGACAGAACGCGGACCCACCACGCCTCCGGCCACCGGCAGGGGCGCGCACCGACACCGCACCACGCGCCCCCGAGATCCCCGCTCCCCGGCCCACCCAACCCCTAGGGGACCTGCCCGGGACCGCTGGGGGATGGTCCCGATACCCCGGGCCCACCCCGGACCGCGACCGTAGAACCATGACCTCGACGCCCCCCGCGACCCGCCTCTCCCGACTGTGCTGCGTCCTCATCCCCCTCCTGCTGCTGTCGTACGGCGTGCTGCGCCTGATCGACGGCATGGACGGCACCCACGGCCCGGGGATGGCCTGGAACCTCGGCCACTTATGTTTCCTGGCCGCGTTCCTCCTGCTGGGAACCTTGGTGAGGGAGCTACGCGGCCTGGTCCCCGCGGCCGGCGCCCGGATGAGAACCGCCGCGGGTGCCGCCACGGTCGCCGGACTACTGGGCGCGGCCTGCTTCGTGTGGGTGATCCTGGGCGACCTGTTCCCCGCCCTGTCCGACAAGGCCCCCCTCCCCGCCCCTCTGCAACTGGCGGGCCCCCTGGCCTTCCAGCTCGGCCTGCTCACCCTCCTGATCATGCTGGTCACCACCCGCCCCAGGCAGCTCCCGGTCTGGAGCCCGGCCCTGGTGTTCCTCTTCTTCCTCCTGATCACCGTCAACCTCGACCTGATCCCCCTGGCCTCCCTCCTCCTCATGGCCGGCCTCACCCCCCTGACCCGCAGCCGCACACCCCACATGGCGCAGTAGGCACCCACACCGGCCCAAGAAGAACGACGACCACCCCAAACCCCCACCCCCCGACCGAACGCGCCCACCGAACGAGGAAGACCGGTTGAATCCGTGTAGCTCACGCCCGACACCTCGCTCCCACCGAGAAGCGGACCCGAGCGACGGCCGACGAGGCACGGCATTGCCATGGCCGTTGTGTACACATGGCACACCCGGCACCTTTGAGCGCATGACGCAACCACTCCCCATAGAGTCCATCCGCGATGTCCGGGCGCACCTCGCCGAGGTCGTGGAGCGAGCAGACCGGGACGACGTACCCACCGTGATCACCCGACGCGGCAAGCAGGTCGCCGCGGTGGTCTCCATCGAGGTGCCGCGCAAGTACCAGGAATGGGAAGAGCTCGAGATCAACCGGATCATCGACGAGCGTATGGCCGATCCGGCTGCCGGCATCCCGATCGAGGACATCATGAGGGAGACGCTGGCGCGCAGTGAGTGAGTACCGCGCTGTCTTCCGGCCCGAGGCTCAGGCCGAAGCAGCCAGGCGCCTTCGGTGCCGGCGAGATCGTCGCCCGGCTGAGTTCAGGGAAGGGCTCCAGGGCGAAGGCGGAGAAGCCGGAAGTCGGGGCGGCGGTCATCGGCGGGCTCCTGCGGCGGTGTGCAGTCGGGCGTGAGTGGTGGCGAGTATCCCGGCCCGCTGCCGGAGCACGGCGTACTGTCCGGTGGTGAGCCAGTCGGCTGCGGTGGGCTTTCCCGGCCACACCGCAAGGCGGCCGTCGTCCGGCTCGCCGAGGACGACCAGGGAGTCCGCAACCCGTACCATGCGGGCGTCACGGTAGACACAGTCGATCACCTCCAGCGGGTGCCGCAGCGCGGCCAGCGGGAACAGGCAGGGTTGGATTGGACGCCCGTCGGCGGCGTCCATAACTGCGGCCTACATCGCGCTCCGCAGTTCCTCATGTGTGGGAGCGCTGGCCGGCGTGCCGAGTCCGGCTTCGAGGTGATGGCCTGCTGTGCAGCACCCCGCCGGCGGTGGCGTAGGCACGGCGCCAGGTGCGGAAGCAGCCGGGATCGCGTCGCACGGCCGGCATCACATCCGCGCGTACGACGGCCGGAGGATGACGTGGGTGCTGGTCGCCGGACGGGAGGACTGGTGACGACCTCGGCCAGGCAGCGGCCGTTCTGAGTGAGGAGATCGGGATGGCCGTTGCACGCACGAGCGGCATGGACGCCGACGCCCAGTCCCGCCTCCGCGAGACATTCCTCGGCTCCGTTCACAAGAGCCTCGTCACCGATGGCTCGGCGGCGGTCGAATCCGGCCACTTCTGGAGTGCGGCGGCCGGTCCGCTCCTCGTCACCCTGAGCCCTGCGGCGTAAGGTCACCTCGCCGATCTCTGGCAAGTTCGGGCAAGTTCCTCGCCTCTCCGTGACGGTGCGGGCAAGCTCTGGCACAGCATTCGTTACCGGCACCGGAGGTGGTCATCATGGCCCTGATCAAGCTCGGTAAGGACCCAGAGAGCCCCAGCGGCGGTTCCCCCACCGTCTACCTCGACGACGAGAAGGACACCTATCTCGTGCAGGGGCGGAAGGTGGAGGACATCGAGCGGCTGAGGCAGATGGACATCCCCGGCCACGAGACGGTGGTGGAGGTCCCCCGGCGCATGGTGCAGTTCTTCCAGGAGGTGAAACAGGGTGACGAGTACCCGACGTTTGAGGAGCTGTTTCGTGACTGCCAGAGGACTGCCGTCCATCTGGAGATGCGCGATGCCTACATGAAGGCGGACCCGGCCTTCATCGACTGGAAGGCCGGTAAGACCTTCGATCCTGCCGAGCGCTGGGCCGACTGGCACGCGATCGTCACGGAGGCAACCGGACGAGGCGTGGAGGTCCGACGTGCCCGCATCGTCTCCACGCCCGTCAGCGAGTACATCCGCTTCGAGTACGACGTGACGGACGGGCTGAACATCGCGGCCGGCGAATCCGTGCGGTGGCTGTCGCGGCGGACCGCGACCGACCTCGCCCTTCCAGGCAATGACTTCTGGCTGTTCGACTCCTCGCTCGTCCTCGTCAACCACTTCGACGGCGAGGGCGAGACGCTCGAGCTGGAGCTGACGGAAGACCCGGAGGTGGCGAAGCTCTGCGAGTCGGCCTTCGAGGCCGTGTGGAAGCGGGCGACGCCACACGCCGAGTTCAAGTTGGCCTGACGGCCCGATCCGCACTTCCGCACATGACATCGCCCTCTTCGAGCGTCCAGGAAGCCCGCAAGGCGCTCGGGAAACGCCTCGCCGAGATCCGGGAAGGAGCCGGACTCACCAAGCGAGCGCTGGCCCAGGGGCTGGGCTGGCACGAGTCGAAGGCTTCGCGCTTCGAGAGAGGCACCCGTGCCCCCTCGGAGCGCGACCTTCGTGACTGGTGCAGGGCCTGCGGCGCGGAAGGCGAGGCGGAGGATCTCATCTCGACCGCCCGCGGCATCGAGGGCATGTATGTCCAGTGGCGCGACATGGAACGAGACGGTCTGGAGTTCGCGCAGAAGTCCGTTCTTCCGCTCTGGGAGCGCACCCAGCGATTCCGTATTTACTCGCCTTGGCTCATCCCAGGCCCTGTGCAGACGGCTTCCTATATCAACGCGCTGTTGACTTCCATTCGTGACCGCCGAGGACTCGTCGACGACGTGCCAGAGGCCGTCAAGGTGCGCGTGGAGAAACAGAAGATCGTTTACGGGCCTCACCAGTTCGCCATCCTTCTTGAGGAAAGCGCCCTGCGGTACCGCATCGGCGGCACCGACGTGTTGGCAGGCCAGCTCGGCTATCTCCTGAGCGCTACGGCGCTGCCCTCGGTGAGCATCGGCATCATCCCCCAGAACGCCGACCGCTCGGGCCTCTGGCCCGTCGAGGGCTTCTTCCTGTACGACGACGACACGGTGAACGTCGAGCTGGTGTCGGCTCACCTCACGATCGTGGCCAAGCACGAACTTGCCATGTATGCCAGAACGTTCAGCGACCTGTACGAACTTGCCGTCCACGGCCCGGCCGCACGTGAACTCATCACGGCAGCCATCGAATCTTTCGGGTGAACGTCTGGCAAGTATGGGCATACTTTCCGGGACCCGTCAGCGTAGGGCCAGACGCACGATCGCCTCCCGCTCAGCCGCCTGTCCCATTCCTACACCGGACGCGCGATCACCTTCGCGCCCCTGACCTCGACGGAGACTGCCGATGACCGAGGTTGACGGCAAAACGGCCC
The DNA here is from genome assembly GCF_033366695.1 of Streptomyces sp. SCL15-4. Lineage (NCBI taxonomy): Bacteria > Bacillati > Actinomycetota > Actinomycetes > Kitasatosporales > Streptomycetaceae > Streptomyces > Streptomyces sp. SCL15-4. Next base: position 3,270,185 of record NZ_JAOBTQ010000001.1, read on the forward strand.
AGGCCGCGGGCGGTCGGAGGATCGCCGTACTCGGAGAAATGCTGGAGCTGGGCGACGAGGCGGTGGAGGCTCACCCCGAGGTCGGCCGCTTCGCGGCTGAGAGCGGAGTCGATCTCGTCGTAGCAGTCGGCGGAGACCTCGCCGAGCAGCTCGCCCTCGCGGCGGGCGCAGCAGGCGTACCCGAGGTGGCGATGGTGGGCGACAACAAGACCGCCGCTGCCTACCTCCACACCGTCATCAGGCCGGGCGACACCGTTCTCGTCAAGGCTTCGCGCGGCGGACAGCTCTGGCAGATCGCCCAGTCTCTCTCCGGCCAGACTGTCACAAACCTGTCCGGTCAGCCTGCGGACTGAGGCGGCCCGGCCGCGTCCTCGCTTCGGGGGGTGCCCTGGGCGTCAACCAACGTCGACACGTCCTCGTCGGTGACCGCGCGAGCGGGGTCGGCCGGATCGTCGACTCCACTGGCGCCCACCACGACTTCGACCACCTCGCCGATGGCCGCCTGGGAGATGCTCTCCGGTTCCTCCACGACGACCGGTTCCGCCGGCACGATCACCTCACTCGTCACCGGGTCGGCCAACGTGACTGCAATGACGAGCTAGTGCTCCCGCTTATCGAACATGGAACATGCGTGGCCCCAGGGCCTGCGGAGTCACCCAGCACGAATCCAGCACGGGACGGATGACAAGGGATGACGACAGGTGACGAGGTGTCAGCCATCCCAGCACCATCCCAGCACGGGAAAAACCAGGGGCCCGACCCCGAAGAGCCGGACCCCTTCCGACCTGCATGGTTACCAGATCAGTGAAGTAGTGGTACGTCACCCGCTACACATTGAACCGGAACTCCACCACATCCCCGTCCTGCATCACATAGTCCTTGCCCTCCATGCGGGCCTTGCCCTTGGAGCGGGCCTCGGTGACCGAGCCGGCTTCGACGAGGTCGGCGAAGGAGATGACCTCGGCCTTGATGAAGCCCTTCTGGAAGTCGGTGTGGATGACACCGGCCGCCTCGGGAGCCGTGGCGCCCTTCTTGATCGTCCAGGCGCGGGACTCCTTGGGGCCGGCCGTCAGGTACGTCTGCAGGCCGAGGGTGTCGAAGCCGACGCGGGCCAGCGTGGCGAGGCCGGGCTCGTCCTGGCCGACGGACTGCAGGAGTTCCAGGGCCTCCTCCTCGTCCAGCTCGGCGAGGTCCGCCTCCAGCTTGGCGTTGAGGAAGATCGCTTCGGCGGGGGCGACCAGGGCGCGCTGCTCGTTCTTGAAGTCCTCGTCCGTCAGCTCGTCCTCGTCGACGTTGAAGACGTAGAGGAACGGCTTGGTGGTGAGCAGGTGCAGGTCGTGCAGCAGCTCGGCGCGCTCGCTGCCCTGGACGATGCCGTGCGCGAAGAGCGTGTCGCCCTTCTCCAGGATCTCCTTGGCCTCCTCGACGGCCTTGACCTTGGGCGCGACGTCCTTCTTGATCCGCGACTCCTTCTGGAGGCGCGGCAGGACCTTCTCGATGGTCTGGAGGTCGGCGAGGATCAGCTCGGTGTTGATCGTCTCGATGTCGTCCTTCGGCGAGACCTTGCCGTCGACGTGCACGACGTTCTCGTCCTTGAAGGCACGGATCACCTGGCAGATCGCGTCCGACTCGCGGATGTTCGCCAGGAACTTGTTGCCCAGGCCCTCGCCCTCGGAGGCACCGCGCACGATGCCGGCGATGTCCACGAAGTCCACCGTGGCCGGGAGGATGCGCTCCGACTTGAAGATCGAGGCCAGCTGGGCGAGGCGGGCGTCGGGCACGCCGACCACGCCGACGTTCGGCTCGATCGTGGCGAACGGGTAGTTGGCCGCCAGCACGTCGTTCTTGGTCAGGGCGTTGAACAGGGTCGACTTGCCGACGTTGGGCAGGCCGACGATTCCGATCGTGAGCGACACGTTGCGACTTCCCGTAGTTGAGTGGGCCAGGGGCTGCCAGGGGCCAGAGACCGACACTGGCCGATCCACCAGTTTACGGCGTCCCGGCCGTCCGTCTCGCGAGAGTGCCGGACGCCCGGCCAAGCTCTCGCACCCGGCGTGTCTGAGGGCTGATTCAGCACATAAACAGACCTAGGTTGGTCCCTGTGGAGCAACACAGGCAGCGACCCCCGAACGACGGACCGCGACGCGGCATGCCGCCACAGCGCCCCAGAAGCGCCCGGCAGCCCCCGCCGTCGCAGGGTCCCCGGGCCGCGGACGCTCCCCTGGCTTCGTCCGTCCCGGAGCCCGCCCAGGCCCGGCCGCGCCCGGGCGGCGCCCGTGCAGGCGGCGGGGGCAGTGGGAGCGGAGGCAGTGGGAGCGGTAGGGGTGTGGCGGGTGCCGGTCGCGCCGGGCGGACCCGGGCGGCGGCGCCGAGCGGGTCCGCGGGACCCCGGCTGCCGAATCCCCGGCTCACCGGGCTCGGCAGCGGTCTGTTCTGCGCCGTCGCGATGTTCCTGCTCGGCTGCCTGGACCAGTTGCTGTTCGGCGCGTCGCCGACGGTCTACGGCGTGCTGTTCCTGCCCGTGTGCGCACTGACCGCGCTGTGGGTGCGCGGCGGGGACGTGCTGAGCGCGCCCGTGGTCGTGCCGATCGCGTTCGCGGTGGGGCTGCTGCCGGTCGCGGAGGGCGGCGGGGGTCTGCTCGGCCGGATGATGGGCCTGGTGACCGGGCTCGCCACCCAGGCCGGGTGGCTGTACGGGGGGACGCTGCTCGCCGCGGCGGTCGTGCTGGTCCGCCGGGTGCGGTGGGTGCGGGGCCGGCGGCGCCGCGGCGGCTGACGGCACGCGGGCGCCCGCGCCGACGGACGCCATCACTGTATGACCAGCAGCGGCAGCCGGCACCGGTACAGGCTCCCGCCCGAGCGGATGGATTGAGTCGGCTCACGACGGCGCGCCGGGCGCGCCGTCGCATGGGCCGCCCAGGCGGACCAAGCCGCCGAGAAGGGCCGTGCCGCCGGCCAGGGCCAAGACAGGCCCGTCAGGCCGGCGCAAGCCAAGTCAGCCAGCCGGCCAGCCAGCCGGACCCACCAGGCAGCGCAAGCCGGTAGGCCAGGCCGGCCCGCCCCCTCGGGCCCGCCGCCCCTCAGGCCGACCGCGCCGCTCTCATCGCCGCCCCCACGATCCCCGCGTTGTTCTGCAGCTGCGCGGGGACGATCTCGGCCTTGACGTCCTGGATGAGGTGCAGGAACTTGTCCGCCTTGCGGCTGACCCCGCCGCCGATGATGAACAGCTCCGGCGAGAACAGCATCTCCACGTGCCGCAGATACCGCTGGACACGGCGCGCCCACCGCTCCCAGCTGAGGTCGCCGTCCTCCTTGGCCTTGCTGGAGGCGCGCTTCTCGGCCTCGTGGCCGTTCAGCTCCAGGTGGCCCAGCTCCGTGTTCGGGAGCAGGACGCCGTCCACGAAGACGGCGCTGCCGATGCCCGTGCCGAAGGTGAGCAGGACGACCGTGCCGCGGCGGTCCCGGCCGGCGCCGAACTCCATCTCGGCGACGCCCGCCGCGTCCGCGTCGTTGACCACGGTCACCGGCAGTCCGCCGAGCCGCTCGCCGAACAACGCGCGCGCGTCCGTGTCGATCCAGCCGCTGTCCACGTTCGCGGCCGTACGGACCGTGGCGCCGCCGGTGACCACTCCGGGGAAGGTCAGGCCGACCGGCCCGGTCCAGCCGAAGTGGTCCACCACCTGCCTGACCCCGTCGGCGACCGCGTCGGGTGTCGCCGGGTGCGGGGTGAGCACCTTGTGGCGCTCCTGGGTGAGGTCGCCCCGGTCGAGATCCACTGGAGCGCCCTTGATCCCGGATCCGCCGATGTCCACGCCGAAGATCTGCATGGCTCCACGTTACGACGGACCACTGACGGTCACGCCGCGGGCGTACCGCTTCCGCCGCGCTCGGCCACCAGCGCCGCCGCCTCCTCGCGCAGGTCGCGGCGCAGCTCCTTGGGCAGCGAGAAGGTGATGGTCTCCTCGGCGGCCCGGACCAGCTCCACGTCGCCGTAACCGCGCTCGGCGAGCCACTCGAGGACCTGCTCGACCAGCACCTCGGGCACGGACGCGCCGGAGGTGACGCCGACGGTGGTCACGCCCTCCAGCCAGGACTCGTCGATCTCGTCGGCGAAGTCGACCAGGTGGGCGTCGCGGGCGCCGGCCAGCTTGGCGACCTCGACCAGCCGCTTGGAGTTGGAGGAGTTGCGCGAGCCGACGACGATGACCAGGTCGGCCTCGGCACCCATCTGCTTCACCGCGAGCTGGCGGTTCTGGGTGGCGTAGCAGATGTCGTCGCTGGGCGGGGAGACGAGGCCGGGGAACTTCGTCTTCAGGGCGTCGACGGTCTCCATGGTCTCGTCGACGGAGAGGGTGGTCTGGGAGAGCCAGACGACCTTCGACGGGTCGCGGACCTCGACCTTGGCGACGTCCTCGGGGCCGTCGACGAGCTGGATGTGGTCGGGGGCCTCGCCGGAGGTGCCGATGACCTCCTCGTGGCCCTCGTGTCCGATCAGGAGGATGTCGTAGTCCTCGCCGGCGTACCGGACGGCCTCCTTGTGGACCTTGGTGACGAGGGGGCAGGTGGCGTCGATGGTGGCGAGCCGGCCCTGGCGGGCCTCCTCGTGCACCACGGGCGCGACGCCGTGCGCCGAGAACATGACGATGTTGCCGGGCGGCACTTCCTCCGTGCGCTCCACGAAGACGGCGCCCTTCTTCTCCAGGGTCTGCACCACGTACTTGTTGTGGACGATCTCGTGCCGGACGTAGATCGGAGCCCCGTACTGTTCCAGGGCTTTCTCGACGGCGATCACGGCGCGGTCCACACCGGCGCAGTAGCCCCGGGGGGCGGCGAGCAGGACACGGCGGCCAGACGAAGCGGTCATGCGACCCATCGTAAGGCCGCGTCCGAAAGCGCAGAGATCGCTTCCCCACACTCCCCGGGGAAGACTCGTGTGTATGTGCACCACCGGAACCACGCCCTCCGGGGCCGGCGAGGAGCATCGTCTGCGGCGCAGCCTGGGCCTGCGCGACCTCGTGGTCTACGGGCTGCTGTTCATCGCCCCGATGGCGCCGGTCGGGGTGTTCGGCGCGCTGGACGCCAGGTCGCACGGCGCGGTGGCGCTGGTGTACGGCGTGGCGACGGTCGCCATGGGGTTCACCGCGTTCAGCTACGCGCAGATGGTGCGGGTCGTACCGCGGGCGGGATCGGTGTTCGCCTACGCGCGCGCGGGGCTCGGCGAGGGCGCCGGGTTCGTCGCCGGCTGGATGGCGGCGCTGGACTACGTCCTGATCCCCGCGGTGGCCTACCTCTTCTCCGGCATCGCGATGAACGCGCTGGTCCCGGAGGTGTCCCGGTGGGTGTGGACGGCGCTGGCGGTGGTGCTCACGACGCTGCTGAACCTGTGGGGCGTACGGGCCGCCGCGCGCGTGGGCTTCGCCGTACTGGTCCTGGAGATCGCGGTCCTGCTGGTGTTCGCGGTCTCGGCCGTGGTGGTGCTGGCGCGGGACGGTGCGGAGCGCGGGCTGCTGTCGCCGCTGACGGGAGACGGCACGCAGGGCGGGTTCGCGCCGGCCGCGGTGCTCGGCGCGGTGTCCGTGGCGGTCCTGTCCTATCTGGGTTTCGACGCGATCGCGACCTTCGCCGAGGAGGTCACCGGGGGGTCGGCGCGGGTGGCGCGGGCGCTGCTGTTCTGTCTGGCGCTGGCGGGCGTGCTGTTCGTGGCGCAGACGTATCTGGTGGCGCTGCTGGAGCCGGTGTCGTCGGCGCGGCTCGCACGCGATCCGGGGTCGCAGGGTTCGGCCTTCTACGACGCGGTGGACTCCGCGGCCGGTGCGTGGCTGCGCGATCTGGTGGCCGCGAGCAAGGCGGTCGGGGCGGCGTTCGCGGCGCTGGCGGGGCAGGCGGCGGCCGGGCGGCTGCTGTTCGCGATGGGCCGTGACCGGCGGCTGCCGCGCGGGCTGTCCCGGACGGACGGAGGCGTGCCGCGGGTCGCGCTGCTGTGCGCGGCGGTGGTCACGCTGGTGGCGGCGGGGTGGGCGGCGCGGCGGGACGACGGGCTGGACAAGCTGGTCTCGGTGGTCGACATCGGCGCGCTGTCCGCGTTCACGCTGCTGCACGCGAGCGTGGTGGGGTATTTCGTACGGCGCCGGGAGCGGCCGAGCTGGTGGCGGCATGTGCTGGTGCCGGTGGTGGGAGCGGGGATCACGGTGGCCGTCATCGTGGCGGCGTCCGGGGTGGCGCAGGTGGTGGGGGCGGTGTGGCTGGTGGTCGGTCTCGGGGTGCTGGCGGGGCAGCGGGGCCGGGTTTCCGGGTAGCTGAGCCGCGCGGGTACGAGGAGCGGCCCGAAGGGGCACCGGGACCTGCACGCGAGCGACCACGACGCACCGGCGCTCGCACCGGCACCCGCACCCGCACCCGCACCCGCACCCGCACCCGGCAGCGCGGACCCGTCCCCACGGCGCACGGCCGCCCGCTGTCGGTACCGGCCGTTACTCTCGACCGCATGGCTGTGAACACGTCCCCGGAGTCCCCCCTGCCCGTAGGCGAGGTGTCGCGGCTGATCGGGGGCTGGATCGACCGGCTCGGCGCGGTGTGGGTGGAAGGACAGATCACGCAGTTGTCGCGCCGCCCCGGCGCGGGTGTCGTGTTCCTCACGCTGCGCGACCCGTCGTACGACATCTCCGTCAGCGTGACCTGCTACCGCCAGGTCTTCGACACGGTCGCGGACATCGTCGGCGAGGGCGCCCGGGTCGTCGTCCTGGCGAAGCCGGAGTGGTACGCGCCGCGCGGCCAGCTGTCCCTGCGCGCCGCCGAGATAAGGCCCGTCGGCGTCGGTGAGCTGCTGGCGCGGCTGGAGCAGCTGAAGAAGTCGCTCGCGGCCGAGGGCCTGTTCGCGCCGGAGCGCAAGAAGCCGCTGCCGTTCCTGCCGCAGCTGATCGGGCTGGTGTGCGGCCGGGCCTCGGCCGCGGAGCGCGACGTGCTGGAGAACGCCCGGCACCGCTGGCCCGCCGTCCGTTTCGAGGTGCGCAACGTTCCCGTGCAGGGCGTGCACGCCGTCCCGCAGGTCGTCCAGGCGGTCAAGGAGCTGGACGCGTCGGACGAGGTGGACGTGATCATCGTGGCGCGCGGCGGTGGCAGCGTGGAGGATCTGCTGCCCTTCTCCGACGAGCAGCTGGTGCGCGCGGTGGCCGGGTGCCGTACGCCCGTGGTGTCCGCGATCGGGCACGAGCCGGACAATCCGCTGCTGGACCACGTCGCCGATCTGCGCGCCTCCACGCCGACGGACGCGGCCAAGAAGGTCGTACCCGACGTGGGCGAGGAGCTGGAGCGGGTGCGGATGCTGCGGGACCGGGCGCGGCGCTGCGCGGCCGCGTTCGTGGAGCGGGAGGAACGCGGTCTGGCGCACGCCCTGGCCAGGCCGGTGATACAGGATCCGCACCGGATGCTGGACGAGCGCGCCGACCACGTGCTCGCCCTGCTGGAGCGCGGCCGGCGGACCCTCGGGCATCTGCTGGACCGCGCGGATTCGGAGCTGGCGCACACGCACGCGCGCGTGGTGGCCCTCTCCCCCGCGGCGACGCTGCGGCGCGGTTACGCGGTGCTGCAACGGGCGGACGGGCACGTGGTGCGCGATCCGGCCGAGGTGACGGCGGGCGAGGCGCTGCGGGCCCGCGTCGCCGACGGTGAACTGACTGTGAAGGTGGACGGATGACGAGCAAGGCGGACGAGGCGCTCTCCTACGAGCAGGCCCGGGACGAGCTGATCGAGGTCGTACGGCGGCTGGAGGCGGGCGGTACGTCGCTGGAGGAGTCCCTGGCGCTGTGGGAGCGCGGCGAGGAGCTGGCCAAGGTGTGCCGGCGCTGGCTGGAGGGGGCGCGGGCCCGGCTGGACGCGGCGCTGGCCGAGGAGGAGGACGGGGCCGCGGGGGACGGCGAGTAGGCGCATGCGGGCCACCGGGGCTGTGAGGCGGCTCACCGCGCCCTCGTCTTAGTTGAACGTTAAACCTCACTGGCGTAGGGTCGTCCGCGTCAGCCGGTCCGGCCTCCCGTCGGACCGGACGCGCACCCCAGGAAGTACACGCATGTCTCTCGTTCTTGACCCCGCCGCCCAGGACCTGCTGTTCCGTGAGGCCCGTACCGCCAACACCTTCACCGACGAGCCGGTGACCGAGGAGCAGGTGCAGGCGATCTACGACCTGGTCAAGTACGGCCCCACCGCCTTCAACCAGAGCCCGCTGCGCATCACCCTGGTCCGCTCCGCCGAGGCCCGCGAGCGCCTGGTCGGGCTCATGGCCGAGGGCAACCAGGCCAAGACCGCCGCCGCCCCGCTGGTCGCGATCCTCTCCGCGGACAACGAGTTCCACGAGGAGCTGCCGGCCCTCTTCCCGCACTTCCCGCAGGCCAAGGACGTGTTCTTCGGCGAGCGTCCGGTCCGGGAGGGTGCCGCCGCGATGAACGCCACGCTCCAGGCCGCGTACTTCATCATCGGCGTCCGTGCCGCGGGCCTCGCCGCCGGCCCGATGACCGGCCTGGACTTCGAGGGCGTCCGCAAGGAGTTCCTGGACGACGACCACACCCCGCTGATGGTCGTCAACATCGGCAAGCCGGGCCCGGACGCCTGGTTCCCGCGCTCCCCGCGCCTGGCCTACGAGGACGTCGTCACCACCGTCTGACGGCTCCCGGACACGCGAAGGCCCCCGGCACTGCCGGGGGCCTCTTCGCTACGTCCGGGAGCCGTCGCGCGGTCACTCCGCCTTCAGCGCCGCCGCCAGTGCCGTCAGGTCCTCGAAGGGAGCGGTGCCGGCCACCACCGTCGTGACGCCGGGAGTGTCCTTGAGGACCAGGGCGTCGTACCGGCCGCCGGTGTAGCGGGTCCAGGTACGGCCGTCGATCCGCTCGGTGTGCCTGCTGGCCGAGCCGCCCTGGCTCGCGTCGTCGATGAAGTCGGCGCGCTTGTGCGTGGTGGACTGCTCGACCTGCGCGTACTGGCCGCCCGGGGTCTCGAAGCCGAGGTGCCAGCGGTCGGAGTCCGCGCCCTGGAAGCGTACGGAGGTGGCTTTCCAGGTACTCGGCAGGCCCTCGGGCGCGGCCACCGGATAGCTCGCCGCCCGGCGGGCCGTGAGCAGTTCGACCTGGTAGTCGACCCGCTTGATGTCGGGAGCGTGATCGTCGTGCGGGATGGTGAAGAAGTAGACGACCAGCGACGCGACGACGATCAGGGCCAGGGAGAGCACCATGTCCCGGGCCGTCTTCTGCTTGCGGTTCGAACCTGCCACGCCCCCTATCGTCGCAGGTGCCCCGAGCGCTCATCCGTGGGGTCCCCTGCTCATTTTGTATGCCTAACGATAGAGTCGGGTCCAAGACCCTCATCCGGCCGTCGTCGTATCAGAAAGGTGCGCTCCGATGACCGAACACCATCACCTGCCGTCCGAGCTCGATGTTCCCTCGGAGGCCCCCGACCGCAACCTCGCCCTGGAACTGGTCCGGGTGACCGAGGCCGCCGCCATGGCCGCGGGCCGCTGGGTGGGGCGCGGCGACAAGAACGGCGCCGACGGTGCCGCGGTGCGCGCCATGCGGACCCTCGTCTCCACCGTGTCGATGAACGGCGTGGTCGTCATCGGCGAGGGCGAGAAGGACGAGGCCCCGATGCTCTTCAACGGGGAGCACGTGGGCGACGGCACCGGTCCCGAGGTGGACATCGCCGTCGACCCGATCGACGGCACCACGCTGACCGCCAAGGGCATGCCGAACGCGATCGCCGTCCTCGCCGCCGCAGAGCGCGGCGCCATGTTCGACCCGTCCGCGGTGTTCTACATGGACAAGCTGGTCACCGGCCCCGAGGCGGCGGACTTCGTCGACATCAACGCGCCCGTCTCGGTGAACATCCGCCGGATCGCCAAGGCCAAGCGGTCCACGCCGGAGGACGTCACCGTCGTCATCCTCGACCGGCCGCGGCACGGGGAACTGATCCGGCAGGTCCGGGAGGCCGGCGCGCGCATCAAGCTGATCTCGGACGGCGATGTCGCCGGCTCGGTGTACGCGCTGCGCGAGGGCACCGGCGTCGACCTGCTGCTCGGCATCGGCGGCACTCCCGAGGGCATCATCTCGGCCTGCGCCGTGAAGTGCCTGGGCGGGACCATCCAGGGCAAGCTGTGGCCGAAGGACGACGAGGAGCGGCAGCGGGCGATCGACGCCGGGCACGATCTGGACCGGGTGCTCACCACGGACGACCTGGTCTCCGGCGAGAACGTCTTCTTCGTCGCGACCGGGATCACCGACGGCGAGCTGCTGCGCGGGGTCCGGTACCGCTCGGAGACGGCGCTGACCGAGTCCATCGTGATGCGGTCGAAGTCGGGGACGGTCCGCCGGATCGACTCCGAGCACCGGCTGAGGAAGCTGCGGGCCTACAGCGCGATCGACTTCGACCGGGCGAAGTAGGGCCGAGGAGCCCGAGAGCCGAAGGCCCGGAAGAAGGGGCACCCTCCGTGCGCGGAGGGTGCCCCTTCTGCGGTGTCCGTCTCAGCCCGCCATGCGGTTCGCCGCCGCCCGCGCCGCCTTCTTCAGCTCCACGTCCCGGCGGCGGCGCCGGGCCAGGACGACCCGGCGCTCGGCCGCCGTCAGGCCGCCCCAGACGCCGTAGGGCTCGGGCTGGAGCAGGGCGTGCTCGCGGCACTCGACCATGACCGGGCAGCGGGCGCAGACCCGCTTGGCCGCCTCCTCGCGGGAGAGGCGGGCGGCGGTGGGTTCCTTCGACGGGGCGAAGAACAAACCGGCCTCGTCGCGCCGGCACACCGCCTCGGTGTGCCAGGGTGCGTCTTGGTCCCTGTCTCGCGCTGGCACCCGCTGGACCGGAACGCCAGCTACCTGCAGGGACGAATGCGGCGGTTGCAGCACGGTCTACTCCTGACGACGGCTTCGCGAGCGAGAGACGATGCAGCAAGGCCTACCCGCTGTGCGCGCGCCTATGCACAGCGTTGGCACCGGCGAGCACGCGGCGGCTCGTTCCCGTCCCCGCGCACGGCGGCGCCGGCGCACCGGACCGTTCCGGTCACCGGCGGATTCGCGACCGTCAGCGGCCGAGGTGCCGGCGCAGTTTCCGGTCGACCTTGTCCTGGACGCGCTCCAGGATGTCCGAGACGGTCCTGCCGCGCCGGGGCCGCGCCTCCACGGTGCCGAGGACCGCCCAGCCGTCGACGTAGACCACCGGCGCACCGGAGTCGACCGAGTCCAGCGGGCTCACCTCGAACTTGCCGAGCACTCCGCCGCCGGTGCCGCGCAGCGAGATGTTCTCCGGGACGCGGATCTGGACGTCGCCGAAGACGGAGACCGCCTTGACCACCACCTGCTGGTACTCGAAGATCGCCTCGCTGAGGTCGATCTCCACGCTGCCGAAGACCGCGTACGCGTGCAGCCGGCGCCCGGCGCGCCAGCGGCCCCGGCGCATCGCGCTGCTGAACACCGCCACCACGCTCGCGTCGGCCTCCGCCGGGACGGCGCCCGGCTCGGGGCGGGGCGGCACGGGGGTGTAGGCGGGGGCGGCCGGGCGTTCGTAGGCGGCGGGCAGGTCCCGGATGAAGACCTCCAGCTCGCCCACCGTCTTGGCGTTGAGGACCCCGTCCACGCGCTCGGCGTGCTCGTCGGCGGTCAGCCGGCCCTCGGCCAGGGCCTCGCGGAGGATGTCGGCGACCCGGTCGCGGTCGGCGTCCGAGGCGCGCAGCTCGGTCGCGGGCGTGGGTGCGGTCTGCTTGTGAAGGTCCACGGCGGCAGCGTACCGAAAACACGATAGATCGCGACAGTCCCAACTGAGCCTCACCTCACAGGTTCACGGCCGGCGGGGGGTTCTACGCTGGGGAGGCCCGCCAGCGTCGGCGGGCGGTCGTCCGTCACAGTGAGGAATGGGCTGAGATGCCTGAGTTCGCGTACACCGATCTGCTTCCCCAGGGAGAAGACACCACCCCGTACCGGCTGGTGACGTCGGAGGGCGTCTCCACCGTCGAGGGCCCGGACGGGCGGACGTTCCTGAAGGTGGAGCCGGAGGCGCTGCGCAAGCTGGCCGAGGAGGCCATCCACGACATCCAGCACTATCTGCGCCCGGCCCACCTCGCGCAGCTGCGCCGGATCATCGACGACCCCGAGGCGTCGGCGAACGACAAGTTCGTCGCGCTGGACCTGCTGAAGAACGCGAACATCGCGGCGGCCGGCGTGCTGCCCATGTGCCAGGACACCGGCACCGCGATCGTCATGGGCAAGCGCGGGCAGGACGTGCTGACGGCGGGCGAGGACGAGAAGCACCTCTCGCACGGCATCTTCGACGCCTACACCAGGCTGAACCTGCGCTACTCGCAGATGGCTCCGCTCACCATGTGGGAGGAGAAGAACACCGGCTCCAACCTGCCGGCCCAGATCGAGCTGTACGCGACCGACGGCGGTGCCTACAAGTTCCTGTTCATGGCCAAGGGCGGCGGCTCGGCCAACAAGTCCTTCCTGTACCAGGAGACGAAGGCCGTCCTGAACGAGTCCTCCATGATGAAGTTCCTGGAGGAGAAGATCCGTTCGCTCGGTACGGCCGCCTGCCCGCCGTACCACCTGGCGATCGTCGTCGGCGGCACCAGCGCCGAGTTCGCGCTGAAGACCGCGAAGTACGCCTCCGCGCACTACCTGGACAACATGCCCGCCGAGGGCTCGCCGCTCGGCCACGGCTTCCGGGACAAGGAGCTGGAGGAGAAGGTCTTCGAGCTGACGCAGAAGATCGGCATCGGCGCGCAGTTCGGCGGCAAGTACTTCTGCCACGACGTCCGCGTGGTCCGGCTGCCCCGGCACGGCGCGTCCTGCCCGGTCGCCATCGCCGTCTCCTGCTCCGCCGACCGCCAGGCGCTGGCGAAGATCACGCCCGAGGGCGTCTTCCTGGAGCAGCTGGAGACCGACCCGGCGCGGTTCCTGCCCGAGACCACGGACGAGCACCTGGACGAGTCGTCCGACGTGGTGAAGATCGACCTGAACCAGCCGATGGACACGATCCTCGCCGAGCTGACCAAGTACCCGGTCAAGACCCGGCTGTCGCTGACCGGCCCGCTGGTCGTGGCCCGGGACATCGCGCACGCCAAGATCAAGGAACGGCTGGACGCGGGCGAGGAGATGCCGCAGTACCTGAAGGACCACCCGGTGTACTACGCCGGCCCGGCCAAGACGCCCGAGGGCTACGCCTCCGGTTCCTTCGGCCCGACCACGGCCGGCCGCATGGACTCCTACGTGGAGCAGTTCCAGGCCGCGGGCGGCTCGAAGGTGATGCTCGCCAAGGGCAACCGCAGCAAGCAGGTCACCGACGCGTGCGCGGCGCACGGCGGCTTCTACCTCGGCTCCATCGGCGGCCCGGCCGCCCGCCTGGCCCAGGACTGCATCAAGAAGGTGGAGGTCCTGGAGTACGAGGAGCTGGGCATGGAGGCCGTCTGGAAGATCGAGGTCGAGGACTTCCCGGCGTTCATCGTGGTGGACGACAAGGGCAACGACTTCTTCCAGGACCCGGCGCCCCAGCCGACGTTCACCACCATCCCGGTACGGGGTCCCGGGCTGGCCTAGTCCGCACGCGGGGCCCGGGGCGGGCATCGTACGAAGGTGCCCGCCCCGGGCCTGCGGTCAGCTGAAGCGCTGGGCCGCCGAGCCGTCGCAGGTCTGGAGCCTTGCCCGCTCCTTCGCCGCCGTCAGGGTCAGGCACAGGCCCGGTGCCGCCGCCGGGCGGATGGTGCCGGACCGGCGGACGAACCGCTGGTTGGCGCCGCCGTGGCAGTTCCACAGGACCAGGCCGGTGCCGGCGGTGTAGGAGCCGTCCGGCACGTCCAGGCACCGGTCGTGGGTCAGCTCCACGTGCAGCGCGCCCCGCCCGGTGTCGTACCACCAGCCCTGGTTGCGGCCTCCGTGGCAGTCCCAGCCGACGACCTCGGTGCCGTCGGCGCTCGATCCGCCCGAGGCGTCGAGACAGGCGCCGGTGGCCTGGCCGGTCAGCGGGCGGAACGCGTCGTCCCAGGCGCCCGGGTACAGCTCGGGCGTGCCGGTGCCCGCCGGGTCGGCGCAGCTTGCCTCGCGCAGCCCGGAGTCGTGGAACCGGGTCAGACAGGCGGCGAAGGCGGCGTGGCCGCGGGCGTTGGGGTGGAAGGACTGGCGCACCGAGTCGGCGTCGGGCGGGAAGGGGCCCGCGAGGTCGACGTACAGGCCCCGCGCCCAGGTGTCCTCCATGCAGACCTCGTGGCCGTGGAAGAGCCGGGAGGCGTCCAGGTAGGAGGCGCCGCTCCGGCGGGCCGCCTCGCGCATGCCGCGTTCGAAGAGCGGGACGGCGCTGTCGCGGCCCCAGGCGCTGTCGGAGTCGTAGCCGGCGCAGCCGCCCGGGAGCTTGCCCGGGAAGCCCGGGTTGTCGTGGAAGTCGGGGCCGATGGGACTCGGGTAGCCCATGAGGACGAGTCTGTAGTCGCCGTCGGCGTAGCCCGCGTCCCGCATCACCGTCTTGAGGTCGGCGACGGTGGCCTCCACCTTGGGTACGAGGGCGTCCACCCGGGCCTGCCAGCCGGGCGCGTACTTCGGCTCGCAGGCGCCCTGGAGGGTCAGGTAGCGGGTGACGCAGTCGGTCATCACGGGCCCGAACCGGAGGTCGTCGTTGGCGCCGGCGACGAGGACGATCATCTTGATCCGGGTGGTGCGCGCCTTGACGGCGAGGCTGTCGCTCTGGACCGGTTCGTCGGCGTACTGCCTGCTGCCGCCGATGCGGATGTTGCCGGTGGAGGCGCCGGAGCAGGCGACGTTGTAGGTGACGTCGGCCGGGATGCCGGTGCGGTGGACGGCGGCCAGGGGCGAGCGGTGGCACCAGTTGTCCGGGCCGTCGGTGCCGGCTTCGTAGGTGCCGACGCCCTCGCCGGATATCTCGCTGTCGCCCAAGGAGACGAGCGAGGTCTTGCGGTCGGCGAGGGGCCGCTCGGCCGGGTCTCCGTAGAGGGCGGTGGACTCGGCGGCCCGCAGCCGTTCCAGGCCGGGCGGGAGAGGGGTGGCCGCCGCGGCGGCGGGAGTCGCGTGGGCGGTGGGGGCCGTGAGGCCCGCGAACACGGTGGCGGCCGTCGCGACAGCGGCGGCCGTGCCTCCGATCCTGGACCGGATGGATCCGGCGCGTTGCATGAAGCCTCCCGAATCAGGTGTCACCTCCGGTATGTACTGGCGGGTAGCCGGATGGGGAATAGGCGTGACGCGACACGTGCTCATGTTTTCGGAGGTACGACGATGACGACCGAAGAGCCGCAGTACCGGATCGAGCACGACTCGATGGGCGAGGTCCGGGTCCCGGCCCACGCCAAGTGGCGCGCGCAGACCCAGCGCGCCGTCGAGAACTTCCCCGTCTCCGGACAGCGCCTCGAACGGGCCCACATCGAGGCCCTGGCCCGCATCAAGGCGGCGGCGGCGAAGGTGAACGCCGAGCTGGGCGTGGTGGACGAGGACGTCGCGCGGGCGATCCGGGAGGCGGCCGGGGAGGTCGCCGCCGGCACCTGGGACGAGCACTTCCCGGTGGACGTGTTCCAGACCGGCTCCGGCACCTCGTCCAACATGAACGCCAACGAGGTCATCGCGACGCTGGCCACCGAGCGGCTCGGCCGCGACGTGCACCCCAACGACCACGTCAACGCCTCGCAGTCGTCCAACGACGTCTTCCCGTCCTCGATCCACGTCGCGGCCACCGCGGCCGTCACCCACGACCTGATCCCCGCGCTGGAGCACCTGGCCGAGGCACTGGAGCGCAAGTCCGCCGAGTTCGCCGACGTGGTGAAGTCCGGCCGGACCCACCTGATGGACGCCACCCCCGTGACCCTCGGCCAGGAGTTCGGCGGATACGCGGCCCAGATGCGGCACGGCGTCGAGCGCCTGAAGGCGTCCCTGCCGCGCCTGGCCGAGCTGCCGCTGGGCGGCACGGCGGTGGGCACCGGCATCAACACCCCGCCCGGGTTCTCCGCCGCCGTCATCGAGGAGGTCGCCCGGGTCACCGGGCTGCCGTTCACCGAGGCCCGCGACCACTTCGAGGCCCAGGGCGCCCGCGACGGCATCGTGGAGACCAGCGGGCAGCTGCGGACCATCGCGGTCGGCCTGACGAAGATCGCCAACGATCTGCGCTGGATGTCCTCCGGCCCGCGCACCGGTCTCGCCGAGATCCGGCTGCCCGACCTCCAGCCCGGCTCCTCGATCATGCCGGGCAAGGTCAACCCGGTCGTCCCCGAGGCCGTGCTGATGGTCGCCGCGCAGGTCATCGGCAACGATGCCACCATCACCACGGCCGGCGCCGCGGGCAACTTCGAGCTGAACGTCATGCTCCCGGTCCTCGCCAAGAACGTCCTGGAGTCGGTCCGGCTGCTCGCCAACGTCTCCCGGCTGCTGGCCGACCGGACGATCGACGGCATCACCGCCGACCGTGAACGCGCCCGCGAGTACGCCGAGTCGTCCCCGTCCGTGGTCACGCCGCTGAACAAGTACATCGGTTACGAGGAGGCCGCGAAGGTCGCCAAGAAGTCCCTCGCCGAACGCAGGACGATCCGCGAAGTCGTCCTGGAGAGCGGGTACGTGGAGCGCGGCGACCTGACGCTCCAGCAGCTCGACGAGGCGCTGGACGTCCTGCGGATGACCCGCCCGTAGCCCGCGGGCGAACGTTTCCGGCCACCCGGGGCGGCCGTGACGTGCACCGCAGCGTCGTATGCCGCGGGCACCTAAAATCTGTCCATGACGGACGACGGAGCGATGGCACGAGCGGCGGCGGGAGCGGTGACGCGCTGGACCCCGGGAACGCACATCCTGTGGCGCTACCGGGCGAACGGGGGCGAGCAGTTCCACATCGCCCGGCCCGTCACCGTCGTACGCGACGACGCCGACCTGCTGGCGGTGTGGCTGGCCCCCGGCACCGAGTGCGTGCGACCGGTCCTGGCCGACGGCACACCCGTGCACCTGGAGCCGCTGGAGTCCCGCTACACCAAGCCGCGCACGGTCCGGCGGGACCGCTGGTTCGGCACGGGCGTGCTGAAGCTGGCCCAGCCCGGCCGGCCCTGGTCGGTGTGGCTGTTCTGGGAGCCGGGCTGGCGGTTCAAGAACTGGTACGTCAACCTGGAGGAGCCGCTGGCCCGTTGGGCGGGCGGAGTGGACTCCGAGGACCACTTCCTGGACATCACCGTCGGTCCCGACCGCAGGTGGCACTGGCGCGACGAGGACGAGTTCGCCCAGGCCCAGCGGGACGGCCTGATGGACCCGGCGACCGCCGAACGGGTGCGGGCGGCGGGCCGTCAGGCGGTGGACGTGATCCGCGCGTGGGGCCCGCCGTTCCCGGACGGCTGGCAGGACTGGCGCCCGGACCCCTCCTGGGCGGTACCTTCTCTACCCGAGGACTGGGACCGCACGCCCGCGCATGTGTCCTCATGAGACCCTTGATGCGCCCCCGGGCAAGAAACGTAGGATCGTCCTCCGCAAGGGCGCGTGAACGCAACTACCGGAGCATGCGCCGGGGCTGACCGATCGTCACCGAGGGACGGCAGGACGTGAGCGAGGGGTACCAGGGCACCACCACGAAAGCCGGCCCCGCGGGAATTCCGTTCCCTGGGCACGTATTGCGGGTATCGGGACTTCGGCGGGACCAACTGCGCGCCCGGCGCATCCGGCGCGCAGCCCCGGACGGACGGATGCGACACGCGTGACGGAGCAGCCCACCTCCATCGAGCGCCCCCAGCCGGGCGCCGACCCCGCGGAGGCCCGCGGGGTGCCCCTGCGTGCCCCGGAGCAGTCCGCGCGGCAGCTCGGCGACCCGGCCTTACCCGCGCAGGCCCGTGCCGACACCACGTCCGCCGGGCCCGGCACGGCCACGTCCCGTGGCAAGGGAAAGGACGGCATGGGGAAGGAGCACCCGGTGGGCGGCCCCGAACACTCCCAGCCCGCCATCACCGAACCCGGCGCGCTGCGCCCGCGGCCCGCGCCGGACGGCATCCCGGCGCAGCCCGGGGCGGGCCAGGAGCGCGCGCCGGACGGTCCGGAGCGCCGTACCGGGCGGGCGGTGCTCCCGGGGCGGCCGATGCCGATGCGGCGCGACGGGGACCGGCTCAGGTTCGTGGGGGCGGCCACCCGGCGCATCGCCCGCGGGCTCGACCTGGACGAGATCGTGATGGGTCTGTGCCGGGCCACCGTGCCGACGTTCTCGGACGCGATCCTGGTCTATCTGCGCGATCCGCTGCCGGTCGGCGACGAGCGGCCCACCGGCCCGGTGGTGCTGCGGCTGCGCCGTACCGACCGGATACCGGACGAGCGGGACACCGACGGGGTGCTGCTGCCGTCGGCGTTCGAGCCGGAGCCGGAGCCGTCCGTGCTGGCGGACCTGTCGGCGCTGACCACCGAGCTGTGCGAGGTGCGGCCGGGCGGCGCGCTGAACGAGGTGCTGCGCGGAGTGCGCCCGGTGTTCGCCGACGCGCCCGCCGCCCGGGCCGCGCTGCCCGAACTGCTCGGCGAGAGCGGCGAGGCGGTCGTACCGGACGGGCAGCACGCGATCCTCGCGCCGCTGCGCGGCCGGCGCCGGGTGATCGGCGCGGCGCTGTTCCTGCGCCGCCCGGACCAGCCGGCGTTCGAGGCGGACGACCTCCTGGTGGCCGCCCAGCTGGCCACGCACAGCGCGCTCGGCATCGACAAGGCGGTGCTGTACGGCCGGGAGGCGTACATCGCCGACGAGTTGCAGCGCACCATGCTGCCCGAGACCCTGCCCCGGCCCACCGGTGTCCGGCTGGCCTCGCGGTATCTGCCGGCGGCGGAGACGGCGCGGGTCGGCGGCGACTGGTACGACGCGATCCCGCTGCCCGGCAGCCGGGTCGCCCTGGTCGTCGGCGACGTGATGGGCCACTCGATGACCTCGGCGGCGATCATGGGCCAGCTGCGCACCACCGCGCAGACGCTGGCCGGGCTCGACCTGCCGCCGCAGGAGGTGCTGCACCACCTGGACGAGCAGGCGCAGCGCCTGGGCACCGACCGCATGGCGACCTGTCTGTACGCGGTCTACGACCCGGTGACGCACCGCATCACGATCGCCAACGCCGGTCATCCGCCGCCCGTGCTGCTGCACCTGGGCGGCCGGGCCGAGGTGCTGCGGGTGCCGCCGGGCGCGCCGATCGGGGTCGGCGGGGTGGACTTCGAGGCGGTGGAGCTGGACGCGCCCGCCGGAGCGACCCTGCTGCTGTACACCGACGGGCTGGTGGAGTCCCGGCTGCGGGACGTGTGGACCGGTATAGAGCAGCTGCGCGAGCGGCTGGCCGCGACCGCGCGGCTGACCGGGCCGGACCATCCGCCGCCGCTGGAAGCGCTGTGCGACGAGGTGCTGGACATGCTCGGCCCGGGCGACCGGGACGACGACATCGCGCTGCTCGCCGCCCGGTTCGACGGGATCGCGCCGAGCGATGTCGCGTACTGGACGCTGGAACCGGAGCGCACGGCCCCCGGCCAGGCCCGCCGGCTGGCCCGCCGCGCGCTCGCCCGCTGGGACCTGGAGGACCTGTCGGACTCGGTGGAGCTGCTGGTCAGCGAGGTCGTGACGAACGCGGTGCGGTACGCGTCGCGGCCGGTGACGCTGCGGCTGCTGCGCACGGACGTGCTGCGCTGCGAGGTCGGCGACGACGTGCCGCAGCTGCCGCGCCTCAGGCAGGCCCGGGCCACCGACGAGGGCGGGCGCGGCCTGTACCTGGTCAACAAGCTGGCCCGGCGCTGGGGCGCGACCCGGCTGAGCACCGGCAAGGTGGTCTGGTTCGAGCTGAACCGCTGAGCCGTCGAGGACGGCACAACGCGAGGGGGGCGCCCGGAATTCTCCGGGCGCCCCCCTCGCGTTGTGCCCCGCGTGCGTCAGCCGGTGCGCCACTCCTGCCCGAAGTCGTCGTCCGGGTCGAGCGGGTCCTCGGTGGCGGGCTCCGTCGGCGGCTCGCTGGTCGGCGTCGTGGACGGCGTCTGCGACGGCGTGTGGGACGGCGTCTGCGTGTGGCTCGGCGTCTGGGACGGCGTCCGCGACGGCGGCGCGGAGGAGGTCGGCGGCTCGCTGGTCGGCGTGTGCGACGGCGTCCGGGAGGGCGTCGGCGCCTCGCTGGTCGGCGTCTCGGTCGGCGCGACGGCGGCGCCCTGGGTGGTGTCCAGCTCGAACTCGGACCGGTCGGTCACGCCGAAGGTGTAGGCGGCCCAGATCTCCGCCGGGTAGCCGCCGCCGTTGATCCGGCCGGGCGCCGGCAGCAGTCCGGTGGCGCCCGTCATGGACACGTGCTTGTGGGTCTTCGGGTCCTCGCCGAACAGGCCGACGGAGGTGACCAGGTCGGGGGTGTAGCCGGTGAACCAGGCGGACTTGTTCTCGTCGGAGGTACCGGTCTTGCCCGCCACCTGCTGGCCGTCGCGCAGCGGGTTGGCGGCCACGGACCGGCTGGCCGTGCCGTCGTCCACCACGCCGGTGAGCACCGAGGTGACCGTGTCGGCGGCCGTGCGGCTGATCACCGAGCCGCCGACCGGGTCCGGCAGGTCCACCGTGCGGCCCTGGTTCTCCGCGGACTTGATGATGGCCGGGGTCACCTTGTGGCCGTGGTTGGCGAAGGTGGCGTAGATGCCGGCCATCTCCAGCGGGCTCGCGCCCATCGAGCCGAGCGTCTGGGCGGGCACCGCCTGCATGCCCTTGGTGTTCATGCCGAGGCTGCTCGCGGTGCTCATGACCTTGTCCATGCCGACGTCCACGCCCATCTGCGCGAAGACGGAGTTGACGGACTTGTTCATCGCCTGCTGGACGGTGATCGGGCCGTAGTCGACGTCGTCCTCGTTGGGCGGGGCGAAGCCGACCGGGCGGCCGTGGTCCAGCACCGGGCGCCGGTTGCTGCCGTCGTAGACGGTGTCGGCGGTGATGGGCTTGCCGTCCTGCGTGGTGGCCTCGCGCTCCAGCGCGGCGGCGAGGATGACCGGCTTGAAGGTGGAGGCCGGCTGGTAGTCCCTGCGGGTGGCGTTGCTCGTCCAGTGCTCGTAGTAGTTCTGGCCGCCGTAGAGCGCGACGATCTTGCCGGAATCCGGGTCCACGGAGACGGCGCCGGGCTGGATGTCGCCGTCGACCTTGCGCTTGGTCTTGTTGAGCTTGCCGGTCAGCTCGTGGCGGACGGCCTTCTCCAGCGCGGCCTGCTTCTTGCGGTCGATGTTGAGGGTGATGGTCCAGCCCTTCCCCATGACCGCGTTCTCCGCCTGCGACTGGGTCAGGCCCTCCTGCTCCATGAGCCGCTGTTCGAGCTGCTGGTTGGCCAGCTCGACCAGATAGCCCTTCTGCCCGTCGAGCCCGGGAGCGCCCTTGGGCTCCTTGATCTTCGGGAAGTGCATGGCCGTGCGCCGGGCCTTGGAGAGCCAGTCCTCCTCGACCATGTTGTCCAGGACGTAGTTCCAGCGCTCGGTGACCAGCCGCTTGCCGGTGTCGGTCGCGACGGCCCAGTCGTACTGGCTCGGCGCCTGGAGCAGCGCGGCGAGATAGGCGCCCTGCTCCACCGTGAGGTCCTCGGCGTCGACGCCGAAGTAGGCCTGGGCGGCGGCCTGGATGCCGTAGGCGCTGCGGCCGTAGTAGCTGGTGTTGATGTAGCCGGCGAGGATGTCGTCCTTGGACTTCTCGCGGTCCACCTTCAAGGAGATGACCAGTTCCTTGAGCTTGCGCGTGACGGTCTGGTCCTGGTTGAGGTAGTAGTTCTTGACGTACTGCTGGGTGATCGTGGAGCCGCCCTGCTTGCCCCTGCCGCGCAGCGTGTTGAGCAGGCCGCGGGCGGTGCCCTTGAAGTCGACGCCGGAGTCGCTGTAGAAGCTCTTGTTCTCGGCGGCGACGAAGGTCAGCTGGACCTTGCGGGGCACCTTGGACAGGTCGACGATCTCGCGGTTGACCTTGCCGCTGCGGGCCAGCACCGTTCCGTCGCTGAACTTGTAGACGTTGCTCTGCTGCCGGGCGGCGGCGTTGCCCTCGGGGATGTCGACGTACAGGTACAGGCCGACGAAGCCGAGGATGGCCAGCAGGCACACCCCGAAGACGGTGCCGAGGATCTTCTTCCAGGTGAACATGCGGCGCAGGAGGCTCTTCGCGGGCTTGCCGGCCGCCGCGGGTTCGGAGCGGCGGCGCTGGGGCGCCGCGCGGTGACCACCACGCTGTCGCGCTCGTCTCTCTTCCGCTCGTCCCATGGGTCCCTACGCTCGCTTCCGTCTCGGGGTCAGCTCCGAAAGCTAACACCCGCCTATATGACAAAGGGCGTCCGATCCGGTCTTTTGCGGACGTGACAATCAGCACCCGCCCCTAGGGAACCGACGTTCGGGAGTGGCACAGGGTTGCCCGCATCGAAAAAGTGCTATCACTTAGCTAGATAGTTCCAGAGGACGACGAACCGGGGGTCACCCATGTCCGACATACCCGAGATGCCCGCTCCGCGCGTACGCGAGTTCCAGGCACACAGCATCGGCGGCGGGCTCGCCCTGCTGCTCGGCCTGCTCGGGCTCGGCGCAGCGGCCGCGCTGTTCGCCTCCGCCGGTGCCACCTCCTCGCCCGCCGTGCGGGGCGGGCTCGTCGCGGCCGGCGTCGTCGTGCTGCTCGCGGCCCTCATCGCGATGCGCGGCCTGAACACGGTCGCGCCGGGCGAGGCCCGGGTGGTCCAGCTCTTCGGGCGCTACCGGGGCACGATCCGGCAGGACGGACTGCGCTGGGTGAACCCCTTCACCTCCCGGACCCGGATCTCCACCCGGGTACGCAACCACGAGACCGCCGTGCTGAAGGTCAACGACGCCTACGGCAACCCGATCGAGCTGGCCGCGGTCGTGGTGTGGAAGGTGCGGGACACCGCGCAGGCCACCTTCGAGGTCGACGACTTCGCCGAGTTCGTCGCCACGCAGACCGAGACGGCCGTACGGCACATCGCCATCGAGTACCCCTACGACGCCCACGACGAGGACGGCCTCTCACTGCGCGGCAACGCCGAGGAGATCACCGAGAAGCTGGCCCGCGAACTCCAGGCGCGGGTGGAGGCGGCCGGAGTGGAGATCGTCGAGTCGCGGTTCACGCATCTCGCGTACGCTCCCGAGATCGCCTCGGCGATGCTCCAGCGGCAGCAGGCGGGCGCGGTCGTCGCGGCCCGGCGGCAGATCGTGGACGGCGCCGTGGGCATGGTGGAGGCGGCGCTGGCCCGGATAGCGGAGGCGGACATCGTGGACCTGGACGAGGAGCGGAAGGCGGCGATGGTGTCGAACCTGATGGTGGTGCTGTGCGGGGACCGCGCACCGCAGCCGGTCCTGAACACCGGAACCCTCTACCAGTGACCGACCCGTCGCAGACCCCTCGGGACCGGCCGCGGCAGCGCAAGCAGGTGCTGCTGCGGCTGGACCCGTCGGTGTACGAGGCACTGGCCCGCTGGGCCGGGGACGAGCTGCGGTCGGCGAACGCGCAGATCGAGTTCCTGCTGCGGCGCGCCCTCGCGGAGGCCGGCCGGCTGCCGCGTGACGCCGGCCCGCTGCCGCGCCGCGGCCGGCCGCCCGGCGACCGGGAGCCGGGCACTCCGCCGCCGTCCTGAGCCGGACCCCTCCACGAGGGGCCCGGCCGTCGCCGTACGCGCGCTCCGGCTGTTACCGAACCCTGACAAAGGCGCCCCACCTGCACCGACACACCCCGCCCTCCGGGCTTCGCACGGCACGTATACACCGTGCGTATACACGATGTGTAGAGTGCTGCCATGTCCATCGGTCACACCCTCCTCGGGCTCCTGGAGTCCGGCCCGCGCCACGGCTACGACCTCAAGCGGGCCTTCGACGAGAAATTCGGTCACGACCGGCCGCTGCACTACGGCCAGGTCTACTCCACGATGTCCCGGCTGCTGAAGAACGGTCTCGTGGAAGTCGACGGGATCGAGGCCGGCGGCGGCCCCGAGCGCAAGCGGTACGCCATCACCGACGCCGGCGTCACCGACGTCGAGCGCTGGCTCGCCACCCCGGAGAAGCCCGCGGAGTACCTCCAGTCGACCCTCTACACCAAGGTCGTCCTCGCCCTCCTCACCCACCGCGACGCCGCCGACATCCTCGACACCCAGCGGGCCGAGCACCTGCGCAGCATGCGCATCCTCACCGACCGCAAGCGCAAGGGCGACCTCGCGGACCAGCTGATCTGCGACCACGCCCTGTTCCACCTGGAGGCCGACCTGCGCTGGCTGGAACTGACCGCCGCCCGCCTCGACAAGCTCCGCGCGGAGGTGACCCGGTGACCCCTCCCCCCGGCTCCCTGCTCGCCGCCGAGAACCTGCGCAAGGCCTACGGCCCCACCGTCGCGCTCGACGGCGCCGACTTCTCCATCCACGCCGGCGAGGTCGTCGCCGTGATGGGCCCCTCCGGCTCCGGCAAGTCGACGCTGCTGCACTGCCTGGCCGGCATCGTGCCGCCCGACTCCGGCTCCATCACCTACGACGGCCGCGAACTCGCCGGCCTGGGCGACACCGAGCGCAGCGCGCTGCGCCGCAGCGACTTCGGGTTCGTCTTCCAGTTCGGCCAGCTCGTCCCGGAGCTGACCTGCGTGGAGAACGTGGCCCTGCCGCTGAGGCTGAACGGCCGCCCCCGCAAGGAGGCCGAGCGGGCCGCGCTCACCTGGATGGAACGCCTGGAGGTGGACGACCTCCAGGACAAGCGGCCCGGCGAGGTCTCCGGCGGCCAGGGCCAGCGGGTCGCGGTGGCGCGGGCCCTGGTCACCGGGCCCCGGGTGATCTTCGCCGACGAGCCGACCGGCGCCCTCGACTCCCTCAACGGCGAGCGGGTGATGGAGCTGCTGACCGACGCGGCCCGCTCCGCCAACACGGCCGTGGTGCTGGTCACCCACGAGGCCCGGGTGGCCGCCTACTCCGACCGGGAGATCGTCGTACGCGACGGCAGGTCCCGCGACATGGAGCGCGCCATATGAACATCCGGCAGTGGACCAGGGACCTCGGCATGGGCCTCCGGTTCGCCGTCACCGGCGGACGCGAGGGCTGGGTCCGGATGGTGCTGACGGCGGTCGGCGTCGGCCTGGGCGTGGCGCTGCTGCTGCTGACGACCGCGCTGCCGAACGTGCTGACGGCACGGCACCAGCGCGAGGAGGCCCGCACGGACCTCACCTACAGCGCGAAGGTGCCGCCGAAGGGCGAGAACACCGTGCTGGTCGGCTCGGGCGACACCAAGTGGCACGACAAGGACGTCCGGGGCCGTTTCCTGGAGCCCGAGGGCGCGCGGGCACCGCTGCCGCCGGGCGTGGACCGCTTCCCCGCGCCGGGCGAGATGGTGGTCTCGCCGGAGCTGAGGAAGGTGCTCTCCTCCGACGGGGGCCGGCTGCTGCGGGAGCGGCTGCCGGAACGGATCACCGGCACGATCGGCGAGGCCGGGCTGATCGGATCGCACGAACTGGCCTACTACGCGGGCGCCGACGACCTGGCGGTGCAGGAGAACAGCTCGCACGTGGTGCGCCTGACCGCGTTCGGCGACCGGCGTCCGACGTCCGAGCGGGCCGACCCGGTGCTCATCATGATGACGCTGGTGGTGTTCGTCGTCCTGCTCACGCCGGTCGCCGTGTTCATCGCCGCGGCCGTGCGGTTCGGCGGCGAGCGGCGCGACCGCCGGCTGGCCGCGCTGCGGCTGGTGGGCTCCGACCGCCGGATGACCCGCCGGATCGCGGCGGGCGAGGCACTGGCCGGAGCGGTGCTCGGGCTGGCCGTCGGTACGGTCTTCTTCCTGATCGGACGGCAGGCGGCGGGCTCGGTGGAGGTGCTCGGCGAGAGCTTCTTCCCCAGCTACCTGAACCCCTCCCCCGCGCTGGTCGTGCTGGTCGGGGTGGCGGTTCCGGCCGCCGCGGTGGGGGTGACGCTGTTCGCGATGCGCGGGGTGGCCGTCGAACCGCTCGGCGTGGTGCGCACGGCCAAGCAGGCCCGGCGGCGCCTGTGGTGGCGACTGCTGCCGCCGGTGGCGGGCCTGGCGATGCTGGTCCCGATGATCGGCAACGGCCGCTCCCACGGCGACTTCAACGAGTACCTGGTCGTCGGCGGCGTGCTGCTGCTCCTGGTCGGCGTCAGCGCGCTGCTGCCCTGGCTGGTGGAGGCGGCCGTGGCCCGGCTCGGCTCGGGACCGGTCTCCTGGCAACTGGCCGTGCGAAGGCTTCAGTTGAGCAGTGGCACGGCGGCCCGCATGGTCAACGGCATCGCCGTGGCGGTGGCCGGGGCGATCGCGCTGCAGATGCTGTTCGCGGGCGTGGAGGGCCAGTACACCAAGGAGACCGGCCAGGACCCGGAGCGCGCGTCGGTGCAGATCGACCTCTCGAACGGGTCCGCGCTGCCGGCGGCGGCCCGCGAGTTCCCGCGCACCAAGGGCGTCCGGGCGGCGGTGGCGATCTCCTCCGGCTCGCTGGGCGACCGGCGCCGCGATCCCGGCAACACGACGGGCCTCACCGTCGGCGACTGCGCCGCGCTGCGCGAACTGGCCCACCTGCCGTCCTGCCGGGACGGCGACGTGTTCCTCATCCCGGACCCGAACGACGGCGCCGCGGCCCGGGCCGCCCTGCGACCGGGCCGGGAGGGCTTCATCGACGCCACCTATTCGGAGAGCGTACGCGGGCGCGAGATCCCCTGGACGGTACCGGCCGGACTGCGCCGGGTCACCGCGCGCGAGGACTCGCTCCGGTCGAACGTCAGCGGCCTGCTGCTCACCCCGTCCGCGCTGCCCGCCGAGGCCGCGCCGGCCCTGTACCACCAGGTCTACGTCCGCCTGGACCTGTCGGTGCCGGACGCGGACCAGTACGTACGGAACACGGCGGCACGGGTGGACCGGCTCTCGAGCGTCTGGCACTGGGCGGCGACCACGCAGTCCCGCAAGTACACCTCCCTGCGCACCGGCCTGTTCCTCGGCGCGGTCTGCGTGCTGGCGCTGATCGGGGCGAGCCTGCTGGTCTCCCAGCTGGAGCAGTTGCGCGAGCGGCGCAAGCTGCTGTCGTCGCTGGTCGCCTTCGGCACCCGGCGCCGCACGCTGGGGCTGTCGGTGCTGTGGCAGACGGCGGTACCGATCACGCTCGGCCTGCTGCTGGCCTCGGCGGTGGGCCTGACCCTCGGCGCGGTCCTGCTGAAGATGACGGACACGACGGTGTCCGTGGACTGGTCGAACGTGCTGTCGATGGCGGGCGCGGGGGCGGGAGTGGTCCTGGCGGTCACCTTGCTGAGCCTGCCGCCGCTGCTTCGCATGATGCGGCCGGAAGGGCTGCGGACGGAGTAGGCGTGGTCCCGCGCCCGCAGGGGCGCGGGACACCGCGCGCCCGGTTCCCGCCGGCCCGGAGCGCTAGTCGGAACCGTCCAGCACCCGGACCGGCAGAGCCCGCAGCGCGTCCCGCAGTGCCGCCGCCAGCTCCTCGTACTCCGCGGCGCGGGCCGCGCCCGCGCGCATGGCGAAGGCGACGCGGCGGCTCGGGGCGGGGTCGGCGAAGGCACCGGTGAGCAGCTGGCTGCTGCGGGAGGTCTCCAGCTTCAGCGCGGTGCGCGGCAGCAGCGTGCAGCCGAGGCCGCCCGCCACCAGCTGGACCAGCGTGGACAGTCCGGCGGCCGTGGTGGTGACCGGCGCGTCCTCGCGGCCGGCCTCCCGGCAGATGTCGAGGGCCTGGTCGCGCAGGCAGTGGCCCTCGTCCAGGAGCAGCAGATGCAGCTCCTTCAGCGCTTCGCGGGGTATGCCCTCCCGGCCGCCGAGCCAGTGGTCGAGCGGGGTGACGAGCACGAAGTCCTCGTCGAACAAAGGGAGTTCGACCACGCCGGGGACGCCGAGCGGCACCGCGAGCAACAGCAGGTCGAGCCGGCCGGAGTGCAGGCCGTCGAGCAGGCTGGCGGTCTGCTCCTCGTGCACCTGGAGGTCGAGCTGCGGGTAGCGCTCGTGGACCAGCCGGAGCACGGCCGGCAGCAGATACGGCGCGACGGTCGGGATCACGCCGAGGCGCAGCGCGCCCGTGAACGGCGCCCGGACCGCCTCGGCCTCCTCCAGCAGCGCGCCGACCTCGTCCAGCACCGCCTTGGCCCGCACGGCCAGCCGCTCACCCGCGGACGAGAGCAGCACCTTGCGCGTCGTACGCTCGAGGAGGGTCACCCCGAGGGTCTCCTCCAGCGCGGAGACGGCGCCGGACAGGGCGGGCTGGCTCATCCCGATGGCCGCCGCCGCGTCCCGGAAGTGCAGATGCTCGGCCACGGCGACGAACGCCCGCAGCTGGGACAGCGTGGGCTGCCGCCGTTTCCCGTTCCCGGTCGTCACTGATAACCGCCTCCAATCAACACGACCGAGTGTAGCTATTTCACTAATCAATGCACCCTGTGCCACCATCAACAGAGTCCAACCCCTGGGAAACGCCCCAAAAGGGAAGTTTCTTCGCTGCAAGGAGAGTCTGTGCTCACTGTCGGTGACAAGTTCCCCGAGTTCGACCTGACCGCCTGTGTCTCGCTGGAGAAGGGCAAGGAGTTCGGGCAGATCAACCACAAGTCCTACGAGGGCAAGTGGCTCGTGGTCTTCGCCTGGCCCAAGGACTTCACCTTCGTGTGCCCGACCGAGATCGCCGCGTTCGGGAAGCTGAACGAAGAGTTCGCCGACCGCGACGCGCAGATCCTCGGCTTCTCCGGTGACTCCGAGTTCGTGCACCACGCCTGGCGCAAGGACCACCCGGACCTGACCGACCTGCCGTTCCCGATGATGGCGGACCCCAAGCACGAGCTGATGCGCGACCTCGGCATCGAGGGCGAGGACGGCTACGCCCAGCGCGCCGTCTTCGTCGTCGACCCGAACCACGAGATCCAGTTCACGATGGTCACCGCCGGTTCCGTGGGCCGCAACCCCAAGGAGGTCCTGCGGGTGCTGGACGCCCTGCAGACCGACGAGCTGTGCCCCTGCAACTGGACCAAGGGCGAGCAGACCCTCGACCCGGTCGCGCTGCTGGCTGGTGAGTGACCCGTGTCGCTCGACTCCCTGAAGTCCCGTATCCCGGACTACGCCAAGGACCTGAAGCTCAACCTGGGCTCGGTCATCGGCAACTCGGACCTGCCGGCGCAGCAGCTGTGGGGCACGGTGCTGGCGACCGCGATCGCCTCCCGCTCCCCGATCGTGCTGCGTGAACTGGAGCCGGAGGCGAAGGCGAACCTGTCGCCGGAGGCGTACCAGGCCGCCAAGTCGGCCGCCGCCATCATGGCGATGAACAACGTCTTCTACCGCACCCGGCACCTGCTGTCCGACCACGAGTACGGCACCCTGCGCGCGGGCCTGCGGATGAACGTCATCGGCAACCCGGGCGTGGAGAAGGTCGACTTCGAGCTGTGGTCGTTCGCGGTCTCCGCGATCAACGGCTGCGGCATGTGCCTGGACTCGCACGAGCAGGTGCTGCGCAAGGCCGGCGTGGAGCGCGAGACCGTCCAGGAGGCGTTCAAGATCGCCTCCGTGGTGCAGGCGATCGCCGTCACCGTGGACGCCGAGGCCGTCCTGGCCGAGTAGGACTCGTCCCGAAGGTCCCGAAGACCCCGCTCACTCCGTGTGGGCGGGGTTTTCGCCGTCCTCGGCACCCTCGCGGGGAGCGGTCTCCGCGCTCGCGCCGGAAGCCTTCTCCCCGGCGCTCTCGCCGAGGCCCTTCCCGGCGCTCTCCCCGGTCGCCTTCGCGGCGCTCTCGCCGGGCGCCTTCGCGGCGTCCTCGCCGAGGGCCTTGCTGCCGCTCTCGCCGGAGGCCGCGGCGTCCGGCCCGGCCTCGGCGGGCTCGTCGTCGCCGGTCTCGCCGGCCTGCTGCCGCGCGTACGTCCGCAGGTATCCCACCACCGTGTTCGTCACCGCCACCAGCGGCACGGCCACCACCGCGCCGCCGATGCCGGCCACCATGCCGCCGGCGGCCACGGTCAGGACCACCGCCAGCGGGTGCACCCGGACCGCGCGGCCGAGGATGAACGGCTGGAGCACATGGCCCTCGATCTGCTGGACCGCGAGCACCACCACCAGGGTCATCAGCGCCGTGAACACGCCCTGGGTGACCAGCGCGACGATCACCGCGAGCGCGCCGGAGGCGACCGCGCCGACCAGCGGGATGAACGAGAACAGGAAGATGAACACGGCCAGCGGGACGGCCATCGGCACGTCCAGGAAGTAGATGCCGATGCCGATGAAGATCGCGTCGATGAGGGCGACCAGCACCGTGCCGCGCACGTACGCGGTCAGCGTGCGCCAGGCCCGCGGACCGGCGCCGGCCACGCCCGGGCGGGCGGCGGCGGGCACCAGCTTCAGGAACCACTCCCAGATCCGCTTGCCGTCGTAGAGCAGGAAGAGCGTCGAGAAGAACACCAGCAGTATGCCGGTCAGGGCCTCCACGATGACCTGGACGCCCTCCAGGCCCGCGGACGTTATCTGGTCGGCGTTGGCGCCGATCGCCTCGCGCAGGTTCTTGGCGATCTGGTTGATCTGCTTGTCGGTGACGTGGAAGGGGCTCTTCAGCAGCCAGTTGCGCAGGTCGTCGATGCCGGACTGGATCTGGCTGGAGAGCGTGTCGATGTTCTCCATGACCTGCCAGGTCACGAACCAGCCCATCAGGCCGATGACGACGAAGCCGCTGATGGCGGTGAGCGCGGTGGCCGGTCCGCGCGGCACCCCGCGGCGGGTGAGCCGGGCGACCGTCGGCTGGAGCAGGGCGGTGACCAGCAGGGCGATGACGAAGGCGAACACCACCAGCTGCACCGCGCTGATGACCCGCATCAGCACCCACAGCGTGCCGGCCAGCACCAGCAGCCGCCAGCCCGCCTCGGCGGCGACCCGGACACCCCAGGGCACGGCCTCGGCGGGGTCGGGACGGCGCCCGGACGGCGGGGCGGTGCGGCGGGCGGGGCCCGGCGCGCTCGCGCGGGCCGGCGGGGCCGCCTCGGCGCCGGACGCCTCGGCGGCGGACTCGGGGCCGACGGGCTCGTCCTGCTCCTTCTCCACCTCCGCGCGGCGCTCGTCCAGCCGTTCGCTCATCTCGGCCAGACCACGCCCGATCCGGCCCAGCCACCGTGGCACTCGCGCCATGCTCCGTCCTCTTCCCCCGCGTCGCCGCGTGCTCGCCACTACTCCCCCGTGGAGTCGTCCGCGTTAGACCGTACAGGGCGAAAGCCCCTCCCCTGAGGACGGGGAAGGGCTGCGCGAGGGTGAGCTGCGGCCGGGCGGACCGGCGCGCGGGTCAGTACCAGTGGTTGGCCGACCAGAACGACCAGGCCTGGCAGGGGCTGCCGTACCGCTCGTTCATGTAGTTGAGGCCCCACTTGATCTGGGTCGCCGGATTGGTCCGCCAGTCGGCACCGGCCGAGGCGTACTTGCCGGCGGGCAGGGCCTGGAAGAGACCGTAGGCACCGGAGGAGGCGTTGACCGCCTGGTAGTTCCAGCTGGACTCGTGGTCCACGATGTTGCTGAAGCACTGGAACTGGTTGCCGGCCACCATCTGGCGCGCCATCGCCTGGATCTGGGCCACGCTGTAGCTGCCCTGGACCGGGAAGGTGGAGGAGTCGCGGACGTCGGTCCCGCCGCGGCTGGCCGCGGCCTTGGCCTCCAGGCGCTCCTTGGCCTCCTTGGCGGCCTCGGCCGCCTTCTGCTCGGCGGCCTTCTTCTTCGCGATCGCGGTCTCGGCGGCCGCCATGCGGGCCGCCTCCTCGGCGTCCTTCTTGGCGGTCGCGTCCGCGGCGATGGCCTGGGCGTCCGCCTGCTGCGTGAGGGACGCGGTCTGCACCTCGACCTGCTGACCCGCGGGTATGT
The DNA here is from genome assembly GCF_033366695.1 of Streptomyces sp. SCL15-4. Classification (NCBI taxonomy): domain Bacteria; kingdom Bacillati; phylum Actinomycetota; class Actinomycetes; order Kitasatosporales; family Streptomycetaceae; genus Streptomyces; species Streptomyces sp. SCL15-4. The sequence goes on from NZ_JAOBTQ010000001.1 coordinate 3,301,957, forward strand.
CCGCGAGGAGCGTGGCGTCGGCTGCCGTAGCCTCGGCGGCGTCGTTGGTCTGCGCGGTGCTGCCCGAGGCAACGCCGACGACGCTTCCGACAGCGGTGACCGCGGTGGCCGAGGCCACTGCGAATCCCCGGACCGAAATCCGGCTCACACGGTTTCCTTCCAGCATCGCCCGCTTCGGTGACCCTGGCGGACGCGATCGTGCCCCTGACACAGGCCTCCCAACTGCGGGGTCACGGGAGGCGCGGGCCCGGTGGGCAACTCTCCGGCGGAGAGCGCCGCGTGGTGCGCGGGCGGCATACGACGAACTGTATGGAGTTGGTGGGGCCTGCGGGGTGCTGCACCGCTGGGGGTACAGCTGTGTCGTATGCGGGGCCTGACAGGAACGAGACTCTGCCGTAACCGGACGCCGCGTGGCAATTCTGTGTTGCGTGTGAAAGCTCACATCCCGTTTGGCCCTGGCGATTTCAGGAAAGCTCCACGCACGACGGCGCCGCCCGGCTAGGCTCTTGGCCTTTGCCGGACGGCGCCAACCGCTGGGCGGGGTGCGTCAGATGTGACCGTCCTCCAGCATTTCGGTCACAAGTGCGGCAATCTGGGATCTCTCGGACCGCGTCAGCGTGACGTGGGCGAAGAGCGGATGCCCCTTCAGCTTCTCGACCACGGCGACCACTCCGTCGTAGCGGCCCACGCGCAGGTTGTCCCGCTGGGCCACGTCGTGGGTGAGCACCACCCGGGAGCCCGCGCCGATCCGGGACAGCACCGTCAGCAGGACGTTCTTCTCCAGCGACTGCGCCTCGTCCACGATCACGAACGCGTCGTGCAGCGAGCGGCCGCGGATGTGGGTCAGCGGGAGGACCTCCAGCATCCCGCGGGCGGTGACCTCCTCGATGACCTCGCGGCTGGTGACCGCCGAGAGGGTGTCGAAGACGGCCTGCGCCCAGGGGCTCATCTTCTCCGCCTCGGTGCCCGGCAGATAGCCCAGTTCCTGCCCGCCGACCGCGTACAGCGGCCGGAAGACCATCACCTTCTTGTGCTGCCGGCGTTCCAGGACGGCTTCCAGGCCCGCGCACAGCGCCAGCGCCGACTTGCCGGTGCCGGCCCGGCCGCCCATCGAGACGATGCCGATGTCCGGGTCGAGGAGCAGGTCGAGCGCGATGCGCTGCTCGGCGCTGCGGCCCTTGATGCCGAACGCCTCCCGCTCGCCGCGCACCAGGCGGACGTTGCCCTCGGCGGTGACCCGGCCGAGCGCCTTGCCGCGTTCGGACTGGATGGTCAGGCCGGTGTGCACGGGCAGGCCGGACGCCTCCGGGACGTACACGTGTCCTTCCTCGAAGAGGATGTCCACCTGTTCGCCGGGCAGGGTGAGTTCCGACATCCCGGTCCAGCCGGAGTTCTCCGTGATGGCGAGTTCGGCCCGGTACTCCTCGGCGAGGAGACCGACGGAGGACGCCTTGATCCTCAGCGGGAGGTCCTTCGACACGACGGTGACGTCGTATCCCTCCGCCTGGAGGTTGCGGGCCACCGCGAGGATGCGGGAGTCGTTGTCGCCCAGTCGGTAGCCCGAGGGCAGCACGCTGGGGTCCGAGTGGTTCAACTCCACCCGGAGCGTTCCGCCGAGGTCCCCGGTCGGAATGGGGGCGTCGAGGCGGCCGTGCCGGACCCGGTAGTCGTCGAGCAGGCGCAGGGCCTGCCGGGCGAAGTAGCCGAGTTCGGGATGGTGCCGCTTGGCCTCCAGCTCCGTGACCACCACGATGGGGAGCACGACCTCGTGCTCGTCGAAGCGGGTCAGGGCGTTCGGGTCGGCCAGCAGGACGCTGGTGTCGAGAACATACGTGCGCCGGTCGGGCTTGTGGCGCTGTGTGCTGGTCACCACGGAAGGACGTACCCCCTCGGATGTGGTCGGGGAGCGACGAGGAGTTGCTGGACCGGTGTCCGGCCCCCGCACGGCGGGCCGTGAACCGGCCCCCGCGGCTGATGCCGTGCCGTGACCGCACGGTCGGGCTGGTGCAAGGGGCCTCCCGGGCGGACGGCCCCGAGCCGCCCGCTGAGATACGACGCCCGTGGTTCGGGTGTCGACCTGTTGGGTTTATGCCCTCGAACGGACGGCGCCATGCAAATGCGGCCACCGGCGCGCTGGTGAACTCCTTGTGACGTGTGTGCCAATCGGGGGGCACGACGACGCCCCGTCACCGGGGGCGACGGGGCGGGGCGGGCCGGTTCAGCCGCCGTAACGGCGGTGACGTGCGGCGTAGTCGCGCAGGGCGCGCAGGAAGTCGACCTTCCGGAAGGCCGGCCAGAAGACCTCGCAGAAGTAGTACTCGGAATGAGCGGTCTGCCAGAGCATGAATCCGGACAGCCGCTGTTCACCGCTGGTGCGGATCACCAGGTCCGGGTCGGGCTGGGCGCCGGTGTAGAGGTGACGGCCGATCATGTCGACGTCGACGGACTCGGCGAGGTCCTCCAGGGACAGGCCCCGGTCGTGCGCCTCGTGCAGCATCGAGCGCACGGCGTCGGCGATCTCCTGCCGGCCGCCGTAGCCGATGGCCACGTTGACGAGTATGCCGTCGGTGTGGGCGGTGCTCTCCTCGGCTTCCTTCAGGGTGCGCTGCATGCCGGCGGGCAGCAGGTCCATCGTGCCGACGTGGTGCACCCGCCAGCGGCCGTCGGCGGCGAGGGTGCGTACGACGTCCTCGATGATGCCGAGCAGGGGGACCAGTTCGTCCTGCGGGCGGTCGAAGTTGTCGGTGGACAGCAGCCAGAGCGTGACCACCTCGACGTCGGTCTCGGAGCACCAGCCGAGGAACTCCTCGATCTTCTCGGCACCGGCCCGGTGCCCGTGCACGGTGGTCGAGCCGGACGCCTTCGCCCAGCGGCGGTTGCCGTCCATGATGACGCCGATGTGCTTGGGCACCTGAGCGTGATCCAGGTGACCTTCCACCCGGCGTGCGTAGAGCCTGACGAGCAGACCGCGCAGCTTGTCGCGCAGGTTCACGTGACCCTCCGGGGGTTGGGCGCGGGGTAGGGGGGTGCCGGAGCCGTAGGGGGTGCCGGAGCCGTCGAGCCTACCGCTGCCGCGGGCCCGGTCCGGCCCGGGGTTTGGCCACGCGGCGGCGGTGTGCGCCGCCGGGGCCGCGCCCCTTGGCGGGGACGCCGGGCCGGGGCCGGGCGGTTCCGGAACCCCGTCGTCCTCCCGCATGAAAAAAACGGGCCGGTCCGTGGGGGGGAGACGGACCGGCCCGAGGGGGGGTTTCCACCATAACCCTTCGTAAGTGATGGTGGGTGCATCGGCGTGCCACAACTACTCTCCGGAATCGTCCGGCAACGCCGACGTGGTCACGGAATGCGGGATTCCGGAGCGTTTCCCGGGCCATTCACAGCGGAATCACAGGCAGATCCGGCCGAGCGCGATGGGATTCGCAAGGATTACGCCGTCCTGGGGGAATCATCGGGAGGGTGGCCGGAGTCCCCCCGATGGGCGACCCCGCCGGCGAGCAGTGGACTTGACCGTTCCGCTACGGCGTCCCGGCCGGGCCCGGCCGCGCCCGGCGGAATACCCGGACGGCTCCACGGCGCCGCGCGGCCCCCTCCACCGCGCGCCGCCGGCCGCGTGGCTTTGCCGACGCGAATCACCTGGTCCGAACTTATGTGACGGCCGGGGCGTATGTGAACCCAGGGGCGATGGCGACGGGGAGATCCGGTGTCGTCAGCGTCCGGGTTTGCGTACGTCGAAGAGGTGCCGGGCGCTGTGCGCGACGAACGGCCCCTCCTTCCCGATCCGCTCGTGCAGCGCGCGGAGCCGTGGCTCGTACGCCTCGACCGTGAAGCCCGGGACCATCCAGACGACCTTGCGCAGGAAGTGGACGACGGCGGCGATGTCGTGGAACTCCATCCGCAGCCGTTCGGCCCGCAGGCCGGTGACCTCCAGCCCCGCCGCCTCGGCGGCGGCCCGCTCCCGCTCGGGGTCGCGGGCGCGGCGGACCTCCTCCGGCTGCGGCCCGAGGAAGTACTCGACCAGCTCGAAGACGCTGGCGGGTCCCACGTGCTGGGCGAAGTACGTCCCGCCGGGCCGCAGCACCCGGGCGATCTCCGTCCAGTGGGGGCGGACCGGATGCCGGCTGAGCACCAGGTCGAACGCCTCGTCCGCGAAGGGCAGCGGCGCGTCGGCCGGGGCGGCGACCACGACGACGCCGCGGGGCCGGAGCAGGGCGGTGGCCTTGGCCACGTTCGGCGGCCAGCCCTCGGTCGCCGCCACGAGCGGCGGCCGGGCCGGCTCCGCCCGGCCCAGCGCGAAGTCCAGCACCTCGCCGCCGCCGGTCTGGACGTCGAGCGCGGCCCCGGCCCCGGCCAGCCGCTCCGCCGCCGACCGGGCGTAGCCCCACGACGGCCGCGCCTCACTGGCCCGTCCCTCGAACCAGGAGAAGTCCCACCCCTCGGTGGGCACACCGGCCCCCTCGGCCACCAGTTCCTCGAAGGACCGCTCCGCACTCATACGCCCATGATCCCAGCGACCCGCGAAGGCGGCCCGCGATTTTTCCGTCAGCGGCGGTGTGGAGCGGCCCGGCGCGACGGCGGACGCGTCCGGGGCGAGGAGTGCCGCTCCTGCGGGGCGGCTGCCCGCGCGCGGGGACTGCCGGGCCGGTTCGGAGGGAGCCGCCGGGGCACGGGCAGGGTGGTGCCCGCGTCCTCGGCGGCGGTCGTCATCGGATCAGCGGGGCGACGCGCTGGGCCGCGAAACGGATGAAGCCCTCCGGGTCGGGTTCGTCCGCCGTCGGCTGGAGCACGACGGTGTCCGCGCCGGCCTCGGCCAGGCGCCGCACCGCCTCGGCCACCGCCTCCGCGTCCCCGGCGACGCCCAGGCCCGGGACCTGCCCCAGGCCCTCGGCGCTGAGTTCGGCGCGCAGCCGGGCCTCGGCGTCCGTACCCGTGGCGGCCAGCAGATAGACGACGATCCGGTGCGCGCCCGTGCGGCCCGCCGCCCGGCGGCCCTCCTCGATCAGTTCCCGGGCCCGCCGTACGCCGTCCGCCGAAGTGGCGATGGTCAGGAGGGTGCCGTCGGCCTTCTCGCCGGTGAGCCGGAGCGTACGCGGCCCGGTGGCGCCCGCGAGGATGTCGACCGGGCGCTCCGGCGGCCAGTCGAGGGCGACGTCGTCCAGCCGGACGTACCGCCCGCGCACGTCGAGCCGCTCGCCGCGCAGCAGGGCGCGCAGGGCGTCGAGGTGTTCGCCGAGGAGGCCGAGCGGCGAGGCGGCCCGGGCGCCGACCTGGCCCATCCACTCCTGCACCCCGTGCCCCACGGTGAGGACGGCCCGGCCGGGGAACATGCGCTCCAGCGAGGCGGCCTCCATCGCGGTGACGGCCACGTTCCGCAGCGGTACGGGCAGCAGTCCGATGCCGACCCGCACCCGTTCGGTCCAGGCGAGCGCGGCGGCGGCCGTGGACACCCCGCCTTCCAGGAAGCAGTCCTCCCACAGCCACAGTTCGTCGAGCCCCGACTCGTCCGCGGCGCGGGCGACGGCCCGGAGGCGTTCGGGAGGGAGCTGGGGGCGGAACACGGCACCGAGTCCTGTCATAGCGCCCTTCCTAGTGGGGAGGACGGGAAAGGACAACACAATTACGGGCGCGGGCGGTCGACGGGCACGGAAGGGGTGGGCGGGGCATGGGGCGATGGCGGGACGGGCGGGGACGGCTGACCGTGCGGACGGACGCCGGGGAGGTGCCGGCACTCTCCGTTCCCCTGGAGATCTCGGCCTCCTACCGGGCCCGGACGAAGGGATTGCTGGGCCGGGACGCGGTGGACGGGGCGATGCTGCTGTCACCGGCGAGCGGGGTGCACACGTTCGGGATGCGGATCCCGATCGACGTGGCCTACCTGGACCGCCGCCTCACCGTGATCGCCGTCCGCACGATGCCCCCGGGCCGCCTGGGCCTGCCCCGCCCGCGGGCCCGGCACGTGCTGGAGGCGGCGGCCGGGGCGATGGCGGGGTGGGGGGTGCGGACGGGCGTGCGCGTGGAGGTGGACGTGGAGGCGGAGCCGTAGCCGGCGGTCACCGGTCGGTGCGCGGGAAGGACACCTCGACCCGGCGGTTCTTCTTCCGGCCGGCCTCGGTGGAGTTGTCGGCGATCGGGTACTGCTCGCCGTAGCCGCGGACGTCGAAGGTGATGGACGGCGTGTTCAGGTCCTGGTCCAGCACGGCCTGCACGGCGTCGGCGCGCCGCTTGGAGAGGGCGACGCCGTGGGTGGTGGTGCCGAGGCTGTCGGTGAAGCCGAAGACGCGGACCCGGGTGGCGTGCTGTGCGCGGATCTCCTCGGCGATGGTGGCGATGCGGGTCTTGGCCGCGCCGCCGACCGTGGCGCTGTCCTTGCCGAACAGCACCTCGGTCTGGAGGGCGAAGGTCACGTCGGCGTTGGTGTCCTCCCGCCGTTCGTCCCCGCTCTGCTCCTCCACGACCAGCTTGATGTCCAGCACCTTCGCCCCGGCGAGCGTGGCGCCCTCCGGGAGCTTGAGGTCGGGGTCGGTGGGGTCGACGTCGACGGGGGCGGCGGCGGTGGGTTCGGTGAGAGGGGGTTCGCCGGGGCCGGTGCCGTCGGCGGCGGCCGGAGCGGCGGGCAGGTTCAGGACGCACAGCAGCAGGGTGCCGAGGAGGGCGAGGCGGGGTGTGGTGGTCACGCGCGCCTCACCCGGAGATCTTGATGCCGGCGGAGGTGAACGTCGGCAGCTGGAAGTCCACCTCGGTCACCCCGGCCGGGGGCGCCGGGAACTGCATGAAGACGGCGAGGGTGGCGCCGGACTTGAGGGTGGTGAAGCCGGTCGTCGTCAGCGGCCGGCCCTCGGTGTCCCGCAGCACGTAGTACCGCTTCTTGCCCCGCGGGTCGACCAGCGTGGCCCCGCCCAGCGATCTGCCGTTCTTGATGATCTCGGTCTCGTTGCCGCTCAGCGCGGAGGGGATGACGGCGGTCCGCGCCCCGTCGTTCTTCAGCGTGCCGTTGACCGTGACGAAGCCGCCCGTGTCGCGCTCGGCGGAGGTGATCTGCAGGAGCAGGCCGTCGGACCCGCGCAGCTCCGCCAGCGGCCGGCCCGGGTCGTCCTCCTGGGTGCTCGGGCCCGGGTCGCCGGCCGTCGGGGCGGACGCCGGCCCGCGTGGCTTGTCCTCTCCGCCTCCGCTGCCCCCGCAACCGGTCGCACCGGCGGCCAGACCGGCCGCCACGGTCAGGGCGACCAGTCCTCTGCGGGCCTTCGCAGTGAACCGCATGCTCATCACTGTCGCTTCCTTCGTCATCGGTCGTTCGCCGGGGAGTCGGCCAGGTGGACGTCGAAGAGGTCCTCGGGCCCCGGCAGCTCCGTGGTGTCGTCCGGCTCGGGGTGCCAGACCTTGTCCTCGCAGGTGAGCGGGGGCAGCGGTGCGTCCTCGGGCGGGTCGGCGCCCTCCCCGGGCGACGCGGACCCCGCTCCCGGCGACGGGGTTCCGGTCCCGGGCGGGCCGGGCGGACCGGGTGGTTCGGGCACGTCTTCGGGCGGTGTGCAGAGCGGTTCGATGACGGCCCTGGCGTGCGCCGTCGCGTGCACGTTCTCGGTGCCGGGTACGACGGAGTCGCCCACGGACTTTTCCGCCCGGGTGTCGACGACATAGCTCAGCGGCGGCTCGAACACGCAGCGCACCGTCGTCGCGTCGTTCCGCGCGGCGAGCTGGTCGGCACGCCCGCAGAAGTCGCGGGCTCCCGCACCGTCGAAGATGTCCTGCCAGCTTCCCGGGTCGTCCACGTGGGCCCGCCACAGGTCGAAGAGCTGGTCCCGGGTTTCCTGCGCCGCCGCCAGTGCCGCCGCGTCCGCCGCCGTCTGGGCGCCGCCGCGGTTCACGGCCGCCTGACCGACCGCGAGGTAGGCCAACGCGAGAAAGAGCAGGCCCGCCACCACCGTCAGGTAGATGGGGAAGGCCTGCCCCGCGTCGTGCCGTGGACGAGTCAGCCGCCGGTGACCTCGGCGATCTTGTTGGTGATCGCGTCGTAGATCGACTGGCCGATGCTCGTGCCGGTGATCGCCAGGACGATCGCGACGACCACCGCGATGATGCCGAGGTACTCCACCGCGGTCTGTCCCCGGTCGCCGCGCGCGGCACGGGTCTGCAGATACGCGACGGTGGTGCGGAACCATTTGCTCACGGTCTTCCCCTCCAGCTTCGCCTCCGGTCCGCGCACCGTACGGCCGGACGCGCCCGGTCCCGAAGGGTCCCAGGGCCCAACCGCGGACCCATTCGTTCCGCCGCGCCGCCATCTCAGGCCACCCCCAGCCACTTCGCGGTCGCCTGGGACCTGGTCGTGCTCTGGAGCTTGGCGAAGATGCGGTTGATGTGGTTCTTGACGGTCTTCTCGCTGATGAAGCAGGCGGCGGCGATCTGCTGGTTGGTCATGCCGGACGCGATGAGGTCCATGATCTCCGCCTCCCTCGTACTCAGCCGGAACCGCGAGCGGAACGACTGTCCCACATCTGGTTGCACATGCGAAAGAGACATGGCGTCGGAATTTGCCGTCATATCAACGGAGTTGGAGTCGGCGTGTGCAGTTGCATCGGAGTGGAGGGCCGCCAGCAACGCCCTCGTCGCGCCGGGTGTGACCTGCGGACGGCCCTCCCGTACGTCCCGTACCGCCCGTACCAGCTGCTCCGTCGTGAACTCGCCGTGCACCAGGTATCCCCCCGCCCCCAACCGCAGCGCCTCCCGCACGGTCTGCGTCTCGTGGCTGTAGGTGAGCATCATGACGGGGGCCAGCCGCACCAGGTGGGGCAGCGCCGAGATCCCGTCCACACCGGGCATGCGGACGTCGAGCAGGATGACGTCCGGCCGGTGCCGCAACGCCTCCTCGTACGCCTCCCGGCCGTCCCGCGCCTGAGCCACCACCGTGGTCCCGGCGCGGTCCGTGAGCAGGGCCGCGAGACCGGCCCGGACCACGGGGTTGTCGTCGGCGATCAGCAGCCGCAGCGGCGGCGGAGCCGGGGCCGGCGGCGGGAAGGCGGGCAAGGGCCGCATGGTGCCTCCTCTCAGGGGGTGCCGGGTGCGTGGGACGCGGGCCCGGACAGGGGGATGTCGAGGCGTACCTCCGTGCCCCGGCCGTGCGCGCCCCGGCCGACGCGTATGCGGGCGCCCGCCTGCGCGGCCCGCTCGGCCATGCCGAGCAGCCCGAAGTGCCCGCGGTCGCGCAGCCGTTCCAGGGTGGTGCCGGGCGGCAGGCCGGTGCCGTCGTCGTGGAGGACGAGGCGGAGCAGGTGTCCCTCCACCGAGGCCCGTACGTCCACCCGCGCGGCGGACGCGTGGCGGTGGGCGTTCTCCAGGGCCTCGGTGGCGATGGCGAGGACGTGCCGGGCCGCCGGCGCGGGCGGCGGCGGGAAGGGGGCGGGGTCGTCCGCGGGCCAGTGGCAGACGACCTCCAGGCCCGTGCGCCGGGCGAACTCGCGGGTCCGGCGGGCGAGGCCCGGCCAGAACGGGTCCTCCTGCGGCACCTGCGACGGGTCCCGGCGCAGGTCCGCCAGCAGTTCCCGGGACTCCGCCGCCGCCCGGCGCGCCGAGCGGGACACCAGGTCCGCCTGCTGCCGGATGCGAGCGGGGTCCGGAGCGTCGACCGAGGCGGTCGCGGCCAGCCCGTCCGCCGCCAGGGCCACGCCGTACAGCGTCTTGGCCACGGAGTCGTGCATCTCCCGGGCCAGCCGGGCGCGTTCGGCGCTGACCGCCTCCGCCGCCGCGAGCCGGGCCCGGGCCGCGGTCAGGGCCCGGGTCGCGGCGCCGAAGCGGAGCATCAGATTGCGCAGGGTCGAGCCCATGGCGCCGGCGACGACGCACAGGCCGGGCAGCAGCAGGGCCTGTGCGACGGGCTCGGGCCGGCCGGCCCTCAGGGTGGTGTGGACCAGCAGCAGGATCAGGGCCTGCAGCGAGGCGAAGCAGGCCGCGCCGCGCCAGCCGTAGACCAGGCCGGCCAGCAGCGGGGTGCAGACGCTGACGTAGGCCAGGGTGGTGTCCGGGCCCGCCGAGACCAGGAGGAAGGAGCCGAAGAGGGTGTCGGCGGCCAGCAGGACGGGGTGGCGCAGCAGGAGGGGGCCGAAGCGCTCCCAGTCGCGGAAGAGGACGTAGGACACCATGACGGTGACGACCACGGCCGTGCCGGCCAGGCGGACGCCCAGGCCGGGAGCGGCGTGCAGGAGGGCGGCGGGAGCCGATACGACGATCATCGCGAGCCGGAACCCGAAGACCTGCCGGCACATCGCCTGAAGCGCGCTGACCTGGAGCTTCTCGGAGGGCTCGGCCGACGGCACGAGACCGCGCGCCGCCTGGCGCACCCGGCGTCCCGGCCACGCCCGGCGGCGTCCGCCGCCCGTCCCGCGTAACCGCTCCAGCAACCGCACCCCTCTCCCCGCCGCCCCCGCCGCCGTCATGCCGTCCTCACTTCCCGGTGAGCGAGCCGAAGTCCACGCCGGAGCCGAGCAGCAGGCCCGCGCCCAGCAGGAGCATCGTCGCCGGGACCATGAACGTGGTGATCATCAGCGTGGCCTTGGGCACCGCGCGCGCGGCCTTGCGACGGGCGTTCTGGGCGTCGGTGCGGCGCATGTCCTTGGCCAGGGAGACCAGGGTGTCCACGATGGGCGCGCCCAGCTCCTCGCCCTGCTGCAACGCCGTCACGAACATCGCCACCTGCTCGGAGTCGTTGCGCCGGCGCAGCTCCGCGAAGGCCTGGCGGCGGCTCACGCCGAGGTCCATCTGGCGCAGGGTGATGCGCAGTTCGTCGGCCCACGGGCCCTCGTAGCGGGCGGCGACCCGGTCCAGGGCCTGCCGGAACCCGAGGCCCGCGCTGACCACCACGGCGAGCACGTCCAGGAAGTCCGGCAGGGTGCGTTCGATGACGTGTCTGCGGACCCGGATCGCCGACCAGAGGCCGACCTCGGTCCACAGCGCCCCGAAGGCCAGCAGGAGCAGCGCCACGAACCACTGGCCGCGCAGCAGGAAGACCAGGAAGCCGACGCCGCCCAGCGCGCCGTAGACCGCGCGGCGGGCCGCGTAGCGGTCGAGGGTCAGGCCGCCGGGGTTGCCGGCGAGGTCGATCCGGCGGCGGTAGCGGGCGACGAGCCGCGGGCCCATCAGCCGCAGCACCAGCGGTGCCCAGCGCATGCCGAGGCGGTCGACGACCGAGCCGACCGCGCCGGTGCGGGTGGCGCCGACCTCCAGGGCCACGGCGAGGTCGGCGGGGAGCCGGGCGTCCGCGCGGTACATGCGCAGGCCGGCGAAGACGCCCCAGACGCCGGCGCCCATCAGCAGGGCGAGCAGGAACTCCACGGGTCACCTCCCTCAGACGTCGATGCGGCTCAGCCGGCGGATCAGGACGAAGCCGACGGCGTACATGACGAACGCGACGATCACGCACGCCTGGCCGGCCGGTGAGCCGGTCATGCGGTCGAGCGCGCCGTCCTTGACGCCGTTCATCAGGAACAACGCGCCGACCCCGAGGACGGGCACGGCGTAGGAGGTCATGGTCACCTGGGAGAGCTGGGTGCGGATCTCGCGCCGGGTCTCCTTGCGCTCCTCCAGGGTCTCGGTCAGGTTGCGCAGCGCCGAGACCACCTGGCCGCCGGCCCGGTTGGACAGCACCAGCGTGGTGACCAGGACGACGAGTTCCCGGGAGGGCAGCCGGCCGGCCAGCTCGCCGAGCGCGTCGTCCAGGGAGTGGCCGATGGCCAGCTGGTCGGCGACCTTGGCCAGTTCCTCGCCGGCCGGTGCCTCCAGCTCCTCCGCGGCCATGCCGATCGCGGTGCGCAGGGCAAGCCCGGCGTGGGTGGCGTTGGCCAGGATGCGGGCCAGCTCGGGCAGTTGGCCGATGAAGCGCTCGATGCGTCTGCGGTGCTGCCAGCCGAGGAACTGGAAGGCCGCCCAGACGCCGAGGAGCCCGGCGAGCGGGCCGAAGAAGGGCGCCAGGGTGGCCTGGCCGATCAGCCAGAGCGCGGCGACGGCGGTGAGCACGGCGGCGGTGAACTCGCCCGGGGTGACGTCCAGGCCGGTCGCCGCGAGGCGCCGCTCCAGCCGGCGGCCGGGCCCGGTGCGGCGCAGCCGCCGGTCCAGTGCGCGGAAGCGGCGTCTGCGGCCGGTGGCGGCCGGCGGGCCGGTGAGCGCGAGGCGGTCCACGAGGGCGGCGCGCCGGGCCCGGCCGGAGGCGTAGGCGTGCACGCCGGCCACCGCCAGGACGCAGGCCAGCAGGGTCACGCCGGTGGTGAGCTGGGCGAGGGTGCTCGGTTCCATGGTCGGGGGTCCTACCTGGCTTCTCGGGTGGCGAGCTGGTCGGCGGAGCGGGCCACGCCGAAGGCCTGCGGGAGGGGCTGGCCCGCCATGTGGAGGCGGTCGGCGGCGCGCCGCGGGAGCGGGAAGTGGCGGAAGGTGCCGTGGACGCGGCCGTCCGGGGTCATCGGCCGCGCCTCGAAGCGGGCGACGGTGGCCAGCCGGTACGGCTCCCCGCCGTGGCTGTCGAGCATCGCGATCTCGGTGATGCGGCGGGCGCCGTCGGCGAACCGGGTGAGCTGGACGAGGACGTCGACGGCGCTGTTGATCTGGTCGTGCAGGGCGACGAAGGGGACCTCCACGTCGGACATCGAGGCGAGGGTCTGCAGCCGGGTGAGGGCGTCCTCGGCGCTGTTGGCGTGCACGGTGGCCAGCGAGCCGTCGTGGCCGGTGGACATGGCCTGGAGCATGTCCAGGGACTCGCCGCCGCGGACCTCGCCGACCACGATCCGGTCGGGCCGCATGCGCAGCGAGTTGCGGACCAGGTCGCGGATGGTGACCTGGCCCTTGCCCTCCACGTTCGGCGGGCGGGACTCCAGGCGGACCACGTGGTTCTGCTGGAGCTGGAGTTCGGCGGAGTCCTCGATGGTGATGATCCGCTCGTGCGGCGGGATCAGCCCGGACAGGGCGTTCAGCAGGGTCGTCTTGCCGGTGCCGGTGGCGCCCGAGACGATGATGTTGAACTTGGCCTGCACCAGCCCGGCCAGCAGGTACACCATGTGCTCCTCCAGCGAGCCGAAGCCGATCAGCTCCTGGAGCGTGAAGGAGCGCGGGAAGCGGCGGATGGTGAGCACCGGGCCGGTCAGGGACAGCGGCGGGATGATGACGTTGACGCGCTCGCCGGAGGGCAGCCGGGCGTCCACCATCGGGTTGGACTCGTCCACCCGGCGGTTGACCGTCGACACGATCCGCTCGATGGTCTGCATCAGCTGGTCGGCGGAGACGAACCGCAGCGGCAGCTGTTCGACCCGGCCGCCGCGTTCCACGAAGATCGCGTCGGGTCCGTTGACCATGATCTCGGTGATGGACGCGTCCTCCAGCAGCGGTTCCAGGATGCCGAGGCCCAGCGCCTCGTCCACCACCCGGCGGATCAGCCGGGCCCGTTCGACGGTGGACAGGACCGGTCCCTCGCGGCTGATGATGTGCCCGAGCACCCGCTCCAGGCGGGCCCGGCGCTCGGCGGCGGCCAGCGCGCTCATCTCCGCGAGGTCGATCTCCTCCAGCAGCTTGGCCCGGTAGGAGGCGACCAGGTGTCCGTCCTCGCCCCGGCTGCCGTGCTCCTCCGGAGTGCTGATGCGTGCCCGCAGGCTCATGGGCTGGTCGCCTCCTTCGTCAGTGGTCGAGCGGCATGGTGGCGGACTTGGTGGCGTCGCCGAGGTCCCACACGAGGGCGGGGATGCGCACGGTGGCGGTGACGGTCACCGTGTCGTCCCCCGCGGCGGCCGAGCAGGACACCTCCAGCACGCCGCTCACCGCGTCGGCGCAGGCCTGGGCGTAGGACTGGTCCAGGGACGCGGCCCGGGCCCCGGCCCGGGCCGCCGTGCCGGCCTGTTCGGCGGCGTAGGCGACGGCGCCGAGCTGGACGCCGGCGAGCCCGACGATCAGCAGGACGGGGACGAACCCCAGGTATTCGAGGGCGACCTGGCCCCGGTCGCGCGGTCGGCGCTGCGGCATCTCAGCGCTTCACCTCCTCCACGGCTCCGGCGTGGCCGTGCACGGTGGCGGGGAAGGAGATCACGCCCGGGAAGAGGACCGGGACCTTCAGGGAGACGTCGGCCGTGACGTAGCCGGACGCGCTGCACCGCACCGACGCGTCCCCCCGCCAGGCCCCCGACAGGTGTCCGAGCCCCGCCCGCGCGCACGCGGCCTGCCGGGCGGCGCCCCGGGGCGCCGCCGTGCCGGCCCGCACCGCCTCGTCGGCGGCGTTCCCGGCGAGCGTGAAGGTGTAGCCCACCAGCACGGCCTGCCACATCAGCACCAGCGTCAGAAGGATCAGCGGGGTCATCCCGAGCAACTCGACGCTGACCTGTCCGCGGTCCCCGACCGGCCTTCTCGTGGCACGTCCCCGGTCCACGTCCGGCCTTCTCATGGCACGTTTCCGGTCCCCGTCCGGCCTTCTCATGGCACCGCTCACTCCTTCCGCCGCCGGAAGCCCACCGCTGCCCGGCCGGCTCCGCGATGGCCGGCCTGTTCGGCCGTCCCGGCCAGCCCCAGTTCGCCCGCGAGCGCCCACAGCGCCTGCTTCACCGTGCTCCTGCCGTCGAGTTCGTGGAGCCGTCCGGCGTCCACGACGGCCTGCAGTTCCTTGTAGGCCGCGGGTACGGCGGTCCGGGCCAGCGCGGTGCCGGTGATGCGCTGCACCAGCGCGGGCTGGATCTCCGAACCGCGGGTGTGCCGGTTGACGACGACCGTGGTCTCCTCGGCCTTGCGGATCTGGAGCCGGTCCCACATCCGTACGGTGCGTTTGGCGGCGCGTACGGCGATCACGTCCGGGGTGGTGACCAGCAGCGCGGTGTCGGCCGTCTCGACGGCCGCGGCGCCGGCCCCGCTCAGCTGGGCGCCGCAGTCCACGACGACGACCTCGTAGCGTGCGCGCAGGGCGCCGATGAGCTGGCGGGCGGCCCGGTCGGTGACCTCCTCGCCGCGTTCGCCGTCGGCGGGCGCGAGCAGCAGGGCGAGGCCGGTGTCGTGGCGGAAGACGGCGTCGGCGAGGACGCGCGGGGAGATGTCGGTGATGGCGGCGAGGTCGGCCACCGACCGGCGGAACTGGATGTCCAGGTAGGAGCCGATGTCACCGCTCTGCAGGTCGAGGTCGGCCAGCGCGGTGGCGCGGCCGGAGGCCTGGGCGGCCAGGGCCAGCTGGATCGCGGTGAGCGTGGCGCCGACGCCTCCCTTGGCGCCGCTGACCGTGACCACGGTGCCCCCGGCCCCGGCCGGCGCCTCGCCCCCGAGCCCGAGGTGCCGTCGTACCCCGGCCGACCACTGGGCGACGGCCTGGACCCGGCCGGCCAGTTCCTCGTACGACAGCGGGAGCCCGACCAGGCCGCGGGCGCCGGAGTCCATGGCGGCGGCGAACAGTCCGGGGCTGGCGTCACTGGTGACGAGGACGACTCCGGCGGCCGGGAAGCGCAGGGCGACCTCGCGGATCAGCTCCAGGGCCGGGACGGGGCCGATGCGTTCGTGGACGACGACCACCTCGGGCAGTTCCCCGACCGACTCGGCGGCCAGCCGGGCGAGGGTGTCCACCAGCTGGGTGGAGTCGGTGACCGGGGGCTGCGGCTCGGCGTCGGGGAGCTGGCCGAGCAGGGCGGTGAGGGAGCGGACGGCGTCCGGGTCCGCGCCGGCCGGGAGGATCCTGGTGGGCATGGCCGCCTCTCACTTGTCCGTCGCGAGTTCGTAGGTGCGGTCCTGGTCGGGGACGCTGGTCTCGCTGCCGGGGGCCACGAGCGCGAGCCGGACGCGCTGGGCGAAGGACTCGGCGTAGGTGACGCGCTGGGCGTCGAGGGTGGACAGCGCGAAGGTGATGGGGACGGCGTCGGTGGGCCGGCGGCGGCTGTCGTCGTCGGGGTCGAGGGCGGTGATCTGGCCGACGTCGATGACCTGGGCGTTGGTCACGATGATCTTCGACTGGTCGGGGTCGCCTTCCTTGCGCCCCTCGAAGGTGGCGTAGACGTTGACCCGCGAGCCGGGCGTGATCTTCCCGGCCACGCCGGTCGCCGCGTCGATCATGATGGCGACCTCCTGCTGGCCGGGCCGGAGGGCGGGCCGGTCCACGATCATGTCGGTCTGGAGCAGGGAGCCCGCGCGCAGCGTGGTCACGGCGATCTTGCCGCGGATCTGGCCGAGGTCGGTGACGGCGTTGCCGGACAGCCACCGCCTGGGCATCTCGATCTCCTCGAACTGGCCGGCGTCCAGGGTGGTGTACGGCTTGACCTCGGACCTGACCCGGTAGGCCGTGGTCCCGGGCCCGACCTTGGAGTTCACGTCGTGGACGACGGAGAGCACGCCGGCGAACGCGCCCAAGGCGCACAGGGCCGACAGGATCAGCAGTATCACGCCGCGGCGCTGACGGGAGTTCATGAACCGTGCAACCTCGTTGGGGGAATCGGTCGAGCGGGACGGGTCGGGTTCGCGAGGGGTCAGGCGGGCGTTCTCGGTTCCAGGGCGCGAAGGGCCGCGGGGGCGGGCGGGGTGGCGCCGCAGAAGACGCAGCGGTCGCCGATGACGTCGAGGCCGCACCAGTGGCAGGTGGTCCGCCGTACGGAGGTGACCAGTTGGTACAGGACGGACAGGTCGGCGAGATAGCCGCAGAACTCGACCAGGCGGCCGGTCCCCCACCACACCGCGGACTCGGCGGGCAGCGGGACCTCGCGCAGTCCGTGCACGCCCCACCGGGTGCCGAGCGCGGTGACCCACTCGCTGTGCGGCTGGCCCTTGGCGACCAGCATCCAGGTGCTGAACTCGGGTCCTTTGAGGGTGGCTTCGGGACCGGCCCTGACCAGCTGCGGTTCGGGGTGGGCGAGGACGGCGAACTGACTGCCGGGCATCCAGGACCTGGCGTGCGCCTTCAGGCCGACCGGGACCCGGTCCAGCCGGGCGACGGAGCCGAGGACGGCGCCGGCGTGGATGTAGTGGGTGAGCAGCCGTCCGGCGGAGGCGAGCACGCCCGGGCTCAGGTCGCAGGAGGCCAGCTGGCGTAACTGCCGGGCCAGGACGGCGACGCCGAGCGGGGGCAGGCCGGGCCGGAAGAGGGCGACGCGGTCGCTCTCCAGCAGTGCGCGCAGGGTGTACAGCCGCCGGACGACCGGCTCCGGAGTGGCCTGCGAACAGACGACGACCACGTATCCGTACTGCTCGACGAGCCGGTGCAGTCCGGTGAGGCCCTCGTCCAGCGGACCGCTCTCCAGGCCGGTCAGCACGACGGCGGGCACGGTCCGCTCGTCCTGCGCCGGCAGCGCCATGTCGGCGCTGGTCACGGCAATGGCTGTTGGCACGCGCAGCTCTCCGCTCTTCACATCCGTCGGCCCACCGTGATCACTGCGGTGCGCCGGGACGACTTCATTGCGTGACTACCCGAGCACTGTATCCACGGCCGTATGGCCGGAGAACAGCGTTGGTGAAGCCGGTGGGGAACTCTCCCGCCGCAAGCCCCGCCAAACCAGGACAGGTTGAGCCGCCGCCGCGAAACCGTTTTGGTCTGGACCTCTTGACACCCCGATTGGTCTGGACCAACTTGTAGGGCGAGCGGTGGCCACCGTCCTCTCCTTCCTCTCCCCTCCTCCTTCCCCGCCCACTCCCCACCGGAGGCTCCAGTGGACCGCGCACCAGGCATACCCAGACCCACCGGACGGCGGTTCGCGGCATGGTCCGCCGCCACCGCCCTGGCCCTCTCGGTCGCGGGCCTCGCCGCGGCCTCCCCCGCCTCGGCGGCCGACGTCAACAACGTGAAGAACGCGGGCTACGAGTCGGGCCTCGCCAACTGGACGTGTACGGCCGGCAGCGGCGCCACGGTCACCTCTCCCGTGCACGGCGGCACCGGCGCCCTGAAGGCGACCCCGGCCGGCCAGGACACCGCCAAGTGCTCCCAGGCGGTCGCGGTCAAGCCCAACTCGACGTACACGCTGAGCGCGTGGGTCCAGGGCGGCTACTCCTACCTGGGCGTGACGGGCACGGGCACCACGGACGTCTCCACCTGGACTCCCGACTCGCCGTCCTGGAAGCAGCTCCAGACGACGTTCACCACCGGCTCCTCCACCACCTCGGTCACGGTCTACACCCACGGCTGGTACGGCCAGGCGGCCTACTACGCCGACGACATCTCCGTCTACGGCCCCGACGGCGGCGGAGGCGGCGAACCGGCCCCCACGATCCCGGCGGCCCCCTCCGGCCTCTCCGTCGCCGGCACCACGTCGTCCTCGGTCTCCCTGTCCTGGCCGGCGGTGTCCGGCGCGACGGGCTACAACGTCTACCGCGACGGCACGAAGGTCACGGCGGTGTCGGGCACGTCGGCGACGGTGACCGGTCTCGCGGCCTCGACGGCGTACTCGTTCCAGGTCACGGCCACCAACGCGGCGGGCGAGTCGGCGAAGTCGGCGACGGTGACCGGCACGACGACCTCCTCCTCGGGCGGCGGTGGCGGCGGCTCGCTGCCCAAGCACGCGGTGACCGGCTACTGGCAGAACTTCAACAACGGCGCGACCGTCCAGAAGCTGTCGGACGTCCCCGCCGCCTACGACATCATCGCGGTGTCCTTCGCGGACGCCACGTCCACGCCGGGAGCGGTGACCTTCAACCTGGACTCGGCCGGCCTCGGCGGCTACACGGTCGACCAGTTCAAGGCCGACCTCAAGGCCAAGCAGGCGGCCGGCAAGAAGGTCGTCATCTCCGTCGGCGGCGAGAAGGGCTCGGTGTCGGTCAGCGACTCGGCGTCGGCCGCGAACTTCGCGAACTCCGTGTACGGCCTGATGCAGACGTACGGCTTCGACGGCGTCGACATCGACCTGGAGAACGGCCTGAACGCGACGTACATGACGCAGGCCCTGCGGTCGCTGTCCGCGAAGGCGGGCCCGTCCCTGATCATCACGATGGCCCCGCAGACGATCGACATGCAGTCGACGTCGAACTCGTACTTCCAGACGGCCCTGAACGTCAAGGACATCCTGACGGTCGTCAACATGCAGTACTACAACAGCGGTTCCATGCTGGGCTGTGACGGCAAGGTCTACAGCCAGGGCACGGTCGACTTCCTCACCGCGCTGGCCTGCATCCAGCTGGAAGGCGGCCTGTCCCCGTCCCAGGTCGGCCTCGGCCTCCCGGCCTCCACCCGCGCGGCGGGCGGCGGCTACGTCTCCCCGACGGTCGTCAACAACGCCCTGGACTGCCTGACGAAGGCCGCCAACTGCGGCACCTTCAAGCCGTCCAGGACCTACCCCGACCTGCGCGGCGCGATGACCTGGTCCACCAACTGGGACGCGGCCTCGGGCAACGCCTGGTCCAACAGCGTGGGAGCCCACGTCCACGCCCTCCCGTAACCACCCCCGTCCCCTCCCCAGGCGCCCGGACCACCCCACGGTCCGGGCGCCGTCACGGAAGCCGGCCGGTACCCTGGGCTCGCCACGGCCGGGAAGAGGAGCGGAAGGGTTTCATGTCGTTCGGGCCGCCTCCTGCGGGATTTCCTCCTGCCGCCGCCTCTGCCTGGACTCCTCCGTCGGAGATCGAGCAGGCCTTGTCCGAGGCCAAGGGGCGGGGGGACTGGGTCGCGTACTTCGGGGCGCTGGCGCGGGCGCGGTTGTTCTTCGAGATAGACAAGGCCGGTGCGGACGCCACGCCCAGGGCCACGTACGCCGTGTTCGGGTACGACCCACGGGTCGCCGGCGGGCGGATCTGGGCCGTGTACACCGAGGGCATGCTGCCCGCCCCGGAGCCCCACCGGGTGTTCGACTGGAACAACCTGGAGTGGTTCGCCAAGGTCTGGCAGCCGGCCGATCCGCCGATGATCGTCGTCAACCCGGGAAGCCCCTGCGAGGCGTTCCTGCCCTCCGCGCCGCCGCATTCGGCGGCCTGGGCGCAGTACGGAGAACAGGCCCCGCCGCGGGACCGGTCGATGCGGCTGCGCACCCTCCGCGTCGGCGGCCCCCTGCACGGCCCGGTCGCCCACGGACTCGCCTGCGGCGCCCTCCTGTGCGTCAACAACGGTTCCTTCTGGAACGGCATGGCCTGGCACGGCACCGGCTACCCGGACGAACGCAGACGGCTGGACGAATGGTGGGGCATCACCACCCGCGAGCAGTGGCAGCACTACCTGCGCGAACTCCTCGCCTGCGAACAGCACAGCCCCGTATGGGACTTCGCCCTCGGTCTGCGCCGCACCATCGCCCGTGACTTCGGCGGGCACGTCGACGTGGGCTACTGGCGCCAGGCCGCCGCCGACGTCGTCCGCGCCAGGTCCGAGGGCTCGGTCGTGGTCGGCGAGGACGGGGTCACGAAGACCGAGCCCCGGCCCGCGTCCGAGGTCGAGGCGCGGATCGAGGGCGTACAGCGGCTCATCGGGCGCATCACCCGCTACGAGGCCCGCATGCGCGCCGACGGTGTGCTCGACGGCAGCCGGTACGTCTCGTCCGTCGACGCCTGGGACCTCGGCCGCGCCTCCAAGATGGCCCGGTGGGGGCTCGGCGCCCGCCTCGGCACGCTCGCGGAAGCCGAGGCCGCCGTCCTTCGGGCCGGCCGGGCCGCCGCCCTGTCCTACAAGTCCTGGCAGGACTTCTCCGCCGGCTACATCCTCGGCCGCTGCCTCCACTTCGACGACGAGGAGTTCGGCGACTGGTACCAGGACATGGTCTCGGCACATCGCATTCTGATGTCCGACCCCGGCAGTCCGTGGCGCACGATTCCGTTCCGCTGACGGTCGTCCGCTCGGCGGGCGGGAGGACCGAGGAGCCCCCGGCCGGTTTCCGTCGGCGCCCCGCCGCCGCACTTGACGTGTGCATGCCCGACCCGCACCATGAGCGCCACTCGCACAGCGAACCCACAGGGAGCCCCACGAACGGCTCCCGGCAGGTTCGTATCCGCACGTCGCACGGGAACACCCACTCCGACCCCCACAAGGAGCGTTCATGCGACTTCGCAGACGGGCCGCCGCGCTCGGCGCGCTGCTGGCCCTCGCGCTCGCCGCGCCGGTCTCGGCCGGCCTCGACCAGGCCGGCGCCGACAGCGCGCGGAAGGCCGCATCAGGCGACGACGACATCCGGCAGTACGAGATCCATCAGCGCACCACACCCGTGACCCGTACGGCCATCCAGGCGGCCGGTGTGACCGTCGACGAGGCCGACGAGGAGAGCGTCGTCGTCTCCGGGCGGGCGGAGCAGGCCGCGAAGCTGCGCCGGATGGGGTACGACGTGCAGCCCGTGGGAGCCGCTCCGCAGCGCGGGCAGGCCCGGCTCTACGACTTCCCCGGTGCCGACGCGAAGTACCACAACTACGCCGAGGCGAACGCCGAGATCGACCAGCGGCTCGCCGCCTACCCGGGCATCATGAACAAGCGGGTGATCGGGAAGTCGTACCAAGGGCGGGACATCATCGCCATCAAGGTCAGCGACAACGTCGCCGCCGACGAGGACGAGCCCGAGGTGCTGTTCACCGCGCACCAGCACGCCCGGGAGCACCTGACCGTGGAGATGGCGCTCTACCTGCTGCGCGAACTCGGCGCGGGATACGGGACCGACTCGCGGATCACCGGCCTCGTCGACAGCCGTGAGATCTGGATCGTGCCCGATCTGAACCCGGACGGCGGCGAGTACGACATCGCCAGCGGGTCGTACCGGTCGTGGCGGAAGAACCGGCAGCCCAACTCCGGTTCCACGAACGTGGGCACGGACCTGAACCGGAACTGGAACCACAAGTGGGGCTGCTGCGGCGGGTCGTCGGGCTCCACGTCCTCCGAGACCTACCGCGGGTCCGCCGCCGAGTCCGCGCCCGAGGTGAAGGTGGTCGCCGACTTCGTGCGCGGCCGGGTCGTCGGCGGCAGGCAGCAGATCAAGGCCGGGATCGACTTCCACACCTACAGCGAGCTGGTGTTGTGGCCGTTCGGGTACACCTACGCGGACACCGCCACCGGGATGACCGCCGACGACGCCGCCGCGTTCCAGGCCGTCGGGCGGAAGATGGCCGCCAGCAACGGGTACACCGCCGAGCAGTCCAGCGACCTGTACATCACGGACGGCACGATCGACGACTATCTGTGGGGTACGCAGAAGATCTTCAGCTACACCTTCGAGATGTATCCGACCTCGTCCTCGGCAGGCGGGTTCTACCCGCCCGACGAAGTCATCGAGCGGGAGACCTCCCGTAACAAGGACGCCGTGTTGCAGCTGCTGGAGAACGCCGACTGCATGTACCGGTCGATCGGCAAGGCCGCCCAGTACTGCTCCTAGCGGCTACGCCTCCTCGAAGTAGGCGTCGAGCACCGTGTCGAGCCGCTCGTCCCACTCCTTGAAGCGCGCCCTGGCCGGCGCCTCGATCTCGATCGGGAACCAGCGGCGGTCAGGGGTGTGGACGGTCACGGTGAACCGCTTGCCGAAGCGGGCCGTCTCCGTCTCCACCGCGGCGATCTCGTCCCAGCGGAACTCACAGGCCTCCTCGTCCAGGCTGAGGCGGACGCCCTTGCGGTCGGCCACGATCCGCGCCCGCCGGTCCGCCGCCTCGAAGACCGGCCCGTCGTCCGCCACTTCCTGGGAGGCTTCGTCGGCGGATTCCCCGGAGGCCTTCTGGAGGACCTCCCCGGTGTCCGCCGGCTCCGCCTCGTCCCCCGGACCCGGCCGGCCCGACGGCTCCGACGGCTCTCCCGACTCCTTGGACACCGGCCCCGCCTGACTCGGCATCGGGCCCGTGATCCCCGGGATGAAGGCCGGGTCGAAGCCGGCACCCGTCACGGGCTCGGTCCTGGGCGGCTCGGCCTTCGCCGGCTCGCTGCTCGATCCTATGCGCTGCTCCACGGCGGCAGTATGGACGACTTCCCTGTGCCGGAACCAGTCGGCCCACGAACACGCCGTGGAACCGGTCAGCCCACGAACACCCCGGCCACCACCGCCACCGCGAACCCAGCCAGCGACAACACCGACTCCAGCACCGTCCAGGAGCGCAGTGTGTCCCGTTCGCTGATGCCGAAGTACTTGGCCACCATCCAGAAGCCGCCGTCGTTGACGTGCGAGGCGAAGATGGAGCCCGCCGAGATGGCCATGATGACGAGCGCGGCGAAGGCCTGCGAGTGCCGGCCCTCCGCCAGCAGCGGGGCCACGATGCCCGCCGTCGTCACGATCGCCACCGTCGCCGAGCCCTGGGCGACCCGCAGCACGAGCGCGATCAGGTACGCCAGGACGAGCACCGGCAGCCCGACGTCGTGGAAGGTGTCCGACAGGGCCTGGGCGACCCCGCCGGCCTTGAGTACGGCGCCGAAGATCCCGCCCGCGCCGACCACCAGCAGGATGTTGCCGACCGGCTTCAGGGACGCGGTCGACACGGTCTCCAGGGACCTGCGGGACCAGCCGCGGCGGATGCCGAGGAGGTAGTAGGCGAGGAGCAGCGCGAGGGTGAGGGCGACGAAGGGGTTGCCGAGGAACTCCAGGACCGAGCGGACCGGGGAGGGGTCCAGGGCGATCGAGGAGAACGTGGCCGCCAGGATGAGCAGCAGCGGTGTGCCGATGATGGTGAGGACCGTGGCCAACGGTACCGGAGCCTCCCCGGCCGGCACGCCCTGCGCGCGCTGCTCGGCCGCCACCGCCCGCTTGGCCTCCTCGGCCGCCTCGACCATGTCCTGCGGTACGGCGACGAAGATCCGCTTTCCGGCCCAGGCGGCGTACGCCCAGGCGGCCAGTACGGCGGGGAGGCCGCAGACGATGCCCATGAGGACGACCCAGCCGAGCTGGACGTGCAGCAGTCCGGCGGCGGCGACCGGGCCGGGGTGCGGCGGCAGGAAGGCGTGGGTCATGGACAGGCCGGCGAGCAGCGGGAGGCAGTAGAGCAGCACCGACTTGCCGGATCGTTTCGCTGCCGCGTAGACGAGCGGGGCCAGGACGAAGATGCCCACGTCGAAGAAGACGGGGATGCCGAACAGCAGGCCGGTCAGGCCCATGGCGAGCGGGGCGCGGCGCTCGCCGAACAGGGACAGCAGACGCGCGGCCAGCACCTCGGCGCCGCCGCTGACCTCGAGGATCGCGCCGAGCATCGTACCGAGGCCGATGATGATGGCGACGTGGCCGAGGATGCCGCCCATGCCGGACTCGACGGTGGAGACCGCGTCGGAGCGCTGGACGGTGCCGAAGAGTTCGGTGACCGAGAGGCCGGCCAGCAGGCCGACGGCTATGGAGACGGCGAGGAGGGCCACGAAGGGCTGGAGCCGGACCTTGATGATCAGGAAGAGCAGCAGGGCCATGCCCAGGGCGGCGACCGTGAGCAGGCCGGGCGTGCCGTCGACGAGGAGGAGCATGCCTCCGGTGTGGGGTGGCGCGGTGGGAGCGGAAGCGGCGAGCGGAGCGGACATACGGGGGTCCTCTACGTAAATGCATCGTGCTTTCGGGCAGGGAGGAGCGCGGCACGGCACCTCGGGAAGTGCCGTGCCGTGCGGACACGCGGGAAACGGAGACGAGGACGCGGGCGGGCGTCAGCCCAGTACGGCGAGCGCGTCGATCTCGATGAGGAGGCCGGCCGGCAGACCGACGTAGACCGTCGTGCGGGCGGCGGGCGGCTGGGTCAGGCCCTGGTCCTCGAAGTAGGCGTTGTAGAGGTCGTTCATCTCGGCGAAGTGGTCCACGTCGGTGAGGTAGACGCGGATCATCATCACGTCGTCCCACGTGGCGCCGCCCTCCTCCAGGATCGCCTTGACGTTGGCGAGGGTCTGGAGGGTCTGCTCGCGCAGGGTCGGGCCGGCCGGCGTCGGCGGCTTGCCCTCCTCGGCGGGCAGGAAGCCGACCTGGCCGGCGACCTGGAGGATGTTGCCCTTGCGCACGCCGTGCGAGAACTTCGCGGGCGGGGTGGTGTGGGTCTTCGGGGTGAGCGCGGTCTTCTCGGTCATGCGGGGGTGCCCTTCACTGGCGTTCTTCCGGAGTACTCGCCGCTGATGGCGTCCGCCGTGCGGCGTACCAGCGGGAGCAGGCTGAGGAGTTCCTCGGCGGTGACGACCACGTTCGGCGCGGAGACCGACATCGCGGCGACCACCCGGCCGTCGGCCCCGCGCACGGGGGCGGCGACGCAGTTGATGGACTCCTCGTGGCCACCGAGGTCGGTGGCCCAGCCCTGTTCGCGCACCGCGGCCAGTTCCTTCAGGAATGCCTCGGCGTGGGGGGTCGAACGGGGCGTGTACAGGGGGTAGTCGAGCTGCTCGGCGAGGGCGCGGCGCTCGGGCGCGGGCAGGTCGGCGAGGAGCAGCTTGGCGACGGCGGCGACGGTGATGGCCACCGGCTTGCCGATCCGGGAGTACATGCGGACCGGGTAGCGGCTCTCGACCTTGTCGATGTACAGCACCTCGTTCTCCTCGTACACGGCGAGGTGGACGGTGTGGCCGCACTGTTCGTTGAGGCGTACGAGGTGGGGGTGGGCGATCTCGCGGATGTCGAGGTTCTCCATCGCCTCCTGGGCGAGCGCGAAGAGCCGGGCGCCGAGACGGTAGCGCTGGTCGGACTGGCGGTAGACCAGGCCGTGTTCGTGCAGGGTGCGCAGCAGGCGCAGGGCGGTGGACTTGTGCACGCCGAGGCGGTCGGCGACCTGCCCGAGGTCGGCGGGGCCCTCGGCGAGCAGCGGCAGGATGCTCAGCGCGCGGTCGACGGTCTGACTCATGGGGTGTTCGCCTCCTCCTCGGCCTGCTCGGCTTGCGTCCAGCCGGGGCCGAGTCGAAGTCTCCCCCATGCCCCGTCGTCGAGGGCGGCGAGGCGGTCGGCGTGGTCGCGGGCGGGAGGTGCGGCCAGGTCGCCGGGGACGGTGAGGGCGGCGGCGGCGAAGAGGTGGCCGTGCCTGAGGCGGGCCCTGAGGGCGAGCCCGCGCAGGGTGGCGGAGAGGAACCCGGCGGCGAAGGCGTCCCCGGCGCCGGTGGTGGCCACGACGTCGGTGCGCAGGGCGGGCTGGAAGGTGCCCTCGGGGTGGACGCGGGTGAAGGCCGTGGCGCCGCGCGCTCCCTCCTTCACCACGAGCAGGTGCGGCTCGGGCAGCAGCCGGCGGACGGCGGCCGGTCCGCCGGTGACCCCCCAGGCGTGGCCCGCCTCGTCCTCCCCCACGAACACGAGGTCGGCGCGCCGGGCCAGTTCCAGCAGGACCCGGGCGCCGTCGCCGTCCCGCCACAGCCCCGGCCGGTGGTTGACGTCGAAGGACACCAGCGGGCGGTCAAGCCCGGGTGCGGTCAGCTCGTAGAGCAGCTCACGGCAGTCCCTCGACAGCGCGGCCGTGATCCCGGACAGGTGCAGCACCCGTGCCGCGCGGGCCGCCGCCAGGTCCACGTTCCGTACGGACATCGCGGAGGCGGCCGATCCGGCCCGGTAGTACGCCACCTCGTGCGCGCCCGTGCCCCGCTCACCGGCGGTGCGGAAGTAGACGCCCGTGGGCCGGCCGGGGTCCCGGCGGACGGCGGTGACGTCGACGCCGTGTCCGGCGATCCGTTCCACCAGGTGGTCGCCGAAGCCGTCCGCGCCGACCCGGCTGACCCAGCGGACGGGATGCCCGCGGGCGGCCAGGGCGCACAGCACGTTGGACTCGGCGCCGCCGATGGCCCGGTCGAAGGAGGGCACGTCGGCGAGGCGGCCGGGGCGGCCGGGCAGGAAGGTGACCATGGACTCGCCGAGCGCCGCCACGTCCACGGTGTCGGGCGGGCGCGCAACGGCCGGGGCGTAAGCAGCGTCGTCGATGATGACTCCTGTCGATGACCGGGGCGGCGGCTCCGTTGACCCGGTGTTCGGCGAGATGCTAGACACCAGTAAGCAGCACACGCAATGGTCGTTGCACATATCGCAACGACCGGGAGAGGGGCTCCATGAGCACCGAAGCGCTCGCCCGCCAGGCCGCCCAGCGCCTGGCCCGCCTCGCCGAGGAACGTGTCGACCACCGCTTCAAGGGCCTCCCGCCGGACGCCGACGGCCTGACCGTCGCCGAGCTGGCCGCCCAGCGCCGCAACCTCTTCCGGGACGGCGACGGCTTCACCACACCCGTCCTCGCGCTGTCCGCCGAGCGCCTGGCGCACAACCTCGCGCTGATGGAGACCTACACCGCCCGGCACGGCCTGGCCTTCGCCCCGCACGGCAAGACCTCCATGGCCCCGCAGCTCTTCCACCGCCAGATCGAGCACGGCGCATGGGGGATCACCCTGGCGGTGCCCCACCAGGTGCGCGTCGCCCGGGCGTTCGGCGTCCGGCGGGTCTTCCTCGCCAACGAGCTGGTGGACGCCCCCGCCCTGCGCTGGATCGCCGCCGAGCTGGCCGCCGACCCGGAGTTCCGGTTCGTCTGCTACGTCGACTCGGTGCGCGGAGTGGAGCTGATGGACACGGCCCTGCGCGGCGCCGCCCGCCCGGTGGACGTGGTCGTGGAGCTGGGCGCGGGCGAGGGTGCGCGCACCGGCGTGCGCACGGAGGCGGAGGCCGAGGAGGTCGCCGCGGCCGTGGCCGCCGTGCCGGCCCTGCGCCTGGTCGGCGTGGCGGGGTACGAGGGCGAGGTGCCGCAGGCGGATCCGGAGCGGGTGCGGGCGTACCTGCGGCGGCTGGTGGCGCTGGCCGCCGGGCTGGACCGGGCCGGGCGGTTCGGCGCGGTGGACGAGATCGTGGTGAGCGCGGGCGGCAGCGCCTGGTTCGACGCGGTCGCCGAGGTCTTCGCCGGGATTCCCGCGCTGTCGAAGCCGGTGCTGAAGCTGCTGCGCTCGGGCGCGTACGTCTCGCACGACGACGGGCACTACCGCAGGCTCACGCCGTTCGGCCGGGTCCCCGAGGAGGGCGCGCTGGAGCCCGCCTTCCGGCTGTGGGCGCGGGTCGTCTCCCGGCCCGCCGCCGGGCAGGCCTTCGCCAACGCGGGCAAGCGGGACGCGGCCTACGACCTGGACCTGCCCACCGCCCAGGTGGTACGCCGGGACGGCGAGGAGCGCCCGGCCGCCGGCATCACCGTCACCGGCCTGTCCGACCAGCACACCTGGCTGCGCACGGACCCGGAGGCGGACGTCGAGGTCGGCGACTGGATCGGCTTCGGCCTGTCCCACCCGTGCACGTCCTTCGACAAGTGGCAGCTGATCCCGGTGGCCGAGGCGGACGGCACGGTCGTGGACTACATCCGTACGTTCTTCTAGGAGGCCCGCGTGGAGGACCTGGTCATCCGGGACGCCGACGTCGTCGACGGCAGCGGGGCGGACGCGTACCGCGCCGATGTCGTGATCGACGCCGGCCGCATCGTCTCGATCGTCAAGGAGGCCGCCGCGGCCGGCTGCCAGCGCCCGCGTGCGGTACGGGAGATCGACGCGGAGGGCCTGGTCCTCTCCCCCGGCTTCATCGACATGCACGCCCACTCCGACCTGGCCCTGCTGCGCGACCCCGACCACAGCGCGAAGGCCGCGCAGGGGGTCACGCTGGAGGTCCTCGGCCAGGACGGGCTGTCGTACGCCCCGGTGGACGACCGCACGCTGCAAGAGGTGCGGCGGGCGATCACCGGGTGGAACGGGTACGGCGAGGACGTCGACTTCGACTGGCGGTCGGTGGGCGGGTACCTGGACCGGCTGGACCGAGGCATCGCCGTGAACGCGGCCTATCTGGTCCCCCAGGGCACGGTCCGGGCGCTCGTGGTCGGCTGGGAGGACCGCGCGGCCACGCCCGAGGAGCTGGACCGGATGCGGCGGCTGGTCGCGGAGGGGCTGGAGCAGGGCGCGGTGGGCATGTCGTCCGGGCTGACGTACACGCCGGGCATGTACGCGCGGGACGCCGAACTGACCGCGCTGTGCCGGGTGGTGGGCTCCTACGGCGGCTACTACTGCCCGCACCACCGCTCCTACGGCGCCGGCGCGCTGGAGGCGTACGCCGAGATGGTCGACCTCGCCCGGGAGGCGGACTGCCCGCTGCACCTGGCGCACGCGACGATGAACTTCGGGGTGAACGAGGGCCGGGCGCCGGAGCTGCTGGCGCTGCTCGACCGGGCCCTGGACGCGGGCGCGGACCTCACCCTGGACACCTATCCCTACACCCCCGGCTGCACCACCCTCGCCGCGCTGCTGCCGAGCTGGTCGAGCGAGGGCGGGCCGGAGGAGATCCTGGCCCGGCTCGCCGACCCGGTGACGGCCGGGCGGATCCGGCACGACCTGGAGGTCACCGGCTCCGACGGCTGCCACGGCGTGCCGGTGGAGTGGGAGACGATCGAGATCTCCGGGGTGGCCGACCCGGCGCTCGGCGACCTCGTGGGCCGCACCGTCCGGCAGGCGGCGGACCTGCGCGGCGAGACGCCCTGGGACACCGCCCGCCGCCTGCTGGTGCGGGACCGGCTCGGCACGACGATCCTCCAGCACGTCGGCCACGAGGAGAACGTCCGCGCGATCATGCGGCACCGCGCGCACACCGGCGGCTCCGACGGCATCCTGCGCGGCAGCAAGCCGCACCCGCGGGCGTACGGCACCTTCCCGCGCTATCTCGGCCACTACGTGCGGGAGGCGGGCGTGCTGACGCTGGAGGAGTGCGTGGCCCACCTCACCTCCCGGCCGGCGGCGCGGCTGCGGCTGCCGGACCGCGGGCTGGTGCGCGAGGGGTACCGGGCCGACCTGGTGCTGTTCGACCCTCGCACGGTCGGGCCCGGTGCCACCTTCGCCGAGCCGCGCCGGCTGCCGACGGGCATCCCGTACGTGCTGGTCGACGGCCGGTTCGTCATCGAGGACGGCCGGCGGACGGATGCCCTGCCGGGCCGCTCCGTCCGCCGTACGCCGCTGTGAGCCGTGCTTACGGCTTGGGCAGGGTGCAGCCGGCCGCACTCAGGTTGAGCTTGTTGCCGGTGGTGAAGCAGGCCGGGATGTTGTAGGTCTCCTGGGCGTAGTTGATGCCCTGGCGGACGGTGACGTTGCCGCTCGCGTCGACCTCGCACGGGTTGTTCACCGTGCACCGCCCCCCGTCCTCGTTGCCGGTGTTGTTGACGGCGACGACCTTGCCGGTGGCGGCGTCGATCACCGGGGAACCCGAGGTGCCGCCGATGGTGTTGCAGGCGGAGGTGTAGCGGACCGAGTCCTTGAAGGTCCAGTCGCCCTCCTTCAGCCGGTACACGAACCCGTCGATGTTGCAGCTGTAGATGCGCTTCCAGTAGCCGGAGACCACCTTGATGGCGGTGCCGGCCACCGGGTGGGTGTCCTGCACGGTGAGCGGGCTGATGCCGTAGGAGCTCTTGATCGCCGCGTACGTGGTGGTGGTGCGGTAGATCGTGACGTCCGTGTCGGTCATGGTCGAGTAGACGACCTGGTTGGCGCGGAGGGTGGCGATCTTGGTGCCGGCGGAGTTCAGCAGGCCGAAGGTGCGGCTGGAGGACTGGCCGGTGATGACCTGGCCGGCGCTCGGCATGCCGGTCTCCAGGCAGTGGCCGTTGGTCAGCACCAGGGCCGGGTCGGTGTCGGCGGAGCCCGGGAAGCGGATGACGGAGCCGGAGCAGTTGCTGAGCGAGACGGTGCCGGCGAAGTCGACGGTGACCGCGGCGGCCTTGGCGGAGTGCGGGGCGGAGGCGTGCGGGGCGGTGGTGTGCGGCGCGGCCAGCGCCGGGGTGGCGCCCAGCCCGACGGTCGCCAGGGTGGAGAGCGCGGCAAGGAGAGGCTTGTTCACGTGGGGGTCCCCTCGTACGACGGAGGCGACCGGAGGTCTTCCGGCCGCCCACACGGTTGTCATGCGCATTCTCAGCAGCAGAGAGGGGCCGGGACAAGAAGGGGCGGCGGGTCATAGGGGTTTCCCTCGGCGCCGGGACGGAAGGTTTCCCCGGCGCCGGGACGGAGGATCGCCCCAACCTCGCGGCGGAGGATTCACCCGCGGTTCGGCTTGGTGACGACGGCTCAGAAGAGCGCGAGGCCCTTGACGACGGCGCGCGGGACGCCCGGCCGTGCCGTCCCGGCCGGCCCGCGTCTCGCGTCCGCCGAACACGCCGAACAGGCCGAAGCCCTCGACCTCGACGTCGATGCCGTCCGGCACGACGATCCCGGTGCCGCCCCACAGGGCCACGGCCCGGACCGCCGTCTCCCGGGCGGCGAAGCGGGCCTCGGTCGGATCGAGCCGGCCGCCGCCCCACACCGACCAGGCGGTGAACCGGGACGGCACCACCCATCCGCCGTCCCGCCGGAACCCGCCGAACACGCCCGGCGCCCACCGGGACGCGGGCGCGGTGCCCACCACCAGCGCGTCCCTGGGCCCCGGTTCCGGCAGCCCGCTCGCGGCCGCCCGCACCTCGCGCCGCGTCCGGGCGGCGTGGATGCGGCGTGGATGCGGCGTGGATCCGGTCGAGGCGGCCGTCCGGATCGTCCAGCGGCAGCCGCCGTCCGCCACGGCGGCCCGTGCGCGCTCGACGGCCCGCTCCCGCTCCTCGTCGCCGACGAGCACGTCCCCCTGCCCGTCACGATCGGCTCCGGACACTCGTTCGCTCATGGCGCCACTTCACACGGCGGCCGACTCCTCTGCCGGGAAACGGCGTCGCGTGCGGACGGTCAGCGGGGCCACCTCGGCGTGTCGTGGTCGTGGCCCCAGCCGTGGCGGCCGTCGTGGCCGAACGCCGGCGAGGCGGTGGGCGAGGCCGTGGGCGAGGCGCCGGCCGTGGGAGTGGCGGGCCGGACGACGGCGGACGCGGTGGCGGTCCGCGGGCCGTCGTCCGGGCGGCTCGGAGTGGTGCTCGGGCGCGGGACGGCGGCCGGACGGGCGGTCGCGGCCGACGGCGTGGCCACGGCGGAACCGGCGGAACCGGCGGAGGAGACCGGAGCCGACGCGGACGGCGCCGTGGTGGGCGCGCCTTCGCCGGTCGCCGCGGGGCCGTCCGTCGCGGGGCCGTCGGCGATCCGGCTCCCGCCGGCGGGCCGGGACTCGTCCGGGGAGCCCGCGCCGGACATCGCGGCGATCACCGCGACCGTGCCGGCCGCCGCCGCGAGCGCGCCGGCCGCGACCACCGCCCGGCGGCGCCCGCCCGCGCGCCGCCGCGCCCGCCTCCGCCCGGCCCGGTCCGCACCCGGCTCGGGCCGAGGAGGCCCGGCCCGGCGCACGGCGCGCGGGGGCTCCCCGGCCGCCGGCGGCAGCTCGCGCGTCGCGTCGTAGTCGTTCTGCCAGCCGTGCGCGGCGGCCGGGTCGGCGTACTCCTCGTACGCGGGGGCCGGAGCCGGCAGCGGGTGGTACACGTTCGGCCGGATGCCGGGCGTGCCGCCCGCTCCGTGCGGGTCGTGCGCTCCCGCCTCGTACTCCCGTTCCGTGGACATGTCAGCGGATTCTAGGGACGCAAGGGCCCCGGAAGACATCCGGCGGCGTTTTCCGGGCATCCTTCGCGTCTCGCGTGGTGGAAAACACCGCCCATGAGGCGGGAGCGGGCCGTAAGCTCACGGCATGCAGGTGATCCAGTCGACCAAGCTCGCCAACGTCTGTTACGAGATCCGGGGCCCGGTTCTCGAAGAGGCCATGCGACTGGAGGCGGCAGGCCACCGCATCCTCAAGCTCAACACCGGCAACCCGGCCGCCTTCGGCTTCGAGTGCCCGCCGGAGATCCTGGAGGACATCCTCCGCAACGTCTCCACCGCGCACGGCTACGGCGACGCCAAGGGCCTGCTCGCCGCCCGCCGCGCGGTCGTGATGCACAACCAGACCATCGGCATCGAGACGGACGTCGAGCACGTCTTCATCGGCAACGGCGTCTCCGAGCTGATCGTGATGGCGATGCAGGGCCTGCTGGACGACGGCGACGAGGTGCTCGTACCGGCCCCGGACTACCCGCTGTGGACGGCGGCCGTCTCGCTGTCCGGCGGCACGGCGGTGCACTACCGCTGCGACGAGCAGTCCGACTGGATGCCCGACCTGGCCGACATCGAGCGCAAGGTCACCGACCGCACCAAGGCGATCGTCGTCATCAACCCGAACAACCCCACGGGCGCGGTCTACGACGAGGAAGTGCTCAAGGGCCTGACGGACATCGCCCGCCGGCACAACCTGCTGGTCTGCTCGGACGAGATCTACGACAAGATCCTCTACGACGGCACCACGCACACCCCCACCGCGAAGGTCGCCCCCGATCTGCTCACCCTCACCTTCAACGGCATGTCGAAGGCGTACCGGGTGGCCGGCTACCGCGTCGGCTGGATGTCGGTCTCCGGCCCGCGCGCCCACGCCGACTCCTACATCGAGGGCCTGACGATCCTGGCGAACATGCGGCTGTGTGCCAACATGCCGGGCCAGCACGGGGTGGTCGCCGCGCTCAGCGGACGCCAGACGATCAACGACCTGGTGCTGCCGGGCGGGCGGCTGAAGGAGCAGATGGACGTCGCCTACGACCTGCTGACCCAAATCCCCGGCGTGAGCTGTGTGCGGCCCAAGGGCGCGCTGTACCTCTTCCCGCGGCTGGACCCCCAGGTCTTCAAGGTCAAGGACGACCGGCAGCTGGTGCTGGACCTGCTGCGGCAGGAGAAGATCATGGTCGTCCACGGCACGGGCTTCAACTGGCCGGAGCCGGACCACTTCCGGGTGGTGACCCTGCCGACGGTCGGCGATCTCCGGGACGCGATCACCCGCATCGGCACCTTCCTGGACGGATACGGCCAGCCGTAGCCGGCGGACTCCACTCCGTGACTCGACTCAACTTTAGACGAAATCCAAGCTAAGATGGTTTCCTGTCACAGCACAGGAGGCCATCCCCCATGTACGAACCGATCCGCACCAAGTCGGTCCACACGATGGCCGGCACTTCCTGCGACTTCCCCCACCGGTCGCGCGAGGAGGAGCTGGACATCCAGCTCGCCGGACACCTCGCCGCGCTGCTCGCGGTCACCGACGAACTGCGCGCCCTGACCTCGTCCGCCGACCTGGACACCGCCGCGGAGCGCCTCGCGGCCCAGGTGGCCCGGCTGCGCGGCGGGCGGGCGCCGCTGCGCGCGGCGCCGGCCGCGGCGGGCGACCCGGCCGCACTGCACCGGCGGGCGCACACGCTCGCCGGACGCGCCCTGGTGGTCGCCGCCTCCCGCGCGGACACCGCGGCGGCCATCCTCGCGGCCGAGCGGATGGACGCCCACGCCGTCGCCGAGACCGACCCGAAGACACTCAGCCCGGCCCGCTGACCCCGCCGAGGGGTCCCCTGACGGCCCCGGTCCGCGCGCACCCGCAGCGACGCGCGGACCGGGTGCCACTCACCCCGCCGGCCGGCCCGCCTCCTCCGCTGCCGGGACCGGACCGCCCGGACGACGGCCGTCCCCCGCCGCCGGCCAGGCCGGTCCGGCGCGGAGCCGCAGGACCGTCTCCGTCGGTGAAGAGCCTGCCGCACGTGTGATCGAGGCCCTGAACGCCGACCGGGAACCGGGCCCGCTCCGGGACGGCGCGGTCGGCCCCGGAAGCGCCGGCACGCGCCCTTCGGGCCGCCGGCCGATTTTCGCGCCGGCCGGGGAGTCCTCGGCCGGACCGGACGCCGAAGGACCCGGGCAGCCGAAAGCCCGGGGCCCCGCACGCCGTTGTGCGGGGCCCCGGGCGGGCGGTCACCGCGGCCGGTCGTGACGATCGCTGGTCAGGGCACATCCGGACCGGCCGCGGAGTCTTCGTGCGCGGGCCTCAGCCCAGGCGCTCCACCAGCGCGTGGTACTGGTCCCACAGCTCCTTCGGCGTGTGGTCGCCGAAGGTGTTCAGGTGCCCGGGGACCAGGGCGGCCTCCTCACGCCAGACCTCCTTGTCCACGGTGAGCAGGAAGTCCAGGTCGGCCTCGGGCAGTTCGAGCCCGTCGGTGTCCAGCGCCTCCTTGGTCGGCAGGACGCCGATCGGCGTCTCGACGCCCTCGGCCCTGCCCTCCAGCCGCTCCACGATCCACTTCAGGACGCGGGAGTTCTCGCCGAAGCCCGGCCAGACGAACCTGCCGTCGTCGTCCTTGCGGAACCAGTTGACGTAGTAGATCTTCGGCAGCCTGGACTGGTCCTTGTCCTTGGCCACGTCGATCCAGTGGGCCATGTAGTCGCCCATGTTGTAGCCGCAGAACGGCAGCATCGCGAACGGGTCGCGGCGCAGCTCGCCGACCTTGCCCTCGGCCGCCGCGGTCTTCTCGGAGGCCACGTTGGCGCCGAGGAAGACGCCGTGGTTCCAGTCGAAGGACTCCGTCACCAGCGGCACGGCCGAGGCGCGGCGGCCGCCGAAGAGGATCGCGGAGATCGGCACGCCCTTGGGGTCCTCCCACTCGGGCGCGATGGTCGGGCACTGCGCGGCCGGCACGGTGAAGCGGGCGTTGGGGTGGGCGGCCGGGGTCTGCGACTGCGGCGTCCAGTCGTTGCCCTTCCAGTCGGTGAGGCGGGCCGGGGGTTCCTCGGTCATGCCCTCCCACCACACGTCGCCGTCGTCGGTGAGCGCGACGTTGGTGAAGACCGCGTTGCCCCACAGCGTCTTCATCGCGTTGGCGTTGGTGTGCTCGCCGGTGCCGGGCGCGACGCCGAAGAAGCCCGCCTCGGGGTTGATCGCGTACAGGCGGCCGTCCTCGCCGAACCGCATCCACGCGATGTCGTCGCCGACGGTCTCCACCGTCCAGCCGGAGATCGTGGGCTCCAGCATGGCGAGGTTGGTCTTGCCGCAGGCGGAGGGGAAGGCGGCGGCGACGTACTTGGCCTCGCCCTGCGGCGGGGTGAGCTTCAGGATCAGCATGTGCTCGGCCAGCCAGCCCTCGTCACGCGCCATGACCGAGGCGATGCGCAGCGCGTAGCACTTCTTGCCGAGCAGGGCGTTGCCGCCGTAGCCGGAGCCGTAGGACCAGATCTCGCGGCTCTCGGGGAAGTGCGAGATGTACTTGGTCGCGTTGCAGGGCCAGGGGACGTCCTCCTGGCCCGGCTCCAGCGGGGCGCCGAGCGTGTGGACGGCCTTGACGAAGAAGCCCTCGTCGCCCAGCTCGTCCAGGACGGCCCGGCCCATGCGCGTCATCGTGCGCATGGAGACGGCCACGTAGGCGGAGTCGGTGATCTCCACGCCCAGCGCGGACAGCGGGGAGCCGAGCGGGCCCATGCAGAACGGGACGACGTACATCGTGCGGCCCCGCATCGAGCCGCGGAACAGGCCCTGGTCGCCGGTGAAGATCTCCCGCATCTCGGCGGGCGCCTTCCAGTGGTTGGTCGGGCCCGCGTCCTCCTCCTTGTCGGAGCAGATGAAGGTGCGGTCCTCGACGCGCGCGACGTCGGTCGGGTCCGAGGCGGCGTAGTAGGAGTGCGGGCGCTTGACCGGGTCCAGCTTCTTGAACGTTCCCTTGGCGACCAGTTCCTCGCACAGCCGCTCGTACTCGGCCTCGGAGCCGTCGCACCAGACCACGCTGTCCGGCTGCGTCAGTTCGGCGATCTCGTTGACCCAGGAGATCAGTTCCCGGTGCTTGGTGGGGACGACGGTGGGAGCCGCGTTGTCGCGCGCCACGATTGCTCCTAAGTGAGGGTTTTTTGTTGGTTCGCCCCGTGGGGGCCGCGACCCGGATGCTTCGTAGCCCGCTCATCCGGTGCCGACCGCACTCATTTGATCATCCGAGTCTAGTGCCCATCTGTCCAGGGGGCATCACAGGTGAGCGGCGTGAGGAATGCCACGATGTCCAGGTCGTTTTGCGTCCACGTTGGGTTCGCCTGAAGGACTTTTTGCCAACGGATCTTCGAGGTGGCGTGGATGCGTATACATTGACGATCGATTTACGGCAGCCTGGGTACCATCCCCGCATGACTGCGTCCGTCCCCGACGCGCCCACGGACACGCCGGCCGCCGGCCGCGGTCCCGTCGCGCTTTCCCTGCCGCATCCGGTCAAGCCCCGTCTCCGCGGCTGGCTGCACCTGGGCATGTTCCCGGCCGCGCTCGTCGCGGGCCTCGTACTCACCGCGCTCGCCGACTCGACCAGAGGCCGCATAGCCTGCGGCGTCTACGCCCTGACGGCGTGTCTGCTCTTCGGTGTCAGCGCGCTGTACCACCGGGGCAACTGGAGCCCCCGCATGGACGGCGTGCTGCGCCGCCTGGATCACGCCAACATCTTCCTGATCATCGCGGGCACCTACACCCCGCTGACCCTGCTGCTCCTGCCCGGCGGGAAGGGCCGCTGGCTGCTCTGGAGCATCTGGGCCGCCGCCGCGGCCGGCATCGTCTTCCGCGTCTTCTGGGTCGGCGCCCCGCGCTGGCTGTACACGCCCTGCTACATCGCGATGGGCTGGGCCGCCGTGTTCTTCCTGCCGGACTTCCTGCGCACCGGCGGCATCGCCGTCCTGGTCCTGGTCGTGGTCGGCGGCCTGCTGTACAGCGCCGGCGGCGTGATCTACGGCATCAAGCGCCCCAACCCGTCACCGCGCTGGTTCGGCTTCCACGAGGTCTTCCACTCCCTCACCCTCGCCGCGTTCGTCGTGCACTACGTCGGCATCTCCCTGGTCGCCTACCAGCACGCGTAAGCCGCTTCCCGGAGAAAAACGCCAGGTCCGCGCGGCATCCCGTGCCATGCTGGCCGGGTGAACGGAACCGAGATCCACGTCGAAGTCGACCCCGGACTGCATCTGTTCGTGCCGGCCGCCCGCCGCCGCGGGTCCACACCGGTGGCCACGGACGGCGTCTCGACGCTCGGCCATGTCGTCGAGTCCCTCGGCATCCCGCTCACCGAGGTCGGCACCCTGGTCGTGGACGGCCGCCCGGTCGCGCCCGGACACATCCCGGGGGCGGCCGAGCGGGTCCTCATCCGGCCGGTGGAACGACCGCAGCGGGTGCCCGGCGCGCCGCTGCGCTTCCTCCTCGACGTCCACCTCGGCACGCTGGCCCGCCGGCTGCGGCTGCTCGGCGTGGACACGGCGTACGAGTCGACGGACATCGGCGACCCGGCGCTGGCCGCCCGCTCGGCGGCCGAGAAGCGGGTGATGCTCAGCCGCGACCGGGGGCTGCTGCGCCGCCGGGAGCTGTGGGCCGGCGCGTTCGTCTACAGCACCCGCCCCGACGACCAGCTGGACGACGTCCTCGACCGCTTCGCCCCCGAGCTGCGTCCCTGGACCCGCTGCACCGCGTGCAACGGCCTGCTGCGGGACGCCGCCAAGGAAGAGGTCGCCGACCAGCTCAAGAGCGGCACCCAGCGCACCTACGACGTGTTCGCCCGGTGCGCGGACTGCGGCCGCGCGTACTGGAAGGGCGCGCACCACGACCAGCTGGAGGCCATCGTGGAGCGCGCCCTGAACCGGCGCGGCGCGGCCCGCAGCTGACGGCCGCTCACTCCTCCGCGCCCGCGCGGCGGCCGTGGCCCTCGTTCAGGAGGCGGTCAGCCGCGTCCGCAGGGCCTGCGGGTCCGTCACCGGCAGGTCGCAGACGAAGCCCCGGCAGACGTACGCGGCCGGGGCACCGTCGACGAGGGTGCGGCCGGCCAGCAGCGGGAACTCGTCGCTGTCCGGGATGCCGCAGGCGACGACGGCCCCCGGGGCGGCGCCCAGCAGGGCCGTACGGTACAGGGCGGCCGTCCGCTCGTCGTCCGGGCCGGGTCCCACGACGGCCACCTCGCGCGGCCCGTCGAGCAGCGCCTCGGCCACGGCCAGCCCCCATCCGATGAACCGCGGCACGCGCGGCCCGAGGGTCTTCACGACGCCCAGGGCCCGCTCGGCGGCGGCCCGGTGGGGCTCGGAGCCGGTGTGGGCGGCGTAGCTCAGCAGGGCGCCGGCCGCGGCGGTCCAGCCGGAGGGGGCGGCGTTGTCGGTGGGGTCCTGGGGCCGGCGGATCAGCCGCTCGGCGTCGGAGGCGGTGTCGAACAGGGCGCCGGTCTCCGGGTCGGCGAACCGGTCCATGACATGGTCGAGCAGCAGTCCGGCGAACTCCAGCCAGACGCCCTCGCCGGTGACCGAGGCGAGCGCGAGGAAGCCCTCGGCGACGTCGCCGTAGTCCTCCAGCACACCCGCGTTGGGGCCGACCCGGCCGTCCTTGCTGGTGCGGGCGAGACGGGCGTGGTCGTCCAGGTGGACGCGGACCAGCAGGTCGGCGGCGCCGACCGCGGCCTCGACCAGGTCGGGCCGGCCGAAGTAGGCACCGGTCTCGGCGAGCGCGGCGACGGCGAGCCCGTTCCAGGCGGCGACGACCTTGTCGTCCCGGCCGGGGGCGGGCCGCAGGGCGCGGGCGTCGAGCAGCCGGCGCCGGACAGAGGCGACCTTCTCCGCGTCGAAGACCCCTTCGGTCTGCGGCAGTTGCAGCACGGACCGGCCGTGCTCGAAGGTGCCCTCCTCGGTCACGCCGAAGTACTGGGCGGCGAGTGCGGCGTCGTCGCCGAGGACGTCGCGCAGTTCCCCGGGCGTCCACACGTAGTACGCCCCCTCCACGTGCCGTCCGGTGCCGTCGTCGCTGTCGGCGTCCAGGGCGGAGGCGAACCCGCCCTCGGGCGTGCGCAGTTCGCGGACGAGGAAGTCGGCGGTCTCCAGCGCGACCCGCCGGGCGAGGTCCGAGCCGGTGGCCCGCCACAGGTGGGCGTAGACCCGGCACAGCAGGGCGTTGTCGTAGAGCATCTTCTCGAAGTGCGGCACGACCCAGTCCCGGTCGACGGAGTAGCGGGCGAACCCGCCGCCGAGCTGGTCGTAGATCCCGCCCCGCGCCATCCGCTCACAGGTGTCCGCGGCCATCTGCAGCGCGCCTTCGGCGCCCGTGCGGGCGTGGTGGCGCAGCAGGAACTCCAGCACCATGGACGGCGGGAACTTGGGCGCGCCGCCGAATCCGCCGCGCTGCGGGTCGTACTCGCGGGTGAGGCCGAGCAGGGCCTGCGCGAGTTCCTGCTCACCGGGCGCCTCGGCGGCCTGCCGGACGATCTCTCGCTGGGCGAGATCGCGGACGATCTTCCCGGCGACCTCGCTGACCTCGTCGTGCCGGGTGGTCCAGGCCTGCTGGACGCCCTCCAGCACCTGCCGGAAGGAGGGCATGCCGTGGCGCGGGGCCGGCGGGAAGTAGGTGCCGAAGTAGAAGGGCTCGGCGTCGGGCGTGAGGAAGACGGTCATGGGCCATCCGCCGTGCCCGGTGGCCGCCTGGACGGCCTCCATGTACACCGCGTCCACGTCCGGCCGCTCCTCGCGGTCGACCTTGACGCTGACGAAGTGCTCGTTCAGGTAGTCGGCGGTGGCCCGGTCCTCGAAGGACTCGTGGGCCATGACGTGACACCAGTGGCAGCTGCTGTACCCGACGCTCAGCAGGACCGGTCTGTTCGTCCTGCGGGCCTCCGCGAAGGCCTCGGCCGACCACGGCCACCAGTCGACGGGGTTGTCGGCGTGCTGGAGCAGATACGGGGACGTCTCATGGGCCAGTCGGTTCCGCATGGTGCCCATCCTGCCGCAGTACCCCGGAATCGGCGCACGGTCACCGGGACGCGCCCGAAGCGCGGGGGCGGCCCGGGGAGCCGGCCGGCAGAGAGGGCAGGGGTTCTCCTTCTCGATCCGGGTCCCCCGCTGTCCCACCTGCTTCGCTCCAGTAAAAGATCAGGAGAAAACGTGGCTCGCGGGAGGCGACGGAACCCTCTCCTTGTAATAGAGGTTGTCCTACACTTTGGGCATGAAGCCGACCCGAGCCGGGACCACTGAGAACATCTCCGTGTCCATGCCCGCCGAACTGGTCAGTGAGCTCCGCTCTCGAACCGGTCGTCGCGGACTGTCCGGCTACATCACCGAAGCCGTCAGGCACCAGCTCGCCATGGACGGGCTCGCCGAGATCGTCGCGGCCCACGAGGAAGTGCACGGCGCGCTCACAGAGCACGAGATCGAAACCGCTCGTCGCGAGCTGTTCGGGGACGAGAACGCCAGGGATGTCGAGCGGGGCGTTGCGTGAAGGAGCAGCCGGCCCGCTCGCTGGTGCTCGACTCCGAGGCGCTCTCCCTGCTCCTGCGCAACGACCGCAAGATGGCCGCTCGCATCGAGGCATCCCGGCAGGTCGGAGTTCCCGTCCTCGTGTCTGCGCTGACCATCGTCGAAGCCGTGCACGGGAAGACCGATCTGGCGCGCTTGAAGTGGGTGCTCTCCCGGTTGCGGGTGGAACCGGTCAGCCAGGAGGACTCCCTGACCGCGGTGGAGCTGCTTCAGGACGCAGGCGGGCTGCACGGGCACAAGTACGCGATCGACGCCCTCGTCGCCGCGCTCGCGCTCCGCGTCCCAGCCCCCGTGATCGTCCTGACTTCCGACCGCGATGACTGGTCGAAGCTCTGCGGGAACCGCGTGATCATCAGAGAGGTGTGAGCACCGCCGACTACTGGGTTCGCGAGTTCACTGGCACCAGTGGCAGCTGCTGTACCCGACGCTCAGCAGGACCGGTCTGTTCGTCCTGCGGGCCTCCGCGAAGGCCTCGGCCGACCACGGCCACCAGTCGACGGGGTTGTCGGCGTGCTGGAGCAGATACGGGGACGTCTCATGGGCCAGTCGGTTCACCGTTCCGCTCTCCCACGGGCCCCGGCGGCACGGAGGACCGCGGGAGCCCCGAGCGCGCCCCGTACGGCGCTCCTCACGCGGGCGGCTGCGGCGGCCGGCAGGCGTCGTGGTGCGCGCCGGCGCACGCCCTGCCGCCGGAGCGGGGCGTACGGCCGGTGGCCGCCCGGCGGGACCGGCGGCTGCGCATGGCTCCGGACCGCCACGCCCGTGGGTGTACGGGGTGGCGGCGCGGCGGGACGGTGAGCCCCGGGGCCGGTCTACTGCGCCGGGGAACCGGCCTTCTTCCCGGCCGGCTCCGCCCCGGTGTCCGGGGCCTCCTTGAAGTCGACCTTCTGCATGTGCTTGCTCATCGACTTCATCAGGCCCCAGACGGCCACGGCCATCACCGCGAAGACGATGAAGCCGAGGACACCGGGGGTGACCTTGTTCTGGTCCACCTCCTTGGCGAGGGGGACCAGGTGCGTCATTGCGAGGCTCACGCTTGCGCTCATGTCAGGCATTGTCCCGGATGCCCGCGAAGAGGTCGTCCTCGGGGAGGGAGGTATCGACCAGAGACTTCGCCAGCTCGTACTCCTCGGTGGGCCAGACCTCCTTCTGGAGCTCCAGCGGCACCTTGAACCAGCCGCCGTCCGGGTCGATCTGCGTGGCGTGGGCGATCAGCGCCTTGTCGCGGATCTCGAAGAAGTCCGCGCAGGGGACGTGCGTGGTGAGGGTGCGCTCGGTGCGCTGCATCTCGTCCCAGCGCTTGAGCCAGTCCCCGTACGGCGACTCCAGGCCGCGGTCGAGCATGGCCTGGTGCAGCGCCTCGGTGCGGGGACGGTTGAAGCCCTGGTTGTAGTACAGCTTCAGCGGCTGGTAGGCGGGCCCGTACTCGTCCTCGGGATACTTCCCGGTGTCCGCCGCGCCCTCGAACGCCACCATGGAGATCTTGTGGGTCATGATGTGGTCGGGGTGCGGATACCCGCCGTTCTCGTCGTAGGTGGTGATCACCTGCGGACGGAAGGAGCGGATCTTGCGCACCAGCTCGCCGGCCGCCCGGTCGACGTCCTCCAGCGCGAAGCAGCCCTCGGGCAGCGGGGGCAGCGGGTCGCCCTCCGGCAGGCCGGAGTCGACGAAGCCCAGCCACTCCTGCTTGACGCCGAGGATCTCGCGGGCCTCGTCCATCTCCTTCTTGCGTACCTCGTGGATGTGCTCCTCGATGTAGGCGTCGCCCTGGAGCTTGGGATTGAGGATGGATCCGCGTTCTCCGCCGGTGCAGGTCACCACCAGCACGTCCACCCCCTCGGACACGTACTTCGCCATGGTGGCCGCGCCCTTGCTCGACTCGTCGTCGGGGTGCGCGTGAACGGCCATCAGTCGCAACTGGTCAGTCAAGACTCAATCCTCGGTAACTCGGCGCCCCCGTGGCTCCGGGTGCGATCAAACAGGTGCCGTCCCGAAGGGACGTCGTTGAGGGTGGCGGTCGGGTGACAGGTGGGAGCTTCTATAGTGACCCAAGCGGGGGGCGAATAATTCCGCGGAGAGGACGATCATGAGTACCGCGAGCACGCGGCTGCCCGAGGGCCGCTACGGCCGCGCCTCGGACGAGCGCGCCGACCGCAAGCTCAAGATCGCCGCCTTGGTGCTGGGCGCGGCACTGCTCGCCCTGGTCGGTTACTTCGCCTACCACTATGTGGCGCGGAACGAGATCAGCGCCCAGGTCATCGCCTTCCAGGCGTCCGACGACGCGGTCCGGGTCCATCTGGAGGTCCGCAAGGACGCCGGTGCGTCCGGCTACTGCACCGTGCGGTCCCAGTCGGAGGAGGGCGCCGAGGTGGGCCGGGCCGACTTCCGCTTCACCGGTCCGGACACGCGCGTCGACAAGGTCGTCACGCTTCGGACGACCTCCCGGGGGACGACGGCCGAGCTGCTGGGCTGCCACGCCGACTGACGGCGACCCCTCGGACACTCCCCGGCCCCACCCGGAATACGTAGGCACTGACCTGCGTTGATGAGATTTACACGGCTTATGTCCTCCCCCTTTCGCCCATGAATTGTTAGGCTCGTGGTTTCGCCCATCCATGAGGGAACATTCTTCTGGGTAGGGCGATGCTTTGTATTCCCAGTACCGACGAGGAGCACCCTGTGACCCAGACCAGCGAGAACGTCACCTGGCTGACCCAGGAGGCGTACAACAAGCTCAAGGACGAGCTTGAGTACCTTACTGGTCCTGCGCGCACGGAGATCGCCGCCAAGATCGCGGCTGCGCGTGAGGAGGGCGACCTGCGCGAGAACGGCGGGTACCACGCGGCCAAGGAGGAGCAGGGCAAGCAGGAGCTGCGCGTGCGCCAGCTGACCCAGCTCCTCGAGAACGCCAAGGTCGGCGAGGCGCCGGCCGCGGACGGTGCCGTCGCGCCGGGCATGGTCGTCACGATCGCCTTCGACGGTGACGAGGACGACACGCTGACGTTCCTGCTCGCCTCCCGCGAGTACGCGAGCGCCGACATCGAGACGTACTCGCCGCAGTCCCCGCTGGGTTCCGGCGTCATCGGCCACAAGGTCGGCGAGGACGCGCAGTACGAGCTGCCGAACGGCAAGAAGGCCTCGGTGCGGATCCTGAAGGCCGAGCCGTACAACGGCTGATCCGGCCCGCT
Source organism: Streptomyces sp. SCL15-4 (assembly GCF_033366695.1). NCBI lineage: Bacteria > Bacillati > Actinomycetota > Actinomycetes > Kitasatosporales > Streptomycetaceae > Streptomyces > Streptomyces sp. SCL15-4. The sequence goes on from NZ_JAOBTQ010000001.1 coordinate 3,345,940, forward strand.
GGCTCGCTTCCGGCCCCCGGCCGCCCCTCAGGGGCGGCCGGGGGCTTTGCCGTGCTGTCGTGCCCGGGCCGGTGCCCGGCCGATGAGGCGGGGCGAGGCCGGCCCGCCGGACCGGGTCAGGCGGTGGCGGAGCGGTACTTGCGCACCGCGAGCGTGCGGAAGACGACGGTGATCAGGATCGAGTAGATCAGCGAGGCCCAGACCGGGTGCTCCATCGGCCAGGCGCCCGAGGCGGACCGCCCGGGGTTGGCGAACAGCACACGGGCCGCCTGCACGGTGGCGCTGAACGGGTTCCACTCGGCTATGTGGCGCAGCCAGGGCGTCATGTTGGCGGTGTCCACGAACGCGTTGGAGAGGAAGGTGACCGGGAAGAGCCAGACCAGCCCGCCGGAGGTGGCCGCCTCCGGAGTGCGCACGGTCAGGCCGATCAGCGCGCCGATCCAGGTGAACGCGTAGCCGAGCAGGAGCAGCAGGCCGAACCCGGCGAGGATGCGGCCGGCGTCGGTGTCGCCGTCGGAGCCGGTCCGCCACCCGACCAGCAGCGCGACGATCGCGAGGACCAGCACGGTGAGCGCCGTCTGCACCAGGTCGGCGAGGGTGCGGCCGGTCAGCACCGCGCCGCGCGCCATGGGCAGCGAGCGGAAGCGGTCGATGAGCCCCTTGTGCATGTCGTCGGCGATGCCGGCGCCGGCACCCGCGGTGGCGAAGGTGACGGTCTGCGCGAAGATGCCGGCCATCAGGAAGTTCTTGTAGTCGAGCGCGCTGGTGCTGGCGCCGATCTTCATGGAGCCGCCGAACACATAGGTGAACAGCACCACGAACATGATCGGCTGGATCAGCCCGAAAATCAGCATTTCGGGGATTCTGGACATGCGGATCAGGTTCCGCTTGGCGACGATCAGCGAGTCCCGGACGGACCGGCCGACGGCGTTGCCGGGCGCGGCGGCGGGCGCCGCCTCGGTGAGGGCGCTCATTTCACGGTCTCCTTGCCGCTCCGCTCGTTCTGTTCGTCCCGCCGGCTCGGGTCTGCGTCTTCGGCAGCGTGGCCCGTCAGGGACAGGAAGACGTCGTCGAGGGTGGGGCGGCGCAGCCCGATGTCGGCTATCTCGATCCCCCGGGTGTCCAGCTCGCGGATGATCTCGGCGAGCAGCTTGGCACCGCCGGTGACGGGCACCGTGAGCCTGCGGGTGTGCTCCTCGACCGTCGTCCCGCCCTTGCCGAAGCCGCGCAGCACCTCGGCGGCGGCCGCCATCCGGGCCCGGTCCTGCACCACGACCTCGACGCGCTCGCCGCCGGTGCGGGCCTTGAGCTGGTCGGAGGTGCCCTGGGCGATGACCCGGCCGTGGTCGACGACCGCGATGTCATGGGCGAGGTGGTCGGCCTCCTCCAGATACTGCGTGGTGAGCAGCAGTGTCGTACCCCCGGAGACCAGTTGCTTGATGACCTCCCACAGCTGCTGGCGGTTGCGCGGGTCGAGGCCGGTGGTGGGTTCGTCCATGAACATCACCGGCGGGGAGACCACGAGGGCGGCGGCGAGGTCCAGCCGGCGGCGCATGCCTCCGGAGTAGGTCTTGGCCGGCCGGTCGGCGGCGTCCGCGAGGTGGAACTGCTCCAGCAGCTCCGCCGCCCGGGCCTTGGCCGCCTTCGCCCTCATCTGGTACAGCTGCCCGACCATCTGCAGGTTCTCCCGGCCGGTCAGATACTCGTCGACCGCCGCGAACTGGCCGGACAGGCCGATGGAGCGGCGGACGGTGTCGGGGTGGCGCAGGACGTCCACGCCCGCGACGACCGCCTTGCCGCTGTCGGGGCGCAGCAGGGTCGTCAGGCAGCGGACGGCCGTCGTCTTGCCGGCGCCGTTCGGCCCGAGCAGGCCGAGGACCGTGCCCTCGGGCACGTCCAGGTCGACGCCGTCCAGTGCCCTTACGTCGCCGAAGGTCTTCACCAGGCCTTCGGCATAGATGGCCCCTGGCATGTCTGTCTCCACGTCGTCGGGGATTTCGGGACGGGCTCTTCGCAAAAGTTAGGCGTGTTCGCCCGGCCGCGCCCCCCTTTTCCCCATAGGCGCGGTCGTCCCTCGCACAGGTACGGACAGGCGGACCGGCGACCACACGAGATACCGTAACGCGATGTATCGCGTCTCTCAAGAGGCCTCACCCGAAAGGGTGGTTGGCGCTCGGGCGTCAGGCGATGGGTGTCAGGCGATGACCGTGTAGCCGGCGTCCCGCAGAGCCTGGCCGACCTCCGCGCAGTGCGCCGGGCCCCCGGTCTCCAGGTGCAGCTCGACCTCCGCCTCCGTGAGCCCGAGGCGGGGGTCGGTGCGGACGTGGCTCACGTCGAGGACGTTGGCGTCGGCCGCCGACAGCACACCGAGCAGCGTGGCGAGCGCACCCGGCCGGTCCGTCAGCCGCAGCCGCACGGCCAGGTAGCGCCCTTGCGCGGCCATGCCGTGCCGCAGCACGCGCTGCATCAGCACCGGGTCGACGTTGCCGCCGGACAGCACCGCGACGACCGGGCCCTCGAAGCCGTCCGGCGCGGCCAGCAGCGCGGCGACCGGGCTCGCCCCGGCCGGCTCCACGACCAGCTTGGCCCGCTCCAGGCAGTGCAGCAGCGCCGCCGACAACTGGTCCTCGCTGACCGTGCGCACCTCGTCGACCAGCTCGCCGACGATCCCGAACGGCACCACGCCGGGCCGTCCCACCCTTATGCCGTCGGCCATCGTCACCGGGTTCCGCAGCGACACCGGGCGCCCGGCGGCCAGCGAGGGCGGATAGCAGGCGGCGCCCTCCGCCTGCACGCCGACGATCCGCACGTCCGGCCGCAGCGCCTTCACCGCCACCGCGATCCCGGCCGCGAGCCCGCCGCCGCCCATGCCGACGACGATCGTGCGCGCCTGAGGACACTGCTCCAGGATCTCCAGGCCGACCGTGCCCTGACCGGCGATCACGTCCGGGTGGTCGAAGGGATGGATGAACACCGCGCCGGTCCGGGCCGCGTACTCCTCGGCGGCGGCCAGCGTCTCGTCGACCACCTGGCCGTGCAGGCGCACCTCGGCGCCGTACTCCCGGGTCGCGCTGACCTTCGGCAGCGGCGCGCCCTGCGGCATGAACACCGTGGCGTGCACGCCCAGCAGCGAGGAGGCCAGCGCCACGCCCTGCGCGTGGTTGCCGGCGCTCGCGGCCACCACTCCCGCGGCCCGCTCCTCCGGCAGCAGCCCGGCGATCCGCACATAGGCGCCGCGCAGCTTGAACGAACCCGTCCGCTGGAGGTTCTCGCACTTCAGGTGCACCGGCGCGCCGACCAGCCGGGACAGGTACCGGCTGCCCTCCAGCGCGGTCACCCGGGCCACGCCCGACAGCGTCTTCCGTGCGCCGCGCACGTCGTCGAGGGTGACGGAGCGCAAGGAGCCGGCCGTGCGGTAGTTCATGCCACCAGCATCGCAGTTCACGTTTGCGCACGACGGGTGTGACCAAGCTGCGAGACCGGTTCGCCCAGCGCCGGTACGGGCCGGCCCCGGGCCGCGTACCCTGTCCCCCAACCCAGCAGCCCTCATGAAGTGAGCCTCCGGCCATGCCCACAACACCAGGAATGTCGATGGACATGACGACCGTCGGTGACACCGGTCTTCTCGAATCCCTCCAGCACGAGGTGGCGGTGTTCGCCCGCCGTGCCGAGCAGACGCGGCTCGGCGGCGTAGGCCAGGTGCGCAACTCCATGGACCGTGCCGCGTATCTGCTGCTCAACCGCCTCGACAAGGAAGGCCCTATGGGGGTCAAGGCGCTGGCGGCGAGCATGGGCATCGACTCCTCCACGGTCACCCGGCAGGTGGCGCCGCTGGTCGACACCGGCCTGGTCAAGCGCACCTCGCACCCGGAGGACGGGCGGGCGGTGGTGCTCCAGCTGTCGCCGCGCGGCGCCGTCCGGCTGGAGGAGGTGCGCTCGTCCCGGCGTCAGCTCATGGCCGAGCTGACACACGACTGGGCGCCGGAGGAGCGCGAGCAGTTCTGCACGCTGCTGACCCGCTTCAATCACGCGCTCTCCGCGCGGATGTCCGTGCCGGGCGTCGGGCCGGCGGAACAGCCGTCGGCCTCCTGAGCCGCGACCGCACCGGAGGGATCCCACGTCTTGACCCCCGGGCCGCCCCTGGCTTGATATGAGACCGGGTCCGGACCGGACCCGGTCAGGGGAGGCGCGGTGCGTGATCGGCAGCCGGCTCGCGACGAGCGCCGGGCCCGGGAGTTCGAGGCGTTCGTCGCGGGCGCGGCGGGGCGCCTGCTGCTCGCGGCCACGCTGCTCACCGCGGAGGCCCCGGACGCCAACCCGCGCGCACGGCGCCTGCTGACGCTCGCCCTCGCCCACACCTACGCCCGCTGGGACCGGCTGCGCGGCGATGACCCGTACGACTGCGCGCGCCAGTACCTCGCCACCCGCTTCGCGCGCACCGTCTGGCACCGCTCCGGCGCCTTCGGACGTGCCCGGTCCGGTCCGCGCGGCCCGCTCGCCGGGCTCACCGCGCGGGAGCGGCTGGTTCTGGTGCTGCGGGTCTACGAGGGCCTGGCCGAGGAGCGGACGGCGGCGCTGCTCGGCCTGCCCGCGGAGCGCGTCCGCACCGTCTGCGACCGCGCGACGGCCACCGTGCTGCACCCCGCCCGGCCGGCGCCGGCGGGCCGGGCGGTCACGAAGGCGGCCCCGTCATGACCCGCGCACCCGGAAGGCGCGCAGGGACAAGCGTGCTGGCCCACGGCATGGCATACGCGGCCATGAGGGCGCGTCGCCGTCCCGCGCGCGCGTGTCCGCTCTCGGGGAGGCCGGCGCGGGGCGCCCGGCCGCCGTCGCCCCGCCGGTGCCGGAGGCCATGGTGAGGCGCGGGGAGCGGGAGGACGCCGTGCGGGCGGTGCTGGGCCGGGCCGTCGCGCCGGTGCCGCCGGCACTGTACGCGGACGCGGTGCGCCGCGGGGACCGGCTGCTGCGGCGCCGCCGGCTCGCGCGCCGGGTGCTGTGGCTGCTGGCGTGCGCGGCGGTCCTCGCGTTCGCCGTGTGGGCGGCCGAGGCCCGGCCGTGGGTGGAGCCGCCCTCGCGGACGACTCCACCGGTCACCGGCCGGTGATCCCGCCCGGCCCGTGGGGCCGTGCCTAGCCGAGGGCCCGCTTGAGGTCCTCCAGCAGGTCATCGACGTTCTCGATGCCCACGGACAGGCGCACCAGGTCGGCCGGGACCTCCAGCTGGGAGCCGGCCACGGAGGCGTGCGTCATCCGGCCGGGGTGCTCGATCAGGGACTCGACACCGCCGAGGGACTCGCCGAGGGTGAACACCTCGGTACGGCCGCACACCTGGAGCGCGGCCTCCTCGCCGCCCGCGACGCGGAACGACACCATGCCGCCGAACGATTTCATCTGCTTGGCGGCGACCTCGTGGCCGGGGTGGTCGGGCAGGCCCGGGTAGTACACCTGGGTCACGCGCGGGTGCCGGGTCAGCATGTCGGCGATCTTCGTGGCGTTCTCGCCGTGCCGGTCCATGCGCACCGCGAGGGTCTTGGTGCCGCGCAGCACCAGCCAGGAGTCGAAGGGGCCGGCCACGGCGCCCATCGCGTTCTGGTGGTAGGCCAGTTCCTCGCCCAGCGCCTGGTCCGCGACGACCAGCGCACCGCCGACGACGTCCGAGTGGCCGCCCATGTACTTCGTGAGCGAGTACACGACGACGTCGGCGCCGAGCGCCAGCGGCTGCTGGAGGTAGGGGGTCGCGAAGGTGTTGTCGACGACGAGCTTCGCGCCCGCGTCGTGGGCGACCTGGGCGACGGCGGCGATGTCCGTGATGCCGAGCAGCGGGTTGGAAGGGGTCTCCACCCAGACGGCCTTCGTCTTCGGGGTGATCGCGGCCCGGACGGCGGCCGGGTCGGCGGTGTCGGCGACGGACCACTCCACGCCCCAGCGGGTGGCCACCTTGGCGAAGAGCCGGAACGTGCCGCCGTAGGCGTCGTCGGGGATCACCACGTGGTCGCCGGGACCGAGGAGCGTACGCAGCAGCGTGTCCTCGGCCGCCAGGCCCGACGCGAAGGCGAGGCCGCGGCGGCCGCCGTCCAGCGCGGCGAGGTTCTCCTCCAGCGCGGTCCGGGTCGGGTTGGCGCTGCGGCTGTACTCGTAACCGCCGCGCAGCCCGCCGACGCCGTCCTGCTTGTAGGTGGACACCTGGTAGATCGGCGGGACGACCGCGCCGGTGAGAGGGTCCGCGGTGTTGCCCGCGTGGATCGCGAGGGTCTCGAAGTGGTCGCTGATGTGCCTGTCGCTCATGTGCATCGAGCGTAATGCGCCCGGCCGGTTTCCGACGCCCGGCAGGAGTCTTCGCCCTCTTCTGCAACATTGCTGTCATGCTCTGATCGAGAGTTTTCCACAGGGTGGCGGCGGGGTTCGCCAATTGTCGGCGGGGTCTGGTTCGCTTGATGCATGGCGATTCTCTGGCTGCTCATGGCGCTGCTCGTGCTGAGCCTCGTCCTGCTCCCGGTTCTGCGGCGCGGGCGCGGCGGGATCCAGCGGGTCCCGGCGGGACACCCGGACGCCGCCGACCCGGCGGCCTACGGCTTCCTGCGCGAGGAGGAGCTGGACGTGCGTCTGCCCGGCCCGGACCAGGACCTGCTGAAGACCCTGGACCTGGTGCAGCGCACCCAGGACTACCGGGCCGCCGCCCAGCTGCTGGCCGGCACCGAGGCCCGGGGCGAGCTGCGCTGGCAGCGGGTGCAGGCATTCGCCGGCGCCGCCGCGCTGGAACTCCAGCAGCGGCCCGGCGGGGTGCACGAGACGCCGGGCGGCCAGTGGCTGCGGGTGTGGCGGGCGGAGAAGCCCAAGGACGCGGGCGCCGCCGCCGTGCACGCGGAGTTCCTGGTGCAGCAGGCGTGGCGGACGTCGACACCGGGCACGGACGAGTTCCGGATCATCATGGAGGAGGCCCGCAAGGCCTGCGCGGAAGCCGCCCTGCTGGCGCCCGGCGATCCGGTGCCGTACGTCATAGAGCTGTCCATCGGGCGCGGGCTGGCCTATCCGCCCGCCGAGTTCGAGCAGCTGTGGGCCAAGATCCTCGACCGTGCGCCGTATCACATGGGCGCGCATCTGGCCGCGCTGCACTACTGGTGCGAGAAGTGGCACGGCTCGCGTGCGCAGGCCTACTCCTTCGCCGAGAACGCGGCGGCCCGCGCGCCGGAGGGCTCGCTGCTCGCCGCGCTGCCGCTGTTCGCGGTGTTCGAGCACCTTCCCGAGGTGAATCTGGTCGCGAGCTTCTACCAGAGCGAGGTCGTCACCAAGGCGATCCACGGCGCGCTGCACGCGGTGCACGCCGCCGGCCCCGACGACCCGACGCTCCCGCACGTCCGGCATCTGCTGGTCTTCTTCCTGGTCCGCGCCGAGCGCTGGGCCGAGGCCATGGACCAGCTCGTCCACGTCGACGGGCATGTGGGCGCGCTGCCGTGGACCCTGGCCGACGACCCTGCCGCCGCCTTCGCCCTGCACCGCGCGCTGGCGGTGGCCGGTTACGAGTCCAACGGCGGCAGCCCGGCGGGCCTGCCCGGCTGACGGGGCCGGCCGGCCAGGCGGGCCGGGCCGCCCGCCTTTATATGTTCCTCACATTGCCCTTCTGACCTGCGGTAGGGCATACTCCGCTTCCCCCCACACCGCACCACCAGCACCATCCACACCACATCACCAGCAACACCCGCACCGGCCGTCCGCCGACCCGGTCCGGCCGTCATGTCCTTTTCCGCCGCTTCGCCATGTCCCGTTTCCGGGGTCCTGTGGGGGGATCTGCCCGATGGGCGCAATGCTGCGCGCGCTGCGCGCACTCGTTCTGCTGCTCGGCTTCTATCTGCTGAGCCTCGTCCTGCTCGCCGCGCTGATCGGCCTCGACGTCCTCGTCTTCACCTGGGGCCACGGCCCGCTCACGGCGAAGGTCGGCTTCGTCACGGTACTGCTGGCCATCCCCGTCGTACGCGGCATGCTGATGCTGCGCACCCCGAAGGGCGAGGACCCGCCCGGCGTCCCCGTCACCGAAGCCGCCGAACCGCGGCTGTGGGCGCTGGTCCGGGAGCTGGCCGCGGCGGCCGGCACCCGCGCCCCCGACCGGGTCCTGCTCACCGGCGAGGTCAACGCGTCCGTCAGCGAGCAGCCGCGGCTGCTCGGCCTGCTCCCCGGCCCACGGCACCTCACGCTCGGCGTGCCGCTGCTGACGGGTCTGACCGAGGCCCAGCTGCGCGCCGTACTCGCCCACGAGTTCGGGCACTTCACCGGCGGTGACACCCGGCTGTCCGCGCTCGTGGTGCGCGGGCGCGTGCAGATCGGCCGGGTCATCGGGCAGTTCCACGCCAAGGCGGACGACAAGGTGGCCGCCGACCGGACCCGGCAGCAGAGGGCGTCCGCCAAGCGGGTGGCCAAGGGCAAGAAGGCCAAGGAGATCGACACCTCGGGCGTCGGGGCGACGTACCGGACGATGGCCCGGATCTACACCGCCTACGGCAAGCTCTACCTGCGCGCCTCCCTGTCCACCGCGCGCGGCCAGGAGTACGCCGCCGACCTGACCGCCGCCCGGATCGCCGGCCGGGACGCGACCGCGTCGGCGCTGCGCGAGATCCCGGCGCTGACCGCCGCCCACGACTTCTACCTGGACTCCTACGCCACGCTGGGCCTCGCCGCCCGGCTGCTGCCGCCGCGCGGCGAGTTCTTCGGCGGCTTCGGCCAGCTGCTGGCCGCCCGGGAACCGGAGCCGGCGGGCCTCCGCACGAAGCTGCCTCGGGTGCCGGTGGGGCCGTACGACTCCCACCCGCCGACCGCCGACCGCGTGCGCCGGATCGAGGCGCTGCCCGCCGACGGGCGCGCCGACGAGGCCACGGGAGCCGCACTGGCGCTGCTGACCGACCCGGCGCGCACCCTGGCCGCACTGGAGGACGCCGTCCTCCTCGACGAGCTGCTCGCCTACCCGCGCGCCTCCGGCTGGGAAGAGCTGCTGAACGCCTCGATGGCCGCGGACCTGTCCGCCGCGCGGACCCCGCTGCACCGGGCGCTGACCGCGTACACCGGGCAGCCGGCGACGCTGGCCGCGCTGCTGGACGTCATCGACGACGGCCGGCTGTGGCGGCTGGCGGAGCGGCTGCCGCTGTCGGAGGAGGCGGCGGCCGCGAAGGGACGGGCGTTCCGCGCGTTCGTACGGCCCACGCTGCACCGCTCGCTGCGCACCATGGTGCTGGCCGAGTTCAGCGCCCGTTCGCTGCTGCGCTGGGAGTTCTCCTGGACCGGCCCGGCGACGGTACGGCTGCCCGGCTGGGGCGCGGGCGCGGAGGGCGACAGCCCCGAGGCCGTGCTGGACGCGGCCCTGGAGGACGCGGTCGCCGACCACCCCGACACCGACCGGCTGCGCGCGCTGCTGCCACCGGTGATCCAGCACGCCTGACCCGCCACCCGCACCACCACGGCCGGGCACACCGCCCCCGCCGGAACGCCTGGCCAACCCGCACCGCCGGGATCCGGACGCCCGACCCCGCCCGTACCACCGAAACGAACGGACCCACCCGCATGACCGTCCTCTTCTGGATCCTCGGCATCCTGGCCGTCCCCACGGCGATCTTCCTGCTGTGGCTGCTCTGGGTGTTCCTGAAGGAACTCTTCTCGCCGAGCCCCGACGACGACGCGGACACCGACGCCGACACCGAGGCCGCACAGGCGGCCGAGGCCGCCGGGAAGCTCGGCCTGCTGCCCGCCGAACGGCAGAACACCGACCTCGCCGCTCCGCTGCCGGCGGAGTGGACGGCCGCGCTGACGGCCGTGCGCGGCGGTGACTGGCGGCCGGCCGCCGACCTGCTCGCGGCGGTCGGCCGGGACTGGGAGCGCCGCTCGGCCCTCGCCTACCTGCTGGCCGACCGCGCGGCCGAGGAGGACGCGTGGCTGCTGGCCTGGGAGGCGGTCCGGCCCGACGACCCGGACGCGGCCGTGGTCCGCGCACGCAGCACGGTGATCCTGGCCTGGAAGATCCGGGGCGGGAAGAAGGCGAAGTACACGACCCAGGAGCAGTTCGACGGCTTCCGCCGCACGCTGACCTCCGCCCGCGAGGACGTCGCGCGGGCAGCGGCGCTGAACCCCGACGACCCGACCCCGTTCGTCGCGGAGATCTGGGTGGCGCTGGGCCTCGGCTATCCGAACGCGCGGATGGACGACCTGTGGGCGGAGGTCACCCGCCGCGCCCCGCACCACTACGAGGCGCACTTCTCGGCGCTCCAGTACTGGTGCGCGAAGTGGCGCGGCTCGGAGCGGCTGGCCCGCGAGTTCGCCGAACGGGCGGCGGCCGGCGCGCCGCTGGGCAGCCTGCTGACCGCGCTGCCGCTGATCGCGCACTTCGAGCACGACGAGTCGGACGACACCGAGGCCGACAACACGCCGGAGATGCGGGCGCGGGTCGAGGCGGCGCTCGCGGACGCGGCGGCGGCCGACCCCTCCCACCCGCGGTTGCCGGAACTGCGTCACCTGCTGGCGTACTACCTGCACCTCCAGGACCGCAACGAGGCGGCGCTGGAGCAGTTCAAGCTGGTCGACGGGCATGTGAACGCGCTGCCGTGGCGCTACCGCGGCGACATGGCCGAGTACTACTGCCGGGTCCGGAACACGGCGGTCCGGCTGGTGGAGGAGACGGCCGCGGCGCGCGTCTGACCGGAATGCCCGGGGGTGCGCGGGGCGTTGTACGGGTGCCGGCGCGCCGCCCGGGCGCCCGACCCCGACCGACCAGGGAGACCCGATGCTCTTCGGCCGCACGCCCCAGCTGCCCACCCCCGAGCAGGCACTCAAGGGCCGCCCCGCGCTCGCCTACGCGGTCCCGGAACGCCACACCGTCCTCGGCACGCCGCTGCTGGGTCCCTACCCCGAGGGCCTGGAGACCGCCGACTTCGGCCTGGGCTGCTTCTGGGGCGCCGAGCGCAAGTTCTGGCAGCTCCCGGCGGGCGTGTACACGACCCTGGTCGGCTACCAGGGCGGTTACACGGAGTATCCGACGTACGAGGAGGTCTGCTCGGGCCTGACCGGTCACACGGAGGCGGTCCGGGTGGTCTACGACCCGCGGCAGGTCTCCTACGACAGCCTGCTGAAGACCTTCTGGGAGTCGCACGACCCGACGCAGGGCTTCCGGCAGGGCAACGACGTGGGCACGCAGTACCGCTCGGCGATCTACACGCACACCCCGGAGCAGGCCGCGGCGGCCGAGGCCTCCCGCGACGCCTACCAGAAGGTCCTGACCTCCTCCGGCTACGGCACGATCACCACGGAGATCCTCCCGGCCGAGGGCCGCACCTTCTACCCGGCCGAGGCATACCACCAGCAGTACCTGGACAAGAACCCGGCGGGCTACTGCGGTCTCGGCGGCACGGGTCTGTCCTGCCCGGTCGGTGTGGCCAGGGCGAACGGCTGAGCCATCGCACGGCGCCCGAGCGTGCCGGCGAGGACGCCGCCGGCGTAAACGAGGCGACGGCGTCGGCCCGTACCCCGTACATTCGCCCCTTGTGCCATCGGGGACTGAAGGGGAGAGCATGGGCAGTCGTACGTTCCTGATCGGGGGTGGCTGGGAGCGCGCCGAGGTGTACGAACCGTTTCTGCGGGAGGTGCGCGGCGAACGGCGGGTCGGCTGTCTGATCCTGGACGAGGGAGACGGCGCGGCGCAGTTCGAGCGGTACGCGGCGGCGCTGCGGAAGGCCGGTCCGGGGTGCGTGCCGGTGCCGCTGCCGGTGCCGCTCGGCGGCCGGTTCGCGCCGGAGGCCGCGCTGGACGGGATCGACGGGCTGCTGGTGTGCGGTGGGCTCACGCCCGCGTATCAGGAGGCGCTCGCGGAGTGCCTGGAGCGGCTGCCGGCGCTGCTGGCCGGGCGCGGGGTGCCGTACGCGGGCTTCTCCGCCGGTGCGGCCGTCGCCGCGCGGCGGGCCGTGGTCGGCGGGTGGCTGGTGGACGGCGTCCCGGTGTGCCCGGAGGAGACCGGCGAGGACCTGGCCGAGGTCGAGGTCCGGGCCGGGCTCGGGCTGGTGCCGTTCGCGGTGGACGTGCACGCCGCCCAGTGGGGGACGCTGGCGCGGCTGGTCGCGGCGGTCGGGCGGCGCATGGTTCCGTACGGGGTCGCCGTGGACGAGAACACGATGCTCACGGTGGGCGACGGGGAGGCGCTGGTGTCCGGTGCCGGGCGGGTGCACGTGGTGCGGCCCGCGGCGGACGGGGGCGTGGTGGTGCGGGCGTACGGCGCCGGTGAGGGCTTCGGTCTGGAGTAGCGGCGCGTCCGGGCGGGCGAGCCGCCGCGGGCCGCAGCCCCGCAGGACTGCGGCCCGGCAGAGCACTACGGCCCGGCGGGAGAGCGGGTCAGATCGTCGCCGTGTCGATCACGAAGCGGTAGCGGACGTCGCTGGCGAGGACCCGCTCGTACGCCTCGTTGATCTCGGACGCGGCGATCAGCTCTATCTCGGCGCCGATGCCGTGCTCCGCGCAGAAGTCCAGCATCTCCTGGGTCTCGCGGATGCCGCCGATCATGGAGCCCGCGAGGGTCTTGCGGCCGCCGATCACCGAGAACAGGTTGAGGGAGACCGGCTCCTCGGGCGCGCCCACGTTCACCAGCGCGCCGTCCACCTTCAGCAGCGACAGCAGCGCGCCGAAGTCCATCGGGGCGGAGACGGTGGAGACGATCAGGTCGAAGGTGCCGGCCAGTTCCTCGAAGGTCTTCGGGTCGCTGGTGGCGTGGTAGTGGTCGGCGCCCAGCTTCAGCCCGTCGTCCTTCTTGCGCAGGGACTGGGACAGCACCGTCACCTCGGCGCCCATGGCGTGCGCGAGCTTGACGGCCATGTGGCCGAGGCCGCCCAGGCCGACGATCGCGACCTTCTTGCCGGGGCCCGCGTTCCAGTGGCGCAGCGGGGAGTACGTGGTGATGCCCGCGCACAGCAGCGGCGCGGCCACGTCCAGGGACAGGCCGTCGGGGATGCGGACGACGTAGTTCTCGTCGACGACGATCTTCTCGGCGTAGCCGCCGTAGGTGGGCTCGCCGTCCTTGCCGATGGCGTTGTAGGTGCCGACCATGCCCTTCAGGCAGTACTGCTCCTCGCCGCGCAGGCAGTTCTCGCACTCGCGGCAGGAGTCGACCATGCAGCCGACGCCGACCCGGTCGCCGGCGCGGAACTTCGTCACACCGCTGCCGACCTCGGTGACGACGCCCGCGATCTCGTGGCCGGGGACCATCGGGAAGATCGCCTCGCCCCAGCCCTCGCGGACCTGGTGGATGTCGGAGTGGCAGATACCGGCGAACTTGATGTCGATCAGGACGTCGAACTCGCCGACCGCGCGGCGCTCGATGGTCGTCCGCTCCAGCGGGGACTTCGCGGCGGGCGCGGCGTATGCGGCAACAGTGGTCATGCCGGGGTTCTCCTAGCGGTCGATCTCGCGCCCGGGCTTCTTTGGTGCCGGGCAGGCGTCCAGCCTGCCGCGTACCCGGCCGCGCACCCAGACCACGCCTTTGCGTACGACCGCTGTGCCTACCACCAGCGAGGTCAGGCTCGCGGGCATACGACCAGGAATACTGGTCGTATGGACAGCAGGGACGAGCAGCCGGACACGACAGCCCTCACCGGCCGGACCCTGGACCGGCGGGCGGAGCTGAGCGAGTTTCTGCGCAGCCGGCGGGCCCGGCTGAAGCCGGAGGACGTGGGGCTGTCCGGTTTCGGACGGCACCGGCGGGTGCCGGGGCTGCGCCGGGAGGAGCTGGCGCAGCTGGCCGGGGTGTCGGTGGCGTACTACACGCGCCTTGAACAGGGCAACGGCCGGAACGTGTCGGCGGAGGTGCTCGACGCGATCGCGCGGGCCCTGCGGCTGACGGACGCCGAGCACGCCCACCTGACCCATCTGGCCAAGCCGAAGGCGCTGAAGAAGAAGCAGGGGGCGCGCCCGCAGCAGGTGCGCCCGGCGCTGCGGCAGCTGCTGCGGACCATGGAGGGCGTGCCGGCGTACGTCGTGGGGCGGCGGGCGGAGATCCTCGTCTGGAACCCGATGGCGGCGGCCCTCTTCGGCGACTGGGCGGAGCTGCCGCCGGGCGAGCGCAACTGGGCCCGGCTGGTGTTCCTGCGCCCCGACTACCGGACGCTGTTCGTCGACTGGGAGCAGAAGGCGATCGACATCGTGTGCGCCCTGCGCATGGATGCGGGCTGCCACCCGGACGATCCGAAGCTGTCGGCGCTGGTGGGCGAGCTGTCGGTGAAGAGCGAGGAGTTCCGCCGGCTGTGGGCCACGCACGACGTCAAGGAGAAGAGCCATGGCGTCAAGCACCTGCACCATCCTCTGGTGGGCGACCTGGCGCTGAACTTCGAGAGCTTCCGCCTGACGGACGGCTCGGACATGTCGCTGGTCACCTACCACGCCGACCCGGACTCTCCCACCGCCGACTCCCTGCGCCTGCTGGCCAGCTGGGGCACGGACGCCGCCCGGGCGATCCCCTCCGTCTAGTCCCGCCGTGGTGAGGGCGCCGGTCACGGTGGAAGGGTCCCGGTCACGAGCGGCGAACGGCCCGCAGCGGGCGGGTGCCTGCTGCGGGCCGCTGGTGCGGACGGTCGGCTAGCGAGGGATCACTTGCCGAAGTACGCGTTGTAGATCGTGATCTCCGACGTGTTGCCCTTCTTGTCGGTGATCTTGGCGCGGAACGAGACGGCCTTGTTCTTCGCCGGGTTCTTGACGGTGATCTTGCCGTTCTTGACGGTGGTCTTCTTGAAGTTCTTGCCGTCGTAGGAGACGTAGACGGCGAGGGACTTCAGGTTGCGGCCGGCGGCGGCGCCCTCCACGGTGACCGGGAAGGTGACCTTCTTGCCCGCGGCGACCCGGCTGTCCAGGCCGGTGGTGGCACCGAAGTGCAGGGCGGAGGCGGGCAGCTGGGTGAGGCTGCCCGGCTTCTTGGAGCGGAAGGTCCAGGCCGCGTCGATCCGGGTGGACGCCTCGGACACCTTCGCGGACCGCTTGACCGAGGTCGTCAGCTTGTACGCCGCGTCGCCGGCGGGGACCTTGAAGGTCTTGTCGCCGAACAGCGGGTCGTCGTTGCTGCCGACCTTGGTGCCGTTGCGGTACAGGGTGGTGTTCGCCGAGGTGTAGGCCGAGTACCCGGCGTGCTTGGCGGAGTCGGCGAACAGCGGCAGCGCGCCGAAGATCTCGTTGCCGTCCCGGAAGATGCCGAAGTCCTTGCCCACGTGCGGGCCGAAGACCGCGGTGTTGACCGTCTTGGTGTAGCTCTGGCCGGCCTTGAAGGAGAACCGGCCGAGCGAGTAGCCGGCGTCGGAGACCGGGAAGCCGTCCTGGTCCACCCCGCCGTTCTGGCCGAACTCCAGCTCCCAGCGCACGCCGTCCTTGGCGGACAGGTGCAGGGTGCGGGTGCCGGGCAGGTTCTGCGGGATGCTGATGGAGGAGGCGCCGGAGCTGCCGGGCAGCCAGCCGACCGCGTCGACGGAGCCCTTCTTGCCGCGGGCCGCCGCGCCCATCCGGACCTTCACCGTGGCCAGGTCGCCCGCCTTGTAGTGCCGGGTGTAGCCGGTGGCGAGCTGCTTGACCTGGCCGCCGGAGGTGACGGCGTACTCCTCCGTCGCGCCCTTGGTCCAGTGGCCGTCCCACTGCTGGCGCAGCGTGCCGGCGGGCAGCTGCGGGCCCAGGTGCGCGGTGCGGAAGTTCTTGTACGAGTCCAGGAACCAGCCGTAGCCGTACTGGCCGTCGCCGATCGTGACGTCGAAGGCCGGCGAGGCGAACTGGGACTTCAGGCCCGAGCCCGGGACGGTGATGTCCACCGGCTTGGTCTTGCGCGCGTCGAGGGTGATCGTCTGCTTCTTGCCGACGGTCAGCTTCGGCTGCGCGATCCAGTCGGTGCCCTTGGCGGCGTTCTTCGGGTCGGCGTAGACGGCGGTGTTGAGGATGTACGTGCCCTTGGGCGCGCGCACCTTCACCGTGCCGGACTTGTCGTACGGCGTCAGCCAGGTGCCGTTCGCCAGGCCCGCCACGCCGCTGAGGTCGACGTTGTAGTACGGGGCGGGCTTGCCGTCCCGGCCGATGACCTTCAGCGTGACGTCGTAGGACTCCACCTCGCGCTGCACCGCGGCGGCCGTGCGGACGCTCTGGCCGTCGCCCGTCGCCGTGACGTACGCGGAGTAGGCGCCGTCGACGGTGCCGCCCAGCCTGGTGTCGACGGTGAGGTCGACCGCGGCCGTGCCGTGCGCCGGGACGGTGACCCGGTCCGCGCCGAGCTTGAAGAAGCCGGCCGGGGCCGCCGCGCCCTTGGGGTCGGTGGCGGAGCTGGTCAGGGTGAGCGTGACGTCCTTGTCGCCGAGGTTGCGGTAGGTCAGCTTCTTGGTGACCTGGGTGTCGTCGGTGTGCGGCCACTGCTGGACGCCGAAGCTCAGCGAGACCGGGTCGGCGACGACCGACTGGTTGATGGCCTTGTCGACCTGGATGCGGCCCGAGCCCTGCTCGAAGGGGGTGTACGCGCCGCCCTTGGTGGAGCCGGTCAGGGCGCCCTTCAGCTCGGTGGAGCGCCAGTCGGGGTGCTCCTGCTTCAGCAGGGCCGCGGCGCCCGCGACGTGCGGGGTGGCCATCGAGGTGCCGGAGATGGTCAGGTAGCCCTCGGGCTTCTGGCCGACCTCCTGGTCGATGACGCTGCCCGCGGCCGCGGCGGCGGTGATGTCGACGCCCGGCGCGGTGACGTCCGGCTTGATGGCGCCGTCGCCGGCGCGCGGGCCGGTGGAGGAGAAGTCCGCCAGCTGGTCCTTGTCGTCGACGGCGCCGACGGTGAGCGCGGCGTCGGCGCTGCCCGGCGAACCGACCGACTGGGGGCCGTCGTTGCCCGCGGCGATCGCGAACAGGACGCCCTTCTCGGCGGAGAGCTTGTTGACCTCGGCTTCGAGCGGGTCGATGCCGGGAGAGTCGTAGCCGCCGAGGCTGAGGTTGACGACGTCGGCGCCCTGGCCGGCCGCCCACTCCATGCCGGCGAGGATGCCGGAGTCGTCGCCGTAGCCGGAGTCGTCCAGGACCTTGCCGTTGAGGAGCTTGGCGTCCGGGGCCACACCCTTGTACTTGCCGCCGGACTTGGCGCCGGTGCCCGCCACGATGGAGGCGACGTGCGTGCCGTGGCCGAAGTGGTCGGTGGCGTCGGCGGCGGAGGTGAAGTTCTTCGCTCCGGCCACCTGGTCCTTCAGGTCCGGGTGGCGGGTGTCCACGCCGGTGTCCAGGACGGCGACCTTGACGCCCTTGCCGGTGTAGCCGGCCTTCCAGGCGGCGGGCGCGCCGATCTGCGGCACGGACTTGTCGAGGCTGGCCTTGCGGACCCCGTCGAGCCAGACGTGCGCGATGCCGGAGGCGGTCTTGTCGCCGTTGGTGACGGCGTCCCACAGTCCGGCGGTGTCCTCGGCCGGGGTCTGGACGGCGTCCGCGTTGAGCGTCTTCAGGCTGCGGCGCAGGGTGCCCGCGTCCCGGACGTCGGCCTTGGCCGCGGACGCGGTGCCGCGGTAGCCGACGATGACCTTCAGGCCGCTCTTGTGCGCCTTGCGGGTGGCGGCCTTGTTCAGCTCGGTCACGTCGAACAGGCGCTGGTCCAGCGTGCCGGAGGCGACCAGGCGGGCCGCGTCGGCGGGGATGACCAGCGTGTGGCCGGCCGCCTTGCGGACCTGGAAGGGTATGTGCTCGCGGCCCTTGGCCCGCTCCAGGCCGACGATGCGGCCCTTGGCGTCGAGGGCGACGCGGTCACCGGTGATCAGGGTGACGTGGTGCTGGGCGGTGAGCGCGGAGGCGCCCGCGGAGGTGCGGGCGGGCTTGGCCGACGCGGGGCTGGTCATACCCGCTGCGAGGGCTACCGCCGCGGCCGTCGCCACGGTGGCCGCGGCCGCTCTTTTCACTTGTACGCGCAAGATCTCCCCCTGGAGATGAGGTACCGGGCGAATTCCCCGTTCACCCGGCCGGGGGCGGACTCGCACAATTGCGCGTCGGCCTCCCGGGCAACGAAGTATGCCGGGAGGCGATCACGCGGCTCAATAGCGGAGGGAACGGTGGGAAAGCACGGCCGGAAACTGTTACGCGCCCTCCGGAGCACCGTTACAGAATCGCGAAGTCCCTTGGAACCAGGCGGTGTTATGGAGTGTCAGGCGTCCGCGTTCTCTCTCGCGGCGAGTCTCCCCTTGCGCGGGATGGCCGGGCGATGGCGGCGCGCTGCCGCCGTCCTCCGGACCTCTCGCCGGGCACATGCCCGAGGCGCGGTCCGTGAAACGACGATGCCGCCCCGGGAAGGGGCGGCATCAACGCGAGGTGCTGCGGGGTCGTCAGACGGCCGAACCGGCCTTCCACTGCGCCCAGTCCATGTTCCAGCCGTTGAGGCCGTTGTCCGGCGAGACCGTCTTGTCGCCGGTGTGCTGGACGACCACGACGTCACCGATCAGCGTGTGGTTGTAGAACCAGGCCGCGGGCGTGCTCGGGTCGTTCGCGCCCTTCGCGTCCCGCAGGCCGACACAGCCGTGGCTGGTGTTCGCGCTGCCGAACACCGACGGCGCGCCCCAGTAGTTGCCGTGGATGAAGGTGCCCGAGGTGGTCAGGCGCATGGCGTGCGGCACGTCCTTGATGTCGTACTCGCCCTTGCCGTCGTCGTCGGTGAAGCCGACCGTGGCGCCGTTCATGCGGGTCTGCTTGAACTTCTCGGAGATCACCATCCGGCCCTCGTACGTCTTGTTGTCGGGCGAGCCGGCGGAGATCGGTATGGTCTTGACGACCTTGCCGTCCTGCGTGATCTTCATCTGCTTGGTCTGCGCGTCGACGTAGGAGACCTGGTTGCGGCCGATGTGGAAGGTGACCGTCTTCTGCTGGACGCCGTAGACGCCGTTCGCGCCCTGGACGCCGTCGAGCGCCAGCTTCAGGGTGACGGTGGAGCCTTCCTTCCAGTAGTCCTCCGGGCGGCAGTCCATGCGGTTGGCGCCGAACCAGTGGCAGGCGATCTCCTGGCCGCTGCTGGAGCTGACCGTGATGCCCTTCTGCACGGCCGCCTTGTCGGTGATCGCCTTGTCGAAGTTGATCGACACGGGCATGCCGACGCCGACCGTGGAGCCGTTGTCCGGGGTGAAGGTGCCGATGAAGCTGTTGGCCGGGGAGACCGTGGTGAAGGAGGCGTTCTCGTGGGCTATGCGGCCCTCGGAGTCCTTGGCCTCCGCGGCGACCTTGTAGGTGGTGGACCGCTCCAGCGGGGTGCTGGGCTTCCAGCTCTTCTTGTCGGCGGACAGCTGCCCGGCGACGGACTTGCCGTCCTGGGCGGTCATGGTGACGCCGGTGAGCGTGCCCTTGCCGACCGTCACGGCGGCGGAGTTGTTGATCGACGCGTTGGCCGAGCCGTCCTTCGGCGTGATCGTGATCTGCGCCTCGGAGGACTTCTTGGCCGCCGCCTCGTCGACCTTGGCCTGCGAGGTGTCGCCGCTGCCGCCGCCGGAGGCGTCGGCGTCGCCGCCGGAACACGCCGTGAGCACCAGCACACCGCCGAGCAGAGCGGAAGCGGCCGCCAGGCGCCCGCGCCGCTTACTGTCCGTCATCACAAGCTTCTCCATCGTTGCCGAGTCGCGATAACCCCGAGAGTCCCCCGTCAAGAACCTTCAACGCTACGGCCGGTTCGTCCCGTTCCCGCCCCGTGGATCTGTGGGGCATCCCACGTCCGCGGCTCGCGGCGGGTGACGGAGGTGCGGGATACGGTCCGCGCGTCCCCTGGGACGACGAAAACCCCGGACGGCGGGTGCCGTCCGGGGTTCTGGTGCCCCGGGACGCTCAGCCGATGCCGTCCTCTTGTTCGTCGTCCTCCCCATCATCCTCGTCCAGGTCCCACTCGGGCGAATCGGGGTCGTAGTCGATGCGCTCGCTGGACCAGGACGCCTGCTGCAACTCCACCCCGGGCACCTCGCTGACCAGGTCGAACGGATCCACGAGATACGCCAGGGCCTCGGCGGTGTCTTCCGTCACAGCGGACTCGGCGTGGGCCCGCTCCGCCTGCGGCAGCTCGTCGTCCCCGGCGAGGCGGCGCAGCGCGGCCTTGGTCAGCTCGCCCTCGTCCTGCACCTCCAGCACCAGCTCCACCCGAAGCCGCACAAAGCGTGATGTCTCTTCTGTGCTCATGGCGGGAGCGTACGGCCGAAACCTCCCGTGACTTTCCTGTGACCCGCGCCTTTCACTAACATCGCCCCACACGGCCAATTCGCCAGCGTCACAAGGGGATCGATATTCCGTGTCATCCGTTCGCCGTCCGCTGCTGACCGCCACCGCCGCGGGCACCCTGCTGTGCGCACTGTGGTTCGTCCCGTCCGCGAACGCCTCGCAGAACACCCCGGACAGAGAGACGGCGACCACCTCGACGCCGGCGCGGGTCACGCAGGCCGTGCAGGTCAGAGCGGTGTCGGCGCCGGCCGGGAGCACGGACCGGGCGACCGCGGAGGCCGAACTGGCCGACACCGGCTCGTTCGACACCACCCCGTACGTCGTCGGCGGCAGCCTGCTGCTCGCCGTGGGCGCCGGTTTCGTCGTGTACTCGGTGCGCCGCGAACGCCTGGGGCTTTAGCTTTCCTTGACGAAATCTTGACGATGGCGGTGACCGGCTTCCGCGGCGGTGTCCCCGGCCGGAGCGAGGCCGGGTCCGCGGACGCCGAGCGCGACCCGGTGCTCCAGACGTTCACCGGCATCGCGCCCGGCGCCCCTCGCGGTGTACACCGCGGCCGGCCTCGGCGCGATGACGAGCGAGAAGCCCTGCGCGGTCTCCCGCCGGTCGCGAAGGCGCGGGCCGCCGGGCCGAGGTGACGGTCCGCCACGGACCGGCGGGGCCCCGGCGCGGGGCCCCGCCCTCGTTCACCGGAGCGGGCCGGTGACCTCCTCCACGGCCGCCACCAGCTTCCCGCCGCGCACGAAGGCGTCGGCGGCGGCCAGGTCGGGCGCCAGGAACCGGTCCGGGCCCGGGCCCTGGACGCCGGCGGCGCGCACGGCGTCGAGGACGGCCCGCGTGGCGGGCGCCGGGGTGAGGCCCTCGCGCAGCTCGACGGCGCGGGTGGCCGCGTACAGCTCGACGGCGATGACCCGGGTGAGGTTGTCCACGGCGGTGCGCAGCTTGCGCGCGGCCGACCAGCCCATGGAGACGTGGTCCTCCTGCATGGCGGAGGACGGGATGGAGTCCGCGGAGGCCGGTACGGCGAGCCGCTTCAGCTCGCCGACCAGCGCGGCCTGGGTGTACTGGGCGATCATCAGCCCGGAGTCCACACCGGCGTCGTCGGCGAGGAACGGCGGCAGGCCGTGGCTGCGGTTCTTGTCCAGCAGCCGGTCGGTGCGGCGCTCGGCGATGGAGCCGAGGTCGGCGGCGGCGATGGCGAGGAAGTCCAGTACGTAGGCCACGGGCGCGCCGTGGAAGTTGCCGTTGGACTCCACCCTTCCGTCGGGCAGGACGACGGGGTTGTCCACGGCGGAGGCCAGCTCCCGCTCGGCGACCAGGCGGGCGTGCGCGAGCGTGTCGCGTCCGGCGCCGGCGACCTGCGGGGCGCAGCGCACGGAGTAGGCGTCCTGGACGCGCGGGGCGTCGTCCTGGTGGTGTCCGGTGAGCCCCGAACCCTTCAGCACGGCGAGCATGTTGGCGGCGCTGGCGGCCTGCCCCGGGTGCGGGCGGATGGCGTGCAGCTCGGGTGCGAGCACCTTGTCGCTGCCGAGCAGGGCCTCCAGGGTGAGGGCGGCGGTGACGTCGGCGGACTTGTAGAGGGTGTCCAGGTCGGCGAGGGCCATGACCAGCATGCCGAGCATGCCGTCGGTGCCGTTGAGCAGGGCGAGGCCCTCCTTCTCGCGCAGCTCGACGGGCCGGATCCCGTGCTCGTCGAGCAGCTCGCCGGCGGGCCGGACACGTCCGTCGGGGCCTTCCGCCTCGCCTTCGCCCATGAGGGTGAGGGCGCAGTGGGACAGCGGGGCCAGATCGCCGGAGCAGCCGAGGGAGCCGTACTCGTGCACGACCGGCGTGATCCCGGCGTTCAGCACGTCGGCCATGGTCTGCGCGACCTCGGGCCGCACTCCGGTGTGGCCCGAGCAGACGGTCTTGAGCCGCAGGAACATCAGGGCCCGTACGACCTCGCGCTCCACCCGGGGACCCATGCCGGCGGCGTGCGAGCGGACGATGTTGCGCTGCAGCTGGGCGCGCAGCTCCGGGCTGATGTGCCGGGTCGCCAGGGCGCCGAAGCCGGTGGAGACGCCGTAGACCGGGTCGGGCTTGGCCGCCAGCGCGTCCACGATCTCCCGGGCCGCCGCGAGGGCCGCCACCGCCTCCGCCGACAGCTCGATGCGGGCACCGCCGCGCGCCACGGCGAGAACGTCGGACGCCGTGACCCCGGACGTCCCCACCACCACAGTGTGCATATCCATATTCAGGAGCCTACGCATTGAATGCGGCGGTGTCACTAGTGGACACCGGAGGCACCCCTTACCGCACGGTGTGGGCTTCGCCTCACGGCAGGCGCCCGCGGAACCGGCGCCGCTCGGCGCGCGGAGGCGGCGGCTCGTCGGCCAGCCGGACCACCGGGTCGCCCGGCCCCTCCCGCCCGGCCACCACCGGCCGGTCCAGGCGCAGCGCCTTCGCCCGGTACTGGGCGGCGTCCGCGAGCCGGAACAGCCGCCGGGCGTCGCGCACCTCGCCGATCGCCTCCTCGGTCGAGGCGACCCCGCACGCGACCCCCTCCCCCGGCTCCAGCTCCCCGGCCCTGCGGCACAGCTCGTCCGCCGCCTTCACCACGTCGTCGGCGGGCGGCCCGACCGCGACCAGGCAGAACTCGTCCCCGCCGAGCCGCGCGACCAGCGCGCCCGGCACCATCGCGCCGCACAGCGACAGCACCGAGCCGAAGCGCTCCAGGAGCCGGTCGCCGACGGCGTGCCCGAGGGTGTCGTTGACCCGCTTGAGCCCGTTGAGGTCGCAGACGACGAGGCTGACCACCGCGCCCTCCGCGCGGTGCCGCTCGACGGCCTCCTCCAGGCACACGTCCACGGCCCGCCGGTTGGCGAGGCCGGTGAGGGCGTCGGTGTAGGCGAGCCGGCGGGCCTCCTCCAGCCGCTCGGTCTGCGCGATGCCCGCGGCGACGACGGCGGCGAGCACGGTGGCGAAGTCGGAGTCGGCCCGCGCGAACACCGGGGCGCCGGGCGGGCGGGCCACGTACAGCTCGCCCCAGGCCCGGCCGTGCAGCACGACGGGGGCGACGACACAGCACCCGCGTCCCCGGCGCCGCAGGGCGGCGACCCGCTGGTGGAAGTAGCCCGGGGTTCCGGCGGCCGAGCCGTCGGCGGTCTCCACCCAGGCGTTGGGCCCTCCGCCGCCGGCCCACCGCTCGTGCAGGAACTCGGTGATCTCCGGGAACTGGTGCACCGGGTAGGTCTCGGCCTCCGGGAACTCCTCCTCGTCCGCGGCCCTGTCCCCCACGTTCGCGAGGACCCGGAGCCGGCCCAGCTCCCGCTCCCACACCGACAGCGCGGCGAAGCCGCCGTCCAGCGCGTGGCAGGCGCCGAGGGCGGCGGCCTGCCAGCACTCGCGCGGGGTGTGCGCCGCCGCCATGCCCTGAGCCAGCGCCACGACCGCGGCGAGCCGCTTGTCCTCAGCCATTACTCCAGATTAGGGAGTAATGCGGATATAAGGGATGTCTGTGCGGCGATCAGGTGGACAATGACCGGCCCCGCGGCCCGGCACCCTTCCCCGTGCCCCGTCGGCGGACCGCTACTCCCCGGGCCACTCGGGCTTGCGCTTCTCGTTGAAGGCGGCCACGCCCTCCGCCCGGTCGCCCGAGAAGGCCACCGAGCGCCATGCCGCGTCCTCGACCTCCAGACCGGCCCGCAGGTCCAGCCCGTGGCCGAGCCGCAGCGCCCGCTTGGCGGCCCGCAGTCCGACCGGCGAGTTCCCGGCGATCCGCGCCCCGAGCGCCAGCGCCTCCTCGCGGTCCCGGCCCTCCTCCACCAGCCGGTCCACCAGCCCGAGCCGGGCGGCCTCCTCCGCCTCCACCCGCCGGGCCGAGAAGATCAGCTCGGCGGCCCGCGCGGCCCCGACCCGCCGGGGCAGCAGCTGCGTGCCGCCGCCGCCCGGGATCACGCCCACGGACACCTCCGGCAGCCCCACCACGGCCGTACGGTCCGCCACGATCAGGTCGCAGGAGAGCGCCAGTTCGAAACCGCCGCCCAGCGCGAAGCCGTGCACCGCGGCGATCGTCGGCATGGGCAGCTCCAGCACCCCGGTGTACGCCGCCCGCGCCACCGGCCGCTGCCGTACCAGGTCGGCGTCGGTGAAGGAGTTCCGCTCCTTCAGGTCCGCCCCGACACAGAACGCCCGTTCGTGCGACGAGGTCAGCACGACCACCCGGGCATCTCGGTCACCGGCGAGCGCGGCGCACGCGCCCGCGAGGGAGCGGGCCATCCCGGTGGAGACGGCGTTCATCGCCTTGGGCCGGTCCAGCACCAGCTCCGCGACCTGCCCGTGCCGCCGCACCAGCACGAACTCCCCGTACCGCTCCTCGCTCATGACACCCTCCGGTTAACGCGGGTTAACTCACTGTGGGACCGATCATCGCAGCCGTACCCGATCCGGGAAAAGACCCGGGGTCCTACGCCCGTTCGAGTGACGTCCCGGCCGTCTCCCGGCGCACCGCCCACGGCACCGCGGAGCGCGCGCCGGCCATGGCCCGCGGCGCGGAGGCAACCGTGACACACAGCTGCGCGATCCGTCGGGGACGGGGCGCACGCGCCGGCGGGCGTCCTCGGTGGGAGCGGTGAGGGCCGGGGGCCGTGGACGGCGGTGCGGTGGGCCGGGTCGCGCCGGACGGCGGTGCAGGGCTCGGTGCCCGGGGCCCGGCGGCCGGAGCGGTGGGCGGTCCGGTGCGCCGGCGTCCGGGGCCGGGCGCGGCGCGGCCCGCCGGCCCGAGCGCGTCCCGGCACCGGCATCCACCGCCACTGCGGCCAGGCCGAGCCCGGCACCGGCTCCCACCGGCATGTGCCCGCTCCTGATCGGCCTGTGCGCGGACGTGCTCGACGGCCCGGCGGGCGCGGCTAGGAGGACCGGCCCTCACGGCGGTTGAGCAGCCACGGCTCGACCACGCCGAGCCCGCGCACCGGCCGCTGCCACATCGGCTGGAGAGCGAAGCGGTACGACGGCGGGTCCTCGCCCTCCTTCTCGGCCGCCGCGGCCTCCGCCTCGGAGACGGGCGCCTCGCCGGTACGGATCAGCTCCTCGGCGAAGGCGCTGTCCACCAGCACGGCATCACGCGGGGCTATCGAGGTCAGCCGGGAGGCCAGGTTCACCGTCGTACCGAACACATCACCCATCCGGGTGGTCACCGTGCCGAAGGCCATGCCGACCCGCAGCTCGGGCATCGTCTCGTCGTTCGCCAGCGTCTCCACCAGGCGCAGCGCGATGTCCGCGGCGATCCCGGCGTCGTCCGCCGCGTACAGCACCTCGTCGCCGAGGGTCTTGATCAGCCGGCCGCCGCGCGCGGCCACCAGGTCGGCGGCGGTGGTCTCGAAGGCCTCCACCAGCTCGCCCAGCTCCTCTTCCTCCATCCGGCGGGTGAGCCGGGTGAAACCGACGAGGTCGGCGAAGCCGACGGCGAGCCGCCGGTCGACCATCTCCTCGTCGTCGGCGGCCTGCACGACCCGGCCCGTCGCGGCGGCGAGCTGCCGCCGCCAGACGTAGACCAGGAACTCCTCCAGCTCCGGCAGCAACAACTCGACCAGCGGGTACGTCACCTCGGTGCGGGTCATGCCGGGCTCCGGAGGCTCGGTCAGCCCCTCCAGGAACGAGTCGATCTGCCACTCGGCCAGCCGGGCGGTGGTCTGCCCCGTGGACCGGGCCACCTGCACCGCCATCGCCTCGCTGAGCAGCCCGGCCTCCACCAGACCGGCGAGCCGCCGCAGGGCCAGGACGTCGGCCTCGGTGAGCGCCTTCGCCTGCCCTATGTCCGCGAACCCCATGGCCCGCCAGAACCGGGACGCCAGCTCCATGGAGACACCGGCGCTCCGGGCCGCCTGGAACGGGGTGTAGCGGCGCTCGGCACCCAGGATGAGCTGTTCGAGCCGCAGGGCCAGCGGGTCCTCGCCGTTGTCGGGGGCGTGGGGATCCACCCGGCCGTCCCCGCCAGCGCCGGAGCCCGTGTCGTCGACGGTCACGCCTGCTGCCCTTCCGATCTGCCACGGTCAGGTTTCGACCGGCCTCAACTCTACGGCAGGTGTGCGCCAGCTCACTCCGTCGGGTTGAGCCGACGGGCCCCTTCCCGGCACCGGGAACACCAGCCGGCACCAGCGCCTCGGCCGCGGGTGGCGGCGCCGCCGAGGCCCTTCCGTCTTAACGGAACGCGCCGGTGAGTGCCCGTCCGCGGCGGCTGGCGCGGCGGCACGAGAACCTCTACGGCCAACCGATTCCGCGCCGTTCCGAGCACGGACACCTCCGGCGCGGGCCTCCGGCGTGACGCGCACCCCCACATCCCCGCACAGGCACCGCAGGCATCCCGCCCATGCCCCGCACCGGGACACCACGGGACACCGAGACGAACCCCGAACGCGCACCGCACCCCGCACAGCCGCCGCAGGCACCCGCCACGCCCTGCACCCCGGCACCACACCGGACCGGACCACACCGCACCCGAAGACCCCGGCCGAGCCCCCGGAAGGGTCACGCCGGCCGCAGATGGACGATGTCGCCCGCCCCCACCGGCTGCTGGACCCCTTCCTCCGTGGCGATGACCAGCCGTCCGTCACCGTCCAGCGCCACGGCCTCCCCCACCACCGACCGGTCGCCGGGCAGCTCGGCCCGGACCTCCCGCCCGAGCGTGGCGCACCCCGCCGTGTACGTCTCCTGCAACCCGCACTCCGCGGGATCGCCGCCCGCCGCCCGCCAGCGCCCGTACCAGTCCTCCAGCGCCCGCAGCACCGCCCGCAGCAACGGGTCCCGGTCCGTCCCCGCCGCCCCGGCCAGCGCCAGCGACCCCGCCTGCGGAACCGGCAGCTCCTCCGCCCGCAGGCTGACGTTGATGCCGACGCCGATGACGACACCGTCGTCACCGGCCCGCTCCGCGAGGATGCCCCCGGCCTTCCGCTCCTGACCGCCGACGGTCACCAGCAGGTCGTTCGGCCACTTCAGCGCCGTGTCCACGCCCGCCGCCCGCGCCAGCCCGGTCGCCACCGCGACCCCGGTCAGCAGCGGCAGCCAGCCCCACCGTTCCACCGGCACCTCACGGGGCCTGAGCAGGACGGAGAAGAACAGCCCGGACCGCGGCGGCGCGCTCCACCGCCGGTCCAGCCTGCCCCGGGCCGCCGTCTGCTCCTCCGCGACCAGCACCACCCCCTCCTCGGCCTTGCCGGCGGCGGCCCGCGCCACGAGGTCGGAGTTGGTGGAACCGGTCTGCCGTACCACCTCGATGTCGCGGTACAGCCCCCCTTCCCGGACCAGCCCGCGCCGCAGTGCCGCGGCGTTCAGGGGCGGGCGGTCGAGGTCGGACCAGCGGCTGTCGTCTGATGGATTCTGCGGCGTCATGCAAGCCACCCTAGGTGTGGTAAACGACGCACTGCCGATCGGTAGCCCCACCACTACTCTACGAACGAGTAACCGTCCCCCCTTTTGAGCAGGCAGGGAGCCGCATCCCGATGTCCGAGCCGGAAGAGCGTCACGAGATCCAAGGGATCGACATTCACACGACCGCGGGGAAGCTCGCGGATCTCCAGCGGCGCATCCACGAGGCGACGCACGCCGGTTCGGAACGCGCCGTCGAGAAGCAGCACGCCAAGGGCAAGCTGACGGCCCGTGAGCGGATCGAACTGCTGCTGGACGAGGGCTCGTTCGTCGAGCTGGACGAGTTCGCCCGGCACCGCTCCACGAACTTCGGCCTGGACCGCAACCGTCCCTACGGCGACGGTGTGGTCACCGGCTACGGCACCGTCGACGGCCGCCCGGTCGCCGTCTTCTCCCAGGACTTCACCGTCTTCGGCGGCGCCCTCGGCGAGGTCTACGGCCAGAAGATCGTCAAGGTCATGGACTTCGCGCTGAAGACCGGCTGCCCCGTCATCGGCATCAACGACTCCGGCGGCGCCCGCATCCAGGAAGGCGTCGCCTCCCTCGGCGCGTACGGCGAGATCTTCCGCCGCAACACGCACGCCTCCGGTGTCATCCCGCAGATCAGCCTGGTCGTCGGCCCGTGCGCCGGCGGCGCGGTCTACTCCCCGGCCATCACCGACTTCACCGTCATGGTCGACCAGACCTCGCACATGTTCATCACCGGCCCGGACGTCATCAAGACCGTCACCGGCGAGGACGTCGGCTTCGAGGAACTGGGCGGCGCCCGCACCCACAACACCGCCTCCGGCGTGGCCCACCACATGGCCGGCGACGAGAAGGACGCCATCGAGTACGTCAAGCAGCTGCTGTCGTACCTGCCGTCCAACAACCTCTCCGAGGCGCCGGCCTATCCGGAGGAGGCGGACCTCGCCGTCACCGACGAGGACCGCGAGCTGGACACGCTCGTCCCCGACAGCGCCAACCAGCCCTACGACATGCACACGGTGATCGAGCACGTCCTGGACGACGCCGAGTTCTTCGAGACCCAGGCCCTGTTCGCGCCGAACATCCTCACCGGCTTCGGCCGCGTCGAGGGCCGCCCGGTCGGGGTGGTCGCCAACCAGCCGATGCAGTTCGCCGGCTGCCTGGACATCACCGCCTCCGAGAAGGCCGCCCGCTTCGTGCGCACCTGCGACGCCTTCAACATCCCGGTGCTGACCTTCGTGGACGTGCCCGGCTTCCTGCCGGGCGTCGGCCAGGAGCACGAGGGCATCATCCGGCGCGGCGCCAAGCTGATCTACGCCTACGCCGAGGCCACCGTCCCCCTCATCACCGTCATCACCCGCAAGGCATTCGGCGGCGCCTACGACGTCATGGGCTCCAAGCACCTGGGCGCCGATCTCAACCTGGCCTGGCCCACCGCCCAGATCGCCGTCATGGGCGCCCAGGGCGCGGTCAACATCCTGCACCGCCGCACCATCGCCGAGGCGGACGACGCCGAGGCCACCCGCGCCCGCCTGATCCAGGAGTACGAGGACACGCTCCTCAACCCCTATGTCGCGGCCGAACGCGGCTACGTCGACGCCGTGATCATGCCCTCCGACACCCGCGCGCACATCGTCCGCGGCCTGCGTCAACTGCGCACCAAGCGGGAATCCCTCCCTCCGAAGAAGCACGGCAACATCCCCCTGTAGGCCCCGCCGACCCCGGGAGCGGTCATGAACATCAAGGTCGTACGAGGCAACCCGACCCCGGAGGAGCTGGCCGCCGCCCTGGCGGTGGTCCGCGCCCGCGCCGCGGCGGCGGCCACCGCGCCGTCCGGCGCGCGGGGCCCGAGGGACGCGTGGTCCGATCCGGCCCGCCTCGCGTCCCGGCACGTCCCGGCGCCGGGACCGGCGTCGTGGACGCGGACCTACTGGCCGGGCCAGGGCTGACCGGACGGCGGCGGGAGCCCCGGGTGCCGATTTGAGTACGCCTACTCAGGCACCGGCACCCGGGCCGGCCGCACGCTGGGAGCATGCTGTGGTCAGATCCGGAGAACGAGCCGCCCGAGGAGCTGCGCGAGGCGCAGAACATGCTCCGGCGGCTCGGTCTCCTCATGGCGCTGGCCATGGTCCTGGTGATGATCGTGATCGGCCTGAGGTGAGCCGCCCGGCGCGCCGTGGCTAACCTGACCGCATGACTGCCAACCACCGCAGGCGACTCGTGCTCGCCTCCCAGTCCCCCGCCCGGCTGGGCCTGCTCCGGCAGGCCGGACTCGCCCCCGAGGTCATCGTGAGCGGCGTCGACGAGGACGCCGTCACCGCGCCGACCCCGGCGGAGCTGGCGCTCGCCCTGGCCGAGGCCAAGGCGTCGGTGGTCGCGGCACGGCCCGAGGTGCAGGGCGCCCTGGTGATCGGCTGCGACTCGGTGCTGGAACTGGACGGCCGGGCGCTCGGCAAGCCGGCCGACGCCGAGGAGGCCACCGCCCGCTGGAAGGACATGCGCGGGCGGGCCGGGGTGCTCCAGACGGGGCACTGCGTGTGGGACACGCAGGCCAAGCGGTACGTGTCGGCGACCGCCTCCACCGTCGTCCGGTTCGGCGAGCCCAGCGACGCCGAGATCGCCGCCTACGTGGCCTCCGGAGAGCCCCTCCACGTGGCCGGCGCCTTCACCCTGGACGGCCGTTCGGCGCCGTTCATCGAGGGCATCGAGGGCGACCACGGCAATGTGATCGGCATCAGCCTGCCCCTGATCCGCAGGCTCCTGGCGGAACTGGGCGTCGGCATCACGGAGTTGTGGGCGCCGGAGCGGTGACCTCGGCACGGACGGCGCCCCGGGGCGGGACGGAATCCCGGGGTTCGTCGTCGCCGTCCCGGGGCTCGTGCGTACGGTCCGCCGGCGCGTCCCCGTCGACGGGTTGCGCGTCCGGCCCCGGCCCCGCCGCCGGCCCGGCGCCCGGCCCGGGCGGACCGCCGGCGGCCACACCCTGCGGGCCGGCCGCGCGGTCGTACGTCATCAGCAGCAGCACGATCAGCCCGAGGACGACGATCATGAACACGAACGCCGTCCAGCCGAACAGACCCCAGGCGAACGCGCCGAGCAGGCCGTGCACCACGGCGGCGCTGATCAGCGCGACGCGGCCGAAACCGGCCGGCGCGCGGTCGCGTACCGCGACGAGCAGGGCCACCAGTGCGCACAGCGCGAAGTAGAGCCCGAAGACGATGCCGGCGATCTTCGAGGACATCGCCATGACGTCCGGATCCAGGCCGGCCAGGGACATCTTCTGGCGGTCGACGACCACGCCGAGGAGCCAGTTCACCGCCACGACGAACAGCGCCTCCGCGAGGAGGACGACCGCCACGACCCATGCCACCGGTCTGCGCACCACCGGGCCCCACCCACTCTCACGCCGACAGCCTGTTACTCCAGGTACGTTCGAGACACCGCGAACGCTACTAACGGGTAAACCAAGGGACAAGGGTTCGGGTGGCAGCAAAGAATCATTGGGCCATTCGTAGGGACTCGACAAAGAATCAGAGTGGGCCGCAGCACGCCCGCACAGAGACCTTGGCCACATGACAGGGCTAGGGTTTCCCGCAGGAGTCCTGCGTACCGCGGTGCGACATGGGCTTTCTCTGGTCGAGCGAGCCTCGTATCACGCTCCGTGTGGGCAAGCTCACCATCGGGGACGGGTCGAAGTGCCGTGTCGGCAGTCCCTAAACTCGGCTTGTTTCAAGGAGGGAGCCTCAATCGTGC
Organism: Streptomyces sp. SCL15-4; assembly: GCF_033366695.1. Taxonomy (NCBI): domain Bacteria; kingdom Bacillati; phylum Actinomycetota; class Actinomycetes; order Kitasatosporales; family Streptomycetaceae; genus Streptomyces; species Streptomyces sp. SCL15-4. The sequence goes on from NZ_JAOBTQ010000001.1 coordinate 3,377,239, forward strand.
GCAAGGTGCTCATCGCCAACCGTGGCGAAATCGCTGTCCGCGTGGCCCGGGCCTGCCGGGACGCCGGGATCGCGAGCGTGGCCGTCTACGCCGACCCGGACCGGGACGCTCTGCATGTCCGCGCCGCGGATGAGGCGTTCGCCCTGGGCGGTGACACCCCGGCCACCAGCTATCTCGTCATCGACAAGATCCTGAACGCCGCCCGCGAGTCCGGCGCGGACGCCGTCCATCCGGGTTACGGCTTCCTGTCGGAGAACGCGGAGTTCGCGCAGGCCGTCCTGGACGCGGGTCTGGTCTGGATCGGCCCGCCGCCGCAGGCCATCCGGGACCTGGGGGACAAGGTCGCCGCCCGGCACATCGCGCAGCGCGCGGGTGCGCCGCTGGTCGCCGGCACACCGGACCCGGTGAGCGGTGCGGAGGAGGTCGTGGCGTTCGCCGAGGAGCACGGCCTGCCGATCGCGATCAAGGCCGCGTTCGGCGGTGGCGGCCGCGGCCTGAAGGTCGCCCGCACCCTGGAGGAGGTCCCCGAGCTGTACGAGTCCGCCGTGCGTGAGGCGGTCGCCGCGTTCGGCCGCGGCGAGTGCTTCGTCGAGCGCTACCTCGACCGCCCGAGGCACGTGGAGACGCAGTGCCTGGCCGACAAGCACGGCAACGTCGTCGTGGTCTCCACCCGCGACTGCTCCCTGCAGCGCCGCCACCAGAAGCTGGTGGAGGAGGCCCCCGCACCGTTCCTGTCCGAGGAGCAGCGGGCGGAGCTGTACCGGGCGTCGAAGGCGATCCTGAAGGAGGCCGGCTACGAGGGCGCGGGCACGTGTGAGTTCCTCGTCGGGCAGGACGGCACGATCTCCTTCCTGGAGGTCAACACCCGCCTCCAGGTCGAGCACCCGGTCACCGAGGAGGTCGCCGGCATCGACCTGGTCCGCGAGATGTTCCGCATCGCCGACGGCGAGGAACTCGGCTACGGCGATCCGGTCCTGCGCGGTCACTCCTTCGAGTTCCGCATCAACGGCGAGGACCCCGGCCGGAACTTCCTGCCCGCTCCCGGCACCGTCACCCGCTTCGACGCGCCCTCCGGTCCCGGTGTCCGTCTGGACGCGGGCGTGGAAGCCGGCAGTGTGATCGGCCCGGCCTGGGACTCCCTGCTCGCCAAGCTGGTCGTCACCGGCCGCACCCGCAGGGAGGCGCTCCAGCGGGCCGCGCGGGCTTTGGAGGAGTTCCAGGTCGAGGGCATGGCCACCGCGATCCCCTTCCACCGCAAGGTGGTCACCGATCCCGCCTTCGCCCCCGAGGTCCACGGTCAGGACGGCCCGTTCACGGTCCACACCCGCTGGATCGAGACCGAGTTCGTCAACGACATCAAGCCCTTCACCGCTCCCGCCGGCACCGAGGCGGAGGAGGAACTGGGCCGCGAGACCGTCGTGGTCGAGGTCGGCGGCAAACGCCTGGAGGTCTCCCTCCCCTCGTCCCTGGGCATGAGCCTGGCGCGTACGGGTCTGGCGGCCGGGGCCAAGCCCAAGCGGCGCGCGGCGAAGAAGTCCGGCCCCGCCGCCTCCGGTGACACCCTCGCCTCCCCGATGCAGGGCACCATCGTCAAGATCGCCGTCGAGGAAGGCCAGCAGGTCGAGGAAGGCGACCTCGTCGTCGTCCTGGAGGCCATGAAGATGGAACAGCCCCTCAACGCCCACAAGTCCGGCACCGTCAAGGGCCTCACCGCCGAAGTCGGCGCCTCCCTCACCTCCGGCGCCGCCATCTGCGAGATCAAGGACTGAACCGCAGTCGTACGGCAGCGAGCCGGCCCCTGGCGCACGTCGCCGGGGGCCGGCCGCGTTCGGGGGCGCGGTCGGCACGGTCGGTGGCGGGAGGCGCGGTGAGAACGTGCACGCGGCGGCAGCGCCGCCCGGCCGCCCCGGGCTGCCACCGGACATTCCCGGGGGCCGGCTGAGCCGCCGTGGCCCGCCACGGTCCCGCGACGGTGGCCGCGACCACGCTGTGAACGGCGTCGGCGCACGCCGTGGTCACTCTCGTCCGGCGAGCCGCCGGCCGGGCCGTCCGCGCCCGTGCGCAGCGGCCCCCTTGGGCAGGCCGCTCAGCGCCGCCGCAGATCCGCCACGCGTCCCCGTTCGGACGGGGCCGGGTCGGGGAGAGGGGTGGTGGAGCGGAGGGCGGACGTGCCGGGGAGGTGGCTTCTGCGGGGTCCCGGCAGGGGCGTGCGGCGGCCCGCCGGGACCTGGTCACCCCCCGGGTTTCCGCTCGCCCCCGCAACGGCGATCTGGACGCCCTGGTCGGCGAGGGCCTGGAGTTCGGTGACCGCGCGGTCGTCGTGGGCCGGGGGCTCGTCGGTGACCAGGCGGGTGATCAGGTCCGTCGGCACGGTCTGGAACATCGTGTCCGTGCCGAGCTTGGTGTGGTCGGCGAGGACCACGACCTCCGCGGCGGCCTGGACCAGGGCCCGGTCGACGGATGCCGAGAGCATGTTGGAGGTGGACAGGCCCCGTTCGGCGGTCAGGCCGCTTCCGGAGAGGAAGGCCTTGGAGACGCGCAGGCCCTGGAGGGACTGTTCGGCCCCGGAGCCGACGAGGGCGTAGTTGGAGCCGCGCAGGGTGCCTCCGGTCATCACGACCTCCACCCGGTTGGCGTGGGCCAGCGCCTGGGCCACCAGGAGGGAGTTGGTGACGACCGTCAGGCCCGGCACGCGCGCGAGGCGGCGGGCCAGCTCCTGCGTGGTCGTACCCGCCCCGACCACGATGGCCTCGCCCTCGTCGACGAGGCTCGCGGCGAGATCGGCGATGGCGGTCTTCTCGGCGGTCGCGAGGTGCGACTTCTGCGGGAAGCCGGACTCGCGGGTGAACCCGCCCGGCAGCACCGCACCGCCGTGCCGGCGGTCGAGGAGTCCTTCGGCCTCCAGTGCGCGCACGTCCCGCCGTACGGTCACTTCGGAGGTCTGGACGACGCGGGCGAGTTCACGGAGCGACACGGCACCGTTCGCTCGCACCATTTCGAGGATCAATTGGCGACGTTCAGCAGCGAACACGAAACTGACAGTAACCCCAGCGACCGTCTGCTTTCAGCAGTTTGCGCCGAATAGCAGAAGTTGTTCGCAGAGTGCGGTGCGAAGTGATATAGGGCGCCGACCGGCCCGGCCTCGCCGTCCGTCGGCGCCCCGATCCCCCGTGACCAGCGGAAAGCCGGCCGGGTCCGTCAGCCCTCCGCGCTCGCCCTGCGGGTGTGCAGCTGGCGGGCGACCTCCGCGATCGACCCCGAAAGAGAGGGGTACACGGTGAAGGCGTTCGCGATCTGTTCGACCGTCAGATTGTTGTCGACGGCGATCGAGATGGGGTGGATCAGTTCCGAGGCGCGCGGCGCCACCACGACACCGCCGACGACGATCCCGGTGCCCGGCCGGGAGAAGATCTTCACGAAGCCGTCCCGGATGCCTTGCATCTTCGCGCGCGGGTTGCGCAGCAGCGGCAGCTTGACCACGCGCGCGTCGATCTTGCCGGCGTCCACGTCCGCCTGCGTGTAGCCGACGGTGGCGATCTCGGGGTCGGTGAAGACGTTCGAGGAGACCGTCTTCAGGTCCAGCGGGGCCACCGCGTCGCCCAGGAAGTGGTACATGGCGATGCGCCCCTGCATGGCGGCGACGGACGCGAGGGCGAAGACGCCGGTCACGTCGCCGGCCGCGTAGACGCCGGGAGCGGTGGTGCGCGAGACCTTGTCGGTCCAGATGTGCCCGGACTCGCGCAGCTTGACCCCGGCCTCCTCCAGGCCCAGGCCCGCGCTGTTCGGAATGGCGCCGACGGCCATCAGGCAGTGGCTGCCGGTGATGACCCGGCCGTCGGCCAGCGTGACCTCGACCCGGTCGCCGACGCGCTTGGCGGACTGCGCGCGGGAGCGGGCCATGACGTTCATGCCACGGCGCCGGAAGACGTCCTCCAGCACGGCGGCGGCGTCCGGGTCCTCGCCGGGCAGCACGCGGTCGCGGGAGGAGACGAGGGTGACCTTGGAGCCGAGGGCCTGGTAGGCGCCGGCGAACTCGGCACCGGTGACGCCGGAACCGACCACGATCAGCTCTTCGGGCAGCTCGGTGAGGTCGTAGACCTGGGTCCAGTTGAGGATGCGCTCGCCGTCGGGGCGGGCGTCGGGCAGCTCGCGCGGGTGGCCGCCGGTGGCGATGAGGACGGCGTCGGCGGTGAGGGTCTCCTCGGTGCCGTCGGCGGCGGTGACGACGACCTTCCGGGACCCGTCCAGGGCCTGCATGCCGTCCAGCCGGCCGCGCCCGCGCATGACCCGGGCGCCGGCGCGCGTGACGGAGGCGGTGATGTCGTGGGACTGGGCGAGCGCGAGGCGCTTCACCCGGCGGTTGACCTTGCCGAGGTCCACGCCGACCACCCGGGCCGACCGCTCCAGCGGCGGGGTGTCGTCGGCGACGATGATCCCCAGCTCCTCGTAGGAGGAGTCGAAGGTGGTCATCACCTCGGCCGTAGCGATAAGGGTCTTCGACGGCACGCAGTCGGTCAGCACCGACGCTCCGCCCAGACCGTCGCAGTCGACGACGGTCACCTCCGCGCCGAGCTGGGCGGCCACCAGGGCCGCCTCGTATCCGCCGGGTCCGCCACCGATGATCACGATCCGAGTCACGTACTCCATTGTCCCGCACGCTTCAAGGTGCCACTGCCCCGGGGCACCGCCGGGTCGCTCCCGTGACGCACGGGGTGCGCGGGGCGGCTGCCGTACCCTCTCCCCATGTCGCTCTATGCCGCCTACGCCGGCAACCTCGACGCGCGCCTGATGTCCCGCCGCGCCCCGCACTCCCCGCTGCGCGCCACCGGCTGGCTGAACGGCTGGCGGCTGACCTTCGGCGGCGAGCAGCTGGGCTGGGAGGGCGCGCTGGCGACGATCGTCGAGGACCCACTGGCCCAGGTATTCGTCGGGTTGTACGACATCGCGCCCATGGACGAGGAGGCGCTCGACCGGTGGGAAGGGGTGGGGCTCGACCTCTACCGCCGGGTCCGCGTGCGCGCGCACACCCTGGACGGTGAGGAGCCGGCCTGGGCCTACGTCCTCAACGGGTACGAGGGCGGGCTGCCGTCGGCGCGCTATCTGGGCGAGATCGCCGACGCGGCGGAGTCGGCGGGGGCGCCGCACGACTATGTGATGGAACTCCGCAAGCGTCCCTGCTGAGTCCGGGCCGAGTCCGGCGCCAGGCCCGTTATCTCCCGTTTTGCCCACCCTTTGTGGAAAACGACAAGGCAACGGACCCAATCCCGTGCGCTCTGTCATCTACGCGCGTAGGCGAAGAGCGGTTACCCTCATCGGCGTGAACGCATCTCTTCTTCCGGACGACATCCAGGGCGACCCCTACGCCGCCGCCGACGCCGCCGCCGCGCGCCTGCGCGCCCTCACCGGCGCCGAGACCCACGACGTCGCCCTCGTGATGGGCTCCGGCTGGGCTCCGGCCGTCGACGCGCTGGGCGCTCCCGACGCCGAGTTCCAGGTCACCGAGCTGCCCGGCTTCCCGCCGCCGGCCGTCGAGGGCCACGGCGGCAAGGTCCGCTCGTACTCCTTCGGTGACAAGCGCGCCCTGGTCTTCCTCGGCCGCACGCACTACTACGAGGGCCGTGGCGTCGCGGCGGTGGCGCACGGCGTGCGCACGGCGGTCGCGGCCGGCTGCAAGACCGTGGTGCTCACCAACGGCTGCGGCGGTCTGCGCGAGGGCATGCGCCCCGGCCAGCCGGTGCTGATCAGCGACCACATCAACCTGACGGCGACGTCCCCGATCGTCGGCGCGAACTTCGTCGACCTGACGGACCTGTACTCGCCGCGGCTGCGCGCCCTGTGCAAGGAGATCGACTCCACGCTGGAGGAAGGCGTCTACGCCCAGTTCCCCGGCCCGCACTACGAGACCCCGGCCGAGATCCGCATGGCCCGCGTCATCGGCGCGGACCTGGTCGGCATGTCCACGGTCCTGGAGGCCATCGCCGCGCGCGAGGCGGGTGCCGAGGTGCTGGGCATCTCCCTGGTCACCAACCTGGCCGCGGGCATGACCGGCGAGCCCCTCAACCACGAGGAGGTCCTCCAGGCCGGCCGTGACTCGGCGGCCCGGATGGGCCAGCTGCTGACGCAGGTGCTGGGCCGCATCTGAGCCGGTGCGGCGCCGGGCGCGTGCGGCCGTGACGGCGGCGCGCCCGCTCGTCCCCGGTCCGGCCGGGCAGGTGGGCAGACGGGGCCCGGGGGCGGAGCCTCCGGAAGGACCAGGCAAACACGGAGAGGTTGATCCCAAGGTGCACGACGATCTCATCGCCCGGGCCGAGGCTTGGCTCGCCGAGGATCCCGACCAGGACACTCGCGACGAACTCGCCAAGCTGATCGACGCCGGCGACACGGCGGAACTGACGGCCAGGTTCAGCGGCACGCTCCAGTTCGGCACGGCGGGCCTGCGCGGCGAGCTGGGCGCCGGCCCGCTGCGCATGAACCGCAGCGTCGTCATCCGCGCCGCCGCGGGTCTCGCCGCGTACCTGAAGAAGCAGGGCCGAGGCGACGGCCTGGTCGTCGTCGGCTACGACGCCCGGCACAAGTCGGCCGACTTCGCCCGGGACACCGCCGCCGTGATGACCGGCGCCGGCCTGCGTGCCGCCGTGCTCCCCCGGCCGCTGCCCACCCCCGTGCTCGCCTTCGCGATCCGGCACCTCGGCGCGGTCGCCGGCGTGGAGGTCACCGCCAGCCACAACCCGCCCCGGGACAACGGCTACAAGGTCTACCTCGGCGACGGCTCCCAGATCGTGCCGCCCGCCGACGCGGAGATCGCCGCCGAGATCGACGCCATCGCCTCCCTGCACGACGTGCCGCGCCCGGACTCCGGCTGGGAGATCCTGGACGACTCGGTCCTGGACGCCTATCTGGCCCGTACGGACGCCGTCCTGGCGCCGGACTCCCCGCGCACCGCCCGCACCGTCTACACGGCCATGCACGGCGTCGGCAAGGACGTGCTCCTCGCCGCCTTCGCCCGGGCCGGCTTCCCCGAGCCGGTCCTGGTCGCCGAGCAGGCCGAGCCGGACCCCGACTTCCCGACGGTCGCCTTCCCGAACCCGGAGGAGCCGGGCGCGATGGACCTGGCCTTCGCCCGGGCCCGCACGGCCGGCCCGGACCTCGTCATCGCCAACGACCCCGACGCCGACCGCTGCGCGGTGGCCGTCCGGGACGGCGCCGACTGGCGGATGCTGCGCGGCGACGAGGTCGGCGCGCTGCTCGGCGCCCACCTGGTGAACCGCGGTGCGCGAGGCACCTTCGCGGAGTCGATCGTCTCCTCCTCCCTGCTCGGCCGGATCGCCGGGAAGGCGGGGCTGCCGTACGAGGAGACCCTGACCGGCTTCAAGTGGATCGCCCGCGCCGACGGCCTGCGCTACGGCTACGAGGAGGCCCTCGGCTACTGCGTGGACCCCGAGGGCGTGCGCGACAAGGACGGCATCACCGCCGCGCTGCTGATCACCGAGCTGGCGTCGGTGCTGAAGGAGGAGGGCCGGACCCTTCTCGACCTGCTCGACGACCTCGCCGTGGAGCACGGCCTGCACGCCACCGACCAGCTGTCGGTGCGGGTCCAGGACCTGTCGCTGATCGCGGACGCGATGCGCCGGCTGCGCGAGCGGCCGCCGGCCGAGCTGGCCGGCCTGCCCGTCGTCCGGGCCGATGACCTGAGCCTCGGCTCGGAGAGCCTGCCGCCCACCGACGGCCTGCGCTACACCCTGGACGGCGCCCGGGTCGTCGTCCGCCCCAGCGGCACCGAGCCGAAGCTGAAGTGCTACCTGGAGGTCGTCGTGCCGGTCTCCGCACCCGCCGGCCTGCCGGCCGCCCGCGCCCGCGCGGCCGACCTCCTCACCGCCATCAAGCACGACCTGTCGGCGGCCGCGGGCATCTGACCCACGTCCCTTCGAGCCGCCCGGGGCCGGGCACCCTCAGCAAGGAGCCCGGCCCCGACACCACGCCTCCGGCGGCCCGACCCCGCACCCGGGCGTCCGAACCCCTTCACCGGCCACTCCGCGCCTGCGGACGCCGAGGGCGCCGCCTTCGCGCCGGGACGCCGCGGAAACCCCTCACCGACCCGACGGCCCGACGCCCTACGCCGGAACGGACCCCGTACCACCGGCAAGAGACCGGCCCGGGTCCCGGGCCGTTCACCGGCCAGACCCGCCCTCATCCCACCCCGCACCCGCGAACGCCGAAACCGCCGCCGCACCGAGACTCTCCGGAAGCCCGCCACCGGCTCGAGGGCCCGACGCCCTCCGGCGGAACGGGCTCCGTGCCGCCACGGCGAACGGCGCCGGGCCCTCGTGGGAGCCCGGCGCCGCGGAAGAGTCGCAGGGCGGCCTCGGCAGTCGTGGAAGCCGCAGGCCGGCGGGAGCGGACCGCGTCCGGCCGGTCTCAGCCCGTGGCGAGCAGGATCGCCAGGAGTACCGCGCCGGCGACCGCGGGGGCGGCCACCTCGTAGGCCCAGCGGACCGTGACCTCCCCCTGCGCCGGCTCGGTCTCGCCGTGCTGTTCCAGGAGGGCGCGCAGGTCGTCCATGACCTTGTCGGTGTCGGCGCGGGCCGGGCCGGTGTCCGGGCCGCGCAGGGAGAACCCGCCGAGGCCCAGGCCGCTCGGCCCGAGCCCGCCGCCCCGGCCGCCCGGCGCCACGCCCCGGGCCGCGTCCGCCGCCGCCCGCTGCTGCCGGCGCGCCGCCTTCTTGCGGGCGCGCAGCGAGACGGGGACCGCCCACAGCTGGTACTTGGAGCCGGACCTGGCGAGGACCTCGTTGGTGTAGCCGGAGCGCAGGCCGGAGACCTCGCCCCAGGGCAGGCTGATCACCCGGAACGGGTTGCGCACCCGCAGCCGCTCCTCGTTGGCGAAGACCGCCGGGCGGAGCGTGAAGGCGAGGATCAGCGGCACGACCAGGATCAGGCCGGCCAGCGCCAGCCACGGGGTGCGGCCGTGCCCCTTGAACAGCGCGTCGAAGCCCAGCCAGAGCACGACCAGGAGCAGCAGCGCGCCCCCCGCCAGCCCCAGGGGTGAGCGGTAGATCCGGTCCTTGCCGGCGGGCACCGGAGGCTGTGACGCGGGTGACGGGTGGTCCGGGGTGGTCATAGGCCCGATTCTGCCCCACGCCCCTCGCCGTGCCACCGCCCCGCCCGGAAGCGGTGCGACCACCCCGCCCGGAAGCCGTGCGGCCGTCCCGCCCGAACCACCCCTCACGCGTCACCGTCATGCGCCCGGCGCCATCCCCGCGACGGGCCCCGCGTCCGGTGCGCCGTCTCGGGACTTCCCATCCGCTACGCGCGTAGATATGCTCGTCTGGTGACCATGCCCACTACCGCATCCTCAGCCCACGTTCTCTCGGACGTCGCCGCGTCCGACAGCACGCTGCGCCGCTTCCTGCACGGGCTGCCCGGCGTCGACGCGGTCGGCCTGGAGGCGCGCGCCGCGTCCCTCGGCACCCGCTCCATCAAGAACACCGCGAAGGCGTACGCCATCGACCTCGCCATCTCGATGGTCGACCTGACGACGCTGGAAGGCGCGGACACCCCGGGCAAGGTCCGGGCGCTCGGCGCCAAGGCGGTCCACCCCGACCCCACGGACCGTACGACGCCCGCGACGGCCGCGGTCTGCGTCTACCCCGACATGGTGGCCGTCGCCAAGGAGGCCGTCGCCGGTTCCGGCGTGAAGGTCGCCTCGGTGGCCACCGCCTTCCCGGCCGGCCGCGCCGCGCTCGACGTGAAGCTGGCCGACGTGCGCGAGGCCGTCGCCGCCGGCGCCGACGAGATCGACATGGTCATCGACCGGGGCGCCTTCCTGTCCGGCAGGTACCTGAAGGTGTACGACGAGATCGTCGCCGTGAAGGAGGCCTGCGGGACGAGCGCCCGGCTGAAGGTCATCTTCGAGACCGGCGAGCTGTCGACGTACGACAACATCCGCCGCGCCTCCTGGCTCGGCATGCTGGCCGGCGCCGACTTCATCAAGACCTCCACCGGCAAGGTCGCCGTGAACGCGACCCCCGCGAACACCCTGCTCATGCTGGAGGCCGTGCGCGACTTCCGGGCGCAGACCGGCGTCCAGGTCGGCGTGAAGCCGGCCGGCGGCATCCGCACCAGCAAGGACGCGATCAAGTTCCTGGTGCTGGTCAACGAGACGGCGGGCGAGGACTGGCTGGACAACCACTGGTTCCGCTTCGGCGCCTCCTCGCTCCTCAACGACCTGCTGATGCAGCGCCAGAAGCTGGCCACGGGCCGCTACTCCGGCCCCGACTACGTAACGGTGGACTGAAACATGGCATTCGAGTACGCTCCCGCGCCCGAATCGCGCGCGATCGTCGACATCGCCCCGTCGTACGGCCTGTTCATCGATGGGGAGTTCGTCGAAAGCTCGGGTGGGGGTCTCAGCAAGACGGTCTCCCCGGCCACCGAGGAAGTACTCGCCGAGTACACCCAGGCCAACGCGGAAGACGTCGACCGCGCGGTCAAGGCCGCCCGCAAGGCGTTCGAGAAGTGGTCGGCGCTGCCCGGCGCCGAGCGCGCCAAGTACCTGTTCCGCATCGCCCGGATCATCCAGGAACGCAGCCGCGAGCTGGCCGTCCTGGAGACGCTGGACAACGGCAAGCCGATCAAGGAGACGCGCGACGCGGACCTCCCGCTGGTCGCCGCGCACTTCTTCTACTACGCGGGCTGGGCCGACAAGCTCGACCACGCCGGCTTCGGCGCGAACCCGCGCCCGCTGGGCGTGGCCGGCCAGGTCATCCCGTGGAACTTCCCGCTGCTGATGCTGGCCTGGAAGATCGCCCCGGCGCTCGCCACCGGCAACACGGTGGTGCTCAAGCCCGCCGAGACCACCCCGCTGTCGGCCCTGTTCTTCGCGGACATCTGCCGCCAGGCCGGCCTGCCCAAGGGCGTGGTCAACATCGTGACCGGTGACGGCCGGACGGGCGCCGCGCTGGTCGCGCACCCGGACGTGAACAAGGTGGCCTTCACCGGCTCCACGGCCGTCGGCAAGGAGATCGCCCGTACGGTCGCCGGCACGGCGAAGAAGCTCACGCTCGAACTGGGCGGCAAGGGCGCGAACATCGTCTTCGACGACGCGCCGGTCGACCAGGCCGTCGAGGGCATCGTGAGCGGCATCTTCTTCAACCAGGGCCAGGTCTGCTGCGCGGGCTCCCGCCTGCTGGTGCAGGAGTCGGTCCGGGACGAGGTGCTGGACGCCCTCAAGCGCCGGCTGTCCACGCTCCGCCTCGGCGACCCGCTGGACAAGAACACCGACATCGGCGCGATCAACTCCGCCGAGCAGCTGGCCCGGATCACCGCGCTGGCCGAGCAGGGCGAGGCGGAGGGCGCCGAGCGCTGGTCCCCGGCCTGCGAACTGCCCTCCTCCGGCTACTGGTTCGCCCCGACGCTGTTCACGAACGTCACCCAGGCGCACACCATCGCCCGTGAGGAGATCTTCGGCCCGGTGCTGTCGGTCCTCACCTTCCGTACGCCCGACGAGGCCGTCGCCAAGGCCAACAACACCCAGTACGGCCTGTCGGCCGGCATCTGGTCCGAGAAGGGCTCGCGCATCCTGGCCGTCGCGAACAAGCTGCGCGCCGGTGTCGTCTGGTCCAACACGTTCAACAAGTTCGACCCGACCTCGCCGTTCGGCGGTTACAAGGAGTCGGGCTTCGGCCGCGAGGGCGGCCGCCACGGCCTGGAGGCGTACCTCGATGTCTGACCGTTTGAGTGTCTTCAAGACCTACAAGCTGTACGTCGGCGGGAAGTTCCCGCGTTCGGAGAGCGGCCGGGTGTACGAGGTGACGGACTCGAAGGACAACTGGCTGGCGAACGCGCCCCTCTCCTCCCGCAAGGACGCCCGGGACGCGGTGGTCGCCGCGCGCAAGGCGTTCGGCGGCTGGTCCGGCGCGACCGCCTACAACCGCGGCCAGGTCCTCTACCGCGTCGCGGAGATGCTGGAGGGCCGGCGCGAGCAGTTCGTGCGCGAGGTGGCCGACGCGGAGGGCCTGTCCAAGTCGAAGGCGGCGGCCGTCGTGGACGCGACGATCGACCGCTGGGTCTGGTACGCGGGCTGGACCGACAAGATCGCCCAGGTGACCGGCGGCGCCAACCCGGTCGCGGGCCCGTACTTCAACCTCTCCTCCCCCGAGCCGACCGGCGTGGTCGCCGTCGTGGCCCCGCAGGAGTCCTCCTTCCTGGGCCTGGTGTCGGTCGTGGCCCCGGTGATCGCCACCGGCAACACGGCGGTCGTCATCGCCTCCGAGAAGGCCCCGCTGCCGGCCCTGTCCCTCGGTGAGGTGCTGGCCACGTCCGACGTCCCGGGCGGTGTCGTCAACGTCCTGTCCGGCCGTACGGCGGAACTGGCGGCGCCGCTGGCCGCGCACCAGGACGTCAACGCGATCGACCTCGCGGGAGCGGACGAGGCGCTGGCGAAGGAGCTGGAGGTCGCGGCGGCCGACAATCTGAAGCGGGTCCTGCGTCCACAGGCTGTGGACTATTTCGAGACGCCCGGGACCGAGCGGATGACGGCGTTCCTGGAGACGAAGACGGTGTGGCACCCGACGGGGTCGCTGGGCGCGGGAGGATCTTCCTACTGAGAAGTTCCGTCCGGGGCTCCTCAGTGGCCCAGGGACGCGAGGACCGGGCCCGCCAGCGGCACGCTGCCCAGCGACGGGGCCTGGGCCAGCGGGCGCGTCAGCATCTGGGTGCCGACCGGCTGGAAGTCGGCCACCTGGGTGCCGACGCCGTTGTCCAGCGGGTCGACACCCGTGCCCGCCAGCGGGTTGGGCTTGAGGCCGGCGACCGGGCCGGTGACGTAGCCGACGATGCCGGTCAGGGCGCGCAGGCCGGCCTCGGGGTCGATGGTGCCGGTGTCGACGGGACGGTAGGTCACGCCCGTACCGGGGATCGTCTCGGCGGACGCGGTGACCGCGCCGGCGCCCAGGGCCGCTCCCGCGACGGCGAGGACGACCAGGGCGCGCTGCGCGGCGGAGTGCTGGGGAGAAGCGTGTCGGGCCATTGCTGATGCCACCTTCTGCTGCACTGGGTGATCGTGTCGGCACGAAGGGTAGTTGAGGTACGGCTCACGCTCAAAAGCCGACCCGCGGGCTCGGCAGGCGGTCCACCATGCGTCAAACTGGTGTTCCGTGAGCATTCATCCTCCGTCTCCCGCCCGTGTCGTGCTGCTGTGCGGCCCCTCGGGCTCGGGCAAGTCCCTCGTCGCCGCCCGCTCCGGGCTCCCGGTACTGCGCCTGGACGACTTCTACAAGGAGGGTGACGACCCGACCCTGCCGCTGGTGGAGGGGAGTTCGGACATCGACTGGGACCATCCGCGGTCCTGGGACGCGGACGTCGCGGTCGAGGCCATCGTCCGGCTGTGCGCCACGGGTTCGACGCCGGTGCCGGTGTACGACATCGCGCTGAGCGCCCGTACCGGCGAGGAGACACTGAGCATCGGCCGTACCCCGCTGTTCATCGCGGAGGGCGTCTTCGCCGCGGAGATCGTCGAACGCTGCCGGGAGCTGGGGGTGCTGGCGGACGCGCTGTGCCTGTCCCGCGGCGCGTTCACCACCTTCCGGCGGCGTTTCGTGCGCGATCTGAGGGAGGGCCGCAAGTCGGTGCCGTTCCTGCTGCGCCGCGGCTGGCGGCTGATGCGCGCGGAGCGCTCGATCGTCGCCCGTCAGGTGTCCCTCGGCGCGCACCGCTGCGACCGGGACGAGGCGCTGGGCCGGCTGGCGGCAGCGGCGGCGGGCCGCCAGGCGCGGCAGCAGACGCCGGCCCGGGCGTCGTAGCAAAGGCGCGGACCGCCGGGCGGCGGACACGCGAAACGGGACCGGCAGGCCCCCCGGACCACCAGTCCCGTTCCCGTTGTTCCCCCGTGTTCCCCCGTGTTCCCCCGCGGCTCCACTCCCCGGTGGAGCCCCGTATCCCCGTGCCCCCGCATTCCCCCCTCGGGCCACCCCCCGGTGGCCCCGCCCTCAGGCGACCAGTTCGCCGAAGGCGGCCTCTTCGTCGCGGCCGAAGCTGAGCACCTCGTCGTCGCGCAGGCGGCGCAGCGAGCGCCAGATGCTGGACTTCACCGTGCCGACGCTGATGCCGAGGATGTCGGCGATCTCCGGGTCCGTGCGGCCCTCGTAGTAGCGCAGGACCAGCATGGTGCGCTGGAGTTCGGGCAGCCGGGCCAGCGCCTGCCACAGGACCGCGCGCAGCTCGGTGCCGCGCATCGCGTCCGTCTCGCCGGGCGTCTCCGGCAGTTCCTCGGTCGGGTACTCGTTGAGCTTGCGCCGCCGCCAGGCGCTGATGTGCAGGTTGGTCATGGTGCGGCGGAGGTATCCGCCGACCGCGGCCTTGTCGCTGATCCGGTCCCACGCCCGGTACGTCGAGAACAGCGCGCTCTGCAGCAGGTCCTCGGCCTCGTGGCGGTCGCCGGTCAGGTGGTAGGCGGTGGCGTACAGGGAGGAGCGGCGCTCCTGGACGTAGGCGGTGAACTCCGCCTCCGACAGCGAGCGGCGCTCCCCCGGGCCCTCCCCGTACGCGGTTCCCCCGTGCATTTCCCCCGTGTGCGCGTCAACCACCGACATGTACGCCGGGTGCTGACGCCCGGTGCCGCGAGCGCACCCCCGCATGCCCGCGGCACCGGACTTCTCGGACCCCCGGTGCACGTCGTGCAGACGCGTGACCACTGCGCTGGTGCTGATGCCGTGCAGCGTGTTCATCTCGCGCTCCCCGTCGTGGACTTCCGGTGAATCGGTCTTGCCGGACCGGCTCGGCTCCCCGTCCGGCCCGTGACGAAAAGCCTGCCGGGGCCACTTCATGGCCGTGTCCGCCGACTGTCACAGACCTGTCACAGGGGTCCGGCCGGGCCGGTCACCGGCCGCGTACGGTGCGTGGCGGTGTACGAGGAGTGGTACGGGCAGGTCGTACGACACCCCGTCCATGGGCCAGAATGAGCCCGTGCCTTCCCTGTTGCTGATCGAGGACGACGACGCCATCCGTACGGCCCTGGAGCTCTCCCTGACGCGCCAGGGACACCGGGTCGCCACCGCTGCCAGCGGCGAGGACGGTCTGAAGCTGCTGCGCGAGCAGCGGCCGGACCTGATCGTGCTGGACGTGATGCTGCCCGGCATCGACGGGTTCGAGGTCTGCCGCCGCATCCGGCGCACCGACCAGCTCCCGATCATCCTGCTGACCGCGCGCAGCGACGACATCGACGTCGTGGTGGGGCTGGAGTCGGGGGCCGACGACTACGTCGTCAAGCCGGTGCAGGGCCGGGTGCTGGACGCCCGGATCCGGGCCGTGCTGCGGCGCGGCGAGCGCGAGTCCAGCGACTCGGCGACCTTCGGCAACGTCGTCATCGACCGCTCGGCGATGACGGTCACGAAGAACGGCGAGGACCTCCAGCTGACCCCGACCGAGCTGCGGCTGCTGCTGGAGCTGAGCCGGCGGCCCGGGCAGGCGCTGTCCCGGCAGCAGTTGCTGCGGCTGGTGTGGGAGCACGACTACCTGGGCGACTCGCGCCTGGTCGACGCGTGTGTGCAGCGGCTGCGCGCCAAGGTCGAGGACGTCCCGTCGTCCCCGACGCTGATCCGTACCGTCCGCGGTGTCGGCTACCGCCTGGACGTCCCTCAGTGACCGGTACGCGAGGGAGGCTGCGCGGCTGGGCCGCGGGGCGAGGGGGAAACCTGTCGCGCCTGAGGCTGACCAGCCTGCGGCTGCGCCTGGTGGTGGTGTTCGCGCTGGTCGCGCTCACCGCCGCGGTGTCGGCGTCGGGCATCGCCTACTGGCTCAACCGGGAGGCGGTGCTCACCCGCGCCCAGGACGCGGTGCTGCGCGACTTCCGGCAGGAGATGCAGAACCGCGCGGGCGCGCTGCCCGAGCACCCGAGCCAGGACCAACTACAGCGCGCCGCCGGCCAGATGGGCGCCAGCAGCCAGCGCTTCAGCGTGCTGCTGGTCGCCACGGACGCCGACGGCAAGACGGTGTACGGCAACTCGGGCGGCATCAACGGCTTCGCGCTGGAGGACGTGCCGTCCTCGCTGCGCTCGGCCGTGACCAGGCGGCAGCAGGTGGGCGACCAGAACAAGCAGCCGTACCACCTGTACTGGCAGCGGGTCGTGGACCACGGCACGCCGTTCCTGGTGGCCGGCACGCGCGTCATCGGCGGCGGTCCGACCGGCTACATGGCGAAGTCCCTGGAGCCGGAGGCGAAGGACCTCAACTCGCTGGCCTGGTCGCTGGGCATCGCCACCGGGCTCGCGCTGATCGGCGCCGCGCTGCTCGCGCAGGCCGCCGCCACGACCGTACTGAAGCCGGTGCACCGGCTCGGGGTGGCCGCGCGGCGGCTCGGCGAAGGCAGGCTGGACACCCGGCTGCGTGTCTCCGGCACCGACGAACTCGCCGATCTGTCGCGGACGTTCAACAACGCGGCCGAGGCGCTGGAGAAACGGGTCGCGGAGATGGCCGCGCGGGACGAGGCGTCCCGCCGGTTCGTCGCCGACATGTCGCACGAGCTGCGCACCCCGCTCACCGCCATCACCGCCGTCACAGAGGTGCTGGAGGAGGAGCTGGAGGCGGAGACCGGCAGCATGGACCCGATGATCGAGCCCGCGGTCCGGCTGGTGGTCAGCGAGACCCGGCGGCTGAACGACCTGGTCGAGAACCTGATGGAGGTCACCCGCTTCGACGCGGGCACCGCCCGGCTGGTCCTCGACGACGTCGACGTCGCCGACCAGATCACCGCCTGCATCGACGCCCGGGCCTGGCTGGACGCGGTCGAGCTGGACGCCGAGCGCGGCATCCATGCCCAGCTGGACCCGCGCCGCCTGGACGTCATCCTCGCCAACCTGATCGGCAACGCCCTCAAGCACGGCGGGTCGCCGGTGCGGGTGTCGGTGCGGGAGGCGGACGACTCGGTCGAGATCCGGGTCCGCGACCACGGGCCGGGCATCCCCGAGGACGTGCTGCCGCACGTCTTCGACCGCTTCTACAAGGCGAGCGCCTCCCGGCCGCGCTCCGAGGGCAGCGGGCTCGGCCTCTCCATCGCCCTGGAGAACGCCCACATCCACGGCGGCGAGATCATCGCCGCCAACTCCGCCGAGGGCGGCGCGGTGTTCACGCTCCGGCTGCCCCGGGACGCCTCGCGGCTGACCGAGCAGGACGGCGGGGACGACAAGGGCGCCAAGGGCGCCGGGACCGAGCGGGAAAGCGCGGGGAAGGAGGGGTCATGACCGTACGACGCCTGGTGGCGCTGCCCCTCCTCGGCGCGCTGCTCACCGGCTGCGGCATCCGGGCCACGGAGGTGCCGACCGACTTCGGGGCGGCGCCGTCCCGGGTGCCGTGCTCGCTGACCGGACCGGACCGGTCCACGCAGTCCTCGCGCGGGGTGCCGGTGCAGGTCTTCCTGCTGTGCGGGGCGTCCCTGGTGGCCGTGGACCGCACGGTGCCGGTGCCGGAGGGCACACCGGACGCCCGGCGCCGGGTGATCGTGGCGCAGGGGCTGCTGGACCAGCTCGCCGCGTCCCCGTCGGCCGCGGAGCGCTCCGCGGGCTATACGACGTACGTCCCGGGCGGACTCGGGGTGCGCGGGCCCGGCCCGAAGGATCCCGAGGACGCGCTCCGGCTGAGCACGGCGCCCTCGCGGCTGACCTCCTACGCCCTGGCCCAGCTGGTGTGCACGCTGTCCGACTCGGCGGCCACGGAGGGCGACGGCTCGGTCATCCTGGGCGGCCCGGACGCGGGCCCGCTGCGACGGTTCGAGTGCACGGACGAGGTCCGCGACCACCCGGGCAGCAGCCAGCCGCCGTCCGGCGAGGTCACGGAGTAGGCGGGCACGGCCGGCCGGCACCTCGAGGTGCGCAGGACCGCCCCTACGGGTGTTCCCCGGCGCGGGCGCTTACCGGTGCGCCCCCGCCGAAACGGCGGCGTGCCCGTGCCGAAACGTTTTCACCGCGGAACCGTTCTGCCCCGTGCCCGCGTCTAGGGGGGCGTGCAGCGTCAAGGCTCCATCGGCGGCAGCGCCGCGATCCGCATCCGTGTGACGGGGGGTGTCCTCCTCGCCACGCACCTCGCCCTCGTCGCCTGGCTGATGCTGCGCCCCTTGGACGTCCCCTGGGTGATGCCCCCGAATCTGCGTCCGCTGGCCGGCATCCGGGCCGATCTGGCGCTGGGCTGGCCGGGTGCCGCCCGGCCGCTCGGCGAGGGTCTGGCGCTGCTCGCCCCGCTGGGCGTGCTGCTGCCGGCGGCGCACGGCAGGCTCACCGTCTCCCCGCTCGCCTCGCTGCTGCGGACGGCCGCGGCCGGCGCGCTGATCTCGCTCGGCATCGCGCTGTTGCAGACCGGTGTGCCGGGCCGGGTGGTGGACGTCGACTCGGTGCTGC
The DNA here is from genome assembly GCF_033366695.1 of Streptomyces sp. SCL15-4. Taxonomy (NCBI): domain Bacteria; kingdom Bacillati; phylum Actinomycetota; class Actinomycetes; order Kitasatosporales; family Streptomycetaceae; genus Streptomyces; species Streptomyces sp. SCL15-4. Next base: position 3,395,621 of record NZ_JAOBTQ010000001.1, read on the forward strand.
TGAACACGGCGGGGGTCGTGCTGGCCCACCTGGCCGTGGTGCCGGCCGGGCGGTCCCGGCTGCGGCGGCGGACGGCGCGGGAGCCGGGTGCGGCGGCCGGGCCGGCGGTCGGCCTCGCGGAGGAGCTGTCTCAGGGCCGTACCCCGACGATTCCCAGGGTCGGGATCGCACCTTAGAGTGATGCTTCGTCCTCTTCGTCCGCCTACCGTGGAGGGAAGTTGAGGGGCCCGCGGGGTCCCGCCACCGGCTCGGGAGCGAGCCGACGACCACGGAGGAGCCGACATGGCCGCCCTTTCCCGCCCCACCCAAGGCCGCGTGATCGGCGGAGTCTGCGCCGGACTGGCCCGGCGCTTCGGCACTTCGGCCACGACGATGCGGGTGATCTTCCTGGTGTCCTGCCTGCTGCCGGGCCCGCAGTTCCTGCTGTACATCGCGCTGTGGCTGCTGCTGCCGTCCGAGGACAAGGTCCGTACCGCCTGGTGAGTGCCGCGGTGCGGGCGAGTGCGCCACGGGGGCGCGTCCGGACGGGCCGGAGCGCCCCGCGCGTCCCGCGTCGGCCGGGGTCAGCCGAGCGGAAGTCCGTTGACCGGCGTGCCCTTCGTCGGCAGGCCCTTCAGCGGCAGTCCGCCGAGCAGCCCGGCGACCGGCTTGGTCGGGCCCTCGGCGACGGCGCGCTCGGCGACGGGCTGCGCGGCGGCCGCGCCCTTGCGGACGACCGGCACCGCGGCGGCGACACCGCGCTTGGCCAGGGGCTTGAGCGTCTTCACCGCTCCGCTGTCGGGCAGCGCGTCGACGACCTGCCCGGGCGGCAGCAGCTTGGTGACGGTGTCCAGGGTGTGGGCGGCGTCCGGGGCGGCCGGGGCCGCGTTGGCCGCGCCCGCGCCGATGACGGCGACGGCGGCGCCCAGGGCGGCGACACCGAGGGTCTTGGCAGCAGACTGCTTCATGGTGCATGCGTCCTTGCGTGCGGAGACGGGAGATCGCGAACGATCTGAGCGATCCACGACCGTAAACAGCGCACGCCACTCACCGCAAACACCGAAATGCGGACGCCGAGTGACATCACGTCCGCTTTCCTCGCCGTCCGGCATAGGGCGGCCAGGCGCCCGGACGGCCGGAACCGCTGGTGGACGCGGTCTGCCGGAACAGTCATTCGGATTTCAGCCCGGCGTATCCGGCCTTGACGACGTCGTTGATCACCGCGCGACGTTCATCGAAAGGAATGAACGCCGATTTCATCGCATTGACGGAGAAGCGCAGCGGATCACCGAGCGTGCGAGGCGGGTGGCCGGCTCCGGCACCGGCGAGGTCGAGCACCTGCCGCGCGCCATTGTTTCCGGCGCTTTCCCGTCGATACGCAATGGTGACCCGCCGTACGGGTTTCGTATACCGCCCCTTCTGACACTGTTCTGTCATGGGACAGCGAGTGTCGCCGGTGCGAACGGCCCGGCTGGGAAAGGCGGTCGGCCCGGCGCCGGCTCCGGTGTGCGGAGCGGTGCTGCTGCTCCCCGGCGGTGAGGAGGTCTCCGACCGCCGGCCCTTCCCCGTGCGCCCCCTCCCCCTGATCCGCTCCCTGGGCCGCGCCCTCGCCCGCGCCGGCCGCGCCGAGGGACTGGCCGTCCACCGCGTCCACTACCGCTACCGCGGCTGGAACGGCGGCGACGCGCATCCGGCGGCGGACGCCGAGTGGGCCGCCGACGAGGTCGTACGCCGCTACGGCGATGTCCCCGTGTGCCTGGTCGGCGTCGACATGGGCGGCCGGGCGGCACTGCGCGCCGGCGGCCACGAGGCCGTCAACTCCGTGGTGGCGCTCGCCCCCTGGCTCCCGGAGGACGATGTCGCCGCCCCCGCCGAGCCGGTGAAACAGCTGGCCGGCCGCCGGGTCCTGATCGCGCACGGCACGAACGACGAACGCACCGACCCCGAACTGTCCTTCCGCTACGCGGAGCGGGCGAAGAAGGCCAACCGCGAGGTGTGCCGCTTCGAGGTGCACTCCGACGGCCACGGCCTGCACGGCCACCGCTCCGAAGTCCTCGCCCTGACCGCCGACTTCACCCTCGGCGCCCTCTTCGGCCACTCCGTCTCCCGCCCGGTGGAGGACGCCCTGGCCGCGCCCCCGCCGATCGGCCTGCGGATGCCGCTGGCGGCGGGGTTCGGACGGTCGTTGCGGCGGTGACCCACGCGGTCCTCACGTGGGCAGCAGACTGCCCCGTCTCGACAGCAGGAACTTCTTGAACGCCGCCACCGGTGGGGTGTCCGGGCGGTCCGTCAGCCAGGCCACGCCGATCTCGCGGGCCGCCCGGGGAGACGTGACCGTCAGTTCCACGACGCCCGGGCGGGGGACCGCCGGCGGGGGCAGGAGGGCCACGCCGAGGCCGGCCGCCACCAGCCCCCGCAGGGTTTCGGCCTCCTCGCCCTCGAAGGCGATCCTCGGGCGGAAGCCCGCCTGGCGGCAGAGGTCGTCGGTGATGCGGCGCAGACCGTAGTTGGGTTCCAGGGTCACGAAGGTCTCCTCCGCCGCCTCGGCCAGGCGGACGCGGCGGCGGGCGGCCAGCCGGTGGTCCGCGGGGACGACCAGGCGCAGCTTCTGCTCGTCGAGGCGGCGGGCGACCAGATCGGGGGCGTCGGGCACCGGCGAGGTCAGGCAGAGGTCCAGTTCACCGGCGCGCAGCCGCTCCAGCATCGCCTCGCCGTAGTTCTGGACCAGGCTGAAGCGGATGCGCGGATGGTCGGCGCGGAAGGCGTGCAGCAGGCCGGGGACGGTCTCGGCGCCCATGGTGTGCAGGAAGCCGAAGGCGACCTTGCCGGTGGCCGGGTCGGCGTCCGCGCGGACCTCCTCGGCGGCCCGTTCGATCTCGGCGAGGGCCCGCTCGGCGGAGGCGAGGAACGTGCGGCCGGCGGTGGTCAGGGAGACCGAGCGGCCGTGCCGGGCGAACAGGTCGACGCCGAGGTCCCGTTCCAGGCGGGCCATGGCGCGCGAGAGCGTGGACTGCGGGACGTTCATCTCCTGCGCGGCCCGGGTGACATGCTCGGTGCGGGCCACCCCGGCGAAGTAGGCGAGGCGTGGCGCGAGCGACAGCGCCATGTCTTCTGTGTCACCGAACGATGACAGCCGAGGCCGTGAGCTGTGCTGATGCGCCATGGGAACGATTATGGCCGTTCCATGCATTGGACGCATGAACCGCACCGCTCCTACGGTCGGGGTATGTCTCCCGCCAGTACCGGGGCGTCCACCGCCGTGGGCGCCGTACCGTCCGTTCCCGTCCCCGACTCCTCCGGCTCCGACGTCACCGGCTCCGACTCCCGTATGACTCCGGGCGGCCCCGGCTACCGCCGGATGAGCCTCGCCCTCTTCCTCGCCGGCGTCGCGACCTTCGCCCTGCTGTACTCCACCCAGGCCCTGCTGCCGCTGATCTCCGGGGAGTTCGGGGTCGCGGCGAGCGAGGCGAGCTGGACGGTGGCGGCGGCGACCGGCGGACTGGCCCTGTTCGTGCTGCCCATGAGCGCCCTGTCGGAGCGGTTCGGGCGCCGTACGGTGATGACGGCGTCGCTGGCCGTCGCCGTCACCGTCGGACTGCTGGTGCCCTTCGCGCCGTCCCTCGGCGCGCTGGTGGTGCTGCGGGGCGTGCAGGGCGCGGCGCTGGCCGGGCTGCCGGCCTCGGCGACGGCCTATCTGGCCGAGGAGGTCCGGCCGAAGGCGCTGGTCACCGCCATCGGGCTGTTCGTGGCGGGCAACAGTGTCGGCGGCATGAGCGGCCGGGTGATCACCGGCTGGGTCGCGCAGGAGTGGGGCTGGCGGGTCTCGGTCGGCGTCATCGGCGCCCTCGCGGTCGCGTGCGCGGTGGCGTTCCGGCTGCTGCTGCCCGCGCCGCGCCACTTCACGCCCGGCTCGCTGCGACCCCGGGTGCTCCTCGGCACGGTCCGCGGCCACCTCGCCGACCCGCTGCTGCGCCGCCTGTACGCGATCGGCGCGCTGTTCATGACGGTGTTCGGCGGGGTCTACACGGTGATCGGCTACCGGCTGACGGCGGCGCCGTTCGGGCTGCCGCAGGGCATCGTGGGCTCGATCTTCCTGGTGTACCTGGTGGGCACGGTCTCCGCGTCGGGCGCGGGCCGGCTGGTGGGCCGGTTCGGCCGCCGCGGCGCGCTGTACCTGGCGGGCGGTACGACGGCGGCGGGCCTGCTGCTGTCGCTGGCCGCGCTGCTGCCGCTGGTCCTGCTGGGCCTGGTGCTGATCACGGCGGGCTTCTTCGCCGGGCACGCGGTGGCCTCCTCCGCGGTCGGCAAGACGGCCACGCACGGCCGCGCCCAGGCCTCGGCGCTGTACCAGTCCGCGTACTACATCGGCTCCAGCGCGGGCAGCACGGTCGGCGCGCTGGCCTTCCGCTCGGGCGGCTGGACGGGCACGGTCGGCGTCGGCCTGCTGGCGGTGCTGGGCGTGGTGGCGATCACCGTGCTCGGCTCCGTGGCGGCGCGGCGGACGGCCGTCCATCCGGCACAGGCGCCCGCGCGCTGAACCGGGGTGGCCGGCATTTTCCGGCTCCGGCGGCCATTGTCGGTGGGCTGCGGTAGCTTCCGAGGTGCTGGGGCGCGACAGTGCGCCACCGGAACGGCCGCAGGGGTGGGTGGACGATGGGCGACGGAACGGCGACGGCGGATCTCGATGCCACGCTGGAGAAGCACCGGACCGAGCTGACGGGGTACTGCTACCGGATGCTGGGCTCCTCCTTCGAGGCCGAGGACGCGGTCCAGGACACCCTGGTACGGGCCTGGCGGAGCCACGAGAAGTTCGAGGGCCGCTCCTCGCTCAGGTCGTGGCTGTACCGGATCGCGACGAACGTGTGCCTGGACATGCTGTCGGCGGGCAACAAGCGGGCCCGGCCGATGGATCTGACGGAGTCGACGCCGCTCGCGCAGGCCGCGCTCGTGCCGCGCCCGGATCACACCTGGCTGGAGCCGATGCCGGACGCCCGGGTGCTGCCGGCCGTGGCGGACCCGGCGGAGGCGGCGGTCGCCAAGGAGTCGGTGCGGCTGGCCTTCATGGCGGCGCTCCAGCAGCTGCCGCCCAAGCAACGGGCGGTGCTGATCCTGCGCGAGGTGCTCGCGTGGAAGGCGAGCGAGGTGGCCGAGCTGCTGGAGACCTCGGTGGCGTCGGTGAACAGCGCGTTGCAGCGGGCCCGGGCCACGCTCGCGGAGCGCGCGGAGTCGGGGGCCGAGGGGGCGGTGTCCGATCCGCTGGACGAGGAGCAGCGCAAGCTGCTGGAGCGGTACGTCAAGGCGTTCGAGGGCTACGACATGGCGGCGCTGACGGCGCTGCTGCACGAGGACGCCATCATGACGATGCCGCCGTTCGACCTGTGGCTGCGCGGCACCTCGGACATCACCGGTTTCATGCTGACCATCGGCGCCTCCTGCGCCGGGTCCCGGCTGGTGCCGGTCCAGGCCAACGGGCTGCCGGCGTTCGCGCACTACAAGCCGGACGAGGAGAACGGCGGGTTCACGCCGTGGGCGGTGCAGGTGCTGGAGATCTCAGCCGGGCGGATCACCGGTTTCCACTGCTTCCTCGACACCCAGCGCTGGTTCCCGCTCTTCGGCCTGCCCCTCCGTCTGGAAGCGCAGTCCGACCAGCTCCAGCAGCGCGCCTAGCGCCGGATCGGCGTCGCGCAGCCGTATCCGCCCGCCGGCCCGGCGGGCGGTCAGCTCCAGCCTCGCGAGCAGGTCGACGGCCGCCAGTCCCGGCGGCCCGAGTCCGCCCACGTCGCACACGACGATCCCGCCTCCGCCGCCCGCCAGCGCTTCCCGCACGACGGCACACCACCCCGCCACCTCCTCCCGGCGGACGGGTCCGGTCAGCACGAGCACGACGGCGGGCGTCTTGGCATCCACGTGCGGATAGACCGCCGGGACGGCCGGAACTCATCGCGGCCGGCTGACGGCCTTCCGCCCGCCCCCGCCGGGCGGCGGGACCGGTGCGCCGTCCGCCGGTCCCGCCACCCGCACGAGGACATCGCAGGTCAGGCGATGCGCTCCAGGACCACCGGCGTGGCCTGGAAGTCCGTGCCCGGCGCCGCGATGTCGTACGAACCCGCCACCGCCTGGAGGGCGTACTCGAAGCGCTCCGGGGTGTCGGTGTGGAGGGTCAGCAGGGGCTGGCCCTCGGTCACCCGGTCGCCCGGCCTGGCGTGGAGCTCCACGCCCGCCGCCGCCTGCACCGGGTCCTCCTTGCGGGCGCGGCCGGCGCCCAGGCGCCAGGCGGCGATGCCGATGTCGTAGGCGTCGAGGCGGGTCAGGACGCCGGTGGACGGCGCCTTCACCACGTGCTGCTCCTTCGACGTGGGCAGCGGGGCGTCCGGGTCGCCGCCCTGGGCCGCGATCATCCGGCGCCAGACGTCCATCGCCGAGCCGTCGGCCAGCGCCTTCGCGGGGTCGGCGTCCTTCAGTCCGGCGGCGTCCAGCATCTCGCGGGCCAGCGCGAGCGTCAGCTCCACCACGTCCGCGGGGCCGCCGCCGGCCAGGACCTCCACGGACTCGCGGACCTCCAGGGCGTTGCCGGCCGTAAGACCGAGCGGGGTGGCCATGTCCGTCAGCAGCGCGACCGTCCTCACGCCGTGGTCGGTGCCGAGGCCGACCATCGTGGACGCCAGTTCGCGGGCGTCCTCGATGGTCTTCATGAAGGCGCCCGAGCCGACCTTCACGTCCAGCACCAGCGAGCCGGTGCCCTCGGCGATCTTCTTGGACATGATCGAGGAGGCGATCAGCGGGATGGCTTCCACCGTGCCGGTCACGTCACGGAGCGCGTAGAGCTTCTTGTCCGCGGGGGCCAGGCCGTCGCCCGCCGCGCAGATCACCGCGCCGGTGGTGTCGAGGACGTCCAGCATCTCCTCGTTGGAGAGCAGCGCGCGCCAGCCGGGGATCGACTCCAGCTTGTCCAGGGTGCCGCCGGTGTGGCCGAGGCCCCGGCCGGAGAGCTGCGGGACGGCGGCGCCGCAGGCCGCGACGAGCGGGGCCAGCGGCAGGGTGATCTTGTCGCCGACGCCGCCCGTGGAGTGCTTGTCGGCGGTCGGGCGGGACAGCGCAGAGAAGTCCATGCGCTCGCCGGAGGCGATCATGGCCGCCGTCCAGCGGGCGATCTCGCGGCGGTTCATGCCGTTCAGCAGGATCGCCATGGCGAGCGCGGACATCTGCTCGTCGGCGACCTCGCCACGGGTGTACGCGTCGATGACCCAGTCGATCTGCTGGTCGGTCAGCTCGCCGCGGTCCCGCTTGGTGCGGATGACGGAGATGGCGTCCATGGCCATGGCTGGGGCTTCCTTCCGGAGGTGCGAAGTGTGCGGCCCCCCTGCGGACGAGGCAGGGGGGCCGCACGGCGTTACTGGGTGAGATGGTCCGGGCCGAAGGCCTGGGGCAGCATCTCGGAGAGCGGGAGTACGCCGGCCGGGGTGTCCAGGAGCAGGTCCGGGCCGCCGAACTCGTAGAGCAGCTGGCGGCAGCGGCCGCACGGGACCAGCGGGGCGCCGGTGCCGTCGACGCAGGTGAAGTGCGTCAGCCGGCCGCCGCCGGTGCGCTGGAGCTCGGAGACCAGGCCGCACTCGGCGCACAGGCCGAGGCCGTAGGAGGCGTTCTCGACGTTGCAGCCGGTGACCGTGCGGCCGTCGTCGACCAGGGCCGCGACCCCGACCGGATAGCCCGAGTAGGGGGCGTAGGCGTGGGCCATGGCCTCCCGTGCCCGGGCGCGCAGCGGCTCCCAGTCGAAGGTGTCCTCCTCGCGGGTCACTTGCCCTGGCCCTTCCGGTAGCGCATGCCGTCCGCCTTGGGCATCCGCAGCCGCTGCGCGGACAGCGACAGCACGAGCAGTGTGACGACGTACGGCGTGGCGCCCACGAAGTCGCTCGGGACCTCGTCGGTGAGCAGGTACCAGACCAGCACCAGCGCGGCCGTGACGGCGCTGACCACGCCCTGGACCACGGCCTTCTTGTACAGCTTCCAGCCGGCCAGCAGCGCGAGCAGGACGACCAGGAGCAGCAGCAGCGCGTGCACGGTGACACCGCCGTTGCGCAGTTGGAGGGCGTCGGAGTAGCCGAACAGGCCCGCGCCCATGGCCAGCCCGCCGGGCCGCCAGTTGCCGAAGATCATGGCGGCGAGACCGATGTAGCCGCGGCCCGCGGTCTGGCCCTCCAGATAGGTGTGCGAGGTGACCAGCGCGAGGAACGCGCCGCCGAGGCCGGCGAGGCCGCCGGAGACGGCGACGGCCGCGTACTTGTACCGGTAGACGTTGACGCCGAGGGACTCCGCGGCGACTGGGTTCTCGCCGCAGGAGCGCAGCCGCAGCCCGAACGGCGTGCGCCACAGCAGCCACCAGCTGCCGACGAACAGCAGCACCGCCACGATGGTGATCACGGACAGGTTGGTGACCAGGCCGCCGATGATGCCGGCGAGGTCGGAGACCAGGAACCAGTGGTGCTTCTCGATGGAGGCGAGGCCGTCCGACAGACCGGGGACGGTGATGTCGGGCAGCGAGTCCGCGGGCGGCGACTGCTTGGGGTTGCCGCCTCCCTGGGCGGCGTCGCCGTCGGCGAAGAACAGCTTGGCGAGGTACTGGGTGGCGCCGAGCGCGAGCAGGTTGACGGCGACACCGGAGACGATGTGGTCGACACCGAAGGTGATGGTGGCGACGGCGTGCACCAGGCCGCCGAGGACACCGAAGCCGATGCCGCACAGCAGGCCGAGCCAGGGGCTGGACTGCCAGCCGACCCAGCCGGCGCCGAAGGTGCCGAGGATCATCATGCCTTCGAGGCCGATGTTGACCACGCCGGCCCGCTCGGACCACAGGCCCGCGAGTCCGGCGAGGCCGATCGGCACGGCCAGGCCGAGCGCGGCGGCGACCTGGCCGGAGGAGTCCAGCTGCTGGGAGTCGGTGATCATGCGGACGGCCGCGAGGAGCAGCAGGGCGCCGGCGACGATCACGAGGATCCGGCCGAGCGAGCGGCCCGTGCGCTGAGGCGCGCCGGGCGCCTTGGGCGCCGCGGGCGGCGGCGTGTCGGTCATCGTGGCAGTCATCACGCCACCTCCTGCTTCTTCGTCGGGGCGGCGGCGGCCTGGGCGGCGAGTTCCGCGCCGACCCGCTGCTGCTGGCGCTTGAGGCCGTAGCGTCGGACGACCTCGTAGGCGATCACGACGCACAGGACGATGACGCCCTGGATCACGCCGAGGATCTCCTTGTCGTAGCCCTGGAACTCCAGGTGGTTGGTGGTGCGCTCCAGGAAGCCCCAGAGCAGGGCGCCGAGCGCGATGCCGATCGGGTTGTTGCGGCCGAGCAGCGCGATGGCGATGCCGGTGAAGCCGATCCCGGTGGGGAAGCTGTTGTCGTACTGGTGGCTCTCGTTGAGCAGGGTCGGCATGCCGATCAGACCGGCCACCGCACCCGAGATGATCATGCTGGTGGCGACCATCTTCTTCACCGACACACCGCTCGCGGCGGCGGCGCTCTCGGACTGGCCGACGGTGCGCAGGTCGAAGCCGAACCGGGTGCGGCCGAGCACGAACCAGTAGGCGAGGCCGACGATCACGGCGACGACGATGAAGCCGTCCAGCACGCCGGCCGGGCCGGTGTCGATGCTGAAGAAGAACGAGGACGACGGCAGCGGCTCGGTGGAGACCAGGGTGCCGCCCTGCTGGAGTTCGCCGAGCCGCTCGGGCTGGAGCAGATAGCCGATGACGGCGGTGGCGATGGAGTTCAGCATGATGGTCGCGATGACCTCGCTGACGCCGCGGGTCACCTTCAGCACACCGGCGATGGCCGCCCACAGGGCGCCGGTCGCCATGGCGCAGATCATGATCAGCGGGATGGCGATCCAGCCGGGCACGGCCAGCGCGCCGCCGAGGACGGCGGCGATGAACGCGGCGAGCCGGTACTGGCCGTCGACACCGATGTTGAACAGGTTCATCCGGAAGCCGACGGCGACCGCGATACCGGCCAGGTAGTACGTCGTGGCCTTGTTCAGGATGTAGACCTGGCTGTCGCTGGCGAAGCCGTAGGTCATCATGTCGCTGAACGCTGCGCCGGGGTTCTTGCCGGTCGCGAGGATCACCAGGGCGGTGACGACGAGCGCGGCGACGACCGCCAGCAGCGGCGCGGCGATGCCGAGGGCCAGCCGCTCCTTGTCGATGCGTGAGGTCAGCTTGTTCATCGCTCGTCGTCCTCTGTGTGCTCCAGGTGGCCGGTGGCCGCACCCGTCATGGCGGAGCCCAGCTCTTCGGGGGTGATGGTGGCGGGGTCGGCGTCGGCGACCAGACGGCCCCGGTACATCACCCGCAGGGTGTCGGAGAGGCCGATCAGCTCGTCGAGGTCGGCGGAGATCAGCAGCACGGCCAGGCCCTCGCGGCGGGCCTCGCGGATGTAGTCCCAGATGGCGGCCTGCGCGCCGACGTCCACACCGCGGGTGGGGTGGGCGGCGATGAGCAGCTTGGGGTGGTGGCTCATCTCGCGGCCGACGATCAGCTTCTGCTGGTTGCCGCCGGACAGCGAGGCCGCGGTCACGTCGATGCCAGGGGTGCGGACGTCGTACGACTTCACGATCCGCTCGGTGTCGGCGCGGGCCGCCTTGATGTCGAGCAGCGCGCCGCGCGAGTTGGGCTTCTCGCTGACGTGGCCGAGGATGCGGTTCTCCCACAGCGGCGCTTCCAGCAGCAGGCCGTGGCGGTGGCGGTCCTCGGGGATGTAGCCGATGCCGGCCAGGCGGCGGTCACGGGTGGCCGCGCCGGAGATGTCCGCGCCGTCGAGCGTGACGACGCCGGCGTCGGGCTGCCGCATGCCCATGATCGCCTCGACCAGCTCGGACTGGCCGTTGCCCTCCACGCCGGCGATGCCGAGGACCTCGCCCTTGCGGATGGTGAAGGAGATCTCGTCCAGGATGACCCGCTCGATGCCGTCGAGGCCGGTCTGCGTCAGGTGCAGGCCGTCCAGCGTCAGCATGGGGACGTCCGTGACGGTGGACTCCTCGGTGTCCGGCGTGGGCAGCTCGCTGCCGACCATCAGCTCGGCGAGCTGCTTGGGGGTGGTGGTGCGCGGGTCGGCCGTGCCGACGGTGGTGCCGCGCCGGATGACGGTGATCTCGTCGGCGACCGACAGCACCTCGCCCAGCTTGTGGGAGATGAAGATGACGGTGAGGCCCTCGGCCTTCAGCTCGCGCAGGTTGTCGAAGAGCGCGTCGACCTCCTGCGGCACGAGCACGGCGGTCGGCTCGTCGAGGATGAGGGTGCGGGCGCCGCGGTAGAGGACCTTGAGGATCTCCACGCGCTGGCGGTCGGCGACGCCCAGCTCCTCCACGAGGACGTCGGGCCGGACGTTCAGGCTGTACGCGTCCGAGATCTCCTTGATGCGGGCGCGGGCCCGGCCCCCGATGCCGTACAGCTTCTCCGCGCCGAGGACGACGTTCTCCAGCACGGTGAGGTTGTCGGCGAGCATGAAGTGCTGGTGCACCATGCCGATGCCGCGGGCGATGGCGTCGCCGGGGTTGTGCAGGACGACCTGCTCGCCATTGACCGTGATGGTGCCCTCGTCCGGCTGCTGCATGCCGTAGAGGATCTTCATCAGGGTGGACTTGCCGGCGCCGTTCTCACCGCACAGGGCGTGGACGGTGCCCGTGCGTACGGTGATGTCGATGTCGCGGTTGGCGACGACGCCGGGGAAACGCTTGGTGATGCCGCGCAGTTCGACGGCAGCGGGCGGGCTGGACGCGTTGATGGCGCACTCTCCTCGGGGAAAGAGGCTGCGGGGAGGGGGCAGGGCGTCGGCGACGCTAGCGCGCCAACTCCGCGCTACACGCGTAGAGTTGACACATTGTTATGGCCCGGCGGGGGGCTGGGGAGGCCCCCGCGCCGAGCCCGGGTCCGAGCGGACCCCTCAGGTCACGGAGTGGTCTTGACCTTGATGGAGCCGTCGACGATCTTCTTCTTCGCCGCGTCCAGCTTGGCCTGGATGTCGTCGATGAAGCCACCGCTCGGGGAGAGCTTCACGCCGTCCTGGGCGAGGGCGTAGGTGTGGGTGCCGCTCAGCGGCTTGTCGTCGCGGACGGACTTGACGAAGTCGTACACGCCGAGGTCCACGTTCTTGACCATCGAGGTCAGGATCGCGTTCTTGTACTTGGCCAGACCCGGGACGTTGTACTGGTCCGAGTCCACGCCTATCGCCCAGGCGCCCTTCTTGCCGGCGACGGCCTCGATGGCGCCGTTGCCGGAGGAGCCGGCCGCCGTGTAGACGACGTCGGCGCCGTTGTCCAGCATGCCCTGCGCGGCCTCCTTGCCCTTGTCGGGGCTGGCGAAGCCGGAGGTGTCCGAGCCGTGGGACAGGTACTGCGTGTCGACCTTGATCTTCGGGTCGGTGTCCTTGACGCCCTGGACGTAGCCCGCCTCGAACTTCTTGATCAGCGGGACGTCGACACCGCCGATGAAGCCGACGTGCTTCGACTTGCTCTTCAGCGCGGCGGCGACACCGGCCAGGTAGGAGCCCTGCTCCTCGGTGAAGGTGATGCTGTCGACGTTGTCGCCGTTCACGACCGAGTCGACGATGCCGAAGCTGGTCTTCGGGTACTTCGCGGCGACCTTGGTCATGGAGGCGGCGTAGGCGTAGCCGATGCCGACGATCGGGTTGTAGCCGGCCTCCGCCAGGTCCGAGAGGCGCTGCTCGCGGTCGGCCTCGGTGTCCGAGGTCTTGGCGGTCAGCTCCTTGATCTCGCCGCCGAACTCCTTCTTCGCCTTGTCGGCACCGCGCGCGGCGGAGTCGTTGAAGGACCGGTCGCCACGGCCGCCGACATCGAAGGCGAGGCCGACCTTGACGCCCTTGCCGCCGCCGGCGGAGGACGAGGGGGACTCCTTCTCGGAGGACGTGCTGCCACAGGCAGTGGCAGTCACGGCGAGAGCTGCGGACGCGATACACGCAGCAGAAAGCTTGGCTACCCGGCGCACGGGAAGGCTCCTTCACCTGACCTGAGCGCCATGTCGGCGCTTGATGGGAGCACCATGTCAGTGCTCCGGCCGAGTCGCCCGTTCGGCGTCGGCTTCGCGGCATCGTAACGCGCGTAGATGTCGCAAAAAACCCTCTCGCGAAGCCGTTATCGATTCGAGGCAAACACCACCTGAACTCGGACTCCCGGTCGTATACCGACCGTGTCGCCGACCGTGTGCGAATGGCTCGGATCCGTGTTGCGCCGGAGGGGGGAACGGCTCCGGAGCCGTCCGGACATCCCTGCGCGCCGGCCGCACGGCCCCCTTCCGCACCGGCCGCACGGCCTCCCCCGGCGGCCCCGGCCGCCCCGGTCAGTCCTGGTCCGTCGTGGAATCCAGGAAGGCGGCGGCGGTGAACATCTCCACGCCCACCGTGATCGCGTGCTCGTCGGCGTCGAAGTCGCCTTGGTGCAGGTCGCGGATCCGGTGCTCGCCGGGCCGGCACACGCCGAGCCGGGCCAGCGCGCCCGGGACGTGCTCCAGGTACCAGGAGAAGTCCTCGCCGCCGAGGCTCTGCTGGGTGCTCTCCACCGACTTCGTGCCGCGCCGGGCGACCATGGCCCGGCGCAGCAGCTCGGTGGTCTCCCGGTCGTTGACGACCGGCGGCACTCCGCGCACATAGGTGATCTCGGACTTGGCCCGGTGCAGGGTGGCGACCTCGTCGATGGCCGCGTGCACGACGTCCGGGGCCTCCCGCCAGGTCTCCAGGTCCAGGCAGCGCACCGTCCCGGACAGCTCCGCGTGCTGCGGGACCACGTTCGGGGCGTGTCCGGACTCGATCCGGCCCCAGGTGAGGGCGAGGCCGGCCCGGGTGTCGACCCGGCGGGCGATCAGCGCGGGCACGTCGACGGCCACCCGGGCGGCGGCGGTGACCAGGTCGGTGGTCAGGTGCGGGCGGGCGGTGTGCCCGCCGGGGCCGTCGAGGGCCACCTCCAGGCAGTCGCAGGCGCTGGTGATCGGCCCGTGCCGCAGCCCGATCTTCCCGGCCTCCACCCTGGGGTCGCAGTGCACGGCGAGGATCCGGCCGACCCCGCTCAGCGCGCCGTCGTCGATGGAGGCCAGGGCCCCGCCGGGCAACACCTCCTCGGCGGGCTGGAAGATCAACCGCACCGGACGCGGCAGCAGGCCCTTGGCGTGCAGGTCGGCGAGGACCAGCCCGGTGCCGAGGACGACGGTGGTGTGCACGTCGTGACCGCAGGCGTGGGCCCGGTCCGGCACGGTCGAGCGGTACGCGCAGCCGTCCTTGGTGTCCGGGATGGGCAGCGCGTCGATGTCGGCGCGCAGCGCGAGCAGCGGCACCTTGGACCGCTCACCCTCCGCGAGCCCGATGTCACAGACGAGTCCGGTGCCGGTGCCGAGCACACGGGGCCTGAGCCCGGCTTGCTCCAGCCGCTCCTTGATCGCGGCGGTCGTACGGAACTCCTGGTTGCCAAGCTCGGGATGCATGTGCAAGTCGCGCCGGAAGGCGACGAGTTCGGCGTGCAGGGACTCGCTCAGCACGCCGGGGAGCACATCCCCCGAAAGGCCGGACTCGGACTCTAGGGACATCAATTGCTTCACCCTCTGAAGGGTAGAACGCCCACCGTTCAACTACCCCCGGAATGACGAAACTTCAGTCCGTTAGGGGACGTAAATCTGACCGGCGGACGCATGGCTGCGGACTCTGGCGGGTAAACCCTCTGCTTCTCTCCTTCCACGCATACCACGCCTCGACGGGATCACGCGCGCGATATCCGCGAACGGACCCGCCGGCTCCGCTACGCCGGGCTCGTCACCGTCGCCAGTCGGTGCACGTCGCGGGCCGTGCCGGTCACGCCGGACAGGAAGCCCTGGGCGCGCGGTGAGGCGGTGTCCGTGAGCCAGGCCGGGTCGATGTCGCACACCGCCACCCGCACCCCGGTGCCGGCCAGGGCCAGCGGGAGGGTGTGGACGACCGTGGAGGGGAAGCTGAGGATGGTCCGGCCTACGGGGCCGCGCCGGGCGACCAGCTCCAGCGGGAGTTCCGGACGCACTATCTCCAGGCCCGTCTCGGCGGCCAGCCGGCGCAGCTTGTCGGGGCTCTCGCGGCGGTGCGCGAAGTAGCGGGTGGCGCCGTGGGCCCTGGCCAGCGCGCGGACCGCCTCCAGATAACGCTCGCCGTCCACCACTCCGGTCTCCACCAGGGAGGTGCCGACCATGTCCGCGCCTGCGGTGACGACGGGCGGCCCGAAGCGGGCGCGGGTCCAGGCGAAGTCGTTGGCGGTGACGGTGACCCCGTCCGGGATCTCCGACACCGGCATGGAGGAGAACACCTCGACGCGCCGCCCGGCGCTCGGGGTGAGGCGGCGCCGGGCGGAGGAGGAGACCGGCGCGAACAGCAGGTCGCGCGCGCCGGGCCGGCCGCCCTTGCGGTGCCAGCGGACCAGGCGTTCGCCCCGGGCCAGCTGGGCGACGAACTCCATCGTCGCGGTGCCGTCGTCGACCACGACCAGGTCCTTGGCCCGGGTGATCGTCAGCAGCAGCTGGACGTAGCGGGAGAAGGGGTCTCCCATGACGATGCGGCGGGCCCGGCGCAGGGCGCCCGCCAGCCCGCCGATGGTGTGGAAGGGCGCGGTCGTGCCGCCCCGCGCCTCCTCCCAGCGCACCCGGTACCCCTCGTCCCGGGCCAGGTCGGCCATGCGGCGCAGCTGGCCCCGGGTCATGGGGTCGGTCGGGGACAGCACGACGACGGTGAGGTCCGCACCGGCCGCCGTCCCGTCCCCCGCCGCCCGCCGGACGGCAGCCCGCCGGGACTGCGGGGGCACGGCGGGCCCGGGGCCGGCCGGTGCGGGCGTCGGGGCCTGCGCCGGCATGAAGGCCGTGGCGGCGTCGGCGCCGCCCGGCCGGGCCGCCGCGGCCGGGGCGGTGCCGGAGCCGGCCGCCGCGGCCGGGGCGGTGCCGTCCGGGCCGGTCGCCCTGCCCGGGTCCGCGCCGTCGTGACCCGGCGGCGCGGCGGGGCCCCCCTCCCGCGCACTCGGCGGGACGGCCGCTTCCCGGCCGTGCAGGTGTGCCCACTCCAGTACGTTCAGCAGCTGTACCGGGCTCTCCACGAAGGCGAGCGTGCGGGCGGTGTGGCCGGCCTGACCGGCGCGGGGGCTCATTCGGCGTACGACCGTCCCGTCGTCAGTGACCTGGATTCACACCGTGACCGGCTCGCCGGCCGCCGCGGCGATCTCCGCCTCGGCGACGACCCCGGTGACCCGGCGCAGCTTCTTCATCGGGCCCATCTCGGAGTCGTAGACCTTCTTGACGCCGTCGCCGAGGGAGGCCTCGATGGTGCGGATGTCGCGGACCAGGCGGGTGAGGCCCTGCGGCTCCACGGAGGCGGCCTGGTCGGAGCCCCACATGGCGCGGTCCAGGGTGATGTGGCGCTCGACGAAGGTCGCCCCGAGCGCGACCGCGGCGAGGGTGGTCTGCAGGCCGGTCTCGTGGCCGGAGTACCCGATCGGGACGTTCGGGTACTCCTTCTCCAGCGTGTTGATCACGCGGAGGTTCAGCTCGTCGGCCTTGGCCGGGTAGGTGGAGGTGGCGTGGCAGAGCAGGATGTTGTCGCTGCCGAGGACCTCCACCGCGTGGCGGATCTGCTTCGGCGTGGACATGCCGGTGGAGAGGATGACCGTGCGGCCGGTCGCGCGCAGGGCGCGCAGCAGCTCGTCGTCGGTCAGGGACGCGGACGCGACCTTGTGGGCGGGCAGGTCGAACTTCTCCAGGAAGGCGACGGCCTCGGTGTCCCACGGGGAGGCGAACCAGTCGATCCCCTTCTCCTTGCAGTACGCGTCGATCTGCCGGTACTCGTCCTCGCCGAACTCCACCCGGTGGCGGTAGTCGATGTAGGTCATCCGGCCCCACGGGGTGTCGCGCTCGATGTCCCACTGGTCGCGGGGGGTGCAGATCTCCGGGGTGCGCTTCTGGAACTTCACGGCGTCACAGCCGGCCTCGGCGGCCACGTCGATCAGCTTGAAGGCGTTCTCCAGCTCACCGTTGTGGTTGATGCCGATCTCGCCGCAGATGTAGACGGGCTTGCCGGGGCCGACCTCGCGCGTACCGAAGGTGCGCAGACGGGAGTGGGTGCTCATCAGGGGGTGTCCTTACTTGGGGAGGGAATCGAGAGAGGGGCCGAGGATCCAGCTGGCGATCTCTCGGATCGCGCCGTCACCGCCGGGGACGGTGGTGACCGCGCGTGCGGCGCCGCGCACGACGTCATGAGCGCTCGCGACCGCCACGGGCCAGCCCACGAGGGCGAAGCACGGCAGGTCGTTGACGTCGTTGCCGGCGTAGAGCACGCGCTCCGGCGCGATGCCCTGCTCCTCGCACCACTGCTTCAGCGCGAGGTCTTTGCGGTCGATGCCGTGCAGCACGGGGATGTCGAGCTTGCGTGCGCGGGCGGCGACGACCGGGTTCCGTTCCGTGGACAGGATCAGCAGCTTCAGGCCGCTCCTGCGGAGGGCCGCGATGCCGAGGCCGTCACCGCGGTGCACGGCGACGAACTCCCGTCCGTCGGAGTCGATCAGCACCCGGTCGTCGGTCTGGGTGCCGTCGAAGTCCAGTACGACCGCGTCCACGTCGGCGGCGGTCGGCAGCGCGCCGGGACGGTCCGCGTCGAAGAGCGGCGCGAGGGCGCGGGCCCGGGCCAGGTCGTGCGGGTCGTCGATCTCCAGCACCCGGGCGGGGTCGGTGCGGACCAGCTCGGTGCGGCCGAAGAAGCGGTGGCCGTGCGCGCGGAAGCCGGCCGCGTCCATGGCGTAGGCGGCGCCGGTCTCCAGGAAGTCCTGGGGGCGGTCCTGGCGGCGCGGGCGGTAGGACTTGTCGTGGTTGACGCCCGCCCCGCCCTCGGCCTCGGTGTCGCCGTCGCGCCAGACGAAGCCGTGGAAGGGGGCCACGGTGACGGCGGTATCGGCGCCGTGCTCGACGACCGCGGCGGCCACCCCGTCGATGTCCTCCCGGAGCAGGAAGGGGCTGGTGCACTGCACGAGCAGGACCGCGTCGACGGCCGCGCCGTGCAGCGCCTCGTGGGTGTCCATGGCGTGCCGGACGGCGGCCTCCGAGGTGGCGGTGTCCCCGGCGATCGCGGCGGGCCGCAGCACGACCTCGGCGCCGGCCTCCCGGGCGGCGGCGGCGATGGCGTGGTCGTCGGTGGACACGACGACGTCGGTCACCAGCCGGGTGGCCCGGCACTCGCGCACCGCGCGCGCCACCAGCGGGACACCGCCGACGGGGGCAAGGTTCTTCGCGGGCACGCCCTTGGAGCCGCCGCGCGCGGGGATGACGGCGAGCACCCGGCGGACCGAGGCGCCCGGGTCCGCTTCCGAGTGGGACATGGGCTCTACTCCTTGCGATGAGGTCACAGCTCGCCCATCCGCCGGATCACGGGGGCGACCCGCTGGACGCCGTGCCGGTAGGCGCCGCGGGCGGCGCGGCGGACGATCTGCCGGACGGGGCCGGGCGACTTGTCGGCGGCGGGCGCGCCGGGCAGCGGGGCGCCGTCGGGGCCGAGGTGGTGGCGGGCGAGGATGCCGGGCAGATAGCCGGGCGCGGTCTCGGGGGTGTAGTAGGGAGTCAGGGGCGGCAGCCCGCCGGGCCGGTCGAGCAGCCTCGCGATGCGTTCGCGGGCCGCGTCGAAGGCGGTGGCGTACGAGCCGTCGGCGGCCACGCCCTGCCGGGCCACCCACTCCTCGTCGGGCACCGGCCGGTGGCCCGCGTCGAGCTGCTCCCAGGAGGCGAGGCAGCCGGAGCCGGTGAAATGGTGGTTGCCGAGCGCCTCGCGCACTCCGAGGTCGGTGAGGACGGCCGTCGGGATACGGCGGTGCAGGGCCTCCAGGGCGGCGGTGGAGCTGACCGTGACCAGCAGGTCGGTGCGGTCCAGCACCTCGCCCATGTGGCCGTACACCAGCCGGAAGTTGGCGGGCAGGTCCTTGCCCTGGACCAGCTTCTGGTACGGCAGTTCCTCGATGTGGGTGGTGTGTTCGCCGGGCTTGGAGCGCAGCTTGAGCAGCACCTCGCGCTCGGGGTGGCGGCGGGCGTGCTCGACGAGGCGGTCCAGCAGGTAGGCGCGGTCCCGGCGGTTGTCCGGCACGGACGGCTGGGCGGCGAACACCACGGTGTACGGGTCGTGTCCGCCGGTGTACGGCGCCCCGCCGAGGAAGGGCAGCGCGACCTCGGTGACCGCGGAGGCGTCGGCGCCCACGCCCTCGTACACGGCCCGGAAACGGTCCGCGTCGTGGGCCGAGTTGGCGAGGACGAGGTCCGCGCCGTGCCGCAGCAGCAGTCCGTCGGCGAGCTTCTCGTAGACGACGCCGACATAGCCGGTGACGACCACGGGCCGCTGTCCGGAGCCCCACGCGGCGCGCAGCCCGTGCAGCATCGCCTGGACGCCGCCGCCGACCAGGGCGAGGACGAGGACGTCGGGAGCCGACTCGCCCATCTCGCGCAGGAATTCGACGCCGGTGACCTCGCGCAGGGAGTCCGCCGGGACGCCGACCTCCGCCAGCTGGCGGGCGGTCGGCGTGGCGCGCCCGCGCAGGAGGTAGCCGTCGAGCCGGACCTCGGCAGCCGCGGGAGTGATCCGGCGCGCGGTGAGCGCGCCCCACTTCCACCGGGTGTCGGAATCCGCGAGGACGGCGACCCGCAGGGACTTCGTAGCACTTGCTGGCACGTCCAAGACGCTAGGAAGCGTGGGAGAGGAACCGCCCAACCGGAATACAACAAACGGTTAACAGCACACCGACGGAAGGCGAATCGAGGCGCGATCGGCCCTGAAACAGGCCTGGTTAACGACTTAGCCATGCTTCGTTCACCTGGTATCAAGGAAGTCGTCAAGACGAATGACGGGCCGCGCCCTAACGTCCCTGACGTGGTCAAGCTCTCCGTCATCGTGCCGTTCTACAACGTGCAGCAATACGCGCCGGACACACTGAGGAGCCTCAGTGCGAACACGCGTGACGACTTCGAATTCATTCTCGTCGACGACTGTTCGCGCGACGGGACACCAGACATTCTCGCGCGCGCGGAACGGGAACTGCCCGGGGCGGTACTGGTCCGGCACGAGCAGAACGGGGGGCTCGCCACCGCCCGTAACACCGGAATAGACCGGGCGCGCGGCGAGTACGTGACCTTCCTGGACGGTGACGACTGGCTCGCGCCCGGCTATTACGAGCGGCTGCTGGCCGCCATCGAGGGCCTGGGCTGCGACTTCCTGCGCACCGACCACGTGCAGTGCACCGCGCGGGCGCGCAGTGTGCACCGGGTGCCGGTGGGCCGGCGCAACGTGGTGCTGGAGCCTCGGCAGGTGATCCTGCCCGCCGACCGTTCGACCTCGGTCGACTACGCGTTCGCGTGGGCGGGCATCTACCACCGGCGGCTGCTGGACCGGGGACTGCTGCACTTCACCGACGGGCTGCGCACGGCCGAGGACCGGCCGTGGATCTGGAAGCTGCACCGCGAGGCGGAGTCCTTCGCCGTGGTCAATCTGCTCGGGGTGTTCTACCGGCGCGGGGTCGCCTCGTCCCTCACCCAGATCGGCGATGTCCGGCAACTGGACTTCATCCGCGCCTTCGACCAGGTGATCGCGGAGACCGCCGCGGACCCGGACGCCGACGCGCTGCTGCCGAAGGCGGTGCGCACGTACTGCGCGATCATCTCCCATCACCTGGGATCCATCGAAAGGTTCGAGCCGACGGTGGCGAAGAAGCTGACATCCATGAGCGCCGCAGCGCTGCGGCGCATGCCGCAGGCCGTGCTGGACGAGGCGCTGGACTCGATGGACCTGCAGCGCGCCACCAAGCTGCGCCGGCTGCGCCGCCGTTCCGTCGCCGCGGGGGCCGCCGCGTGACCACCCAGATCTTCCAGGCGTCGACGCTGTACGGCACGGCCACGCTCGCCGCCGCACTGGACTCCGGCTGCTTCGGGCCCGCCGACCGGCGGATCCTGCTGGTCTGCAACAACGCGGCCACGCCCGAGACGACGCCCGCGCTGGACGCGATGCCCGGCTTCGAGCGGCTGCGCGACCGCTTCGACGACGTGATCTCGTACAACGAGACCATCTTCCCCTTCCATCCGGGCGGCTGGTCGCCCCGCGTGGACGACATGCCGCTGTGGGAACGGTTCCTGCGGCACGAGTGGCGGCTCGGCGACGACGACGTGCAGTTGGCGGTCGAGTCGATCCAGGTGAACCCGTCGCTCGCGCTCGCGCAGATCTTCACCGGCGCCCCGGTCACGGTCTACGCGGACGGCCTGATGAGCTACGGCCCCACCCGTAACAAGATCGACCCGCTGGTCGGCACCCGCGTGGACCGCGTGCTCCACCTCGATCTGGTGCCGGGTCTGGAACCGCTGCTGCTCACCGAGTTCGGCGTGCCCGGCGAGACGGTCCCGACGCCCGCCGTCCTCAAGGCGCTGGCCGACCTGGCGCCCTTTGGCGGTGACCTGCCGCAGGTGGAGGAGCCGGCGCTGCTGCTGGGCCAGTACCTGTCCGCGCTGGACATCCTCACCGCCGAGGAGGAGGAGGACCTGCATGTGCGGATGGTGCGGGGCGCGGTCCGGCTCGGCCACAAGCGGGTGGTGTTCAAGCCGCACCCCTCCGCCCCGGCCCGCTTCACCCGCTCCCTGGAGGAGGAGGCGGAGAAGCTCGGTGTCGACCTGACCGTGCTCGGCACGCCGGTCCTGGCCGAGGTGCTGTACCAGCGGATGCGCCCGGCGCTGGTCGTCGGCTGCTTCTCCACCGCGCTGCTGACCGCCTCCGCGCTGTACCACCTGCCCGTCGCGCGGGTCGGCACGGAGTTGCTGCTGGAGCGGCTGACGCCGTTCGAGAACAGCAACCGCGTCCCCGTCACCATCGTCGACGCGCTGGTGCCCGACCTGGCCGACCCGGCGGCGGTCACCGGGCAGCGCCGGCGGATGGACGTGACGGCGCTGGGCGGGCTGGTGCGCGCGGTCGGCTTCGCGATGCAGCCGAAGATCCTGCCGAGGCTGCGCGAGGAGACCGAGGCGTACCTCACCGCGCATCTGAACGACGGGATACTGCGCTACTTCAAGCGCAGGCGGCTGACCGCGCTGGCGCTGCCGGGCGGGCTGCCCGTCCAGATGGCGTTCATTCCGCGCAACGCCACGGTCCGCCGCGTGGCCCGCAAGGCGCGCAATCTGCGCCGGGCTGTACGCCGCTGACCGTTCCTGATCACAAGAGGCGGGTCCGTGCGCGGGCCCGCTTCTTTACATCTGTCTTTCGTCCAAGTGACGCCCAGACGATCGCTCCCGCCGGGGATATTCACACCAATTCCCTGATGCCTGGCGCGGGGTCGGGTAGGCGCCGGACACCATGTCTGCTTCGCTGCCCACCGCTCCCTCTCCCGCTCCCGCGCCGGAGAGAACCACCGTCCCCTCCCCCGACGCCCGCCCCGTCCCCGGCGCACGCCACAGCCGGCTGCTCGCGCTGGACGGACTGCGGCTGCTGGCCGCGCTGACGGTCTGCCTCTACCACTACGCCGGACGCGGCGGCACGGTCTCCGAGTCCTGGCACCAGGCACCTTCCCGGCTCTTCCCGGTCCTGTCCCAGGTGGCCGTCTACGGCTGTCTGGGCGTGCAGTTCTTCTTCGTCATCAGCGGTTTCGTCATCTGCATGAGCAGTTGGGGCCGCACCCTCGGCGACTTCTTCCGCTCCCGGGCCGCCCGCCTCTACCCCGCCTACTGGGCCGCGCTGGTGCTGGTCACCGCCGCGTCCCTCGCCCTGCCGGCCGTCGTCCGCGCCGTACGGCCGGACGAGTTCCTGGTCAACCTGACGATGCTCCAGCAGCCGATGGGCGCGCCGCGTGTGCTCGGCGTGTGCTGGACGCTCTGGGCGGAGGTCCGCTTCTACGCGCTGTTCGCCCTGCTGGTCGTCGTACGCGGGGTGAGCTACCGCCGGGTGGTGCTGTTCTGTGCGGGCTGGACGCTGGCGGCGGCACTCTGCCGGACCACCGGCAACGACCTCCTCGAACAGCTGGTCATGCCCGACTACGCCCCGTTCTTCATCGGCGGCCTCGCCCTGTACCTCGTCCACCGGTTCGGCGGCGGCCTGCTGCCGTGGGGCCTCGTCGGCACGTCCTGGGTGCTCGGCCAGTACACCGCCGCCCGCGGCCTGTGGCACCACGGCGCCGGCGACGGTCCGGTGCGCAGTCCCTACGTCGTCCTGCTGATCGTCACCCTCGCCTTCGCCGCCGTCGCCGCCGTCGCCCTGGGCTGGACCCGCCGGGCCGACCGGCCGTGGCTGGCCACGGCGGGCGCCCTGACGTACCCCTTCTATCTGGTCCACGAGCACCTGGGCTGGTTCGCCATCCGCGTCCTGCGCCACACCCTCGGCCTGCCTCCCTGGCCGACCCTGATGGCGACGGTCGCCGCCATGCTGGCTCTGGCCTGGCTGATCCACCGCTTCGTGGAGAAACCATTCGGCCCCCGGCTGAAGAGGGCACTGAAGGGCCCGCGTCCACCAGGTGCTCCCCGCAGGTCACCGTGAGGAACCGGGTCGCCGTTTGCGCCAAGGCCGGCCGCGGTGTCACGCGCTGGCCAGTGACAGCTTCACCGCGAACCCGAGGAACAGCGCGCCCGCTGCCGACGTGGCCGTGGCCGAGAGGCGTTTGCGGCGGCGGAAGGCCGCGGCGAGGCGGGTGCCGCCGAATATCAGGGCGCTGAGGTAGAGACAGCTGGCCACCTGCGCGAAGGTGCCGAGGACGACGAAGGAGAGGGCCGGGTAGGCGTAGCCCGGGTCCACGAACTGGACGAAGAAGGCGACGAAGAACAGGATCGCCTTGGGGTTGAAGAGGCTGACGACGAGGGCCCGGCGGAAGGGGCGCTCGTCGGCGGTCCTCGCGGGCTCCGTCTCCTCGGCGGACGGCTGGTGGCGGGTCCGCCACATCTGCCACGCGGCCCGCAGCATCCCTATCGCCAGCCAGGACAGATAGCCGGCGCCGGCGTACTTCACGATGCCGAACAGCAGGGCGTTGGCCTGGAGCAGGGAGGCCACCCCGGCGGCGGACAGGGTCATCAGCACGGTGTCGCCGCACCACACGCCCGCTGCCGCGGTGTATCCCGCCCGCACGCCGCGGCGGGCGGCGACGGACAGGACGTAGAGGGAGTTGGGGCCGGGCAGCAGGACGATCAGGAGCAGGCCCGCGAGATACGTGGGGAGGTCGATGACACCGAACATGGGGGGAGTGTCGCACGCGGGTACGACAACGGGACCCGCTCGGTCCGGCCGCACGGGACCCGGCGCGGGCGGCGGACGGCTCAGAACGCGTCCGACGGTACGTGGCTGCCCCAGACCTCCCGCAGCGTCCCGCACACCTCCCCCACCGTCGCCCGGGCCCGCAGCGCCTCCTTCATCGGGTACAGGACGTTGGCCTCCCTCTCCTTCCCCTCGGCCGCCTTCCGCAGCGCGGCCAGCGCCGCCGCCACCGCCCGCCGGTCCCGTCCGGCCCGCAGCCGGGCCAGGCGCTCGGCCTGCCGGGCCTCGATCGCCGGGTCCAGCCGCAGGGACGCGTACGGCTCCTCCTCGTCGAGCCGGAACCGGTTGACGCCGACGACCACCCGCTCGCCGGACTCGGTCTCGCGCGCGATCCGGTACGCGTTCCGCTCGATCTCGGCCTTCTGCAGGCCCTGTTCGATCGCCGCGACCGCGCCGCCGACGTCCTCCACCCTCCGCATCAGGTCCAGCGCGGCCTCCTCCAGGTCGTCCGTCATCCGCTCCACCGCGTAGGAGCCCGCGAAGGGGTCCACCGTCGCCGGCACGTCCGTCTCGTGGGCCAGCACCTGCTGGGTGCGCAGCGCGAGGCGCGCGCTCTTCTCCGTGGGCAGCGCGATCGCCTCGTCGAAGGAGTTGGTGTGCAGGGACTGGGTGCCGCCGAACACGGCCGCCAGGGCCTGGACGGCGACCCGGACCAGGTTCACCTCCGGCTGCTGGGCCGTCAGCTGGACCCCGGCCGTCTGGGTGTGGAAACGCAGCATCCACGACCGGGGGTCGCGCGCGCCGAACTCCTCGCGCATCACCCGCGCCCAGATCCGGCGCGCCGCGCGGAACTTGGCGACCTCCTCCAGCAGCGTCGTACGGGCCACGAAGAAGAAGGACAGGCGGGGCGCGAAGGCGTCCACCTCCATGCCGGCCGCCACCGCCGTACGGACGTACTCGATGCCGTCGGCGAGCGTGAAGGCGATCTCCTGCGCGGGGGACGCGCCGGCCTCGGCCATGTGGTAGCCGGAGACCGAGATCGTGTTCCACTTCGGGATCTCGCTCGCGCAGTAGCGGAAGATGTCGGCCGTCAGCCGCAGGGACGGCCGGGGCGGGAAGATGTACGTGCCGCGCGCGATGTACTCCTTCAGCACGTCGTTCTGGACCGTGCCGGTGAGCCGGTCCGCGCCGATGCCCCGCTCCTCGGCGACCAGTTGGTAGAGGAGCAGCAGCAGGGCCGCCGGGGCGTTGATCGTCATGGAGGTGGAGACCCGGTCCAGCGGGATGCCGTCGAACAGCACCCGCATGTCCTCCACCGAGTCGACGGCCACGCCCACCCTGCCGACCTCGCCGTGCGCCAGGGGCGCGTCGGAGTCGTGGCCCATCTGGGTGGGCAGGTCGAAGGCGACGGACAGGCCCGTGGTGCCGTGGGCGATGAGCTGCCGGTAGCGGGCGTTGGACTCGGCCGCCGTGCCGAAACCGGCGTACTGGCGCACGGTCCAGGGGCGGCCGGTGTACATGGTCGGGTACACGCCCCGGGTGAACGGGTACGCGCCCGGTTCGCCCAGTTTCCGTTCCGGGTCCCAGCCGGCCAGGTCGGCCGGCCCGTAGACCGGCTCGATGGGCAGACCCGATTCCGACTCACGTGCCATGGCCGCCTCCGCGCAACGACGCGTACCCCTCCACCATGCCCCGTCGCCCGGCGCCGGTCACGCGGGGAGCGCCGGCCGGCGGCGGACGCGCGGGAGAACGCCGCGCGGAGACGTGGCGCGGCGGACGGTCGCCCGGGAAACGCCGTTCGGCGGCCGGTTCCGCGGGGAACATCCCCGGCATGAGGATTACGGGGAGACCCGCCACCCTGTTCGCGTCGGCCGCCGCCGTCACCGCGCTCGCCGCCCTGTGCGGCTGCACGGTGCAGCCGCAGAGCCCCGACGGCAAGCGCGGCCAGCCGGTGCGCGTCGAGCTGCCCTCCGGCCCCGCTCCCGCGCCCACCGGGATGGCGGGCACCAGACCCGCCGCACCGGCCCCGCGGGCCACCACGCCCGCACCCGTCCCCCGCGCCGCCCGGGCCACCCCCGCGCCCAAGGCACCGCCCGCGCCCCCGGCCCGCGTGCTGTGGGCGCGCGGGGACAGCGGGCCGGCCGTGCGGGAACTCCAGGCGCGGCTGCGCCAGGTGGCCTGGCTGTCCGCCGGGCCGACGGGGACGTACGGCCCGCAGACCGAGCGGGCCGTCATGGGCTTCCAGAACAAGCGCGGGCTGCCGCCGACCGGGAGGCTGGACACCGTCACCTGGCAGCGGCTGCTCGCCATGACGCACCAGCCGACCCGCCAGGAGCTGTATGTGAGGAGCGGTCAGCCGGCCGCCGCGCCCGACGCGCGCTGCCGGACCGGCCGGGTGCTGTGCATCGACAAGACCAGCCGGACGCTGCGCTGGATGATCGACGGGCGCACGGTCGACACGCTGTCCGTCCGGTTCGGCACGCAGTACACGCCCACCCGGGAAGGTGTGTTCAAGGTCTACTGGAAGTCACGGCACCATGTGTCGACGCTCTACCACTCCGCGATGCCGTACGCGATGTTCTTCAGCGGCGGCCAGGCGGTGCACTACTCCGCCGACTTCGCGGCGCGCGGCTACGCGGGCGGTTCGCACGGCTGCGTCAACGTGCGGGACGAGGCGGGGATCGCGCGGCTGTTCGCCCAGGTGAAGGTCGGCGACAAGGTCGTCGTGTCCCGGTGAGGCTGCGGGGCGCGGGCGGGACCGGGGGAACGTGTCCCGCCCGCGCCAGGTGCAGGAGCCTTGGGTACGGGGGGAACCCCGGCTCCGTGCGACGGCCGATGACCAGTCGGCTCACTCAGTACTGCGTCACGGACTGCGAAAACGTCACACCTGCACGGAAAAATTTTCTACGGCTTGCAAAACCGCAGGTCAGGCGCGTGCGGACGGTGCCGTGCGGAGCGCGGTGGAAGTGGGGCTCGGCGCGGGGTCCGGCCGTTTCCCCTCCGGTCCGCCGGGACGCGGGGCGCCGGCGGAGGGACCGGGGCCGGGCACGGCGGCGCCGCGGTGCCCTACGCCGTGGCCGCGACGGGCGGCGCCGTCGCCGCCTTGGCCGCCACCCTTGCCGCCCGCGTCACCCTTGCCGCCTTGGTCGCCTTTCCCGCCCTTGTCCTCCTTGGTTCCGCCCTTCTTGGCCCCGTCCTTCTTGCTCCCGTCCGCCTTGCCGGCGTCCTCGCTCCGGCCGTTCGCGGAGCCGGGCACGTGGCCGCCGGCGGTCAGCAGGACCTCGCAGTAGCGCGTCGTCCGGCCGGGACCGCCCGCCAGGTGTTCCAGGGCGCGTCTGCGGCCGGCGTCCAGGCCCTTGCCGTCCCGCAGGGCGCGGCAGGCGTCGGCGGGGCGGAGCCATCCGGTGCCGGAGGACGGCGTGGAGCGGGTGCCGGAGCCGGGCGCGGTGCTCGGGCCGGGGCCGTCGTCCGGCCGGCCCGTGCCGCCGCTCTCTTCCGGCCGGCCGTCCGGTGTGCCCTCGGTATCCGGGGCGCCGGGGCCCGTCACGGTGGCCGGCGGGACCGGGGAGGCGAGCGGCTGTCCGGTGGTCGTACCGGCGGTGACGGAGGCGGCGGGACGGGGATGGTCGTCGCCGAACGGCGTGGGCAGTACTCCGCTGCCCGCGGCCACGGCGACCCCGCCGAGGGTGCCGACGGCCAGCACGGCGGCGAATGCCAGCCGCGCCGGGCGGGCCCGGCGCGGGCGCCGGGCCGGGATTCCGGTACGGGCCGGGCCGGCGATGCGGATCGGACCGGCGTCGGTGCCGGACGCGGGCGCGCGGGCGGCGGAGGGGGCGTGCGCGGCGGCGGTGCGTTCCGCCTCGGCGGCCTCGCGGGCCTTGCGGAACGCGGCCAGGGCGCTCTGCTCGCCGGGGAGTTCACCGGTGGCCGGGGCCGCCTCGGCGGACAGCGCGCCGAGCGCCCGGGAGAGGCGTTCGGCCTGGTCACGGGCGCAGGGGTCGACGGCTTCCAGCGACTCGCCGCGCAGCAGACGTTCCGCCGTCTCACGGTCCAGCCACTTGTCCTGCTCGTCGGCCATCACATGTCCTTCTGCGTCCGCGCACGCGTATGCGTCACAGTTGCGGACGTCACCGCGCCGCGGCGCGGTTCTCGCTGTGGCGGGAGGGCGTCGAGTCCGCCGGCCGATTCCGGATCCGCGCCGATCAGCTCGGCGAGCCGTTTCAGGCCGCGGTGCGCGGCGGTGCGGACGGCTCCCGCGCGTTTGCCGAGCGTCTCGGCGGCGGTCTTGGCGTCCAGGCCGACCACCACGCGCAGGACGACCGCCTCGGCCTGGTCCTGCGGAAGCCGGGCGATCAGGGACAGGGTGCGGTCGGTGGACAGGGCCTCGATGGCCTCGCCGGCGGTGTCGGACTCGGCGGGCCGGCCGGTCAGCTCGGTCTCGTCGCCGCCTATGGCGGGCCGCCGGCCGCGCATGCGGATGTGGTCCAGGGCGCGGTTGCGGGCGATCCGGGCGGCCCAGCCGCGGAACCGGTCCGCGTCGCCGCTGAAGCGGTCGAGGTCGCGGGCTATCTGGAGCCACGCCTCGGAGGCGACGTCCTCGGCGTCCGGGTCGCCGACGAGGGTGCGGACGTATCCGAGCAGCCGGGGATGCACCGCGCGGTACATCGTGCGGAACGCGGTCTCGTCCCCGCCCTGCGCCGCGCGCACCGCGGCGGTCAGCTCCGCGTCGTCCCCGAGCACCGTACTCCCTTTACGCCTGTCTCCGGTCGGCGCGAAAGGCACGTTACGGCGTGAAAGGGCAGCTCGTCCATGTCCATAGAAGATGCAACTGACTCGTGACCGAGTGGCCGTGTGCGCACGGTGAGGAGGTGATGTGGCCGGGTGTGACACAAACGGCACGCACGGCGCTGAAGGAAGTACGGGCCGTGTTCGGCCCGTCCGCGCGACGGCCGGGGCCTCTCCTGTGGGGGGTGGCGGCCCCGGCCGTTCGCCTCTCCGCGGTCTACCTGCTCCGGCGCCAGTCGTCGCGCGCGCGGGTCCGGGTGTCGTGCGCGCCGGCGTCGCGGGCGGCCCGGAAGGCGGCCACCGCGGTGCGCTCGGCCTCCGGGTCGACGCCTTCCGCGCGCAGTACGGCGCCGAACCGCCTCTCCAGCCCGGCCGGCACGTCCGCGCGGCCACGACCGCCGTGCCGTTCAGCCATGCCCGTCCCCGTCCTCCGGCCCGTACCCGCGCCCGGTGTCCCGCGGGCCGTCGGCGGCGAGCCCGCGGGCCAGGCGGCGCAGGCCCCGGTAGGCGGCCGTGCGCACGGCGCCGGGACGTTTGCCGAGGACGCGGGCGGCGGCCGGGCCGTCGAGTCCGACGACCACCCGCAGCAGCACCGCCTCGGCCTGGTCCCGGGGCAGCGCGCGCACCAGCTCCAGCGCCCGTGCGGTGGACAGCGCCTCCAGGGCCTGGTCGTGGGTGCTGTGCCGGCCGGGCAGGTCCAGGGCGTCCTGCTCCAGCGGCGCGGGCCGGGGCCGGGACCGCTGCCGGCGCAGGTGGTCCAGCGCGCGGTGCCGGGCGATGGTCGCGGTCCAGCCGCGGAAACCGGCCCCGTCGCCCCGGAACCGGCCGAGGTCCCGGGCTATCTCCAGCCAGGCCTCGGAGGCGACGTCCTCCGCCTCCTCGCCGACCAGGCCCCGCAGATAACCCAGCAGTCCCGGGTGCACGATGCGGTAGGCCACCGCGAAGGCGGTCTCGTCACCGTCCTGGGCCCGCGCGACGGCCGCGCCCAGCTCCCCGTCCCGCGGCTGCGGGCGGCGGGGTACCCCTCCCTGGCCCAAGACCGTCCTCGTTCGTGCCGAGTTCCTGGCCACTGCGTGGCGCCTGCCTCACGGTGCGACACGCTCCGGCCGTGTCGGTCGCCCTTCACGATCATCAGCGCCGGTCCCGGCGGAAGTGTCACAGCCGGACGGCGCCCGGCCCGGCCGGCCTCAGGCGGGTGCGGTCGCGTCCCGGCACAGCAGCCGGAGCGAGCCGTGGCCGCCGTAGCAGCGGCGGGCCTCGTCGATGGGGTCCCACAGCCGGCCGTCCGGCGTGCGCACCCAGTGCTCGCCGCCCGTCGCCCACCACTCGGCGCCGGCCTGGCGGACGATCACCTCGCCGGCGTAGGCGCCGAAGCCGCGCAGGACGTCGCGGACGGCGGCGTACGGCGGTCGCTCCCGGCGTATCTCCTCGATCATCCGGTCCACCCGCCACAGGCTCTGCGCCGAGTAGTCGAGCCGCATCCGGGCGCCCTCGCGCATCGTCGCCACCGCGTCCGCCGCCCAGCGCGCGGGTTTCACCGCGGCGTGCGGCCTGGTCTCCTGCCGTGCCGTGTCGTACCGGGCCGTCGGATGAGCTGTCACTTGGGCTGTCACGTGGGCTGTCACATAGGGAAGAGCGAGCCGGGGCGGGGTTGCGTCACGGGGTTCCGCCGCGTTTCGCCAAACGTTCCGCCAACCGCCGCAGGTCCGCCCCACGTCCACCGCACGAAGGTCACAGGCCCGCTCCCGCCGTGCCGCGCGCCCGGCGCGAGACCACGGCGCGCAGCACCCGGCGGCCCTCCGCCGACACCTCCAGCGCCCGGCGCAGTCCCTGCGCGCCGTGTCCGGCGAGCAGTTCCAGGACGGTGGTCTGGCGGCGCAGCTCGGCGGCGACGAGCGGCGGCAGGCCGGCGGTGTCCGCCGCGTCCGGCCGGCCGGAGCCGCCGGGGGCGGCTCGTCTCCGGCCGCCGGGTCCAGCAGCCGGTGGACGCGCAGCGAGGCGGCCGAGCAGGCGTCGGCCCAGGGCCGTACCGCGCCGGCGCCGCGCTCGGCCGGCGCGGACTCCAGCATGCGGTGGACGAGCAGCGCGGCCTCGCCGCCGGCGGGCCGCCCGGCGCCGAGCGCCGCGCGGGCCCGGGCGAGGTCCCCGGCCCAGTCGGAGCCGTCGGCGAGGCTCGCCCACAGCGGACGCAGTACCTCGTCATCGCCGCCGAGCAGCGGAAGGCACCGATCAAGACAAGCCAGCCCGCCGGCGGCCAGTGCGCGTTCGTCGGCCTGCGCGATCAGTTCCACCAGGCCCATGGAAAGCCTCCCTCGCCAGGGCACCGACCGGTACGGAGCCCGCGTTTCCCCTTACTGCGTGCCATGGCGCGGGAGTGTCACAGTGGCGGGTTTTCAGCCAGGCACCGGCGCCGGGAAGGGCACCTCGCCGGAGCGGACCTTGTGCTCCTGCATCCGGGGCAGGCGGAGCACCACCGCGAGGGCGAGGACGGCGGCCACGATGTCGAGCGCGTCACAGATCAGCATCGTCCGCACGGCCTCGTGCGGTTCGTCCGCCGTCTCGGCGTGCCGGGACTCACCGGTCGCGGCCCGGGCCGCGAAGAGGCCGACGAGCCACAGCGCCCACGCAGGCGTTGACCAGCGCGTGCCCGGTCCGCGCGCCCCAGGGCGCACAGGCGTCCCAGCCGGTGGCGCCGGCGCGTACGTCCGTGACGTACGCGCCGGTGCCACCGGAACCCACGGGCGGACGCCGCCGCGCGTCCACCGGGTTCTCAGCCCAGCCGGTCCGCCAGTTTCCGGAACTCCGTCCAGGACAGCGCGGGGCTGCCCGGGTCCCACAGCTTCTGCGCGGTGGCCCGCAGCGGCATCCGGATCCCGGCGGCGACCTGGGCCTCGGTCTGCGCGTGCGGGAAGTCGCACCACACCGCGAACGACCCGCCGAGGATCTGCCCGTCGTAGCGGGCGGGCACGGCGGTGGTGCCGCGCAGCACCCGCGGCGTCCACTGCTCGTAGATCCGCCGTCCGGTCGGGTAGACGAAGGTCTGCGGCTGGCCGAGCACGTAGTAGAGGAACTCGTCGTTGTAGTTGAGCACCTGGCGGCCGGCGCTCAGGTACTCGGCCGGGGGCCGGGCGCCGATCTCCTTGCCGGTCCAGTAGGCCACCTGGAGCTTCGGGTCGGGCCGCACGGAGGTGCCCCGGAAGAAGCCGTCGTTCCAGGCCCGCACGGTCTTGCCGTGGGCGCGGACGGTGGCGGCGCGCCGGTCGAGCCAGCCGGTGGTGAGGTCGGCGACGGTCCCGCCGGGCCCGTACGCGCGCCGTGCGGCGGCGGCCAGCTGCGGATACGACGCCTGCGGGTCCCGCGCGGTCAGCGCCTGGTACTCGTCCCCGCCCAGGTGCCACCGGCCGCCGGTGAACAGGTCGGCGTACTCGTTCAGCAGGTCGTCGACGAGCCTGGCCGAGGCGTCCTTGGAGATGTCGATCGCACCGCGTATCACCACGCCGTTCGCGTTGCGCAGCACCAGGTCGGGATGGGCGGCGAGGACCGCGCCCAGGTGTCCCGGAGAGTCGATCTCGGGCACGACGGTGATGTGCCGGCTGTTCGCGAGCGCCACGATCTCCTTGACCTGCGCCTTGGTCAGGTGGTCGGCGGAGACGATCTCGGGGTGGCCGGAGGACTCGATGCGGAAGGCCTGGTCGTCGGAGAAGTGCAGGCCCAGCTCGTTGAACTTCAAGTCCCCCAGCTCGCGTATCCGGTCCTCGATCCAGGCCGCGGTGAACGGTTTGCGCGCGATGTCCAGCATGAACCCGCGCACCGGCTTGGCCGGCCGGTCGCGCACGACACCCTCCGGTGCCGTACCGCCGCCGCGGATCGCCTGCTTCAGGGTGCGCGTGCCGTAGAAGACACCGGCCTCGCCGGGCCCGCTGATGTCGACCCGCCCGCCCCGGACGGTCAGGGTGTACGACTCCTGGTTCCCGCTTCCGCCGAGCGAGAGCCGGACGTCACCGGCCCGCGCGTCGTTCCTCTCCCCCGCGTACGCCAGCCCCAGCTCCCCGGCTATGAGCCGTCCCTCGTCGGCGAGCGCCGGGTCGGCCACCACCACCCGCGCACCGGGCGCGGGGCGCCAGCCGGGGCCGCGCGCCGGGGTGTGGGAGCGGACCGCGGGGATCGTGCGCGGCGCCCGGGAGAGGGGATACGTCCTGCTCGGGCTCGGGCTCGGGCTCGGAGCCGCCGACGGGCTGTCCGATGCCGTGGGGCCGGTCCGGGTGCCGGCCGCTTCGCCGGACGAGGACTGCCGGGCGGTGTGCGCCCTGGGCCCGCCGCCGTCGGCCGAGGCCCACACGCCGACGCCCGTGCCGAGCGCGACCGTCCCGGCGAAGACGACGGCCGTCACCGCCCGCTTCCGTGCCACCTGTCGCGCCGGGTCCCGGCGCCTGCGCCTGTGCTGGGTCACCCTGCCAACGTACGACCGCTCCCCGGATCAGCGGTCAGCCGGACGACGCGAAACTCTGCCGTTCGAGTGAAATTCGGTTATCGCTCGGACACCGTATGACCACTCTCGATAACCTGACGACACTCACATCCTTCACACAATCCCCTGCCGCACCCCCTGTGACGCGAGGACCCACGCTGCCCGCCCATCCCCTGCCCTCCCTCCCCAAGCCGCTCGACGCCTTCAACACCGCCGCCGCCGGCGAGGCCCGCGCTCTGCTCCTGCACTGTCTGCACAGCCCGCGCTGGTCGGACCGGCTCACCGCGCACCGCCCGTACCCCGACCTGGACGCCCTGCTGGCCGCGGCCGACGAGGCGGCGTACGACCTCTCCCCGGCCGACCTGTCGCAGGCCCTGGCCGGCGAGTCCCTGCCCGAGCTGCCGGAGGGCATCTACTCGGCGGCCCACATGGCCTGGAGCGCGGCCCACGCGGCCTACGAGGCCCGGTTCGGCCACGCGTTCGTCATCTACCTGGGCGACGTGCCGCCGGACGAGGGGCTCGACCGCATCCTCGAAGCCATCCGATCACGATTGGCGAACGATCCCGAGGAGGAACGGGTGACGGCGGCGGAGGAACTCCGGCGCCTGGCACGGGGACGGCTGCGGCTCCTGCTCAGCGGCACGGCGGCCCGCACGACCAGCCCAAACGCACCCGCATCCGGCAAATAGCGGGCGGCGGCGGCCCGGCACCCGCCCTCGCTAGCCCAACCGCGTGCCAAATAGATCACACAAGGTAGGCCCCCTGTAAGCGGCACGGCGGCACGTGGATACCATGCAGAGGGCCGGTGGACCGTACCCGGCCGGGCCCGACCGACAGTGAAGCCGGCGCGGCCCTAGTCCCCGCTCCCGGAGGGTTCTTCCGTGCCGGCTGGAACGCTGTACCGCGGCCGGGAAGGAATGTGGTCCTGGGTGGCTCACCGAGTCACCGGCGTCCTCATTTTCTTCTTCCTGTTCGTTCATGTGCTGGACACCGCTCTCGTGCGTGTCTCCCCCGAGGACTACGACAAGGTCGTAGCCACGTACAAGACGCCGATCGTCGCGCTGCTGGAGTACGGCCTCGTCGCCGCCATCCTCTTCCACGCGCTCAACGGCCTGCGTGTCATCGCCGTCGACTTCTGGTCGAAGGGCCCGCGCTACCAGAAGCAGATGTTCTGGACCGTGATGATCGTCTGGATCGTCCTGATGCTCGGGGCGATCTACCCGGTTCTCGGCCACGCCTACCGAGTCCTCTTTGGGAGCTGACGCCGATGTCCACGACTGAAACCACGGCCTCCGGAGTGGGCCCCGTCGAGGGCGCCCCCGTCTACACCGTCGATCATCCGGCCCCGCTGATCGAGGCCCCGCGCAAGCGCACCAAGAAGACCCCGAAGTCGACGCGGGGCAACTTCGAGCTGGCGGCGTGGCTGTTCATGCGCCTGTCCGGCATCGTGCTGGTCGTCCTCGTCCTCGGCCACCTGCTGATCCAGCTGGTGCTGGACGGCGGCGTCTCCAAGATCGGTTTCGCCTTCGTGGCGGGCCGCTGGGCGTCCCCGTTCTGGCAGGTGTGGGACCTGGTCATGCTGTGGCTGGCGATGCTGCACGGCGCCAACGGCCTGCGCACGGTCATCAACGACTACGCCGAGCGGCCGGCCAGCCGGCTGTGGCTGAAGGCTCTGCTCTACACCGCCACGGTGTTCACCATCCTGCTGGGCACGCTGGTGATCTTCACCTTCGACCCGAACATCCGCTAGGCACGGGGCTGCGAGAATCATGAAGATCCACAAGTACGACACCGTCATCGTCGGCGCCGGCGGCGCGGGCATGCGCGCCGCCATCGAGGCGACGAAGCGCAGCCGCACCGCGGTCCTGACCAAGCTCTACCCCACCCGCTCCCACACGGGCGCCGCGCAGGGCGGCATGGCCGCCGCGCTGGCCAACGTGGAGGAGGACAACTGGGAGTGGCACACCTTCGACACGGTCAAGGGCGGTGACTACCTGGTCGACCAGGACGCCGCCGAGATCCTGGCGAAGGAGGCCATCGACGCCGTCCTCGACCTGGAGAAGATGGGCCTGCCGTTCAACCGGACCCCGAACGGCACCATCGACCAGCGCCGCTTCGGCGGCCACTCCCGCAACCACGGCGAGGCCCCGGTCCGCCGGTCCTGCTACGCCGCGGACCGCACCGGCCACATGATCCTCCAGACGCTGTACCAGAACTGCGTCAAGGAGGGCGTGGAGTTCTTCAACGAGTTCTACGTCCTGGACCAGCTGATCACCGAGGTCGACGGCGTCAAGCGGTCCGCCGGCGTGGTGGCGTACGAGCTGGCCACCGGCGAGATCCACGTCTTCCAGGCGAAGGCCGTGATCTACGCCTCCGGCGGCACCGGCAAGTTCTTCAAGGTGACGTCGAACGCCCACACCCTCACCGGTGACGGCCAGGCGGCGGTCTACCGGCGCGGGATCCCGCTGGAGGACATGGAGTTCTTCCAGTTCCACCCGACCGGCATCTGGCGCATGGGCATCCTGCTCACCGAGGGCGCGCGCGGCGAGGGCGGCATCCTGCGCAACAAGGACGGCGAGCGCTTCATGGAGAAGTACGCTCCCGTCATGAAGGACCTGGCGTCCCGTGACGTCGTGTCCCGCTCCATCTACACGGAGATCCGCGAGGGCCGCGGCTGCGGTCCCGAGGGCGACCACGTGTACCTGGACCTGACCCACCTGCCGCCGGAGCAGCTGGACGCCAAGCTCCCGGACATCACCGAGTTCGCGCGGACCTACCTCGGCATCGAGCCGTACACGGACCCGATCCCGATCCAGCCGACCGCGCACTACGCGATGGGCGGCATCCCGACGAACGTCGAGGGTGAGGTCCTGGCGGACAACACCACCGTCGTCCCGGGTCTGTACGCGGCCGGCGAGGTCGCCTGCGTCTCCGTGCACGGCGCCAACCGCCTCGGCACCAACTCGCTGCTGGACATCAACGTCTTCGGCCGCCGCGCGGGCATC
The DNA here is from genome assembly GCF_033366695.1 of Streptomyces sp. SCL15-4. Classification (NCBI taxonomy): domain Bacteria; kingdom Bacillati; phylum Actinomycetota; class Actinomycetes; order Kitasatosporales; family Streptomycetaceae; genus Streptomyces; species Streptomyces sp. SCL15-4. Next base: position 3,432,090 of record NZ_JAOBTQ010000001.1, read on the forward strand.
GCCGCCGCCGAGTACTCGGCCAAGGCCGACTACGTCGAGCTGCCGGAGAACCCGGAGTCCTTCGTCGTCGGGCAGATCGAGCGGCTGCGCACCTCCACCGGCAACGAGCGGGTGGCGACCCTGCGCCGCGAGCTGCAGGAGACCATGGACGCCAACGTCATGGTGTTCCGCACCGAGCAGACGATCAAGACGGCGGTCGAGAAGATCGCCGAGCTGAAGGAGCGCTACAAGAACGTGGCGATCCAGGACAAGGGCAAGCGTTTCAACACGGACCTCCTTGAGGCGATCGAGCTGGGCAACCTGCTCGACCTGGCCGAGGTCATGGCCGTCTCGGCCCTCGCCCGCAAGGAGTCCCGCGGCGGTCACTACCGCGAGGACTACCCGAACCGCGACGACGTCAACTTCATGCGCCACACCATGGCGTACCGCGAGGTCGGCGCCGACGGCTCGGAAACCGTCCGTCTCGACTACAAGCCGGTCGTCCAGACCCGCTACCAGCCGATGGAGCGTAAGTACTGATGGCTACCCCTGTTCTGGACAAGGCGGACGCGGCCGGCCGGCCCGAGCCCGGCTTCGCCGACTCCCCCTACATCACGGTCACCTTCCGCGTCCGCCGGTTCAACCCGGAGGTCTCGGCCGAGGCCACCTGGGAAGACTTCCAGCTGGAGATCGACCCCAAGGAGCGGGTCCTCGACGGTCTGCACAAGATCAAGTGGGACATCGACGGCAGCCTCACCTTCCGCCGCTCGTGCGCGCACGGCATCTGCGGCTCGGACGCGATGCGGATCAACGGCAAGAACCGCCTTGCCTGCAAGACGCTGATCAAGGACATCAACCCCGAGAAGCCGATCACGGTCGAGCCCATCAAGGGCCTGACGGTCCTGAAGGACCTGGTCGTCGACATGGAGCCGTTCTTCCAGGCGTACCGGGACGTCATGCCGTTCCTGGTCACCAAGGAGACGAACGAGCCGACCCGTGAGCGCCTGCAGTCCGCCGAGGACCGCGAGCGCTTCGACGACACGACGAAGTGCATCCTCTGCGCCGCCTGCACCTCCTCCTGCCCGGTGTTCTGGAACGACGGCCAGTACTTCGGTCCGGCCGCGATCGTGAACGCGCACCGCTTCATCTTCGACAGCCGTGACGAGGCGGGCGAGCAGCGCCTGGAGATCCTGAACGACCGCGATGGCGTGTGGCGCTGCCGCACGACCTTCAACTGCACGGACGCCTGCCCGCGCGGTATCGAGGTCACGAAGGCCATCCAGGAAGTGAAGCGCGCCCTGATCACGCGCCGCTACTGACCTGCCGAGGCACCGCCGAGGGCCCCGCTCCGTACAGGAGCGGGGCCCTCGCGCACGCGCCGCGAGCCGCCTTCGCCGAGCCCCACCGAAGTCCCTCCCGGTGGGGCTCCTCGATTCCCGGGGTCCGGGAACCTAATGTGACGACATGTCAGACGAAGAGTCGTACGAACTGCTCGGGTTCGACAACGTGCTGCTCCCCGTCGGCGACCTCGGCGAGGCCGTCGCCTTCTACGAGCGGGCCGGGTTCACCGTGGGCTTCCGGCTGGACGAGGCCGGGATCGCGGTGCTGAGGGTCGGCGCGGAGACGCCCGGCATCCTGTTGCGCGCCGAGGAGGGGCTGGGACACCGGTCGCCGCACTGGCCCTCGCCGCGGGTCTGGCTGGAGGTGCCGGACGCGCGGGTCGCGGCGCGGGAGCTGGCCGCCGCCGGGATCCCGCCGCTGGACGAGATCGGCCAGGGCGCCACCGGCTGGACCGTGGAGATCGCCGATCCCTGGGGCAACGTCCTGGGCTTCACGGACTACACCAAGCGTCCCTCCCTGGCCCGCCGCGCCTGAGCGGCGGGCCGAGGGCCGGTCCCACCGCACGGCACGGGCCCGCGTCCCGCCGTCCCGCGCGGGGACCGCCCCGGCCGGTCGTTAGGCTCTCCTACCGTGCCCGTGAAGAACGACGGCCCCGAGGCGGCCGGTCCCCAGAGCAGCAAGTCCGAGCAGACCCGCGCGCTGATCCTGGAGACCGCGATGCGGTTGTTCCAGGAGCGGGGCTACGACAAGACGACCATGCGGGCCATCGCCAAGGAGGCCGGGGTCTCCGTCGGCAACGCCTACTACTACTTCGAGGGCAAGGAACACCTGATCCAGGGCTTCTACGACCGGATCGCCGCCGAGCACCAGGCGGTGGTCCGGTCGGTGCTGGAGCGGGAGACCGACCTGGAGGAGCGGCTCGCCGGGGTGCTGACCGCGTGGCTGGACATCGCCCGGCCGTACCACGAGTTCGCGGTCCAGTTCTTCAAGAACGCCGCCGACCCCGACAGCCCGCTCAGCCCCTTCTCACCGGAGAGCGAGCACGCGCGCGAGCAGGCCATCAGCGTGCACCGGGAGGTGCTGGCCGGTTCGAGGTCCAAGGTGGCGCCGGAACTGCGGGACGTCCTGCCGGAATTGATGTGGCTCTCGCAGATGGGCCTGGTGCTGTACTGGATCTTCGACCGCACGGAGAACCGTGAGCGCAGCTACCGGCTGGCGCGGCGCGGGGCCCGGCTGACCGCGCGCGGGGTGGCCCTGGCCCGCTTCCGGGTGCTGCGGCCGCTGGTCATGGAGGTCCACGAGCTGTTCACGGACTTCCTGCCGGGGATGACGAGGGTCCTGCCGGACCCGGGGCGCGGGGACCGGGAGAGCGGCGGGTGATCACTTTCGGGTGAAGGCGCGGGAACGGGACACGTGGCCGGGGAACTGCCTACGATGATGCTCTCGACACCAGCCCCTAGGAGGCACGCGATGTCCGCTGCATCCGTCGAGCAGCCCTTCGACGCCGACGAGCCGTTCTCCCTCACGGCCATCGCCGACGAGATCATGGAGCGCCATCCGGGCTACCGCGTCGAGATCATCGGAGGCCATCTCCTCGTGACCCCTTCACCGGATGCCCCGCACGCCCGCGCTCTGACCAAGCTCATGCGGCCCTTCATCGCCGCGGGCCTCGATGACGGCGAGACCGAGGTCCTCCAGAGCGTCGCGATCAAGCTCCCCACCGGCGCCGAGGACTACTGCATCCCCGATCTCGTGGTCGTGGACGCCGACATCGACGACCACTTCATCGAAAACAACGCCTACGACCCGGTCTGCTTCCGCCTCGTCCTGGAGGTCACCTCCAACAACTGGCGCGACGACCTGAAGACCAAGGTCGGCGCGTACGCCGAGGTCAAGGTCCCGGTCTATGTGGTGGTCGACCGCAAGCACCAGCGCCTCCACGTGCTCACCGAGCCCGACGGCAGCGAGTACACCAGCCACCGCGTGCACGCCCCGGGTGAGAAGGTCACGCTGCCCGACTCGGTCGGTGCCGAGGTCACCCTCGACGTGGAGCAGATCATCAGGGCCGGACAGAGGAAGGCCGACTGAGCGGACCCGTCCCAGCCCGAAAACCCCCGTGTCCTCCCTCGGGCACGGGGGTTTTCCGCGTGCGTCCGCTATGAGTTGCGGCGCAGTGCGCGCACGCCGCGCAACCCGATGACCCCGATGACCGTCCCCAATACGAAGGAAACGACTGCGAGCAGCAGGTGCACCCAGAAGTACGCGGTCGGGTGACCGTCGTCGAAGGCCAGACCGCTGCCGTCCTTGACGAGATTCTTGACGAAAGTGACCCAGATGACCCAGCTCCACACCCCGAAGGCGAGCAGGAACCAGGAGACAGGGCGGCTGAGCTTCATGAGTCCAGTATCGCCGTCCGGTGTCCGGCTCCGTGCCGGGGGTGGGCGGCGGTCCCTGCTGGTCGCCTCCGCCACCGTGCTGTCCCTGTCCGTCACCGCGCCCGCCGCCCTGGCCGCGCCGGCCCCCACGGCCACCCCGACGGTCACGCCCCCGGCGCAGATGTCCACCCTCGGCGGCGCCCGGCTCGGCATGCCCGGCACGCAGGTGAACCTCGCGCCCGGCGTCCCGGTGCTGCCCAAGGATGTGACCGCCCGCTCCTGGATCGTCTCCGACGCCGAGTCGGGCCAGGTCCTGGCCGCGCACAACGCGCACTGGGCGCTGCCCCCGGCCAGCACGCTGAAGATGCTGTTCGCGGACACCGTGCTGCCCCGGTTCCCCAAGGACACCCGTTACAAGGTGACGCCGGCCGACCTCAAGGGCGTGGGCGCCGGCTCCAGCGTGGCGGGGATAAAGGAGGGCGTCACCTACTCCGTGCGCGATCTGTGGCTCGGGGTGTTCCTGAAGTCGGGCAACGACGCCGTGCACGTGCTGTCCGCGATGAACGGCGGGGTGGGGCAGACCGTCGAGGACATGCAGGAGCACGCCGAGGAACTCCAGGCGCTGGACACCCGGGTGGTCTCGCCCGACGGCTACGACGCGCCGGGCCAGGTCTCCTCTGCGTACGACCTGACGCTGTTCGCCCGCTCGGGCCTGCAGAAGAAGGACTTCCGGGACTACTGCTCGACGGTCAGCGCCAAGATCGGCTCGACCGAGCTGCGCAACACCAACCGGCTGCTGAGCGGCGACAGCGACGTTCCGGTCTACCAGGGCATCGCGGGCGTGAAGAACGGCAACACCACCCACGCGGGCGCCACCTTCACCGGGGTCGCCGAGCGTGGCGGCAAGGTGCTGCTGGTGACGGTGATGAACCCGGAGAAGCACGAGCACAACGAGGTCTACAAGGAGACCGCGAGGCTGTTCGACTGGGGTTTCCAGGCGGTGGGCAAGGTGAACGCGGTCGGCGAGCTGGTGCCGCCGAGGAGCGCCGCGGCGGCCTCCGCCGGGCCGGACGCCGCCGCCTCCCCCGGGGCGGGTCCGCAGCAGTCGTCCGGCACGGCCGGCGGACCGGGGGCGAAGGCCGTGGCGAGCGCCCCCGCCGGTTCCGGCTCCAGCGGCGTCGGGATCGCGCTGGCCGTCGCGGCCGGGCTGCTGGCGCTGCTCGGCGGCGGAGTGTTCCTGGTCAACCGCCGGTGGCCGCTGCCGGACCTGATGCGCCGCCGGTCCCGTCCCTGACCTCGGCGACCTCGGCGACCTCGGTCTCCTTGCTCTCCGTCGCCGTCCAGGAGGCACAGAACAGCACGATCTTCGCGGTGAAGTTGATCCACAGCAGCAGGGCCACGGGCACCCCGAACGCGCCGTACATGCTCTTCGCGGCCACACCCTGGACATAGCCGCTGAGCAGCAGTTTCAGCAGTTCGAAGCCGACCGCGCCGAGGAGGGCGGCGATCAGCAGGCGGCGGCGCGGCGGCTCGACCCCGGGCAGCAGGGTCAGGACGTAGAGCAGGACCAGGAAGTCGGCGAGCACGGCGACGACGAAGGCGGCGACCTGAAGCAGCGCGCTGCCCCAGCCGTGCTCGTCCAGGCCGAACTGCCGGGAGAGCAGGCCGACGGCGGCGGAGGCGAGGGTGGACGCGGCGAGCGTGACCAGCAGCGCGCCGCCGAGGCCGAGCAGGACGACGGTGTCCTTGACCTTGGTCAGGACCGGGTTCTCGTCCTGGTCCGGCAACTCCCAGACCGCGCGCAGGCAGTCCCGCACCTGGCCGACCCAGCCGATGCCCGTGAACAGCAGCACCGCGCCCGCGATGACCCCGACGGTGCCCGCGTTGTCCACCAGGGAGCTGAGGTCCAACTGGTCGGACAGGCCCGGGAACTGGTCGGCGATCCGCTGCTCCACGGTCTTCTGGCGGGCCGGGCTGAGCGTGCCGGCGGTGACCGCGGCGGCCACGGTCAGCAGCGGGAACAGCGCCACGAAGCTGACGAACGTCATGGCGGCGGCCAGCCGGGTCCACTTCACCCGGTCCAGTCGCTCGTAGCACCGCCACGCGTGGGTGATCGTCAGCCGGGTGACGACCGGCCCGATGCCGGGCAGCTTCTTCAGCCAGTCCATGATCCGACTCTGCCCGCTGCGCGGGGATGCCAACACCGCGTTTCTTCGCCGGAACGGTCATATGGGAGCGATACGGTCATCTGTCATGAAGGATGCCACCGAACTGCCCCGGTCCCTGCTCGTCCTCGGCGGCACGTCCGAGATCGCGCTGGCCACCGCCCGCCGTCTGATCGCCCGCCGCACCCGCACGGTGTGGCTGGCGGGGCGCCCCTCGCTCGCGCTGGAGAACGCGGCCGGGAGCCTGCGGGCGCTCGGCGCGGACGTGCACACCGTCGCCTTCGACGCGCTCGCTCCCGAGACCCACGAGGGCGTTCTCGGCAAGGTGTTCGCCGACGGCCCGGTCGACCTGGTGCTGCTCGCCTTCGGCATCCTCGGCGACCAGGCGCACGACGAACGGGACCCGGTCCGGGCGGTGCGGGTCGCCCAGACCAACTACACCGGAGCCGTCTCGGCGGGGCTGGTCGCCGGCCGCGCGCTCCAGGCCCAGGGCCACGGATGGCTCGTCGTGCTGTCCTCCGCCGCCGCCGAACGCGCCCGCCGCACCGACTTCATCTACGGCTCCAGCAAGGCCGGCCTCGACGTGTTCGCCCAGGGCCTCGGCGACGCCCTGTACGGGACGGGCGCGCGGGTCATGGTGGTGCGCCCCGGCTTCGTCCGCACCCGTGGCACGGCGGGCCGGTCGCGCACCCCGTTCGCCACCACCCCGGAGGCGGTGGCCACGGCCATCGAACTGGGCCTGCGCCGCGACGCGGAGACGGTCTGGGTCCCGGGCTCCCTCCGCCTGCTGACGACGGCGCTACGGCACACGCCCCGGGCGCTGTTCAGGCGCCTCGCGCTGTAGCCGCCCTCAGGAGCACGTCACGGCGCGACGCGCGGGGCGCAGACGTCCGCGTGGCCCGGCTGGGTCGGTACGACCGGCCCGCCGAACGTGTACTCGCGCAGCTTGCGCCAGACGGCGTCGGCGCCCTGTTCGTACAGCGCGAAGCCGGTGCACGGCCACGCCGCCTCGTAGTCCGCCAGTTCCTCGAAGGCGCGGTCCATCGCCGCCTCCTCGATGCCGTGCGCGACGGTGACGTGCGGGTGGTACGGGAAGAGCAGTTCGCGCGCCACCGGCCCGGACGCGTCCCGGATCGCCTGCTGGAGCCGGGCGCACGCCTCGGCTCCCTCGACGACGCGGACGTAGACCACCGGCGACAGGGGCCGGAAGGTGCCGGTGCCGGACAGCCGCATCGGGAACGGCCGGCCCGCCGCGGCGACCTCGGACAGGTGCGCGTCGACCGCGGGCAGGCCGGCCTCGTCCACCTCGGTCGGCGGCAGCAGCGTGACGTGGGTGGGGATGCCGTGAGCCGCGGCGTCGCCGAAGCCCGCGCGCCGCTCCTGGAGCAGGCTGCCGTGAGGCTCCGGGACCGCGATCGACACTCCGATCGTTACGGTCCCCACGTCGTCTCCTGTCGTCGCGTCTGTCGTCGTCTCGGCCGTCTCGCCCCGGCCGTTGGCATCGACTGTACGGCCACGGGTGTCCCGTGGGCAGGCGCGGCGGAAGTGATGTGCAGCGCTCTGCCCGCGCGGACCCGTGCGGTCGTACGCCTCAGTGCTTGGCGGGGAGGAAGCCCACGCGGTCGTACGCCTGCGCGAGGGTCTCGGCGGCGACGGCACGGGCCTTCTCGGCGCCCTTGGCGAGGATCGAGTCCAGCGTCTCGGCGTCGTCCAGGTACTGGTGGGTGCGCTCGCGGAACGGCGTGACGAACTCGACCATGATCTCGGCGAGATCGGTCTTGAGAGCGCCGTACATCTTGCCCTCGTACTCCTGCTCCAGCTCGGCGACGGTCTTGCCGGTGAGCGTGGAGTAGATGGTCAGGAGGTTGGAGACGCCCGGCTTCTCCACGGTGTCGTAGCGGATCACCGTGTCGGTGTCGGTGACCGCGCTCTTGACCTTCTTGGCCGTGGTCTTCGGCTCGTCCAGGAGGTTGATCAGGCCCTTCGGCGTGGACGCCGACTTGCTCATCTTGATCGTCGGGTCCTGGAGGTCGTAGATCTTCGCCGTCTCCTTGAGGATGTACGGCTTGGGGATCGTGAAGGTGTCGCCGAAGCGGCCGTTGAAGCGCTCGGCGAGGTCGCGGGTCAGCTCGATGTGCTGGCGCTGGTCCTCGCCGACGGGGACCTCGTGGGCCTGGTACAGCAGGATGTCCGCGACCTGGAGGACCGGGTAGGTGAACAGGCCGACGGAGGCCCGGTCGGCGCCCTGCTTCGCGGACTTGTCCTTGAACTGGGTCATCCGGGACGCCTCGCCGAAGCCGGTGAGGCAGTTCATGACCCAGGCCAGCTGGGCGTGCTCGGGGACGTGGCTCTGCACGAAGAGGGTGCAGCGGTCGGGGTCCAGACCGGCGGCCAGCAGCTGGGCCGCGGCCAGGCGGGTGTTGGCGCGCAGTTCCTTCGGGTCCTGCGGCACCGTGATCGCGTGCAGGTCGACGACCATGTAGAAGGCGTCGTGGGACTCCTGCAGGGCCACCCACTGGCGGACGGCGCCGAGGTAGTTGCCGAGGTGGAACGAGCCGGCGGTGGGCTGGATGCCGGAGAGCACGCGGGGTCGGTCAGTCGCCATGCTTCTCATTGTCTCAGAGCGGGCGGGGGGTTCTGTGCGTGGGGAACCGCCGACCGCGCAAGTCGGTCGCGCGGCTCCCCGTGCTCGTGCGGGACGGTTCAGCCGAGGTCGACCTGCGGGTACAGCGGGAAGCCCGCCACCAGGTCCGTGGCGCGCCGGGCGATCTCCTGGGAGACCTTCTCGTCCAGGACGTGGCTCGCCTTGGACGGGGCGCCGGACTTGGTGGTGCCCGGCTCGGTGGTGGTCAGGACGCGGTCGATCAGGGCCGCCACCTCGTCCATCTCGGCCGTGCCGAGGCCGCGGGTGGTCAGCGCGGGGGTGCCGACGCGGATGCCGGAGGTGTACCAGGCGCCGTTCGGGTCGGCCGGGATGGCGTTGCGGTTGGTGACGATGCCCGAGTCGAGCAGGGCCGCCTCGGCCTGGCGGCCGGTGAGGCCGTAGGAGGTGGCGACGTCGATCAGGTTGAGGTGGTTGTCCGTGCCGCCGGTGACGAGGGTGGCGCCCCGGCGCGTCAGGCCCTCGGCGAGCGCGCGGGAGTTGTCGACGATGCGCTGGGCGTAGTCCTGGAAGGCGGGCTGCCGGGCCTCGGCGAGGGCGACGGCCTTGGCGGCCATGACGTGCGGGAGCGGGCCGCCGAGGACCATCGGGCAGCCGCGGTCCACCTGGTCCTTGAGGGAGTCGTCGCACAGCACCATGCCGCCGCGCGGGCCGCGCAGGGACTTGTGGGTGGTGGTGGTGACGATCTGGGCGTGCGGGACCGGGTCGAAGTCGCCGGTGAGGACCTTGCCGGCGACCAGGCCGGCGAAGTGGGCCATGTCGACCATGAGGGTGGCGCCGACCTCGTCGGCGATCTCGCGCATGATCCGGAAGTTCACCAGACGGGGGTACGCGGAGTAGCCCGCGACGATGATCAGCGGCTTGAACTCGCGGGCCTGGGCGCGCAGCGCGTCGTAGTCGATCAGGCCGGTGGCGGGGTCGGTGCCGTAGGAGCGCTGGTCGAACATCTTGCCGGAGATGTTCGGGCGGAAGCCGTGGGTGAGGTGGCCGCCGGCGTCCAGGGACATGCCGAGCATGCGCTGGTTGCCGAAGGCCTGGCGCAGCTCGGCCCAGTCGGCGTCGGTGAGGTCGTTGATCTGGCGGGCGCCGGCCTTCTCCAGGAAGGGCACCTCGACGCGGTCGGCGAGGACGGCCCAGAAGGCGACGAGGTTGGCGTCGATGCCGGAGTGCGGCTGGACGTAGGCGTGGCGGGCGCCGAAGAGTTCGCGGGCGTGCTCGGCGGCGAGGGCCTCGACGGTGTCGACGTTGCGGCAGCCGGCGTAGAAGCGGCGGCCGATGGTGCCTTCGGCGTACTTGTCGCTGAACCAGTTGCCCATCGCGAGCAGGGTCGCCGGGGAGGCGTAGTTCTCCGAGGCGATCAGCTTGAGCATCCCGCGCTGGTCGGCGACCTCCTGGCCGATGGCGTCGGCGACGCGCGGCTCCACGGCGCGGATCACGTCGAGGGCGGCGCGGAAGGCGGTGGACTCGGTGGAGAGGGGGGCGGCGTTCTCGGGCATCAGGGACCTCCGGACGGTGTGCGTACAGCGTTCACGTTCGGCCCAGGCGCACGGCACTCTTACCGCTCGGGCCGCTCCCTGATGGTCCGTCCCATCCCAGCGCGCCAGTCACGGCCCGGCTCTCAGCGTACCGGGCGCGCCGGGCGGGGAAGATCCCGCGTCCACCATGCGAGCGGGGTTAAGAAGGAGGTCATCGTCGTATCCGGACCGATCCGGGAGAGTCCGTGACCGCTGCCGAAGAAGACCTCATCGCCCTCGCCGATGCGCGCTGCGCGCCCACCTACCATCCGCTGCCGGTGGTGCTCGCCACGGGTGAGGGGGCGTGGGTGACGGACGTGGCGGGGCGGCGGTACCTGGACCTGCTGGCCGGTTACTCGGCGCTCAACTTCGGGCACGGCCATCCGCGGCTGGTCGAGGCGGCCCGGCGGCAGCTGGAGCGGCTGACGCTGACCTCCCGCGCCTTCCACCACGACCGGCTCGCGGCGTTCTGCGCCCGGCTGGCCGAGCTGTGCGGGATGGAGATGGTGCTGCCGGTGAACACGGGCGCGGAGGCGGTGGAGAGCGCGGTCAAGGTGGCCCGGAAGTGGGGGTACCGGGTGAAGGGGGTGCCCGCGGAGATGGCGAAGATCGTCGTGGCGGGCGGCAACTTCCACGGCCGTACGACGACCATCATCAGCTTCTCCACGGACTCCGAGGCGCGGGCGGACTTCGGGCCGTACACCCCGGGGTTCGAGATCGTGCCGTACGGGGATCTGACCGCGATGCGGGCGGCGCTGACGGAGAACACGGTGGCGGTGCTGCTGGAGCCGGTGCAGGGCGAGGCGGGGGTGATCGTGCCGCCGGCCGGTTATCTGGCGGGGGTGCGGGAGCTGACCCGGGAGCGGAACGTCCTCTTCGTCGCCGACGAGGTCCAGTCCGGGCTGGGCCGGACCGGGCGGACCTTCGCGTGCGAGCACGAGGGGGTCGTGCCGGACGCGTATGTGCTGGGCAAGGCGCTGGGCGGCGGGATCGTGCCGGTGTCGGCTGTGGTGTCGAGCGCGGCGGTGCTCGGGGTGTTCCGGCCGGGCGAGCACGGGTCGACGTTCGGCGGGAATCCGCTGGCCTGCGCGGTGGCACTGGAGGTGATCGCGATGCTGCGGACCGGTGAGTACCAGGAGTGGGCGGCCCGGCTGGGCGAGCGGCTGCACCGGATGCTGGCCGGGCTGCCGGCGACCGGCCGGGTGACGGCGGTGCGGGGGCGGGGGCTGTGGGCCGGGGTGGACGTCTCCCCCGCGGTGGGCACCGGGCGGGAGATCGCCGAGCGGCTGCTGGCCCGTGGGGTCCTGGTCAAGGAGACCCACGGGTCGACGATCCGTCTCGCGCCTCCGCTGGTGATCGGCGAGGAGGACCTGGAGTGGGCGGTGGAGCAGCTGCGGGCGGTGCTGTCCGGGGGCTGATCAGCGCAGAGGGAGGTCGATGCCGTGCTCGGCGGCGGGCCGGGGTCCGAAAATGCGCCGGTCGGATTCCTCGATGGCCACGTCGTCGATGCTCGCCTCGCGGCGGCGCATCAGGCCGTGCTCGTCGAACTCCCACAGTTCGTTGCCGTAGGAGCGCCACCACCGGCCGTCGGTGTCGCGGCACTCGTACTGGAAGCGGACGGCGATGCGGTCCTCGTGGAAGCTCCAGAGGCTCTTGCGCAGCGCGTAGTCCAGTTCGCGGCGCCACTTCCCGGTCAGGAAGGCGACGATCTCCTCCCGGCCGGCGAGGAAGTGGTCCCGGTTCCGCCAGACGGAGTCCTCGGTGTAGGCGAGGGCCACCCGGTGGGGGTCGCGGGTGTTCCAGGCGTCCTCGGCCGCCTGGACCTTCTGCCGGGCGGTCTCGGGGGTGAACGGCGGACAGGGCGGGCGGTCTTCGGGCACGGCGGTCTCCTCGGCGGTTGAGAACGATCGTTCTCCATCGGTGCGGCTAAGGTAGAGAACGACCGTTCTCAACGTCAAGGAGACACGAGGAGTCCCGATGCCCGCCCCCGCCACCGCGGAACGCGACCGCCTGGACCGCGAGACGCTGCTGGACACCGCCGAGACGCTCTTCTACGCGCACGGCGTCCAGGCGGTCGGCATGGACCGGGTCCGGGAGGCCGCCGGGCTGCCCCTGAAGCGGATCTACCGGCTCTTCGCGACGAAGGAGGACCTGGTGGTCGCCGTGCTCCGGCGGCGCGACAGGCGCTGGCGGGAGAGCCTGGCCGCGCACGTGGAGCGCGTCGCGGAACCGCGCGAACGGGTGCTGGCCGTCTTCGACTGGCTCGCCGCGTGGTTCGCCGAACCCGGCTTCCGCGGCTGCGCCTGGATCAACGTCCACGGAGAACTCGGCACCGCCTCCGAGGCGGTCCTGCGGGAGGTCCGCGCCCACAAACGTGCCTTCCACGGCCAACTGGCCGCCTGGGTCCGCGCCACCGGCCTCCCGCTCGCCGAGCCGGTCTGTCTCCTGGCCGAGGGAGCGATGGCCACAGCGGGCATCATCCGCGACCCGTCCCCGGCCGGCCACGCCCGTACGGCGGTGGAGACGCTGCTCGGGGGCGCGGCGTCCTAGAGGATCACGTGCGGCAGGAAGCGGGCGTACTCGTCGGTGATCAGGCCGGTGGATTCGCGGATGCCGAGGCCCGCCGGTTCGCCGGCGACGATCCAGGTGCCGAGGACGACGTGGTTGCCGTCGAAGGTGGGCAGGGGGGCCAGCCGCTGGTAGCAGCAGGGGTCCTCGCGGGGGGCCGGCGGGGTGCCGGGTTCGTGGACGGTGATGCCCGCGCCCTCGCGGCCCAGCAGGGGCTTGGCGACGTAGCCGGTGGTGGCGGACAGGTCGCGGGGGCCGTCGAGGTAGGCGGGGAGGAGGTTGGGGTGGCCGGGATACAGCTCCCAGAGGATCGCCAGCAGGGCCTTGTTGCTCAGCAGCATCTTCCAGGCCGGTTCGATCCACAGGGTGCTGCCGGTGCCGCCGCCGTTGTCCAGCGTGTCCAGGACGTGGCCGCCGAAGGCGTCGGTGGTGAGCCACTCCCAGGGGTAGAGCTTGAAGATGCCCCGGATGAAGCGGAGCCGGTTGTCGACGAAGCGGCCGGAGAGGGTGTCCCAGCCGATCTCCTCCATCGCGAGCCAGTCCGTGGCGAGGCCGGCCTGCTCCGCCGTCTCCTTCAGATAGGCGACCGTCATCAGGTCCTCCCCGAGTTCGTCGGCGGCGGAGTGCGCGAAGTGCAAAGGAGCGCCGGGCGGCAGCAGCGCGGCCTGGGCGCGCCAGGCCTCCACCAGGCGTTCGTGCAGGGAGTTCCACTGGTCCGCGCCGGGAAAACGTTCCTCCATCCAGAACCACTGCGGGGAGGCCGCCTCCACCAGCGAGGTGGGCGTGTCGGCGTTGTACTCCAGCAGTTTCGCCGGCCCCGTGCCGTCGTAGCGCAGGTCGAACCGGCCGTACACGGACGGCAGTTCGGCCCGGCGGTGCCAGGACTCGGTGACCGCGGCGGCCACCCGGTCGTCGGTGATGCCGAGGTCGGCGAGCCGGTCCTGCGCCACGATGTGGGCCGCCGCCGCCAGGCACATGCGGTGCAGTTCCTCGACGGTCTCCTCCAGCGCCTCGATCTCCTGGAGGGAGAAGACGTAGCAGGCGCTCTCGTCCCAGTACGGGCGCAAGGAGCCATCGGGGTGGCGGGTGAGGGGGTAGACGAGACCCTGGGACTCGACGGTCTGCTGCCAGCCGGGGCGGGGGGTCAGGGTACGGCGTTCCATTCGTCCGCTCCGGTCAGCCGCCGGAGCTGCCGTGGCCGCCGCCGAAGCCGCCGCGGCTCACCCCGCTGTGGCTCCCGCCGCTGCCGTTGTCGTACGACGAGCCGCCCGAGCCGCCGCTTGTCGAACCTCCGCCCGATCCGCCGGACTTGGTGAAGGAGCCGCCGTCGACCCAGCCGTTCTTCTCCTTGCCGTCGTAGTACCAGTCGGCGTCGGCCGGCCGCTTGGCGCCCTTCTTGACGGACCTCTTCCGGCCCGACGAGGAGCCGCCGGTCCCCGTGGTCGTCTTGCAGTTCTTGTCGGAGACGACCTTGTAGCCCTTGGAGACGTTGTAACTGTCGCGGTCCACGCAGCGCTTGTCCGGATCGGACGAGCAGGCGGTGAGGGCGGCGGCCAGCAGGCCCACACCGCCCAGGACGACCGTGCCGGAGCGGAGTTGCCTTCCGGTCTGCGCCATGATGTGTCTCCCCCGTCGAGTGTGATGTCCGGCGGACAGCCTAGAGAGGCGGGCGGGCGCGCCCGACCCGGGGGTGGCTTCCGGCCGTCCGGCGCCGCGTCTTAGGGAAGTACCCGGCACAGGGCCTCCAACGCGCCCGTCCACGCGCTGTCCGAAGGCGTGCCGTAGCCGACCACCAGGGCGTCCGAGGGGTCGGCGACCGCCTCGGTGTGGCGGTAGTAGGACAGGCCGTGCAGGGCCAGGCCCTGGAGACCGGCGGCCTGGACGACCGGCTGTTCCAGGCCCGGCGGGAGCCGCAGCACCGCGTGCAGCCCGGCCGCGATGCCCGTCACCCGCACCGCCGGCGCACGGTCCGCCACGGCCGCGGCGAGGGCGTCGCGGCGGCGCCGGTAGCGCAGGCGGGCGGAGCGGACGTGCCGGTCGTAGGCGCCGGAGGTGAGGAATTCGGCCAGCGTCAGCTGGTCCAGCGACCCGAGGGTGTCGACATGGCCCTTGGCCTCGACCGCCTCCCGGGCCAGGGCCGGCGGCAGCACCATCCAGCCCAGCCGCAGCCCGGGCGCGAGGGACTTGCTGGCGGTGCCCAGGTAGACCACCCGGTCGGGGTCGAGGCCCTGGAGGGCGCCGACGGGCTGGCGGTCGTAGCGGAACTCGCCGTCGTAGTCGTCCTCCAGGACCAGTCCGCCGGTACGCCGCGCCCAGTCCACGACCCCGGCCCGCCGGTCGGGACGCAGCGGGGTGCCCGTCGGGAACTGGTGGGCCGGGGTGAGCAGCACCGCACCGGCGTGATCCGGCGGCCGGGGGTCGGTGCCGAGCGCGTCGTAGGGCAGCGCCGGGGTGGCCAGGCCCGCCGCGCGCAGCAGGCGCCAGTGGACGTCGAGGCCGTAGGACTCCACCGCGACCGTGTCCGCCCCGCGCGAGCGCAGCATCGTGCCGAGGACGCGCAGGGCGTGCGAGAAGCCGGCGGTGATCACGACGCTGTCCGGGGTGGCGCGCACGCCCCGGACCCGGGCGAGGTATCCGGCGAGGGCGGTGCGCAGCTCGCGCCGGCCGCGCGGGTCGCCGTAGCCGAGCGCGTCGGAGGGGGCCGTGGCCAGCGCCCGGCGGGCGGCCCTGAGCCACTCGGCGCGCGGGAAGGCGGCGAGGTCGGGGGTGCCGGGGACGAGGCTGTGGGCGGGGCGGCCGGGCTCCCGGCGGCCCGGGCCGGAGGCGGCGGACGGCGGGGCGACCGCACGGTCCGCGACCCGGGTGCCGGAGCCCTGCCGGGCGGTGAGCCAGCCCTCCGCGACCAGGTCGGCGTAGGCCTCGGCGACGGTGTTGCGGGCGATGCCGAGGTCGGCGGCGAGGGTCCGGGAGGACGGCAGCCGGGTGCCGGGAGCGAGCCGGCCGGTGCGCACCGCGTCCCGCAGGGCGTCCGTCAGGCCCCGGCGCAGGCCCCCCGCGAGGGCCGGTTCGAGGTGCAGGTCGACGCCCGAAGTGGCCCAGGATTCCGCCATGGGAATGGACCATACCCCTGGGCTGCCTCGGTTCTAGGGTCGAGGACATGAGCACTCAGGAAGAACCCGTCCCCTACGCCCCCGAGGAGCCGCCGCGGCTGCGCTGGGCCCAGCACGCGCCCGAGGTCTACAAGGCGATGATCCAGCTGGACGCCGTCGCCAACCAGGGCCTGGAGCCCCGGCTGCGCGAGCTGGTCAAGATCCGCGCCTCCCAGGTCAACCACTGCGCGCGCTGCCTCGACATGCACTCCAAGGACGCCCTCGCGGCCGGCGAGAGCGTGGAGCGGATCATCCAGCTCGGCGCGTGGGAGGAGTCGCGGCACTTCTACACCGAGAAGGAGCTGGCGGCGCTGGAACTGACCGACGCGGTCACCGTCCTGACCGACGGGTTCGTGCCGGACGAGGTGTACGAGCGGGCCGCCAAGCACTTCGACGAGGCCGAACTCTCCCAGCTGATCGCCGCCATCGCCGTGATCAACGCCTGGAACCGGTTCGGCGTGTCCACCCGGACGCCTCCGGGCCACTACCACCCGGGGCAGCACAAGTGAACCGCACCCAGCTGCTGGACCCGAAGGTCTTCCAGGCGATGGCCGCCGTCAGCGCGGCGGCGAAGAAGGGACTCGGCGACCCGGTCCTGGCCGAACTGGTGATGATCCGCGCCTCGCAGATCAACCACTGCGCGTTCTGCCTCGACATGCACCTGGGCCTGGCCCGGAAGAACGGGGAGTCGGAGGACCGCATCCACTTCCTCAGCGCCTGGGAGGAGACCGAGGAGCTGTACAGCGAGCGGGAGCGGGCCGCGCTGGCGCTCACCGAGGCGGTCACCGTGCCGACCGCGGGCACCTCCCGGACGAAGTCCGGAGGGGGGTTCGTGCCGGACGAGGTGTACGAGGCCGCCGCCGAGCACTTCGACGAGGCCGGACTCGCCCATCTCATCGCCCTGATCACCGTCATCAACGGCTGGAACCGCCTGATGGTCAGCCGCCGTGTGCCCCCGGGAGGCCGGCAGCCGTGAGCAGGACCGAGGAGTTCCGCGCCCTGCACCGAAGGCGCGCGCCGGACGACCCGCTGGTCCTGCCCGGACCGTGGGACGCGGCCGCCGCGCGGGTCTTCGCGGAGGCCGGGTTCCCGGCGCTGGCCACGCCCAGCGCCGGAGTGGCCGCCTCGCTCGGCTACGCGGACGGGGCCACACCGGCCGACGAGATGTTCGCGGCCGTCGCCCGGATCACCCGGGCGGTGGACGTGCCGGTGTCGGCGGACGTCGAGGGCGGTTACGGGCTCGCGCCGAAGGAGCTGGTCGAGCGGCTGCTGGAGGCGGGGGCGGTGGGCTGCAATCTCGAGGACTCGGACGGTGGTGTCCTGAAGGATCCGCACGCGCACGCCGAGTTCCTCGCCGGCGTGCGCCAGGCCGCCGCCGACCGGTTGTTCGTCAACGCCCGCGTCGACGTCTTCGTTCACGGCGACGGTGATCCGGAACGGGCCGTCGAGCGGGCCGCGCTGTACCGCGCGGCGGGTGCCGACTGCGTGTACCCGATCTTCGCTCCGGTGGACGTGGTGCCGCTGCTGCGGTCGGGGATCGAGGGCCCGCTGAACCTGCTGGCCCGGCTGGACGGGGACGGCCCCTCGCCCGCCGCGCTCGGCGAACTCGGGGCCACCCGGGTCACGTTCGGGCCGGGCCTCCAGCGGCGGGCCGCGGCGGCGCTGCGGGAGATCGCCGCCGGGCTGCTGCCGTAGGCCGGTGGTGTCCGGTCAGGACAGCCACTTCTTCCACACGGACGGGTGGCTGTCCACCCACTTCTTCGCCGCCTCGGCCGGGGAGAGCTTCTGCTCGGCGATCATCAGCGAGACCTCGTTCTGGTCCTCGGTGGTCCACCGGAACCTCTTCAGGAAGGCCGCCGCCTTGCCGCCGGACTTCGCGAAGCCCGCGTTGAGGTACTTCTTCAGCGGGGTGTGCGGGTAGGCGCAGGCGACCTTCGCCGCGTCCGCGTCGCAGCCCTCCTTGTACGGCGGCAGCCTCACCTCCGTCATCGGCACCTTCTCGAACAGCCACTGGGGGGAGTACCAGTAGGTCAGGAAGGGCTTCTTCTCCTTGGCGAACCGCTTGATCTGGGTGATCTGCGCGGCCTCGGAACCGGCGAAGACGACCTGGTAGTCCAGGCCCAGGTTCTTCACCAGGGCCTTGTCGTGAGTGACGTAGGACGG
Source organism: Streptomyces sp. SCL15-4 (assembly GCF_033366695.1). NCBI lineage: Bacteria > Bacillati > Actinomycetota > Actinomycetes > Kitasatosporales > Streptomycetaceae > Streptomyces > Streptomyces sp. SCL15-4. Next base: position 3,450,006 of record NZ_JAOBTQ010000001.1, read on the forward strand.
CGAGCCGTCCATCAGCTGGCCCTTGCCGCCGCTCTCCGCGGTACGGAAAAGCGAGGCGTACTTGTCCAGGTTCCGCCAGTCGGTGACGTCCGGGTGCCGCTCGGCGAAGTAGGCCGGCACGAACCAGCCGATGTGCCCGGTCACCCCGAGCCCGCCGCCGGGCGTGATGGTCTTCTTCTCCTTCACGTAGCGCTTCTCCTGCTCGGGGTGGCCCCAGTCCTCCAGGAGGACGTCCACCCGGCCCTGGCTGAGCGCGTCCCAGGCCGGTACCTCGTCGACCTGGACGGTGTCGACGCGGTAGCCGAGCTTGTGCTCCAGGATGTACCGGGCGACGGCCGCGTCGGCCTGTGCGCCCACCCAGGACTGCACGGACAGGGTGACCGTCTTCGCGCCCCGGGCGTTGGCGAACGGGCTGGCCTGCCTGGTCATGTCGGCGGCGCCGCAGCCGGTGGCGAGGGCCAGGACGGCCGCGGCGGCCGTGATCGCGGTACGGCGCATGTCAGGCTCCCTTCCCCGGGCGGCACCCGGTCGGCTGCGTCACGCGGTCGAGCATCAGGCCCAGGCAGACGATGGCGGCGCCGGCCACCAGGCCGGTGGCCAGGTCGCCCTGGGCGAGGCCGAAGGCGACGTCGTAGCCGAGGGCGCCGCCGCCGACCAGGCCGCCGATGATGACGACGGCGAGGACCAGGACCACGCCCTGGTTGACGGCGAGCAGCAGCGCGCGCCGGGCGAGCGGGAGCTGCACCTGCCACAGCTGCTGCCGTCCGGTCGCGCCGAGCGAACGCGCGGACTCCAGCGCGGCCGGGTCGACCTGGCGCAGGCCCTGCGCGGTGATCCGGACGACGGCCGGGAGGGCGTAGACGACGGCCGCGGCGACGGCGGGGGCACGGCCGACGCCGAACAGGGCGACGACCGGGATCAGGTACACGAACTGCGGCATCGTCTGCAGGACGTCCAGGACCGGGCGCAGGACGCGGTCGACGCGGTCGCTGCGGGCCGCGGCGATGCCGGTGGCGAGGCCGAGCACGAGGGTGACGGCGACGGCGGCCAGCACCTGGGAGAGGGTGTCGAGCGCCGGTTCCCACACGCCGAGCACGCCGATCGCGGCCATGGCGAGGACGGCGGTCAGCGCGGTGCGCCAGGTGCCGATCAGCCAGGCCAGGGCCGCCACCACGAGCAGCACCGACCACCAGGGCATGCCTTGCAGTCCGGCGCGGACGGGGTCCAGGACCCAGGCGGTGAAGCGGCCCGCCCAGTCGGCGGTGCCGCCGACGACCGGGATGCCGGAGTAGAGGTGGTCGGTCATCCAGTCGACGGCCCGGTTGACCGCTCCGGCGATGTCCAAGGTCCAGCCGGCGGGCCAGTCGGACGCGCCGAGCAGCCGGGCGGCGAGGGCGGCGGCGACGGTGCCGGCCAGCGTGGCGGCCCAGCCGGTGATCCTCGGCCGGCCGGCGGCCCGCGGGCGGGCGGTGTCCTCGCCCGCCGCCGCGGTGAGCCGGTCCAGCACGATCGCGAGCAGCACGAGCGGGATGCCGGCGGCGAGGGCGGCGCCGACGTCGACCGAGGCGAGCGCCTGGTAGACGCGGTCACCGAGGCCGCCGGCGCCGATGACGGCCGCGATGACGGCCATGGACAGCGCCATCATGATCGTCTGGTTGAGGCCGAGCAGCAGCTCTTCGCGGGCCAGCGGGATACGGGCGGTCAGCAGCCGCTGGCGGCGGGTGGCGCCGAGCGACTCCACGGCCTCCAGGACCTCCGGGTCGGCCCCGCGCAGGCCGAGCGCGGTGAGGCGGGCCATCGGCGGGGCGGCGTAGACGACGGTGGCGAGAACGGCCGCGGGGACGCCGATGCCGAAGACCAGGACGACGGGGAGGAGATAGGCGAAGGCCGGGAGCACCTGCATGGTGTCCAGGACCGGGCGCAGGGCGCGGTCCAGCCGGTCGGAGAGGCCGGCGGCGACGCCGAGGAGCGCGCCGACGGCGACGGAGGCGAGGACCGCCACGACCATCAGGGCGAGGGTCTGCATGGTCGGCACCCACATGCCGAGCGCGCCGCAGGCCAGGAAGGCGAGGGCCGTGCCGGCGGCCAGGCGCGGGCCGGCCAGGCGCCAGGCGAGCAGGGCGCCGAAGGCCGTGACGCCGGCCCAGCCCGCGGCGAGCAGGGTGAGGTAGACGGCGCGTACGGCGAGGACGACCGCGTTGCTGAGGTGGCCGAGGAAGTACAGGAACAGCGGGTGGCTGTCCCGGTTGTCGATGACCCAGTCGCTGGCGGAGGCGAGGGGCTTGTCGAGGCTGACGGTCAGCGAGTGGGGCCAGCTGCCGTTGCCCCAGCGGTGCAGGAAGGGCAGGAGGACGGCGGTGAGGAGGGCGAGGAGGAGGAGTTTGGCCGCCGCGCGGTTCTTGAGGAGGCGGGGGGCCTTGGTTCTGGAGGTCGGCAGACTGAGCGTGGCCATCAGACGGCCTCCGGGGTGGTGCTCGCCGGGGGCTGGGCCGTTCGCCGGCGTTCCGCGGGTGCCGTGGCGGTCCCGGGCGGGGTGCCGGGGGTGACGCCCGCCACGACGCCGAGCAGCCGGTCGTGGTCGACCACGCCCAGGCAGCGGCCCTCGTCCATCACCCGCGCCGGAGTGCCCGCCCGGGCCACCGCCTCGATGGCCTCGGCGACCGTGGCCTCGGGGCGCAGGGCCGGGCCGCCCGCGGCGTCGCCGGGGGACACGGGGCGCATGGCCGTACGGCAGGTCAGGACCTGTTCGCGGGGGACGTCGCGGACGAACTCGCGGACGTAGTCGTCGGCCGGGGAGCCGACGATCTCCTCGGGGGTGCCGAGCTGGACCACGCGGCCGTCGCGCATCAGGGCGATGCGGTCGCCGAGTTTGAGGGCCTCGGCGAGGTCGTGGGTGATGAAGACCATCGTGCGGCCCTCCTCCCGGTGCAGGCGGGTCACCTCCTCCTGCATGTCCCGGCGGATGAGCGGGTCCAGCGCGCTGAAGGGCTCGTCGAAGAGCAGCACCTCGGGGTCGACGGCCAGCGCCCGGGCGAGACCCACCCGCTGGCGCTGACCGCCGGACAGCTGGCCGGGGCGGCGCCGCTCCATGCCCGCCAGGCCGACCTTGGCGACGAACTCGGCGGCGCGCTCCCGGCGTTCGGACCGGCCGACGCCCTGGATCTCCAGGCCGTAGGCGACATTGTCGAGGACCGTGCGGTGCGGGAGCAGCCCGAAGTGCTGGAAGACCATCGCGGCCCGGTGCCGGCGCAGCTCGCGCAGCCGGGAGGTGTCCATCGCGCGGACGTCCTCGCCGTCGATGGCGATGGTGCCGGCCGTCGGTTCGATCAGCCGGGTCAGGCAGCGGACCAGGGTGGACTTGCCGGAGCCGGACAGGCCCATGACGACGAAGACCTCGCCCTTGCGGACGTCGAAGGAGACGTCCCTGACGGCGGCCGTGCAGCCGGTGCGGGAGCGGAGTTCGGCCGCGGGCAGGGCGCTGAGGCCGGGGTCGGCGGGGACGCGCTCGGGCTTGGGGCCGAACACCTTCCACAGGTGGGACACCGAGAAGACGGGGTCGGCCGTGGTGGGCGGCTTGCGGGTGGGGACGGTGAGGGTCATCGCAGGTCACCTCCGATCAGGTCGACGGCCTTCTCCCCGACCATGAGCACCCCGATCATCGGGTTGACGGCGGTCATGGTCGGGAAGACGGACGCGTCGGCGACGCGGATGCCGTCGAGACCGCGGACGCGCAGCTCGGGGTCGACGACGGCGAGTTCGTCGTCGGCGGCGCCCATCTTGCAGGTGCCGGCCGGGTGGTAGACGGTGTGGGCGGCCTTGCGGGCGTACTCGCTCAGCTCGGCGTCGCCGGTGATCTCCGGGCCGGGGCACACCTCGCGCTTGAGCCAGCCGGCCAGCGGCTCGGCCTTGGCGATCTCGCGGGCGATGCGGATGCCGTCGACCAGGGTCCGGGCGTCGTAGTCGTCCTCGTCGGTGAAGTAGCGGAAGTCGAGGGCCGGCTTGACGGCGGGGTCCGCGCTGGTCAGGTACAGGCGGCCGCGGCTCTTGGGCTTGGGGATGTTCGGGGTCATGGAGACGCCGAACTCCGGCCGCCGGTAGCCGAGGCGCTCCGGGTTGTCGGTGAACGGGATCTGGTAGAAGTGGAACATCAGGTCCGGGCCGGCGTGCTCCGGGTCGCGGCGTACGAACAGGCCCGCGTCGGAGTCCATCGCCGAGTTCTCCGGGATCGGGCCGTGGGTCTCCCACACGATGACCGACTCGGGGTGGTCGAGCAGGTTCTCGCCGACGCCCGGCAGGTCGTGCGCGACGGGGATGCCGAGCGCTTCGAGGTCGGCCCGGGGACCGATGCCGGAGTGGATCAGCAGGCGCGGGGAGTCGACGGCGCCCGCGCACAGCACGACTTCCTCGCGGGCGCGGACCAGCAGCTCCGTGCCGTCCTTGGTGCGCACGTGCACGCCCTCGGCGCGGGTGCCGTTCAGCTCCAGCCGGTACGCCCAGGTCTCCAGCAGGATCGTGAGGTTCGGGCGCTCGTCCATCACCGGGTGGAGGTAGGCGACGGAGGCGGAGGAGCGCTTGTTGTCCTCGGGGTGGTAGGCGAGGTCGAAGAAGCCGACGCCCTCGGTGAACGGCGCGCGGTTGAAGCCCTCGACCCGGGGTACCCCGAGTGCCGACCGGGCCGCGTCGACGAAGTCGCGGGCGATGGCGTTCCGGTCCTTCTCGTCCACGGAGACGATGTTGTTCTTCAGCCGGGCGAAGTAGGCCTCCATGGGGACGGCGCCCCAGCCCTTGGCGCCGGCGGCCTCCCACTCGTCCCAGTCGGAGGGCAGGGGCTTGAAGGAGATCAGGGTGTTGTGCGAGGAGCAGCCGCCGAGGACGCGGGCGCGGCTGTGCCGGATGTGGGAGTTGCCGCGCGGCTGTTCCACCGTCGGGTAGTCGTAGTCGAGTTCGCCGCCGAGCAGGCCCATCCAGCGGCGCAGGGTGAGGACGTCGTCGCGGCCGACGTCGCTCGGGCCGCCCTCGATGACGGCGACGGTGACGTCCGGGTTCTCGGTGAGGCGGGAGGCGATGACGGAGCCGGCCGTGCCGCCGCCGATGACGACGTAGTCGTAGACGTGGGGGGTGGTGTCGGGCATGGGGGTGCTACTCCAGGAACTGGGACTCGGTGCGGGGAGAGCCGACGGGGTGCCGGCCGGTGAGCCGAGGAGGGTCAGCCGGCGAACCAGCGCACCGGCCTCGGCGCGAGGTTCTCGTAGACGTGCTTGGTCTCGCGGTACTCGGCGAGTCCGGCGGGGCCCAGCTCGCGGCCGGTGCCGCTCCTGCCGAAGCCGCCCCATTCGGCCTGCGGCAGATAGGGGTGGAAGTCGTTGATCCAGACGGTGCCGTGGCGCAGCCGGGACGCCACCCGGCGGGCCCTGGCGGTGTCCGCGCTCCAGACCGCGCCGGCCAGGCCGTACTCGGTGTCGTTGGCGAGACGGACGGCCTCCTCCTCGGTGCGGAAGGTCTCGACGGTGACGACCGGGCCGAACACCTCCTCGCGGACGACGCGCATCTCGCGGTGGCAGTGGTCGAGGACGGTCGGCTCGTAGAACCAGCCGGACTCGGGGCGTTCGGGTGAGGGTTCGGGCCGCTTGCCGCCGCAGCGCAGGACGGCGCCTTCCTCGAGGGCGGAGGCGACGTACGCCTCGACCTTGGCGCGCTGCTGCTCGGAGACGAGCGGGCCGCACTCGACGCCGTCCGCGGTGCCGCGGCCGAGCCTGATCTTGCCGGCGCGGCGGGCGAGTTCGGTGACGAAGCGGTCGCGGACGGACTCCTCGACGATGAGCCGGGCGCCGGCCGAGCAGACCTGGCCGCTGTGGATGAAGGCCGCGTTCAGGGCCTGGTCCACGGCGGTGTCGAAGCCCTCCTCGGTGGCGCAGGCGTCGGCGAAGACCACGTTGGGGTTCTTGCCGCCGAGTTCGAGGGCGACCTTCTTGACGGTGGGCGCGGCGGCCCGGGCGACCTTGACGCCGCTGGCCAGGCCGCCGGTGAAGGAGACCAGGTCGACGTCGGGATGCTCGGCGAGCCGGGCGCCGACGGTGTGGCCGGGCCCGGTGACGAGGTTCGCCACGCCCGCGGGCAGGCCGGCCTCGGCCAGCAGGTCGATCAGCGCGATGGTGGTCATCGGGGTGATCTCGCTGGGCTTGACCACGAAGGTGTTGCCGGCCGCGAGCGCCGGAGCGATCTTCCAACTGGCTTGGAGCAGCGGGTAGTTCCAGGGAGTGATCAGCGCGCATACGCCGACCGGTTCGTGGACGACCACGCTGTGGATCTCGGGCGAGCCCGCGTCGACCACCCGGCCGGGCGCCTCGGCGGCCACCAGGTCGGCGAAGTAGCGGAAGGCGTCGGCGACGCAGTCGATGTCGACGCGGCCCTCCTCGACGGTCTTGCCGGCGTCCCGGCTCTCCAGCAGGCCGAGTTCCTCGCGGTCGCGCAGGAGGAGACCGGCGACGCGGCGCAGCAGCGCGGCGCGTTCGGCGACCGGGGTGCGGGGCCAGGGGCCGTGGTCGAAGGCGTGCCGGGCCGCGGCCACCGCGCGGTCGGCGTCCTTCTCGTCCCCCTCGGCGACCACGGCGAACGGCCGGGCGTCCGCGGGGTCGAGGATCTCCCGGGTCGCGCCGGAGACCGCTGCCAGCCACGCGCCGTCCGCGTGGATGGTCGCCTGGGGCTGTCGTTCCGTTCTGTCCGCCATGATCGGTGTTGCCTTCCGTTCCTGTTCCGTGCCCCTGTGTCACACGCGTGTCACGCTCGGGGACCGTCGCCGCCTGCCCGGGGCCACGGCCCGCCATGCGGAATCCGCGGCCGAACGTGCGCGGGGTCACGGAAAACGGGGGTCATACCGGACGGAAACGGAAGGCGGGCGCCGGCTGACCGGTCGCCGACCTCGCCGTCCTCGCCGTCAGCAGCTCTCGTACGCAGTCGCGCAGCCAGGCGTGGGCCGGGTCGGCGTCATGGCGCGGATGCCAGGCGAAGCCCACCCGCATCGCTGGCAGTGCGAGCGGGATCTCGAAGACGGCCAGCCCGAGGGCGTCGGCCAGCGGGCGGCCCCACTCGGTGATCAGCCCGACGAGGTCGGTCTCGCGCAGCACGAACAACGAGGCCGGATAGCTGCCGACGCTGCCCACCACCCGGCGCCGCAGGCCGAGCGCGGCGAGGGCGTCGTCGATCGGCCCGTGCTGCCGGCCGCGCCGGGAGACGCTGAGGTGCCCCGCCGCTCCGGCGAACCGCTCGGGCGTCAGCTCGCCGTCCAGCAAGGGGTGTCCGGGCCGTACGACGCCGAGCATGCGTTCCTCGTGCACGGTCTCCACCCGCACCTCGGGCGCGGCCGCGTCGATCACCCCGACCTCCAGGTCGGCGATGCCCTGCCGCAGATACGGGGCGTCGGTGTGGCTCTCGCTGAGGAAGCGCAGCCGGACGCCGGGGGCCTCGCGGGCGGCGCGGGCGAAGAGGGCCGCGCCGTGGGTGGCGGCGATCATGTCGTGGCCGAGGACGGTGAAGGTGCGGGTCACCGTGCGCAGGTCGGCGTCCCGGCCCGGCGCGAACAGGGCGCGGGCCCGCTCCACCACCGCGCCGACCTCGGCGCGCACGGCGAGCGCGTGCGGAGTCGGCACCATCCGGCGGCCGGCGCGCACCAGCACCGGGTCGCCGAGCGCCTTGCGGATCCGGCCGAGGGTGCGGCTCATGGCCGGCTCGGACAGGTGCAGCCGGCGGGCGGCGCCGCGCACGCTCTCCTCCTCCAGCAGCACGTCCAGCGCGACCAGCAGATTCAGGTCGAGGCCGGTGGATTGCGTCATGTGCAGGTATTCCTTGCGAAGGTTGCATTGGAAGTAAGGTCACCGGCGAGCCTACGGTGAGGGCGCATCCCACACCACCCACCAGCTCCCGGAGGAGCCGTGCCCGCGCACGCCCTGACCCGCCCCGTCCTGCTCACGCTGTGCGCCTGCGTCCTCGTCGCGCAGAGCATGGTCGCGGCCGTCAACCTGCTGATACCGCAACTGAGTTCGTCCGGACCGCACCTCTCGCACACCGAACTGCTGTGGACGGTCGACGCCTACGTCATCGTCTTCGCGGGCCTGCTGATCCCGGCCGGCGCGCTCGGCGACCGCCACGGCCGCAAGGGGGCCCTGCTCGCCGGGCTCGGCCTGTTCGCCGCAGGCGCGGCGACCAGCGCGCTGGCTCCCGGCCCGGCGCTGCTGATCGCGGGCCGGGGTCTGTCCGGCGCCGGGGCCGCGCTGATCACCCCGGCGACGATGTCGATCCTGGTGCACCTGGCCGGGCCCGAGCACCGGGCCCGGGCGATGGCGTCCTGGACGCTGGCCATCGGGCTGGGCGGCATGGCGGGCAACCTCGGCGGCGGCCTGGCCGGTCAGTACCTGTCCTGGCGGGCGCTGTTCGCCGCGATGGTGCCGCTGGCCGCCGTGCTCGCCGCCGCGGTGGCGGTGACCACCCCGCGCACCGCCCGCGCCGCGCAGGGCAGCCCGGACCCGGCCGGCACCCTGCTGCTCACGGCGGGCCTGGTCGCCGTGCTGTTCGGCATCATCGAGGGCCCCGGCCACGGCTGGACCTCGGTGCGCATCCTGACCGCGTTCACCGCGGGCGCCGTGCTGCTGGCCGCGTTCACCGGGCACGCCCTGCGCTCGCGCGCCCCGCTGTTCGACCCGCGGGTCTTCCGCTCCGGCGCGCTGCGGGCGACCACGCTGGGCCTGGCGACGGGCTTCTTCGGCCTGTTCGCGCTGTTCTTCGTCAACTCGCAGTACCTCCAGCGGGTCAAGGGCTACGGGCCGGCGGTAACCGGCGTCGCGATCGTGCCGCTGATCGTCGGCATGGCCCTGGTGCCGAGGTTCGCGGCCCGCTGGTCGGCGCGTCCGCGTCCGGTCGTCGGCACGGGGCTGGCGCTGATCGGCCTCGGCCTGCTGGCCGCGTCCACGGCGGACGCGCACACGCCCTACCCGCTGTACGCCTGCTGGCTGCTGGTCATCTCGGCGGGCACGGGCCTGGCCATGCCCGCGCTCACCCTGGGCGTCGTGGTGTCCCTGCCCGCGCACCGGGCGGGCCTCGGCTCGGGACTCGGCACCTCGGCCCGCGAGATCGGCGCCGCCCTCGGTGTCGCCGTCGCCGGCACCGCCCTGGCCTCCCACCCCGACTTCTCCACCGGCATGGGCCCGGCACTCCGGGTGGTGGGCCTGACGGTCCTGGTGGCGACGGCCGCGGTCGTCACCGGCTACCGCAACCCCGTCCACCCGTCCCCGAATGCTCCGGCGGCCCCGGCGACGCGGGAACCGGCGGCCTGAACCGTCCGGCGGGCCCCGCGCGTCACACACGGCAGGAGCCCCGACCGAGAGGACCCGCCGTGCGCCGTATCCCGGCCTGTGTACTGACCGACGCGGCCCCGCCCCGGGTGACCGGCGGACACGTACTGGACCGCTATGTACAGATCGGGTCCCTCACGAAGGCGCTGACCGGCACGTTGCTCGCCCGGCTGGCGGAGGCGGGCGTGGCCGGGCCCGACGACCCCGTCGAACGGTGGCTCCCGGCACCGCCGGGCACCGGCATCACCCTGCTGCACCTGGCCCGGCATACCTCCGGACTCCCCCGGCTGCCGCCCGGCCTCGCGGGCCGGGACCCGTACGCGGCGTTCGGCCGGGCGGAGTTGGAGCGGCTGGTCCGCGGCCTGGACACCGTCGCCGTACGCCCGCCGGGGGAGGAGGAGTACTCCAACCTCGGGTACGCCGTCCTCGGCGCCGCCCTGGCCGCCGCGGGCCGGGCCGGTTACGAGGAACTGCTGGAGACGTACGTCCTGCGGCCGGCGGGCGTCACCGAGGTGACCGCCCGTCCGGCTCCCGGGCAGCGGCTGACGGCGCCCGGGCTGTGGCCGGGGACGCGGCGCCGGCCCTGGACGATGGACGGCGCGATCCTCCCGGCGGGCGGCCTGTGGGCGACACCGCGTGCGGTCGCCGCGCTCGTCGTGGCGCTGCTGGTGGACCGGCGGCTGGGCGAACCGGCCGTGGGCTGGCAGTCGGCGGGAGCGCTGACCTGGCACAACGGCGCCACCCGGGACGCGTCCGTGTTCGCCGGGGCGATGGCGGACGGGCGGTGGGCCGTGGTGCACCGGCTGAACGGGCGGGCGGAGGACACCGACCGGGCCGGGATCGCGCTGCTGCGGCGGGCGTGAACGCAGGGCCGGATACGACGAAGTCCCCTTCCGCGGCAGCGGGAGGGGACTTCGTGTGTGGAGCGCCGGGCAGGCCTTGCACCTGCATCTCCCCGCAGGAAGCGGGGCGTCTTTCCTTGGACCACCAACGCACAGTCGGCTTCCGGGAGTTCCGGTGGCCGGTGTGTGATCAACTATAGCCCACGCCGGCCGCCGGAGTCACATCCGGACGCTCAGATGAGGCCGAGGCCGCGGACCGCCTCGCGCTCCTCCGACAGCTCCTTGACGGAGGCGTCGATGCGGGCGCGGGAGAACTCGTTGATGTCCAGGCCCTGGACGATCTCGTACTTGCCGTCCTTGCAGATGACCGGGAAGGAGGAGATCAGGCCCTCCGGGACGCCGTAGGACCCGTCCGACGGGATGCCCATGGAGGTCCAGTCGCCCTCGGCGGTGCCGTTGACCCAGGTGTGGACGTGGTCGATCGCGGCGTTGGCGGCGGAGGCGGCCGACGAGGCGCCACGGGCCTCGATGATCGCGGCACCGCGCTTGGCGACGGTCGGGATGAAGTCCTCGGCCAGCCACTTCTCGTCGTTCACGACCTCGGCGGCGTTCTTGCCGGCGACGGTGGCGTGGAAGATGTCCGGGTACTGGGTGGCGGAGTGGTTGCCCCAGATGGTCAGCCGCTTGATGTCGGCGACCGAGCTGCCCGTCTTCTTCGCGAGCTGGGTCAGCGCGCGGTTGTGGTCCAGGCGGGTCATCGCGGTGAAGCGCTCGGCCGGGACGTCCGGCGCGGCGGCCTGCGCGATGAGCGCGTTGGTGTTGGCCGGGTTGCCGACGACGAGCACCTTGATGTCGTCCGCCGCGTGGTCGTTGATGGCCTTGCCCTGCGGCTTGAAGATGCCGCCGTTGGCCTCCAGCAGGTCACCGCGCTCCATGCCCTTGGTGCGCGGGCGGGCGCCCACCAGCAGGGCCACGTTGGCGCCGTCGAACGCGACGTTCGGGTCGTCGGTGATGTCGATGCCCTGCAGCAGCGGGAAGGCGCAGTCGTCCAGCTCCATCGCCGTGCCCTCGGCGGCCTTGAGCGCCGGGGTGATCTCCAGGAGGCGCAGCCGGACCGGCACGTCCGCGCCGAGCAGCTGGCCGGAGGCGATGCGGAAGAGCAGGGCGTAACCGATCTGGCCGGCCGCGCCGGTGACGGTGACGTTCACGGGAGTGCGGGTCATGGCGTTCTCCGTATGACAGCTGGCGGTGGGGCGTCCCTGCCCCGGGCGGATGATCGATCTCTTGGTATCAAGAGAGATCAGCGCACAGGCTATCGCTCATCCGGCATGCGAGACGTCCGGGGCCGTGTGGCTCACCCCACAAGGGGATCAGTGGGACGTAACGCCTGGCGGGCCGCGGCGGGAGCGGAAGCGAAAGGCGGCCGTGCGCCGCCCGGGAGAGGTGGGACGACGACGGCCGCCGGTGGGGGCCGGAGATCCGGGCTCCCGTGGGGGTACGGTTCGCGTGCCCAGGATCCGGCGCCCTATGCGCGCCTACCGGAATTCTTCACTCCGTGCAGCCGGTCTGTCCCGAGGCGAGCGTGGCGCAGGCCCTGGCCCGGGCCGGGTTCCGTACGGCGACCATCGGCGTGTATCCGATGGTGTCCCCTGCGGCGGTGATGTCGCCCGTCTGCCGTTCCCTGCCCACGCTGACCCGCACGGAGTCGCCGGGCACGCCGCTGGTGATCCGGCCCCACGCGGTCCCGCAGACCTTGCTGTAGCGGACCTCCAGGGTGGTGGTGCCGACGGTGGCGGTCTTGGCGGTGGTCACCAGGTCGCCGCCGCAGCCCATGGCCTCGGCGTCCTTGCCGGTGCAGTCGGAGCCGGTGCACTTGACGCCGGGGGGCGGGGTGGTGCGGGCGGAGGCCGACGGGGAGGGCTTGGCCTCGTTCCCGGCCTTGCCGTCGCGGTGGGTGAAGTAGAAGACACCGGCGATGAGGGCGAGCACGCCGATCAGACCGGCGAAGAACATCACCACCGGCTGCCACCGCCCGGACCGTCCCTCCACCGCCGCGGGACGCCCATGGGGAGTACGGGCCGGGCCGGGCGCGGTGCCGAGGAGGCGGGTCGCACCGGGACCGGCGGGGGTGCCGGGGGCACCGGGAGCACCGACGGGGGTGCCGGGGGTACCGGCGGGGATGTTGAGGAAGTTGGCGTGGCTGCCCGGCGGGACCGCCGAGGTGCCCAGGGGGCGGGAGAGGCCGGCGGGGTTGCCGAGGGGGCCGGGCGGGGTGGTCGCCGGGGTTCCGGCCGGGCGGCCCGCGGGCCCGGCGCCCGGGCGGGCGCTCGCCTGCGACGGGCCCCGGTAACCGGCCAGGCCCCAGGAGTTCTTGACGGGCGTGCCGGCACCGCCGGCCGCCGCTTCGCAACCACCGGCGGCCGTGCCCGCGTCGCCCGCGCTCGCCGAACCGGCACCGCTCCGGCCGGCCGTGGTCGCGCCACTGCCGCTCGCCGAACCGTCCGCCGCACGGTCGCCGGTGTCGGCGTCCGTGGCCGCCGGCTGCGCGGGAACGGCCGGCGGGACCTCGCCGGAACCGGCACTTCCCGGCCCGACGGCGGTACCGGTGCCGCCCTGCCCGGACCCCTTGCCGACACCCTTGCCCACGCCCTGCCCGGCATTCACGCCGAGGCCCTTTCCGTCACCCTGCCCGGCGCCTCCGCCAAGCCCCTTGTCCACGCCCTGCCCGGCGCCCTTGCCGAGCCCCTTGCCCACGGTCTTCCCAGCGGACTTCCCGGCGGCCTTCCCGGTGTCCCCGTCCGTGGTCCTCCGGTCGTTCTCCCCCTCCGCCATCCGCAGCGCCTGCCGCGTGCTGTCGTTCCGCGACTCCGACCGGCTCCAGGCGCGTTCGGCCAGCTCCCACAGGGTGGTCAGCGGGCCCGGCTGGGTGCCGGTGGCCTCCGCGAGGGCGATGACCGCGCCCTTGGGCGCCAGCAGCCGGCCGTCCAGGTACCGCTCCCAGGACGTCGTGCCGTAGCCCGTCCGGTCGGCCAGTGCCGCGACGCTCAGACCGCTGCGGTCCACCAGTTGCCGCAGCCCGACGGTGAACTCCGTGATCTGCGGGTCCAGATCGTCCGGCAAGGCTGTCCATCGAGGCATGGGTTCCCCCTCTTCCCCCGGTCGTGCTGTCGATCTCGCGCGTCCCCGGCCACCCACAGGGATGCGTTGACCAAGGATTCCAGTTCCCGGGGCCGGACGCACACGACGGGTGGCCCGGCGGCCGGGAGTCGCCGGTCCCGTGCCGGGCGGACACGGCAGGTGGCCCGCGTCCCCCGGAAAGGCGCGGGCCACCTGCCGTACGGCGTGCGCTAGTTGGTGAGCGTGAAGTGCAGGATGTCCTTCAGGAAGGGCAGCTTCAGCAGCGGATCGGGCTGGATCATCAGCGCCAGCAGGAAGATGGCCAGGCCCAGGACGCCGTAGGTGGCGATGTCCGTGAAGCGGGAGCGTACGGCGAGCATGCCGACGTCGGGCAGCATCCAGCGCAGCACCGCGCCGGCCAGCAGGGCGAGACCGATGATCAGCGTGCCCGCGCGGAACGCGTCCAGCGCGGTCACCAGCAGGCCGAGCGCGACCAGGCCGACGACGGTGAGCAGCGGCCACTGCCGGGCGGGCGCCGGGGCGCCGCCGGGCGCGGCCCGGCCGCCGCCCTCGGGGCGCGCGGTGTCCCTGGTGAAGAGCGGGAAGCGGCGGGTGACACGGCGCGGGCGCCCCGAGGCGTCCGGGGCGCTGATCGCGTCGCGCACCGTGGGTTCCGCGTCCCCGCGGGCGTCCTCAGCCGGCACTGCGCTCCGCCGCCTCGACCACGTTGACCAGCAGCTGGGCCCGGGTCATCGGGCCGACGCCGCCGGGGTTCGGGGAGATCCAGCCGGCCACCTCGGTGACGTCCGGGTGGACGTCGCCGACGATCTTGCCCTCGGCGTTGCGGGAGACGCCGACGTCCAGGACGGCCGCGCCCGGCTTGACGTCCTCGGCGCGGATCAGGTGCGGCGAGCCGGCCGCCGCGACGATGATGTCGGCGCGCTTGAGGTGGGCGGACAGGTCACGGGTGCCGGTGTGGCACTGGGTGACGGTGGCGTTCTCGCTGCGCCGGGTGAGCAGCAGCGGCATCGGGCGGCCGATGGTGACACCGCGGCCGACGACCACGACCTCGGCGCCCTTGATCTCCACGCCGTGGCGGCGCAGCAGGGTGAGGATGCCGTTGGGGGTGCAGGGCAGCGGGGCGGGCTCGTTCAGGACCAGCCGGCCGAGGTTCATCGGGTGCAGGCCGTCGGCGTCCTTGGCCGGGTCCATCAGCTCCAGGATGCGGTTCTCGTCGATGCCGCGGGGCAGCGGGAGCTGGACGATGTAACCGGTGCAGGCCGGGTCCTCGTTCAGCTCGCGGACGACCGCCTCGATCTCCTCCTGGGTGGCCGTGGGGGGCAGTTGGCGCTGGATGGAGGCGATGCCCACCTGGGCGCAGTCGCGGTGCTTGCCGGCGACGTACTTCTGGCTGCCGGGGTCGTCCCCGACCAGGATCGTGCCGAGGCCGGGCGTGACGCCCTTCTCCTTCAGCGCCGCCACGCGGGCGGTCAGATCGGACTTGATCGCGGCTGCGGTGGCCTTGCCATCGAGAATCTGGGCGGTCATGTCCCCATCCTCGCGGATGACCCGCTCCCGGTTCCAATCCGGGTGCCACGGTTTGATCGTTGATGTTGCACTTGCACAACACATCCCGGCCCGGCTGGACAAGTAAGACGCTGTTAAAGAACGATGAGCACACAGTGCCGCGGGCAGTACCGGGGGGACGAACCGCATCTGTAGAACTTTCCTCCGCACCGTGCCGCGCGTCGTCCCCGCACTTGAGCAACACGACGGAGGAAGTCCGCCATGAGTTTCGGCGACCCGAACAATCCCTACGGCGCCCCGCAGGCGCAGCAGCAGGGCTACGGCTATCCGCAGCAGGGCCAGCAGCCCGGTTACGGCTACCCGCAGGCGCCGCCCGTCGGCGCGTACGGCATGCCGCCCGCGCCCGAGACCATGCCCGGCTCCGTCAGCGCGGCCCGGGTCATGATGTGGGTGATCGTCGGCCTGCAGATCATCGGCGTGGCCCTGTTCGCGTTCAGCGCGGTCAGCGTGAACGCCGCGAAGAACGACAGCGAACTCAAGGACGACGCCGCCTTCCAGCAGCTCGCCGACTACTCGTCGGGCCTGCTGTGGGGGCTCACGCTGTTCGCCGTGGCCTGGACGGTTCTCACCATCGTGCTGGCGCTCAAGTTCGGCAACGGCGGCAACGGCGTCCGCATCACCACGCTGGTCTACGGCATCATCACCGCGATCCTCGGCCTGTACCCGTTCGTCGTGGTCGGCCTGGTGCACACGGTGCTCGCCATCCTGATCGCCTGCTTCGTCGGCGGCTCCAAGGGCTCGGCCTGGTTCAACCGCCCGCGGTACTGATCCGCGACAGCGCCCTGTGGCCACAGGCCGCGTCCCGTCCGGGCGGACGGGACGCGGCCTGTGCCGTACGGTCCGGGCGCGGGGCTCAGTGGAAGAAGTGGCGCGTGCCCGTGAAGTACATGGTCACGCCCGCCTGCTTGGCGGCCTCGACGACCTGCTCGTCCCGGATCGAGCCGCCCGGCTGGACGATCGCCCGGACGCCGGCGTCGATCAGGATCTGCGGGCCGTCGGGGAAGGGGAAGAAGGCGTCGGAGGCCGCGTAGGCGCCCCGGGCCCGCTCCTCGCCCGCCCGCTCGACGGCCAGCTTGCAGGAGTCGACGCGGTTGACCTGGCCCATGCCGACACCGACCGACGCGCCGTCCTTGGCGAGCAGGATCGCGTTGGACTTCACCGCGCGGCAGGCCTTCCAGGCGAAGGCCAGCTCCTTCAGCTCCGCCTCGGAGAGCGCCTCGCCGCTGGCCAGCGTCCAGTTGGCGGGATCGTCGCCGTCGGCCTGGAGCCGGTCGGTGACCTGGAGCAGCACACCGCCGTCGATGGGCTTGGCCTCACCCGCGTTCGCGGGCGCGCCCGGGGCCTTCAGCACCCGGATGTTCTTCTTCTTGGCGAGGGCCTCCAGCGCGCCGTCCTCGTAGTCCGGCGCGACGATGACCTCGGTGAAGATCTCGGCGACCTGCTCGGCCATCTCCTTGCTGACCGGCCGGTTCACGGCGATCACACCGCCGTACGCGGAGACCGGGTCGCAGGCGTGCGCCTTGCGGTGCGCCTCGGCGACGTCCGCGCCGACCGCGATGCCGCAGGGGTTGGCGTGCTTGATGATCGCGACGCAGGGCTCGTCGTGGTCGTACGCGGCACGGCGGGCGGCGTCCGTGTCCGTGTAGTTGTTGTACGACATCTCCTTGCCGTGCAGCTGCTCGGCCTCGGCGAGACCGCCGGTGCCGTCCACGTACAGGGCGGCGTCCTGGTGCGGGTTCTCGCCGTAGCGCAGGGTGGCCTTGCGCGTGTAGGTGGTGCCCGTGAAGTCCGGGAAGCGGGAGTCGTCGAGGGGGGCGTAGGACGCGGCGAACCAGGAGGAGACCGCGAGGTCGTACTCCGCGGTGTGCCGGAACGCCTCGGCGGCCAGCCGCTTGCGGGCGGCGAGGTCGAAGCCGCCGTCCTTGACCGCGACGAGGACGTCGGCGTACCGCTCCGGGCTGGTCACCACGGCCACGGACGGGTGGTTCTTGGCGGCGGCGCGGACCATCGAGGGGCCGCCGATGTCGATCTGCTCCACGCACTCGTCGGGCGTGGCACCGGAGTCGACGGTCTCGCGGAACGGGTAGAGGTTGACGACCACCAGGTCGAACGGCTCCACGCCCAGCTCGGCGAGCTGCGCGCGGTGGCTGTCCAGCCGCAGGTCGGCGAGGATGCCCGCGTGCACCTTCGGGTGCAGGGTCTTCACCCGGCCGTCCAGGCACTCGGGGAAGCCGGTCAGCTCCTCGACCTTGGTGACGGGGACGCCGGCGGCGGCGATCCGGCCTGCCGTGGAGCCGGTGGAGACCAGTTCCACACCGGCCTCGTGCAGCCCGCGGGCCAGCTCCTCCAGGCCGGTCTTGTCGTAGACGCTGACGAGCGCGCGTCGGATCGCCCGCTTGTTGCTCTCGGCGGTCACTGGATAACTACCTTTCGTCCCTCAATGCGATAGCCGTTGCGGGCGAGCCGCCCCACGACCTCGACGAGCAGCCTTCGCTCGACTTCCTTGATGCGCTCGTGCAGCGCGCTCTCGTCGTCCTCGTCCCGGATCTCGACCACGCCCTGGGCGATGATCGGGCCGGTGTCGACACCGTCGTCGACGAAGTGGACGGTGCAGCCGGTCACCTTGGCGCCGTACGCGAGCGCGTCACGGACGCCGTGGGCACCGGGAAAACTGGGGAGCAGGGCGGGGTGGGTGTTGACGAAGCGTCCGCCGAACCGGGCCAGGAACTCCTTGCCGACGATTTTCATGAACCCGGCGGAGACCACGAGGTCGGGCTCGTACGCGGCGACGGCCTCGGCGAGGGCGGCGTCCCACTCCTCGCGGGTCCCGTGGTCCTTGACCTTTCGCACGAAGGTGGCGATGCCGGCGCGCTCGGCCCGGGCCAGCCCTTCGATGCCCTCGCGGTCGGCGCCCACGGCCACGACCCGGGCGCCGTACGCCTCGGGGCCGACGGCGGCGATCTCGTCCAGCAGCGCCTGCAGATTGGTGCCGGAGCCGGAGACCAGCACGACGAGGCGCTTGACTGCCGGGCCGGCGGAGGTGGCGGCCACGATGGGGCCCTTTCTCGGGTTGCGATTCGTGTTCGGCCGGTTTGTACGGTCGTACGAATGCTTCGCGCCCCCGGATACGGGGAAGTCTACGAAGCGGCCGGCCGTCAGCAACGATACCGGCACTCCGGACGGGCCCCTCGGGACGGGTGGCCGGCCGGACGGTAGCGTTCGCGGGGAATCACGAGAGAGCAGCCTCGGGAACGCGGTCGTCGTGCGGTGCGTTCACGGGGAGGAAGCTCACGACGGAACTGCCGTAGTCACCTAAGGGAAGACGCTCTTTTGATGCCCGATCGCAGCCTGCGACACCTCACGTTCCCGCCGCGCCCGGCCCAGGGAGGCGAGCGGGGCGCCGCACTGCTGCGGGAGCGTCCGTCCTCCCCGCCGGCCCGCACCCCCGGGGGTGGGGGCGACGGCTCCGGCCGGGGCGGCCTCGGCGGTTCGGGACACGGTGGACACGGCGGCGGGTACGGCGGCCCGGGGCACGGCGGAGCCGGCCAGGGGCCCGGTGGCTCCGGGCAGGGTTCCGGTGGCTCCGGGCAGGGTGGCGGTGGCTCCGGGCAGGGTTCCGGTGGCTCCGGGCAGGGTTCCGGTGGCTCCGGGCAGGGTTCCGGTGGCTCCGGGCAGGGTGGCGGGCGGCAGGACGACAATCCGTTCGCGCCGCCGCCGGAGGGCGCTCCGGACCGGCCCTGGCGGCCGCGGAATCCGGGTGATCCCGGGAGTTCGCAGGGAGCGGGCGGGCCGGGGCAGGACTCCGGCGCCGGGCAGCAGGGCCAGGGGCACGGCTATGCCCCGTGGCCGGGCGCCGGCGCGGGACAGGGGCACGGGCCCGGTCAGGGGCCGGGGCCCGGTTCCGGTCCCGGGGGCGGGGCGCCTTGGGGCGGTCAGTGGAGCGACCGGCAGCCCGGCTGCTCCCCCGGCGGCTTCGGCGAGCGGCCGGGCGGCGGACCGCAGGGGTCCGGCGGGCCGACCGGTCCCGGCATGCGCTGGGACCCGAGGGACCCGGCCCAGCGGCGCGCGCGGTTCGCGCTGCTGTCCGGCATGTGGGCGGTCTTCTTCGCCTTGTTCAGCTGGCCGTACGTGTCCCTGCTGCTGGGTGCGCTGTCCCTGTACTGGGGCAGCAGCGCGCTGCGCGCCAAGCCGCACCGGCCGGACCCGGACGCCCCGGCCGGCCCGACGCCCCCGCCCGGCCGGCCCCAGACGACGGCGGCCGTCGCCGGCCTGGTCACGGCGTCCCTGGCGCTGATCCTGGTGGCCTCGACCTTCACCGTCCAGCTGGTCTACCGCGACTACTACACCTGCGTCGGCGACGCCCTCACCCACGAGGCCAAACAGTCCTGCGAGACCTTGCTCCCGCACCAGCTGCGGGGCGTCCTGGGAGACCAGGACGGCTGAGGCCCGCTCCTGACCCGAGGACCCGCCGGAGCGATCGGGGCCCGGGACAGAGGCCGCCGGTTGCTCCTCACTCCGAGGAGTGCGGCCGAGTGCCGGGGCCGGGCTGTGGTGGCATCGGGTCGGTGCGCGGAGGGCTGATGGCGGGCGGTTCCGCGGGGGACGGCTCGGTGGGCGGTGCGGGAGCGGAGTCCGACGCGGCCTGTCTCAGGGCGGCCCAGCGGGAGGCGCGGGCCATGTCGTCGTGCCAGTCGCCGGCGTGGGTCTCGGTGAACGGCGTCGGGAACGGGTCCTCGGCGGGGAGGAAGTCGTAGAGGTCCTCCTCGGCGGCCTCCGGCCGAGCGGCCGCCCTCCGCCTCCCCCGGCCCCACCTCCCGGCCCCGGACGCGCTCGCGGCACTCCCGGCGTCCCCGTGACCGCCCCCCGCCGGAGCCCCGGCGGCACCCGCGCCCGGCCCCGGCGGCTCGCCCCTGTCCGGCGTCTCCCCGGTCGCCCCCGGCTCCACCGAGGCCACGAACGCGCCGGCGGCCGTGCCGCTCCCGCTCTCCCCCGGCGTCCCCTCCAGCGCCGCCCCTCCCGCCTCCGCCCCCTGCGCCGGTCCTCCGCCGGAGCGCGGATGCCGGCCGCGCAGCAGCCGCCACGCGCGGGCGGAAAGGGCCACCGGCAGCGCGAGCACCGACGTCCAGACCGCCGCCGCTCCACCGGCGCGCGCCCACAGCGGGCCTAGGCGGGACAGCGCGGCCACGCCCAGGGGTCCGCCGGCGAGCGCGGTGAGCAGGGCGACGGCCACCGCGCAGACCACCGCCGTCAGCAGCACCACTCCCGCCGTCTGGCCGGCCGTCCAGCGGGCCCGGACCGGCTCCCCGGGCCTCGGCCGCCGTACCGCCGCCCGCGCCACGAACCACCCCGCCGTCATCGCGGCCACCGCCGGCACCAGCCCCGCCGCCCAGTTCAGCGGCGCACCGGCACCCGGTTCCGGCACCGCGGCCAGCAGCGGGAACGGCGGCAGCAGCGGAGCGGGGTCGGAGGCGAAGGGGCTGACGAGATGTCCGGCGCCGACGGCGAAGCCGGGGCCGAGGGCGTAGGACGCGGCCCACAGCGCGGCGTTGGGGATCAGCGCGATGCCGAGCAACAGGACGGCGAACCGGCCCGTCCAGCCCTCCGTCAGCTGGAGGAAGGACGCCCGCGCCGCCGCGCCGTGCCACACCAGCGACACCCCGACCAGCAGGGCCCCGCCGCCGAGGAGTACCGCCGTGGCGGCGCCGGCGGCGCGCGCCGCCGCGCCCAGCCGGGCCCGTTCGTCGCCGCCGAACACCAGCCGTCGCACCCGTCCCGGCAGCACCGCGAGCACACGCAGCGCGGGCTCGGCCGGGTGGCCGTGGGCCGACCACACCCCGGCGCCGGCCGCGCCCGCCGCCACCGCCGGCAGGCACACCGTCAGCCAGCCCCAGTGCGGGCGCGGTTCGCCGCCCGCGCAGTACAGCGCCGCGGCGACGCCGACACCCAGATAGCCGAGGACCACGCCCGTCCACGCCGTGCGCGCGGGCACCGGTGGCGGGCCGTCCGGTTCGGCGGGCGCGTCGGTGGCTTCCCGGGCCGCCCGGTACAGCAGCCACACCGGCAGGACGAGCAGCAGCAGCGGGGTGACGCCGACGGGCATGGGGGTGCCGGAGAGCGTGTCGGCGCGGACCAGTTCGACGCCGTGCGCCAGCAGCCACAGGTCGGCGGCGACGTGCAGCGCACCGGCCGGTCCGCTGTCGGGGTACGGCGAGCTGACCCACAGCACCATCACGAGCACGGACAGCGCGCCGAGGCCCAGACCGGCCGCGACGGCACCGCCCAGCAGGCTCGCGGCGAGTCCGGGCGAGCGGTCGCGCAGCCGGGAGAGCGCGGGCGACGACGAGGAGGAGCGAACAGTCATCCGGATCACGCACGCCATGCTCCCAACGACACGCGCTTTCCCGGTGTAACGGGCGAACCTCCGATGTGTCGCCCAATATATGTTTATGTTCTTTTTCGTACGAAAGGGTGCATGGTGACGACGCAGACCACTGCCGGCCCGCCACCGCCGGGAAACCGCCGACGCCTGCGCCGGTCCCGGCCGCTGACGCCGGTTCAGGAGGCGTCCGGGCGGACGGGACCGGACACCACGGACGCGGAAGCGGAGAAACGGACCGGCGTACCGTCCGACCGGCCGCCGCAATTGACGCCCGATCAGGCCTTCGACGCGCTCTACGCCTTCTGCGCGCCCGCTCTCGTACGCCAGACCTATCTGCTCACCGGGCGCCGGGAGCTGGCCCGCGAGGCGGTGGAGCGGGCCTTCCAGCAGGCCTGGCAGCGGTGGCCGGACGTGGCCCGGGACCGGGACCCGGCCGGGTGGGTGCGGGCGGTGGCGTACGACTGCGCGCTCTCCCCCTGGCACCGGTTCCGCCCCCGCCACCGGTCCCCGGAGCCTCCGCCCGCCGACCCGGCCGACCGGGAACTGCTGCACGCGCTGCTCACGCTGCCGCCGCCGCACCGGCGCACGCTCGTCCTGTACGACGGTGTGGGGCTCGACCTGCCGGAGACGGCGGCGGAGACGGAGGCGAGCACACCGGCCGCGGCGAACCGGCTGACCCATGCGCGCGAGGCGGTGGCCGCGCGGTTGCCGGAGCTGGCCGATCCCGCCGCGCTCCACCGCCGGCTGCTCGAACTGGCCTCGGCCGAACGGCTGAGCGCGGCCCGGCCGGCACACGTGCGGACCGGTGGTGAACGCCGGAACGTCTTCTGGACCCGGGCGGCCATCGCCTTCACGGTGACGATCGTCGGCGCGACGACGCTCACGCTGCGGACGGCGCCGACGCGGTACGAGCCGCCGATCGCTCCGGCGCAGGCGGTACGGGGGGTACCGGCGGCGGGCGGGATGGGTCCGCTGTCCCAGGAGGAGCGAGCGCTCCAGGAGAAGCTGACCAGAGCGGAAACCAGCGGCCCGCAACGACTGGCTCCACAGCCGTGGTGAGGACGGCGGCCCGGCGGGAGCGGCATGTCGCGAGTACGGCTCGCCGGCTCACCGCAGGGGTGACTCGCCGGCGGGAGGGCTCCCGGTAGCGGCAACTTGCGGCGCCCCGCAGAGGGCACCGTAAGAGCGGCCGGCTGCACGGGTGGACCGCCGTGGCCGGTTGGGTTCGCGTGGTGGGGGTGGGTGGTGGAACGTCGGCAGGCCCGTCCCGGGGGTGGGACGGGCCTGCCGAGGGGTGGCTATGCCGTTCAGGCCGAGAGGATCTCCCGGGCCAGCTTCGCCGTCTCGGTCGGGGTCTTGCCGACCTTGACGCCGGCGGCCTCCAGGGCCTCCTTCTTGGCCTGTGCCGTGCCGGAGGAGCCGGAGACGATGGCGCCGGCGTGACCCATGGTCTTGCCCTCCGGCGCGGTGAAGCCCGCGACGTAGCCGACGACCGGCTTGGTCACGTTCTCCTTGATGAACGCCGCGGCACGCTCCTCGGCGTCGCCGCCGATCTCACCGATCATCACGATGAGGTCGGTCTCGGGGTCGTCCTGGAACGCGGCCAGGGCGTCGATGTGGGTGGTGCCGATGATCGGGTCGCCACCGATGCCGACGGCCGTGGAGAAGCCGATGTCGCGCAGCTCGTACATCATCTGGTACGTCAGCGTGCCGGACTTCGACACCAGGCCGATGCGGCCCGGCTTGGTGATGTCGCCCGGGATGATGCCGACGTTCGACTGGCCCGGGGTGATGATGCCGGGGCAGTTCGGGCCGATGATGCGGGTCTTGTTGCCCTTCTTGCCGGCGTACGCCCAGAACGCGGCCGTGTCGTGCACGGCGATGCCCTCGGTGATGACGACGGCCAGCGGGATCTCGGCGTCGATGGCCTCGACGACCGCGTCCTTGGTGAACTTCTCCGGCACGAAGATGACGGAGACGTTGGCGCCGGTGGCCTCGATGGCCTCCTTGACGGTGCCGAAGACGGGTACCTCGGTGCCGTCGAAGTCCACGGTCTGACCCGCCTTGCGCGGGTTCACGCCGCCCACGACGTTCGTGCCGTCACCGAGCATGAGCTTGGTGTGCTTCATGCCGGTGGCGCCGGTCATGCCCTGGACGATGACCTTGCTGTCCTTGTTGAGCCAGATAGCCATGGTGGTTTGAGTCCTCGTCCTCGTGCTTACTTGGCGGCGGCCAGCTCGGCGGCCTTGTCGGCCGCGCCGTCCATGGTGTCGACGCGCTGCACCAGCGGGTGGTCGGCGTCCGTGAGGATCTTCCGGCCCAGCTCGGCGTTGTTGCCGTCGAGGCGGACGACGAGCGGCTTCTCGACCTTCTCGCCGCGGTCCTCCAGGAGCTTCAGGGCCTGCACGATGCCGTTGGCGACCTCGTCGCAGGCGGTGATGCCACCGAAGACGTTCACGAAGACGGACTTCACGTCCGGGTCGCCCAGGATGATCTCCAGGCCGTTCGCCATCACCTGGGCGGAGGCGCCGCCGCCGATGTCCAGGAAGTTGGCGGGCTTGACGCCGCCGTGCTTCTCACCGGCGTACGCGACGACGTCCAGGGTGCTCATGACGAGACCGGCGCCGTTGCCGATGATGCCGACCTCGCCGTCGAGCTTGACGTAGTTGAGGCCCTTCTCCTTGGCGGCCGCCTCGAGCGGGTTGGCGGCGGCCTTGTCGTGCAGCTCGTCCCAGTCGTGGCGGAACTCGGCGTTGTCGTCCAGCGACACCTTGCCGTCCAGGGCGAGGACCTCGCCGGAGGCGACCTTCGCCAGCGGGTTGACCTCGACCAGGAGGGCGTCCGACTTGATGAAGGTGTCCCACAGCTTGACCAGGACGTTCGCGACCTTGTCCGCGACCTCGGCCGGGAACTTGGCGGCCGCCACGATCTCGCGGGCCTTGGCCTCGTCCACACCGTCGATCGGGTCGATCGGGGTCTTGGCGACGGCCTCCGGACGGGTGGCCGCCACCTCCTCGATCTCCATGCCGCCCTCGACGGAGGCGATGGAGAGGAAGGTGCGGTTGGCGCGGTCGAGGAGGAAGGAGACGTAGTACTCCTCGACGATCTCCGGAGCGGTCTCGGCGATCATGACCTTGTGGACCGTGTGGCCCTTGATGTCCATGCCGAGGATGTCCGTCGCGCGGGCAACGGCCTCGTCCGGGGTGGCGGCCAGCTTCACGCCACCGGCCTTACCGCGGCCACCGACCTTCACCTGCGCCTTGACGACGGACTTGCCGCCGAGCCGCTCGGTGATCTCGCGCGCCGCCTCAGGCGTGTCGATGACTTCACCGGCCAGCACCGGTACATCGTGCTTGGCGAAGAGGTCCCTCGCCTGGTACTCGAACAGGTCCACGCGCTTCCGTCCCTATCAGTGATCTCGCGGTTCGTTGGATGCGTGGGCGTGCCGCGAAGGGCAACGTGACGTCCGCTTGTCACAAGGGAGGCGCACACGGTGTCCGAGCGCGCGGCATGTCCGTCTCGCAGGTTATCGCCGCTTGAGGGGGCTCCCTAAATCGAGGGTCACACACGCGCGGTGATACCTGTCACATGATGCCGCGATCCCTGGCACGGCGTGCCGTCGTATGGGTGTCGTTGCGTGCCCGCGGGTGATCTGCGCGGTCTCACCGGGCGGGGACGGGCCCGGTGAGACGCGCGGCTGTGCCTGCTCCGGGCCGGTCTCGGGGCCGTCCGGGTCACGCCGGGTCGGGTATCGGCAGCGGGCGCTTCTCCAGGGCCGCCGCCATCACCTCGGGGAACAGGTCGGGGGTGCAGGCGAAGGCCGGTGCGCCGAGCGCGGCGAGCGCCGCCGCGTGCTCCCGGTCGTAGGCGGGCGCGCCCTCGTCCGACAGCGCGAGCAGGGCCACGAACTGCACGCCGGACGCCTTCATCGCGGCGACCCGCTTGAGCATCTCGTCGCGGATCCCGCCCTCGTAGAGGTCGCTGACCAGCACGACGACGGTCTCGGCAGGCCGGGTGATCCGCTCCTGGCAGTAGGCGAGCGCGCGGTTGATGTCCGTGCCGCCGCCGAGCTGGGTGCCGAAGAGCACGTCGACGGGGTCGTCCAGCTGGTCGGTGAGGTCGACGACCGCCGTGTCGAAGACGACGAGCCGGGTGCTGATCGAGCGCATGGAGGCAAGGACCGCCCCGAACACCGACGCGTACACCACGGACGCCGCCATCGACCCGGACTGGTCGACGCAGAGGACGACCTCCTTCCGCACCGACCGCGCGGCCCGTCCGTAGCCGACCAGCCGCTCCGGTACGACCGTGCGGTACTCGGGCAGGTAGTGCTTGAGGTTGGCCGCGACGGTGCGGTTCCAGTCGATGTCGTGGTGGCGCGGGCGCCGGACGCGCGCGCTGCGGTCCAGGGCGCCGGCGAGGGTGGCCCGGGTGCGGGTGGCGAGCCGCTTCTCCAGCTCCTCGACCACCGTGCGCACGACCGCGCGGGCGGTCTCCCGGGTGGTCTCCGGCATCGCCTTGTGCAGCGAGAGCAGCGTGCCGACCAGGTGCACGTCGGGCTCCACCGCCTGGAGCATCTCCGGTTCCAGCAGCAGGGAGGCGAGGTTGAGCCGGTCGATGGCGTCGCGCTGCATGACCTGGACGACGGAGGACGGGAAGTAGTCGCGGATGTCCCCGAGCCAGCGCGCCACGGACGGCGCCGAGGCCCCGAGCCCGGCCGAGCGGTCCCGTCCCGTCTGCGGCCTGTCCCCCTTGCCGTAGAGCGCGGCCAGCGCGCCGTCCATCGCCGCGTCCCGGCCGGACAGCGTGCACCCTGTGCCGTCGGCCTGGTCCCCGCCGAGCACCAGCCGCCAGCGCCGCAGCCGCTCCCGCGCCGGGTCGGTCGCCTGCGCCGGTGCCCGTACCGGTGCCTGTCCGGCCGTCGTGTCCCTCATGTGCCCACCCCCGCGAAGCTCTCGTGGTCTTCCGTGTCCGTCCTGTCCGTGCCGTCGTCCGCCGCCGGGCCGAGCAGCAGCCGCAGCACCGGCAGCACGGCGTCGGCGCGTCCGGTGTCCGGTTCGGCGGCGAAACCGGGGACCGCGGCCACCGGCGCCGTCCCGTCCGCACGGCCGCCGGGGCCGCGCCGGACCAGTTCGCCGAGGGTTCTGCGCACGCCCGGGTCGTACGCCGCGAAGGTGCGCCGCAGCAACGGCAGCACGTCGGTGAAGGCGTCCGCCGGCACCCCGGTCAGCCAGGTGTCGAGCAGGCCGAGCAACCGCTCGTCGTGGACCAGCAGCAGCCCGCCACCGCCACCGGCGAACCCCTCGATCCAGGCGGCGGCATCGGCCGGCGGCGTGCCCGGTGACAGCACGAGCCCCATCAGCCGGGCCGCCTCCTCGGGCCGGGCCGCACCGTCGTCCAGCAGCAGCCGCGCGGCCCGCCCCCGGATGACACCGGACACCGAGTCCCGCGACGACAGCGCCCGCAACACCGTCCGCCAGCGGTCCCGCAGACCACCGCCGGTGCCGTGGCTGCCGGGAAGGAGCGTGCCGTTCCCGCGCGAGGCCCCGCCGTCGCCGCCCGGGTCCGCACCGGCGCCACGCCCGGCACCCTCCGGGCCCGCACCGGTCAGGCTCTCCGTCAGCAGGCCCACCGCGGTGTGGACGGCGTCCACATGGGCGCGCATCTCGTCCGCCGCGTCGGCGTCGAGGGCGGTGCAGGCCGGTGGCAGGCCGACGAAGACGCGCTCGGCGAGGCCCTCGGCGACCTCGGCCAGCGCCCCGGTGCCGGTGCCGCGCACGTCGCCGTAGCGCAGGGAGCGGACCAGGGCGGGCAGGGCCTGGGCGAGGTGGCCGACGTCCGTGTCGAGGGCGGCCCGGTCGGCGAGCACCCGCATGACCACGGGCAGCGCCTCCGGCAGCCCGGCCAGCAGGCACTGCTCGGCGAGCGCGGTGACGTCGGCCAGGGCGCGCGCCGCCACCGCGTCCGCCTCGGCCTTGGCCCGCGCCGCCGCCTGCACGGTCGTCCCCCACACGCCCGCCTCGGCGACCCGCACCGACAGCTCGGGTTCCCAGCGCAGCCGCCAGGTCTCCCGGAACGTGCCCGTGCCGCCCCGGGACCGGGCCGGCTCCCCCCAGTCGACACCGAGCAGCCTCAGCCGGTGCAGCAGCCTGCTGCGTCCGGCGTCGGTGTCGCCGCGCAGGTCCAGCTCCAGGTCGCGCTCCAGCGCCTCGGGCTTGAGCCGCAGCGAGCGCTGCCGCCGGGCCAGATCGCGCTGCAACGGCACCGCGGGCGCCGACTCCGGCACCTCGCCGAGCGCGTCCCCGACCACCAGCCGGTCGTGCACCAGCGCCAGCGGCACGTCCGAGCCCTCGCACAGCACCGCGCGCACCGCGTCGGTGGTCTCGCCGAGGCCGGGCAGCGGGCGGCCCCGCAGCGCCGCCAGCGTCTCCGCGAGCCTGACGGCCTCGATGACGTGCGCGGAGGACACGATTCGGTCCTCCGCGCGCAGCAGCCCGGCCACCTTGGTCAGCCATCGCTCCACCGGCCGGTCGGGGACCTGGAAGAGGTGCTGGTACCAGCCGGGCGACACGATGCCCGCGCCGTACCCGCCGGCCCGGGCCAGCCGGCGATGCGTCCACGGCACCCAGGTGACGTCGGTCTTGATCTTCGGCAGGCCCCGGAGCAGGGCGCGGTCGGCTGCGACGGTGGTCCTGACGCGGAGCGCGGGCACGTGCCAGGCCCCGCACACCACGGCCACGGCGTGCCCGAACTCCTTGTGCGCCGCCCGCAACCGCAGCCGCATATGGGCCTCGCGGACGAGGTCCCGGCGTCCTCCGGCGCCGTACCGCTCGCGCAGCGCCGCCATGGCCTCCTCCACCGCGGCGAACGGCGCGAAGGGGTCGCCGGCGCCCGGTCCCCGGTGCTCGACGACGTCCTCCCACCAGCGCTCCGGATCGTCGTACCCGGCCGCCTCGGCGAGCACGGCGAGCGGATCGACCCGGACCTCCTCGACGCCACCGGCACCGCCGGACCCGCCCTCACGGTCACCCGGCCCCGACCCGCGCCCGTCCGGGCCGTGCCCACCCCCGTCCAGACCGTTCACGCCCCCGTCCGGACCGGAATGCCGGCCCTCGGAGCGGCTCTCCAGGCCATCGGAACCATTCCCGTCGCCGTCGGGGCCGCCGCCGCGCCCGTCCGGGTCGCGCCCGGGCCCCACCGGGCCGTGCCCACCCCCGTCAGATCCGTGATCGCGGCCCTCGGCGCGTCGCCCACGGCCGCCGGCACCACCCGCGTCGGCGTCCGAGCCGCACCCCCGGCCGCCGAGGCCGCCCCCGTCATCCTCCGCGTCGCACTCCCCCGGCTCCTCCCGCCACGCCAGCGTGTGCGTGGCCGGCAGGTCGATGAAGTGGGCCGGGACGTCGTGCGCCAGGGCCCAGCGGATGGCCGCCCACTCGGGGCTGAACTCGGCGAACGGCCAGAAGGCCGAGCGGCCGGGCTCGTCGACGGCGTGCGCGAGGAGGGCGACCGGGGGCCGCAGCACGGGGTCGGCGGCCAGCGGGATCAGCGCGTCGGCCTCGGGCGGGCCCTCGATGAGGACGACGGCGGGCCGGGCCGCGTCCAGCGCGGCCCGCACCGCGCGCGCGGAACCGGGCCCGTGGTGCCGTACGCCCAGCAGCAGCGGCCCCGCGTCGTAGGCCGTGCCCTCCCGGGTGCCGGTCATGCGCCGGCCTCCCGGCAGGCGCGGTAGAAGTCGCTCCAGCCCTCGCGCTCGCGCACGACCGTCTCCAGGTACTCCTGCCAGACGACCCGGTCGGCCGCCTGGTCGCGGACGACGGCGCCGAGGATGCCGGCGGCGACATCGCCGGGGCGCAGCACGCCGTCGCCGAAGTGGGTGGCGAGCGCGAGGCCGTTGGTGACGACGGAGATGGCCTCCGCGGTGGACAGCGTGCCGCTGGGCGACTTGAGCTTCGTCCGGCCGTCGGCGGTGACGCCGTCGCGCAGCTCGCGGAAGACGGTGACGACCCGGCGGATCTCCTCGATGCCGTCGGGCGCGGCCGGCAGATCCAGCGAGCGGCCGAGCTGTTCGACCCGTCGGGTGACGATGTCGACCTCGATGTCGGCGCTCTCGGGCAGCGGCAGCACCACGGTGTTGAAGCGGCGGCGCAGGGCGCTGGAGAGGTCGTTGACCCCGCGGTCGCGGTCGTTGGCGGTGGCGATGAGGTTGAAACCGCGGACCGCCTGGACCTCCTCGCCCAGTTCGGGGATGGGCAGGGTCTTCTCGGACAGGATCGTGATCAGCGTGTCCTGCACGTCGGCCGGGATCCGGGTCAGCTCCTCCACCCGGGCCGTCATGCCCTCGGCCATGGCCCGCATGACGGGGCTGGGCACGAGGGCGTCGCGGCTCGGGCCGTGGGCGAGGAGCCGCGCGTAGTTCCAGCCGTAGCGGATCGCCTCCTCCGGGGTGCCGGCCGTGCCCTGCACCAGCAGCGTCGAGTCACCGCTGACGGCGGCGGCCAGGTGCTCCGACACCCAGGTCTTGGCGGTGCCGGGGACACCGAGCAGGAGCAGGGCGCGGTCGGTGGCGAGCGTGGTGACGGCGACCTCGACGATGCGGCGCGGGCCCACGTACTTGGGGGTGATCACCGTGCCGTCCGGCAGGGTGCCACCGAGCAGATAGGTCGCCACCGCCCACGGCGACAGCTTCCAGCGGGCCGGGCGCGGGCGGTCGTCCTGTGCGGCGAGCGCGGCGAGTTCGGCCGCGAAGGCGTGCTCGGCGTGCGGTCGCAGCGCCTGCGCGGTCTGGTCTCGGTGGGGTGTGGCGGTCGTCGGTTCCGCGGACACAGTCATGGCTGAGGCCCCCTCCAGCTCGGCCGGTTCGGTTCTGGCATCCACCGTGCACCACGCCACTGACAATCGCTGTGACCTGCGCGAACGCGCTCGCCGGAGCGATTGTCAGTGGCGGGGCCTACCGTCGGTGGCATGACTGAGCAGGGGGTGCGCCGGACCGTGGAGCAGGTGCTGGCACTGGCGCCTGACGCCGCGTCACGCACGGCGGGGAGCAAGCTCGCAGTGGCCGGGCCGTGGTCCGGGACCGGGAGCGGGGAGGGGGCGGTGTGGGGGCTGTGCGGGGGCAGTGGCGGCAGGTCGTACCAGACGGTGGTGGACCTGACCGGTCCGGCGTACAGGTGCGGTTGCCCGAGCCGTAAGTTCCCGTGCAAGCACGCGCTCGGCCTGCTCCTGCTGTGGGCGGGTGGCGAGGAAGCGGTGCCGGACGGCGCGCGGCCGCCGGACTGGGCCGGGCAGTGGCTCGCGGGGCGGCGCGGCCGGGCGGAGGCCGGGAAGGCGCGGGACGGAGCGGGTCCGGCCGGCGGGCCCGCCGATCCGGAGGCGGCCCGGCGGCGGGCCGAGCGCCGAGCCGAGCGGATCACGGCGGGCGCGACCGAGCTGGAGCAGCGCCTGGCGGACCTGCTGCGCGGCGGCCTGGCCGCGGCCGAACAGGCGGGATACGGATGGTGGGACGAGACGGCGGCCCGCATGGTCGACGCGCAGGCGCCGGGGCTGGCCGCGCGCGTCCGTGAGCTGGGGGCCGTCCCGGCGTCCGGCGCGGGCTGGCCGGCGCGTCTGCTGGAGGAGTGCGCGCTGCTGCACCTGCTCGACCAGGGCTGGCTGCGCCGGGACCGGTTGCCGGAGGCCCTCGCGGCCACGGTCCGCGCCCGGATCGGCCTGTCCGCCGCGCCGGAGGGCCCGCCGCTGCGCGACCACTGGCTGGTCCTCGCGCAGTACGACGTGGTGGACCCGAAACTGACGACGCGCCGGATATGGCTGCACGGCGCGCGGTCCGGCCGGACCCGGCAGCTGCTGTCCTACGGCGCGGCGGGCCGTTCCCCGGAGCTGTCCCTGCCGGTCGGCCTGGCCGTGGAGGCGGAGCTGACGACGTATCCGGGCGGCGGCCGGGCCCGGGCCGCCCTGGGCGAGCGGTTCGCCGCGCCGGCCCCGGCCGCGTTCCGCCCGCCGGGGACGACCACCGCCGAGGCGGCGGCCCGCTACGGCGAGGCGCTGCGCGACGATCCCTGGCTGGAGTCGGTCCCGGTGACCCTGGACCGGGTGATACCGGTCCCGGACGGCGACCGGTGGCAGCTGGCCGACGCCGACACGGACACGTCCCTGCCGCTGACCGGGTCCGCCCGCGCCCGGCCCGGCCTGTGGCGGCTGGTCGCGCTGTCCGGCGGCGCCCCCGTCACCGTCTTCGGGGAAGCGGGCCATCGCGGGTTCACCCCGCTCACGGCGTGGCCGGCGGACGCGGGCGAGGCGGTGCCGCTGTGCTGACCGGCCGTGCGGACATCCACGGGCAGGCAGGCGTAGAGGAGGAAACGCGATGAACGGGGCACCGAGCGGCGGGGACACGTCGGCACCGGGCGGTACCTGGGAAGAGCTGGTCACCACCGCGCTCCTCGGCACCGACCGGCGCGCCCCGGCGCACGTCCCGCCCGGCCGCACCGCACCGGCCGCGCTGCTCGACGCGGCGGCCGTGGCGACCGTACGGCGGCGGGCCGGGCTGCGTCCCGGCCCGGCGGCGCGCCGGCCCGAGCGGGCGCCCGCCGATCCGCGCCCGCCGCTGCCCGCACCTGCGGCACGCCGGCTCACCGCCCTGCTGGCCGACCGGTCCGGCGGCGCGGGCAGCGGACGGCGGGGCAGTTCCCCGGACCTGATGGAGCTGCTTCCGCAGTGGCTCGCGGCGGCCAACGCGTACGGGTACGCGGCGCCCCCGCAGGCACTGCCGGCCCTGCTCGACGCGGCCCGCGGCCGCACCGACCTGCGCCCGGCGGCGCTGGCGTTCGCCGGCCCGCGCGCCCTGTGGCTGGCCCGGCTGAACCTGGACTGGCGGTTCGCCCTGCGCGCGGCTCCCGGCGGCGGCGCGGCGC
The DNA here is from genome assembly GCF_033366695.1 of Streptomyces sp. SCL15-4. Taxonomy (NCBI): domain Bacteria; kingdom Bacillati; phylum Actinomycetota; class Actinomycetes; order Kitasatosporales; family Streptomycetaceae; genus Streptomyces; species Streptomyces sp. SCL15-4. Next base: position 3,482,179 of record NZ_JAOBTQ010000001.1, read on the forward strand.
TGCCCGACACCGGCGACGCCGAGGCGGTGCGCCGGCTGTGGCAGGAAGGGCTGTTCGCGGAACGGGCGGCGCTGCTCGGCGCGCTGCGCGCCCGTACGCCCGCGCGGGGACGGGAACTGCTGGCGTCGACGTGGGCGACGGAGCGCGCGGAGGACCGGCTGATGTTCCTGGACTCGCTGCGCGCGGGCCTGTCGGACGCGGACGAGTCTTTCCTGGAACAGGCGTTGGGCGACCGCAGCCGCAATGTGCGGGCCACGGCGGCGGATCTGCTGTCGGCGCTGCCGGGTTCGGCGCTCGCCGCGCGGATGGCCGTACGGGCGATGGCGTGCGTGGCCCTGGACCGGACCGGGGACGTGCCGGCGATCGCGGTGGAGGCGCCGCTCGAATGCGACGCGGACATGGAGCGGGACGGCGTGGTGGCCACGCCGCCGGCGGGTCGCGGGGAGCGGTCGTGGTGGCTGGGGCAGTTGGTGGAGTCCGCTCCGCTCGGCACCTGGCCGGGGCGGCTGGGCGGGCGGACGCCACAGGAGATCGTGACGCTGCCGGTGACGGACGGCTGGCAGGGCGAACTCCACGCGGCCTGGTGCCGGGCGGCGGTCCGGCAGCGGGACGCGGCGTGGTCACGGGCGCTGCTCGGCTCGCCGTCGGCACCGGAGGCGGGCGGCCCGGGCGCGGTGTCCCTGGCGGAACGGGCGAAGCTGCTGGCCGCGCTGGAGCCGGACGAACGGGCCGGGTGGGTCGCCGGGTTCATCGCCACCCACGGTCTGTCGGAGGCGTTCCAGCTGCTCGGCGTGTGCGCGGTGCCGTGGGCCGCGCCGCTGGGCCGGGCGGTGGTGGACGCCCTCGACATCGCCCGGGACGCGGGCAGTTACCCGTGGAGCTTCAGCGGAGTGATGGGACTGGCGGAGCGCTGCTTGGACCCGGCGGAGGCCACGCGTCTGGAGACGCTGCTCGCGCTGCCCGAGGAGCCGGAGGACGCCGCGCCGGGCGCCGGCGGGTACTGGGCGGAGGCGTTCCAGCGGCTGGTCACCACGCTGCGGCTGCGGGCGGAGATGACCCGGGAACTCCTTCCGCCCGCCGGCCCGCGGGAGGGAGGCGCTCAGCCGCCGGACGCGGCCGGCTGACGGACGTTCTCCCGCACCCATTCCACGATCGCCGTGGTCGTCGCACCGGGGGTGAAGATCTCCGCGACGCCCTTCTCCTTCAGCGGTGCGATGTCCTCCTCCGGGATGATGCCGCCGCCGAAGACGAGGATGTCCTCCGCCTCCCGCTCCTTGAGCAGGTCGATGACCGCGGCGAACAGCGTGTTGTGGGCGCCGGAGAGGATGGACAGGCCGATCGCGTCGGCGTCCTCCTGGATGGCGGTGCCGACGATCTGCTCCGGAGTCTGGTGGAGCCCGGTGTAGATGACCTCCATACCGGCGTCGCGCAGCGCCCGCGCGATCACCTTGGCCCCGCGATCGTGGCCGTCGAGCCCCGGCTTGGCGACCACCACGCGGATCGGACCGGCTGCCACACCCATCACTGCCTCCATCAAGCGACCACGGAAGCGATCGCTTCCGTTCCACCGACAAGTACCGCACTTTTGGCGCGTTCCGCCATCGTCGAAGTGAACGAACGTTATCCCCAGCATCCCGCACCCGGCGGTTTTACGGTGCGCGGCGAGGGGGAAATCACATGGTGGGACATGAGGCACACGGGGGTCGAGGACGACCCGCGCGTGCCGACAGGAGGTCGGCCAATGAAGGTCACCGGAGCACTGCCGCTCTTTCTCCCGCTCTGCCGCCGCCTGCGGCCGGGCAGACTGGCCGGACTGTCCATGACACTGCTCCGGGCGACGGCCCTGGACGCCGCGATCCTGGCGGCCCACCTGCTGCTGTATCCGACCGGTCTGATCCGCGAACGCCACCCCGCCGCCCTGCCCGCCCCGGACGACGGCACCGCCCGGCTGCCCATCCGCCCCGCTCCGCCGGTCGTGCTGCTGCACGGCTTCATCGACAACCGCTCGGTGTTCGTCCTGCTGCGCCGCGCCCTCGCCCAGCACGGCCGGCAGCGCGTCGAGTCGCTCAACTACTCACCGCTCACCTGTGACATACGTGTCGCCGCGGAGCTGCTCGGCCGGCACATCGAGGAGATCTGCGAGCGCACCGGCAGCGCGCGGGTCGACATCGTGGGACACAGCCTCGGCGGCCTGATCGCGCGCTATTACGCCCAGTGTCTCGGCGGTGACCACCGGGTGCGCACGCTGGTCACGCTGGGCACGCCGCACTCCGGGACCCGGGTGGCGCCGCTGGCGGACGCGCATCCGATCGTGCGGCAGATGCGGCCGGGCTCCGCGGTGATCGAGGAGCTGACCGGTCCCGCGCCGGGCTGCCGGACCCGGTTCGTGAGCCTCTGGAGCGACCTGGACTCGCTGATGGTCCCGCTGGAGACGGCCTGCCTGGAGCACCCCGATCTCGACGCGCACAACGTGCGGGTGACCGGCATCGGCCATCTCGCGCTGCCCGTGCATCCGGCCGTGGCGGCCGTCATACGCGAGGTCCTCGACGCGCCGCACCCCGAGGACCGGATCACCGGCGGTCTGACGGTGGCCTGACGGCGGCCCGGGACCGGCCGGGCGTCGCGCGAGCGGCGGCGCGGCGGGGCACACGGACGCCCCACAGGCCGTGCACAGTCGTCACTTGGCGTCACTCGACATCGAACATTCTTCGAACGCAAAGCCAAAGTCGGGTTGGGAGCCCCCGAAACACGGCCGAATGCCCGTTTACGGCCCACGCGAAACCGTCCGAAGATTGTCGCGCCCAGGTACCGCCGGGTACAGTCGCCGCACTGCTCTGGCAGCCCCTGTTGTCGAGGCGAAAGAGAAGTTGGTGAACGACCGTCACCCGTCGGGGACGATGACCACCCCGGCCCCGGCTTCCGACGCCTCCACCGGGCACTACGCGCCGTACGGAGCACAGGAAGCCTCCTACGACGACCTCACCACGTACGGCGGCTATGACGCCACCGGTTTTGCCGATGGTTCCGCGAGCACCACGGGCTTCCACGCCGACCCGCTCTTCGGCAGTCTTCCGGGCAGCGAGCCGACCACCGGCGCGTACGGCACCGCCCAGTGGCAGACCGGCACCGGCCCGCTCCCGGCCTACGACCCGTACGCGGCCCAGCATGTCGCCGCCTACGACTCCGGCGTCTACGACAGCACCGCCTGGACCGTCCCCGCGCAGAACACCGGAAACGATGTCAGCGGCCAGTGGGACACGGGTGCCTGGCAGCAGCCCGACCCGTCGGGCACCACCGGCTCCGCCCAGCAGTGGGAGTGGGGCACCCAGACCTTCGACACGGGCGCGTACGACGCCACGCAGTGGAACTCCGCCGGACAGACCGCGCCGGCCGGGCCCGAGCGGGACGGTGAACCGTTCGACCAGCAGGCCACCGCGACCTTCGAGGCGGTCGGCACCCACGCCCCCGGCGCCCCGGACCCCGCCTTCGCGCACGAGCCCTACGCCGACACCGAATTCGCCGAGGCGCCGTCCGTCCCGGACGAGGCGGACACCACGGGCGAACTGCCCGCCGTGACCGTGCTGCTCGACGGCCAGGAGGAGGCCACACCGGTCCCGGCGGCCCGCACGGGCTCGCGCGGCGCGGCCCGCTCCCGGCGCCGTACGCCCGCCAAGCGCTCGGCGCTGCTCACCGTCGCCGTGCCCTCGGCCTGTGTGATGGGGGTCGCGGGGATCGCCGCCGCCTCGGTCGGCGCGCTCTCCGACGACTCCAAGGACACCGCCACCACCGCCTCGGACGCGCAGCCGGTCAAGCCGGCGGTCGCCAACAGCAAGCTGGACTCCCAGCTCCAGACCCTCTCCGCCGGCGCCGACGACTTCGCCGACCGGGCGAGCCGCACCCAGGAGCGGATCGACCTCAAGGCGCAGCAGGAGATGGAGAAGAAGAAGGCGGCGGCGGAGGCCGCGCTCAAGGAGCGGCTGCGTCCCAAGTTCGCGCTGCCGGTCGCGCAGCACGGGCTCAGCGCCTACTACGGCCAGGCCGGCATCAACTGGATGTCGGTGCACACCGGCATCGACTTCCCGGTCTCCTACGGCACCACGGTGCTGGCCGCCACCGACGGCACCGTCACCACCAAGTGGAACAGCGCCTACGGCAACATGATGATCGTGACGGCGAAGGACGGCACGGAGACCTGGTACTGCCACCTGTCCAGCTACCGCGTCGCCTCCGGTACGACCGTCAAGGCCGGCGAGCCCATCGCCTACTCCGGCAACTCGGGCAACTCCACCGGCCCGCACCTGCACTTCGAGGTCCGGCCGGCGGGCGGGTCGGCGATAGACCCTCTGCCGTGGCTGCGCAGCCACGGCCTGGACCCCACCTAGCCCGCGGGGCCCCGCTTTCCGGCGGGGCCCTCTTCCTTACCGGCTAGAGCTTCTCCACCGGCGCGTACCGCAGCAGCAGCCGCTTCGGCTTGGTGTCGCCGAAGTCGACCGTCGCCTCCGCGTTCGCGCCCGTGCCCTTCACCGCGACGACCGTGCCGAGCCCGAACTGGTCGTGGGTGACCCGGTCGCCGACCGACAGCGCGACCGTCGGCTTCTCCGCCGTGCGCCGGGTGGCGAACCCGGAGGCGCCCGACGCCGAGGAACGCGAACGGGTCGAGGACAGCGAGGCCGCGATCCCGGACGCCGGCGCCGCGGCCGTGGCCCCGGTCCGCTTCCACTCCACATGGGCGGGCGGGATCTCCTCCAGGAAGCGGGAGGGCGGGTTGTACGACGGCTGGCCCCAGGCGCTGCGCAACGCCGACCGGGTGAGATACAGCCGCTCCCGCGCGCGCGTGATGCCCACGTACGCCAGGCGCCGCTCCTCCTCCAGCTCCTTGGTCTGGCCGAGGGCCCGCATGTGCGGGAAGACGCCGTCCTCCATGCCCGTCAGGAACACCACCGGGAACTCCAGGCCCTTGGCGGTGTGCAGGGTCATCAGTGTGATGACGCCGCCGCCGTCCTCTTCGTCGGGGATCTGGTCGGAGTCGGCCACCAGCGCGACCTGCTCCAGGAAGTCGGACAGGGTCCCCTGCTCGCCCTCCCCGCGCTCCTGCTCGAACTCCAGGGCCACGGCCGCGAGTTCCTGGAGGTTCTCGATCCGGGTCTCGTCCTGCGGGTCGGTGGAGGACTGCAGTTCGGCCAGATAACCGGTGCGCTCCAGGACCGCTTCGAGCACGGTGGCCGGTCCGGCGCCGGACTCGACGATCGTGCGCAGCTCCTCCATCAGCGTGTTGAACCGCTTGACCGCGTTGGTCGAGCGCGCGGCCATGCCGTACGCCTCGTCCACCCGCTTCAGGGCCTGCGGGAAGCTGATCTTCTCGCGCTGGGCGAGGGCGTCGATCATCGCCTCCGCGCGCTCGCCGATGCCCCGCTTGGGCACGTTGAGGATGCGGCGCAGCGGCACCGAGTCCTCGGGGTTGGCGAGGACGCGCAGATACGAGAGGACGTCCCGGACCTCCTTGCGTTCGTAGAAGCGGACGCCGCCGACGACCTTGTAGGGCAGGCCGACGCGGATGAAGACCTCTTCGAAAACACGGGACTGGGCGTTGGTGCGGTAGAAGACGGCGACGTCCGAGGCGCGCGCCTCGCCCGCGTCGACCAGGCGGTCTATCTCGTCGGCGACGAACTGGGCCTCGTCGTGCTCGGTGTCGGCGACGTACCCGGTGATCCTGGCGCCCTGGCCGGCGTTGGTCCACAGGTTCTTCGGGCGGCGGGACTCGTTGCGCTCGATGACCGCGTTGGCGGCGGACAGGATGGTCTGCGTGGAACGGTAGTTCTGCTCCAGCAGGATCGTCGTCGCGTCCGGGTAGTCCTCCTCGAACTGGAGGATGTTGCGGATCGTCGCGCCCCGGAAGGCGTAGATCGACTGGTCCGCGTCGCCTACGACGCACAGCTCGGCCGGCGGGATGTCGTGCTCGTCCGGCGGTGTGTCCGCCTCGCCGGCGCGCTCCCCGGTGCCGACGAGTTCCCGTACGAGGGCGTACTGGGCGTGGTTGGTGTCCTGGTACTCGTCGACCAGGACGTGCCGGAAGCGGCGGCGGTAGTGCTCGGCGACGTCCGGGAAGGCGCGCAGCAGGTTGACCGTCGTCATGATCAGGTCGTCGAAGTCCAGCGCGTTCGCCTCGCGCAGCCGCGACTGGTACAGGGCGTAGGCCTGGGCGAGGGTCTTCTCGAAGCCGTCGGCGGCCTGGGCGGCGAAGTCCTCCTCGTGGATCAGCTCGTTCTTCAGGTTGCTGATCTTGGCGCTGAAGGACTTGGGCGGGAAACGCTTGGGGTCGAGGTCCAGGTCGCGGCAGACCAGGGCCATCAGACGCTTGCTGTCGGCGGCGTCGTAGATCGAGAACGACGAGGTGAAGCCGAGCTTCTTGCTCTCCCGGCGCAGGATGCGCACGCACGCGCTGTGGAAGGTCATCACCCACATCGCGTTCGCGCGCGGGCCGACGAGCTGCTCGACGCGCTCCTTCATCTCGCCCGCGGCCTTGTTGGTGAAGGTGATCGCGAGGATCTGGCCCGGGTGGACGTTCCGCTCGGCCAGCAGGTGGGCGATGCGGTGGGTGAGCACGCGGGTCTTGCCGGAACCGGCGCCGGCGACGATGAGCAGCGGGGAGCCGGCGTGCACGACGGCGGCGCGCTGGTTCTCGTTCAGCCCCTCCAGGAGGGCCGCCGCGTCCAGCGCGGGGCGCGGGGCGCCGTCGCGGTAGTGGGTGTCCCGGTCGGGCGGCAGGTCGAACTTCCCGCCGAACAGATCGTCCGGAATCGGCTCCGGAGCGTGATCGTCCTCGGGCGGCGGAGGCACCTCCTCGTGCCCGCGGGGGGTCTGGAGGTCCGCCAGGAAGCTGTCGTCAAAGAGGCTGCTCATCGCTCTCCGAGTCTAGGGCGCCCCACCGACAACCGGTCCCCGTCCCCGGAACATGGCCCGTTCCCGGGGTGGTTGATCTTTCCGGCGCACGGCGTCACCCAGCGGAAGTACCTGGTCACCGATGCGCGCACCGGCCGCAGGTCACGGAAATGTATCGGACATAGCGGCCACCAACCTTCACAGAAGACTCACGAGTTGGCTAGGTTGCCGTCAGGCCGCACGACACCCTCTCCGGCGAACGTCGCCGGGCCGTACGGCCTCCGCCGAGTCCGGCGCCCCGCGCGGCGCCCGGAGCCGGGGACCCACCGATCCCGGGGCGAATCGGCCGACTCCCGCCGGGACGACGCCGTAGGGCGACCCTTCCCGGCGTCCGCCCGGACCCACCCGGCAGGCGGCAGCACGGAAGGAGTCGCCTCCCTTGGCGTCGCACCGCAAGCCGCGCCCCGGCGGCACCCAGACGACGGGCATCCGCACTCCCGCCCTCGCCACCGCCGCGCTCACCTCCATGGCCGTGCTCACCCAGTCCGCCGAGGCCCTCTCCCCGACCGGCCACGCCGGACCGACCCCGGAGGAGATCGAACGAAAGATCGACGACTTCTACCGCCAAGCGGAGTCGGCGATGGAGACGACGTCCGGGGGCGGCAGGGCTCGGGCGGGACGGGGCGGCCGGGGGATTGTGAATGAGCGGGGTGAGCGGGGTGAGCCGGGCGGCCGTGGGGAGCGAGGGGCAGGTTCGGAGCTGAGGGCGCGCGCGGAGCTGGATGGGAGCGCGGACGGGAGTCGGCGCGGGGAGCGCGCCTTGGGCGCGGGGCAGGGCGGGCGCGCGGAGCGGGCGGGGCTCGCCGAGTGGACTGGGCGGAGTGCGGAGAGCGGGCGCGCGGGCAGGGCCGGGCGCGCGGGCGGAGGCGCCGTACGGGGCGAGCGGACCGAATCCGGCGGAGGCATCGGACGGGGCGGGCGCCCCGAAGCGGACGGCGGCACCCGAGGGGGCGAGCGGCCGGAACCAGCCGCACGCACCGGATGGGACGGGCGTCCGGAGGCGGGCAGGTGGGCCGTGACGAGCGGGCGCGCCGAGACTCCGCGCGGTGCGGACGGCAGTCTTCAGCGGCTCCGCGACGAGGTCGCGCGGCGGGCCCGGCAGCGCACTTGGCCCACCGCCCGGGGTGTGATCGCGGTCCAGGGCGGCACTGCGGCAGGGCAGGCCGAGCGCGGAACGGCCGGAACGGAGCACGGAACGGGCCGACCGGAGCCAGGCACAGGCATGGAGCAGGCCGGGCCCGGTACGAGCCGGACCGAGCCGGGCATAGGCCAGGCCGAGCGCATCACGCACGCCACCGCTCACGCCGAGCGCGCTACCGGCCCCACCGGACAAGAGGCCGGCCGTCCCGAGCGCACCCCCGGCCGCCCCAGGCCCGCTACCGGCCGCCCGGAGCGCGCCACCCCCACCGGACACACGACCCTCGCTCCACCCCTCCGAGCCACCCTCGCTCCACCGCTTCAGGCCGTCCCGACGCCCGCTGTAGCCACGCCGGTCCCGGCCGGCGCGGCGGGCGCGCGGGACGCCGTCGCGGTGGCGGCCTCGGCGGACAGGCGGCCGGACACGTCCGCCGGCGGTCCGAAGGCGGCCAAGGCCACCGTCGGGAAAAAGCTCGCCCACGCGCGAGTGCTGCTGTCCAGGCGGGCCGCCCAGGCCCCCGCGACACCCGCCGGCGCCTACGCGACCAAGGCCGGCAAGGCCGTCGCCTTCGCCCGGGCCCAGCTCGGCAAGCCCTGTGTGTGGGGCGCCGCAGGCCCCGGCTCCTACGACTGCGCCGGACTCACCCAGGCCGCCTGGAAGTCCGCCGGCGTCACCCTCCCGCGCACGGCGCCCGCGCAGGCCGGCGCCGGCACCCCGGTTCCGCCTGCCGAGGCCCGCGCCGGTGACCTGGTCTTCTTCCACGACGGCGCCGGCCACGTAGGGCTCTGCACGGGTGACGGCATGATGATCCACGCGCCGAGGCCGGGCGCGTACGTCCGCGAGGAGCCGGTCGCCGCGCTCGGCGGGTCGGCCGTCCACAGCGTGGTACGGCCGGGCTGACGCCGAGACGCGCGGGAGATCAGGTCCAGAGGACGGCGATGAAGATGTTGACCATGGTCAGCAGCCCGACCAGCCCGAAGATCCCCTTGTCGATCCGCTCCTCGTCACGCTTCACATAGACGAGGCCGAGGATCACGATCAGCAGGGCCAGCTTGACCCCGAGCTTGATGTTGTTGAGGTGGTGGTCCTCGGCCTGGTCGAGCCCGACCAGAGCCACGCCGGTGACCAGCATGGTGATCGCGCCGTGCAGCATCCCGGGCACGAACCGGGCCGTGCCCTGGCCCATCGCCTTCATCTGGGTTAGGAAACCGCCGAGCAGCGCGGCGATGCCGATGATGTGCAGGCCGACGAAGAGATGGATGAGTACGTCCATGGAGCCGGAGCCTAGCCAGCCCCCACCGGTCGCCCTGCCACCGGCCCCCGCCGGCACCCCGCCCCACCCTCGACGCCGCCCCCCAAGCCCCGACCGGATCACGCATACCGGATCGCGCATAAACGCGCCCCACAGCGCCCATAGCACCCCACCACCCCCGCCAGTCACCGTTTCCCCGCTTCGGTCATCACGCCCCGTGAAAACGACGACTCCGGACCGATCACGCGATCACTGCGGCCACGCCACGATCAGCGCGGACCAGTTCCGCACACCGTGTCACCATTCCGTCACCATCCGTCCTAACGTCCTCCCCCAGGTGACCGGCTTCCCCTCGCCGCCCGGACCGGGGCGGCAACCGGCCGCCTACGCCGAGAAAGACCCGGCGGCGGCCACTCCCCCTGCACGGGCCGCCCCGGGCCGCACGGACGACCGCTCGGTCGTACGAGTCGTACGGAAGGACGTGACGGTTCCAGGTGGCAGCCCACCGCAAGCCCCCGCAACGCCCGCTCACCGGCCATACGGTCCGGACGGCCGCCACTCTCGCCCTGGCGGGCGCGGCCACCGTGACCTGCTTCGACGGAACGGGCCACGCCGAGCCGCAGCTGACGCCGGCGCAGGTGAAGGTCCGGGTGGAGACGCTGTACCGGGAGGCCGAGGCCGCGACCGAGAAGTACAACGGGGCGAAGGAGGAGGCGGACGCGGCCCAGCGGCGGCTGAGCGCCCTGCAGGACCAGACCGCGCGCAGGCGGATGAGGCTGGACGCGGCCCGGAACGCCCTGGGCTCGATCGCGGCGGCGCAGTACCGGGACGGCGCCATCGACCCGGCCTGGCAGCTGGCCCTCTCCAGCGACCCCGACCGGTACCTGGACGGTGCCGCGTTCGCCGAGCGGGCCGGTGACCGGCAGGCCGCCGCGGTGTCGCGGGTGCGCGGGCAGCTGCGGGAGATCGAGCGGCTGCGCGGTGCCGCACGCATCGAGGTGAAGTCACTGCGGTCCCGGCAGGCCGAGCTGCGCCGGCAGAAGAGGACCGTCACCGGCAAGCTGGACGAGGCCCGGCGGCTGCTCGGGCGGCTGACTCCCCGGGAGCGCGCCGAGGCCACCGCCGACGCCGGCGCCCCGGCGGGACGCGTCTCCCGGTCGGCCGCCGATCCGCGGGAGTCACTGGAGCGGGCCGGATCCGTCCTGGCACCCGGCGGACGCGCCGCCGTGGCCGTCGCCTACGCGTACGGCAAGCTCGGCAGCCCCTACGTGTGGGGCGCCACCGGTCCGAACGCCTTCGACTGCTCGGGCCTGGTCCAGGCCGCCTACCGCGCCGCCGGTCTCTCCCTGCCGCGCACCTCCTACGCCCAGATCAACGCGGGCCGGCGGATCTCCCGCTCCGAACTACGGCCGGGAGACCTGGTGTTCTTCTATCCCGGCATCAGCCACGTCGGCATCTACGTGGGCGGTGGCCGGATGATCCACGCCCCGAACCCGTCGGCTCCGGTCCGGCTGGCCCCGATCGACCAGATGCCGTTCGCTGGAGCGACCCGGGTGGTGTGAGGGGCGGGCCCGGGCGGGCCCGTAGGGGTCAGACCAGCCGGCGCGCGGTCGCCCAGCGGGTCAGCTCGTGCCGGTTGGACAGCTGGAGCTTGCGCAGGACCGCCGAGACATGGGACTCGACCGTCTTCACCGAGATGAACAGCTGCTTGGCGATCTCCTTGTAGGCGTAGCCACGGGCGATCAGGCGCAGCACCTCGCGTTCCCGCTGGGTGAGGCGGTCCAGGTCCTCGTCCACGGGCGGGGCGTCGGTCGACGCGAAGGCGTCCAGGACGAACCCGGCCAGCCGCGGGGAGAAGACGGCGTCGCCCTCCTGGACGCGGAAGATGGAGTCGATCAGGTCGGCGCCGGTGATGGTCTTGGTGACGTAGCCGCGGGCGCCGCCGCGGATCACCCCGATGACGTCCTCCGCGGCGTCCGACACGGACAGCGCGAGGAAGCGGACGGGCCGCTCGGCGTCGGCCGACAGCGCCGCGCACCGGCGCAGCACCTCCACCCCGCCGCCGCCCGGGAGGTGCACGTCGAGGAGGACCACCTCGGGCCGGGCGGCGGTGATGACCGCGACGGCCTGGTCGACGTCCGCGGCCTCGCCGACCACCTCGACGCCGGTCTCGGCGGTCTGGCCGATCTCGGCCTGGACGCCGGTGCGGAACATCCGGTGGTCGTCCACGAGAACCACCCGTACGTGCCGCCCGCCCGCGTCGGCACCGGGACCGCCGGACCCGGCCGCCTCCGCCGTCCCCGCCGTGCCGTTCGCCTCGGTCGCGTCGCTCATGACGTCTTCTCCGCCCTCTCCATCTCCAGCTCGACCTCGGTGCCGCCGCCGGGCACCGCCCGCAGCCGGGCCGTGCCGCCGTTGCGCTCCATGCGGCCGATGATCGATTCTCTGACACCCATGCGGTCGGCGGGTATCGCGTCGAGGTCGAAGCCGGGACCGCGGTCCCGTACGGAGACGAAGACCGACTTTCCCTCGACTTCGGCGTAGACCTGTACGGCACCGCCCTCGCCACCGTACTTGGCGGCGTTCACCATAGCCTCGCGCGCGGCTTGCGTCTGTGCCGCGGTCCTCTCGTCCAGGGGGCAGTCGCCGACGACGACCACCTCGATGGGCACGCCGTGCTTGTCCTCCACCTCGGCGGCGTTGCGCCGCACCGCCTCGGCGACCGTGCCGGGTTCGTCGGCCTCGTCCTTGCCGGTGCCCTCGGGTTTGTACAGCCAGGTGCGCAGGTCGCGTTCCTGGGCGCGGGCGAGGCGGCGCACCTCGCCCGCGTTCTCGGCGTTGCGCTGGATCAGGGTGAGGGTGTGCAGGACGGAGTCGTGGACGTGGGCGGCGACCTCCGCGCGTTCCTGGGCGCGGATGCGCATCAGGCGTTCCTCGGAGAGGTCCTGGGTCATGCGGACCAGGTAGGGACCGGCGAGCAGGGTGATGCCGACGAGGACGACGAGCGCGGCCTGCAGCACCGCGCCGAGGTGCGCGGCGGAGCCCTGGAGGACGAAGACCGCCGTGACACCGGCCGTGACGAGCAGGACGCCGCCGACCGTGCGCAGCAGGGTGAGGGTGCGGCGTCGGCGGCCGGCCTCGACCCAGCGGGCCCGGCGGGCGTTGTCCGCCTGGCGCCAGACGAGGGCGACGCCGGCCGCGACGAGCACGGCGGGCACCAGATAGGCCTTGGTCGCGCTGCCCAGGTCGACGCTGCCCACGAAGACCATGGAGACGACGACCATGAGGAGCAGGGCGGCGATCTGGCCGCGGTCCGGTTTGCGGGGCACCAGTCTGCGCCGGCCGTCCGGGAAGGTCTCCGTGCCCACCAGCGAGGACTTCTGGCCGCCGACGCCGCCGACGCCGAGCGGGACGAAGAACCAGAACGCGGCGTAGAGCAGCGCGCCGAGCCCGTCGGCCATGAGCAGGCCGGCGAAGACGAGCCGCACCCAGATGACGGGCAGCCCGAGATGCCCGGCGAGCCCCCGCGCCACTCCGCCGAGCCAGCGTCCGTCGCTGCTGCGGTAGAGCTTGCGCGGGGGCCGCGGGTCGTCGAGTGGCAGGCTTGCGGCTTCCGGCATGCCAACGATGGTCACACGGGCGGCGGGGCGGAGCATCAGGGTCGACCCCCCAGACGCCCCTGATCTTCCGCCGGGGCCGGTCGGGGTGGGCTGCTCGTGCGGTACGTCCCGGCGGGCGGTGCGGCTCGAACGCTTCCCCGCCTGGTCTCAGGGCCGATTTCAGGGTTGGCCCAGGGTCGTCCCGACTGCCGCCGGGGCGGCCGGGCGGTCACCATGGACGCATGACGGATCACGAGCACGCCGCGACGGGTCCGGGACCCGGCCCCGGCCCGCGCCCGGCCCCGGGCCCCGGGCCGACGGATGCCGCGCCCGCCGCGACGGAAGCGCCCGGAGCGGCCGGCGCCGGCTCCCGCACCGGCTTCCGCCCCGGTTCCCGGAGCGCCGGCCCCTCTCTCGCGCGGGACGCGGAGGGACAGGAGAGCCCCCGGCTCCCCGAGCGGTTCCGCCGCGACCGCGGACACAGGATGATCGCGGGCGTGTGCGCGGGACTCGGCCGGCAGACCGACATGGACCCGGTGATCTTCCGGATCACGCTGGCCGTGCTGTCCGCGACGGGCGGCCTGGGCCTCATCTTCTACGGCTTCGCCTGGCTGCTGGTGCCGTACGCGGACGAGGAGGAGAACGAGGTCCGCAAGCTGTTCACGGCCCGGGTCGACGGCCATGCGCTGGCCGCGGTGCTGTTCGCCCTGGTCGGCTGCGGAATCTTCCTGACCATGCTCAGGAACGGCGGGGTGCTGGCGTTCGCCGCGGTGCTCTCGCTGCTGCTCGCGGGCGCGGGGTACTGGTCGCGGCGCCGTGACGCCCCCGACCACGATCCGCTGGCGGCGCAGGCCGCCGCCGACGCACCCCCGGAGGCCCAGGCACCGCCGGTCGTCACCGCCTACCCCTCCTGGTGGCGGGACCCGATCGTCAAGGACGGCACCCATGTCGGCGGCACCGGCTATCTGTGGGGGCCCGGCGACGCCCGCGGACGGGACCTGACGTCGGCCCTGGACGTCGGCATCACCACCCCCTGGACGCACCCCGGGGCGATACCCGCGCCCGAGGCCAAGCCCCCGAGACCGCGCGGCCCGCGCTGGATCGGCGACTGGGTGGTCCTGCTCGCCCTGCTGGCGGGCGGCCTGGCCGCCTGGCTCGGCCGGCACACCCACCCGCTGGGCACCAGCCTCCAGACCGGCCTGGCCTGCGCGCTGGCGGTGTTCGGACTGGGCATAGCGCTCAGCGCGTTCCTGGGCCGGACGGGCGCCGGGACGGTGTTCCTGGCCGTGATCACGGCGGCCCTGCTCGCCGGGGCGGCGGCCCTGCCCCGGGACATCACCGCCGACTGGAAGGAGGCGTCCTGGAAACCGGCCGCGGTGGCGCGTGTGCGGGCCGGTTACGACCTCGGTACGGGGCGGGCCACGCTGGACCTGACCCGGGTCCGCCCGGCCACCGGGCGTTCGGTCGCCACGGACGCCCGGGTGGGCGCGGGGCGGCTGAAGGTGATCGTGCCGGCGGACGTGACCGTGCGGATGGACATCGATGTGGGGCTGGGCGACATCCGGTTGCCCGGGGACGGTGGAAAGGACGTGGACGTGCGGCCCGGCAGGCATCGGGATGTGACGCTGGCGCCGGCCAAGGCCGCGGCCAGGGGCTCGGGGACGCCGGGCACGCTGGATCTCACGCTCGGCGTCGGAGTGGGACAGGTGGAGGTCAGCCGTGCTGCGTCATGAGTTCCAGCCCGGGAGGCTGGTCGCCGGGCTCTGCCTCACCGGCATCGCCGCGGCCTACGCGGGGGACGCGGGCGGCCTGTGGGACACCCCGTGGTTCCTGATGGTTCCGCTGGTCGCGGGCGCCCTGTGTCTGGCCGGCGTCACGGCCGTGCTGGCCCGGGGGTTCCGCAGACGTCGCGGTGCCGCGGAGGGTCAGCGGTAGCCGCCGGGCCACCGCCGGGCGCGCCAGGCGGCGTCCACGGAGAAGTAGGGGGCTCCGGCCAGGATCAGGGGGAGCCAGGCCATCAGGTAGGCGAGGTCGTTTCCGTAGTAGTAGGGGGTGGTGGCCCAGCTCACCGTCAGCCAGAGACTGAGCGAGATCAGCGCGCCGCCGAGCGCGGCGAGGCGGCCGAGGAGACCGAGGAGGGTGGCGATGCCGACGGCCAGTTCACCGAGGGCGATGGTGTAGCCGAAACCGACCGGGCTCCTCAGGGCCAGGTCGATCAGGGCCGGGATCGCGGCGGAGTCGCGGGCCGCGCGCATGGTGTCGCCGATCGAGCCGGCGCCGGAGGAGTGCATGAAGGCGCTGTCGGTGAGCTTGTCCAGGCCGGCGTAGGCGAAGGTGACGCCCAGGAAGAGGCGAAGTGGCAGCAGGGCGTAGTGGGTGGCGGTGTCGCGGAGGCCGCGGGGCTCGTTCAGCCGGGGAATGCGCGTATCCGTCCGCATGCCTTGAGTCATCGCTACAAGCCGCCTTTCACCCGCTGTGCCCCCTGATGTGACGATACGTATGACGAAGGGAGCCGGTTCAATCCTGTCCCGGATGATTTTCCGGATTTCGGCCCTCCACGGCGAACCCGCCTCTCACTCCGTGACGTGGAGCGGGTACCGGTTCGTCGTCACGCCGGCCGCCGTCACCACCTGGACGTCGACCGGGCCGGGCTCCACGTCGGCGGGTACGGGCACGGTCAGGGTGGTGTCCGTGGGGTTGCGGAAGCCGCCGGTGACGGGGATCAGCGGGACGTGGACGTCGACCGTGCCGATGCGGACGACCGTCCGGGAGAGCCGGTCGGCGCTCTGGGCGCCGGGCGGGACGAAGCCGCTGCCGCGGATCTCGATGTCGTCGCCGGTGCGGACCGGGCCGTCGAGGTCGCCGGGCTCCCGGGCGCGGACCACCGAGAGGATCACCGGCCGGCCGCCCTCGGCGTACTTGCCGGCCAGATAGGTGGCCGCCGAGATCAGCACGACCACGGCCAGGCCCCAGGGCAGGTCGGGCAGCCGGTCGGGGCGGCGGGCCAGCCGGACGGCGGCGAACAGCAGGGCGACGGCGCCGACGGCGACGTACTGGATGTCGGTGAAGGCACCGCGGCCGGAGTCGTCGGTGAGCAGGTCGGCGGCGCGCGGGCGGTGGGCCGGCACCTTCTGCAGCCGTTGGGCGCGGACGCGCAGGACCACCACCCGGCGGACCAGGACGGCGATGCCGCACACGACGGCGAGGACGGTCACCGCGCCCGCGCCGCGCGCCAGGCCGAGGCCGGCGATCAGCGCGTCGCGTTCGGCGGGGTCGGAGGCGGCGGCCAGGCGGACGGCGAGCAGCAGGACGGCGTAGCCGATGAACAGCACCCAGCAGGCGGCGACGGTACGGGAGGTGGAGATGCGGTTGTCCTCGCCGATCAGCGGCGCGAGCGCTCCGCCGCGCGCCCGGTGGAGGAGGCAGGCGGCGGTCAGGGCGCCGGCGACGGCGAGCGCGGCGAGCAGGGCCGCGGTGCGGGCGCCGGTCCAGCCCGCGCCGGTCGCGGTGAGCGCCTCGGCGAGCAGCAGCACGGTGACCGCGCCCCACACCGCGCACACCGTGCGCGGCCACAGCCGGGCGAGCCGGACCGCGCCCTCGGCGCGGCCCCGTTCGGCGACGGCCTCGGCCCGCTGGGTCAGCTCCTCGGACACCCACTGGCGGGACGCCGGGGCCGAGTGCGCCACGGCCGCCGGCAGTCCCCGTCCGGCGGCTAACTCGTCGCGCCGGCGCAGGAACGCGGCGACGGCGCGCCGGTGCCCCTCCCGGGCACCGTGCGGGCAGTCCCCGCAGGCGCAGCCGCCCTCCTGGACGTCCCCGTCACCCGTGTCCTCCCCCGCCTCCCGCACCACCACGCCCGACCCCCGCCTTCCCCACGGCCCGCCGGCCCCGCCGACGCCACCCGCGGCGCGCGCGACGATCCGGCAACTCCCCTGCGACGACAGCGCATTGTGCCGCACGGCTGGCTTCTCGGGGTGGCTGGTCCGGGTCATGGCGGGTGAACCCGCCAGTCGCCGTGTTGACCCGGTCGCACCTCCCCGTGCCGGCGTGCGGTCACCACCCGTGCCGTCGCCGCGGTCGCGAAGGCCGGCCGGGCACCCGGCTCGTGCCTCAGCCGAGCAGGTCCGGTTCGGCGCGGCTGATGTCCTGCCACAGGGGCTGGTAGTTGATCCAGGCCACCAGGTCGCCGCCGAGCTGTTCGCGGGTGGCGACGGCCGCCTTGTGGTCGATGAGCACCGGCCGGCCCGCCGCCTTGGCCGTCAGCTGCACCTGGCAGGACCGCTCCAGGGACAGGAACCACCAGGCGGCGGCGTCCACCGAGTCGCCGACGGTGAGCAGCCCGTGGTTGCGCAGCACCAGCGCCTTGCGGGAGCCCAGCGCGGCGGCGATCCGGCGGCCCTCCCCGGCGTCGACGGTGATGCCGGTGTAGGCGTCGTAGAGGGCGAGGTCCTCGTAGAAGGCGCAGCTCTCCTGGGTGATGGGGTCGATCAGGTCGCCGAGGGCGGCGAGGGCGCGGCCGTACACGGAGTGGCAGTGGGCGACGGCGACGACGTCGGGGCGGGCGGCGTGCACCTGGGCGTGCACGGTGAACGCGGCCTGGTTGACGTGGTAGCGGCCCTCGACGACCTGCCCGTCCTGGTTGGCGAGGACCAGGTCGCTCACGGTGACGTGCTTGAACGGCATGCCGAACGGGTTGACCCAGAAGCAGTCGGTGTACTCCGGGTCCCGGGCCGTGATGTGCCCGGACACCCCGTCCTCGAAGCCGGCCCGTCCGAAGATCCGCAGGGCGCCCGCGAGCCGCTCCTTGCGGTGCCTGCGTTCGTCCTCGGCCGACTCGTGCATCGGCGGCATGGCGAACCGCAACCGGTCGGTGGGCAGCGGCAGGGGCGGGGTGGGCTCGTGCACAGAACCTCCAGCGGGGGACGGCGTACGGGCCGGAAAGTACCCCCGGTCGCGGCAAAAGGGCAGAGCCGGCCGGTAAAGATGATGTGCGCGGTGAATACCCGACAGAAGATGTCCGGATAGGGCGGCAGGCTGGCGCGTATGAACTGGACAGCCTTCCGCACCGCCGCGCCCGAGCTGGCGGCCGTCACCGAGGAGCGCTTCGGCGCGTACCGGCACCACGTCCTGGCGACCCTGCGCCGCGACGGCTCGCCCCGCACCTGCGGTCTGGAGGTCCGCTTCCTGGGCGGCGAGCTGTGGCTCGGGATGATGCCGCGCTCCCTCAAGGCCCTGGACCTGCTGCGCGACCCGCGCTTCACCCTCCAGGCCAACCCCGGCGACGGCACGGACATGGGCGGCGGCGACGTCCGGATCAGCGGGCGGGCGATCGAGGTCGGGGAGGGCCCGGCCAGGACCGCGTACGTGAAAGAGGTGGAACCGCCGCAGCCGTTCCACCTCTTCCGTACCGAGCTGACGGAGGTCGTCCGCACCCGCGTCGAGGACGAC
Source organism: Streptomyces sp. SCL15-4 (assembly GCF_033366695.1). Classification (NCBI taxonomy): domain Bacteria; kingdom Bacillati; phylum Actinomycetota; class Actinomycetes; order Kitasatosporales; family Streptomycetaceae; genus Streptomyces; species Streptomyces sp. SCL15-4. The sequence continues at coordinate 3,500,555 of NZ_JAOBTQ010000001.1, forward strand.
GCGTACCTGGTCGTCCAGGTCTGGAAGCCCGGTGAGGCCCTGCGCACGCTCAGGCGTGCCTAGGCCCTACTCCCACTCGATCGTCCCCGGGGGCTTGCTCGTCACGTCGAGCACGACCCGGTTGACGTCCCGGACCTCGTTGGTGATCCGGGTCGAGATGCGGGCCAGCACGTCGTAGGGCAGCCGGGACCAGTCGGCGGTCATGGCGTCCTCGGAGGAGACCGGACGCAGCACGACGGGGTGGCCGTAGGTGCGGCCGTCACCCTGGACGCCCACGCTGCGGACGTCCGCGAGCAGGACCACCGGGCACTGCCAGATGTCGCGGTCCAGGCCGGCCGCGGTCAGTTCCTCGCGGGCGATGGCGTCGGCCTCGCGCAGCAGGTCCAGCCGCTCCTTCGTCACCTCGCCGACGATGCGGATGCCGAGGCCGGGGCCGGGGAAGGGCTGGCGCTGGACGATCTCGTCCGGCAGGCCCAGCTCCTTGCCGACCATGCGGACCTCGTCCTTGAACAGCTTGCGCAGCGGCTCGATGAGCTTGAACTCGAGGTCCTCGGGCAGGCCGCCGACGTTGTGGTGCGACTTGATGTTCGCGGTGCCGGTGCCGCCGCCGGACTCCACCACGTCCGGGTAGAGGGTGCCCTGGACCAGGAACTCCACGGCCGGGCCCTCGTCGGCGATGATCTCGGCCTGCGCCTGCTCGAAGACGCGGATGAACTCGCGGCCGATGATCTTCCGCTTCTCCTCGGGGTCGCTGACCCCGGCGAGCGCCTTCAGGAAGCGCTCCTCGGCGTCGACGACCTTCAGCTGCACGCCGGTGGCCGCGACGAAGTCCTTCTCGACCTGCTCGGTCTCGCCCTTGCGCATCAGGCCGTGGTCGACGTACACGCAGGTCAGCTGGGAGCCGATGGCCTTCTGCACGAGGGCGGCGGCGACGGCGGAGTCCACCCCGCCGGACAGGCCGCAGATCGCGCGCTTGTCGCCGACCAGCTCGCGGATGGCCTGGACCTGCTCGTCGATGACGTTGCCGGTGGTCCAGTCCGGCTTCAGCCCGGCACCGCGGTAGAGGAAGTGCTCCAGCACCTGCTGGCCGTGCGTGGAGTGCATGACCTCGGGGTGGTACTGGACGCCGTAGAGCTTCTTGTCGTCGTTCTCGAACGCGGCGACCGGGACGACGTCCGTGGAGGCGGTGACCGTGAAGCCCTCCGGCGCGGCGGAGCAGGCGTCACCGTGGGACATCCACACGTGCTGCTCCTCCGGGGTGCCCTCGAAGAGGGTGGAGGACGCCCGGGAGACGCGCAGGTCGGTGCGGCCGTACTCGCGGGCGCCGGTGTTGTCGACGGTGCCGCCGAGGACCTGCGCCATCAGCTGGAAGCCGTAGCACATGCCGAAGACGGGGACGCCGGCCTCGAAGAGTTCACGGTCGAGGCGGGGGGCGCCCTCCTCGTACACCGACGAGGGACCGCCGGAGAGGATGATCGCCGCGGGCTTCTTGGCGAGCATGTCGCGGACCGGCATGGTGCTCGGCACGATCTCGCTGTAGACCCGCGCCTCGCGGACGCGACGGGCGATGAGCTGGGCGTACTGCGCGCCGAAGTCGACTACCAGGACGGTGTCGGGGGTGGCGGCAGACTGGGTCGCTGATGACACGGGGTGCCTTCTGGTGGTCGGGCGGGGGTCTGTGCTTCCGATTCTAACGGGGTGGCCGCCGGACCTTGGAATCCCGAAGACGGGCCGCCGTGGCATACTGACCGCATGCGCAAGCACTCGACCTTCGTCTTTACCTATGGCACCCGGCCCGCCGGCTGCCATGGTCGTGCTGCTTGAGCCAACCGCCAAGCGACTTCCCAGGCGCCCCGGGCCGACAAGGCCCGGGGCGCCTGTCGTTTACCGGGTTCGTCGCCCCAGGGCTTGCGTCATCCCGACCGAGGAGCCCCACATGACCACCACCACCCCGGAAACGACCATCGCCGACGCGCGCGAGCGCATCGACGCGCTCGACGACCGGATCATCGGCCTGATCCAGGAGCGGATGGCCGTCTCCACCGTCGTCCAGCGGACCCGGATCGCCTCCGGCGGGCGGCGGGTGCACCTGTCCCGCGAGATGGAGATCCTCGCCCGCTACCGCGACGCCCTCGGCAAGCCCGGCACCACCCTCGCCATGACCCTGCTGGAGCTGTGCCGGGGTCGCATCTGAGTTCGGTCCCGCTCTCACCCGTACGGCGCCGTGACCGGCCCGCGCACCGCTTCGTTGAGGGTGTGTCCGTGCCAGCCAGGGGCGGGCGACAGCACCACGCGTGGCTCGCCGGAGCGATGAGGCGTACGGGTCGTGCCGTACGCCGTGGGACCTCGCTCCGGGGAAGTGGCCGGACGGCAGGGGACAGCAGCCCGGTCACGCGAGAGAACGGCCGGCTCCGGGGACGCCCGGGGCCGGCCGGCGGAAAACTCCGGACGGCACAGGACGCGGCGCCGGCCCCGGGCATGCGCCGCCGACCGAGCGAAGGGCCCCGCGGCCCCTCCGTCCCGCGCAGCCCTTCGGCGCGCCAGTCCCCGCCGCCGCCCTGCCGCCCGACAGCCGCCCCCACCAGTGAATGTGACCGAGGTCACACAGAAAATCGGGCGCTTCGGAGCAACCCTTCCAGCTTTCCGCTGATCAAACCTGCCGGATCAAGAAACGGTGGGGCGGGACCTGCTTTCGGAGGGGGATGCAGGTCCCGTCCGCCGTTGCGGTCACTTCTTCGGCGGCACCGCCGGCATCCCCAGGAACGGCAGCCGCAGCGCGCCGAACGCGTCCGCCGGCACCACCGGCGCCTTGGGCTCCACCGGCGCCAGCCGCTCGTACGCCGCTCCCTGCGCCGGCCGCGCGTCCTCCTCGCCCTTGTTCGGCCAGAACGACATCGCCCGCTCTGCCTGTGCGGTGATCGTCAGCGAGGGGTTCACGCCCAGGTTCGCCGAGACCGCGGAGCCGTCCACGACCGAGATGCCGGGGTGGCCGTAGAGCCGGTGGTAGGGGTCGATCACACCCGTCTGCGGGGAGTCGCCGATGGGGCAGCCGCCGAGGAAGTGCGCGGTGAGCGGGGTGCCCATCAGCTCGCCGACGTTGCTGCCGGCGAAGCCGTTGATCTCGGCGGCGAGCGCGGAGGCCGCCTCGGTGGCGGCCCTGATCTGCTTGGGGTTGGGCGCGCCGTGGCCCTGCCGGGCGGTGAGCAGGCCCCGGCCGGGCCCGGCCGGCTTCAGATAGGTGGTCAGCGAGTTGTCCAGGGACTGCATGACCAGGCCGATGATGGTGCGTTCCGACCAGCGCCGGTTGGACAGCGAGCGGGCGACCTGGACCGGGTGCCGGGCGGCGTTCGCCAGCCAGGCCAGCACGCGCGAGGAGCCCTCGGTGTAGGGCACCTGGAGGATGGACAGGCCGCCCATCGCGTTGGAGCCCTTGCCGTAGCGGACCGGCTCGATGTGGGTGTTCTCGTCCGGGTGGATCGAGGAGGTGATGGCGACGCCCTGGGTGAAGTCGGCCCGCGGCGCGCCGGTCGCCCGGCGGTAGCGGCGGTCGTCGGTCTGCGCGCCGACCAGCGCCTCGGAGTTGGTGCGGGTCAGGTCGCCGAGCCGTGGGGACAGATACGGCAGCTGGCGGCCCGCCTTCATGCGGTGCAGCAGGGTCTGGGTGCCGTAGGTGCCGGCCGCGAGGACGACCCGGCGGGCGGTGAGGATCCGGCCCTCGGCCTTCCGCCTCCGGTCCGTCGGCAGGGTCGCCACCGCGTAGCCGCCGCGCGAGTCGTCGGTGACGGAGACCACCGTGGTCATCGGGTGGACGACCGCGCCCGCTTTCTCGGCGAGGTGGAGGTAGTTCTCGTTGAGGGTGTTCTTCGCGCCGTGCCGGCAGCCGGTCATGCACTCGCCGCACTCGGTGCAGGCCCGCCGGTCGGGCCCGGCCCCGCCGAAGTAGGGGTCGGCGACCCGGCCGCCGGGCCCGGCCGTCGTCCGGCCGTCCGCGTCCTTGCCGTCCCCGAAGAACACGCCGACCGGTGCCATGTGGAAGGTGTCGCCGACGCCCATCCGCCGGGCCGCCGCCTTCAGATGGACGTCGGACGGGGTCATGGTGGGGTTGAGCCGCACTCCGAGCATGCGCCGGGCCTGGTCGTAGTACGGCTTCAACTCCTCCTGCCAGTCGGTGATGTGCCGCCACTGGGGGTCGTCGAAGAAGGCCTTCGGCGGTGCGTAGAGGGTGTTGGCGTAGTTGAGCGAGCCGCCGCCGACGCCCGCGCCGGCCAGCACCATGACGTTGCCCAGCAGGTGGATGCGCTGGATGCCGTACATGCCGAGCCTGGGCGCCCAGAGGTAGTTCTTCAGGTCCCAGGAGTTCTTCGGGAGGGTGGCGCGGGTGAAGCGGCGGCCCGCTTCCAGTACGCCGACCTTGTAGCCCTTCTCGGTGAGCCGGAGGGCCGACACCGAGCCGCCGAACCCCGAGCCGACGACGATCACGTCGTAGTCGTACCCGTCCTCGTCCCGGGTCTGGACAGACTGCTCCTGCGACACGTGCTCTCCTCGGTGAGAACGGGTGCTTGCGAACGGGTGCTTCTGCGCGGAACGGGGCCTTCAGCGGAACCGGAAGGCCTTCATCAGGCGCAGGCTCGTGCTCATGAACCGGGCGTACGCCTCGTCGTCCATGCCCAGCGAGGGCGCCATCGGCAGCAGCCGCTGCCGGGCGACCGTCTGGGCCTCCGTGTACTTGAGGATGCCCTCGGAGCCGTGGCGGCGGCCGAGGCCGGAGTCCTTCATGCCGCCCATCGGGGACTGGACGCTGCCGTAGGCGGGGGCGTAGCCCTCGTTGACGTTGACGGTGCCGGTGCGCAGGCGGGCCGCGATGTCCCGGCCGCGGCGGGCGTTCGCCGTCCACACGGACGCGTTCAGGCCGTACGGCGTGGCGTTGGCGCGCGCCACGGCCTCGTCGTCGGTGGTGAACCGGTAGACGGAGACGACCGGTCCGAAGGTCTCCTCCTCGCAGACGGCCATGGCGGGCTCGACGCCCTCCAGGATGGTGGGCTCGAAGAAGTACGGGCCGATGTCCGGACGGGCCACCCCGCCCGCGACCACCTTCGCGCCCTTGGCGACGGCCTCCTCGACGTGCCGCTCGACGGTCTCCAGCTGCCGTTCGCCCACCAGCGAGCCCATGTCGGCGCCGTAGGCGAGGGAGTTGCCGAGCCGCATGGCCTTGGTGCGGGCGGCGAACCGCTCCAGGAAGGCGTCGGCGACGGACTCGTGGACGTACAGCCGCTCGATGGAGATGCACAGCTGGCCGGCGGAGGAGAAGCAGGCGCGGACGGCACCGGCGGCGGCCTTCTCGATGTCGGCGTCGTCGAGCACCAGCATGGCGTTCTTGCCGCCGAGTTCGAGGGAGACGCCGACCAGGCGGGAGGCGGCGCCGACGGCGACCTCGCGGCCGGTGCGGGTGGAGCCGGTGAAGGAGACGTAGTCGGCGTGCCGGACCAGTTCGGGGCCGACGACCGGGCCCTCGCCGAGGACGACCTGGAAGACGCCTTCCGGCAGCCCGGCCTCGATCAGCAGGTCCCGCGCCCACAGCGCGGTGAGGCAGGTCTCCGTGTCGGGCTTCATCACCACGGCGTTGCCCGCGACGAAGGCGGGCAGCGCGTCGCCGACGGACAGCTCCAGCGGGTAGTTCCAGGGAGCGATCTGGCCCACGACCCCGCGCGGGTGGCGCAGTTCGGTGACCTTCGTCAGGGCCGGGACGGCACCCGCGTGCCGCTTGGGCCGCAGATAGGCGGCGGCGCGGCGGCCGTAGTGCCGGGCGGCGACGGCGACGGCCTGGACCTCCTCGTGCGCGTGCAGCCGCGCCTTGCCGGTCTCCAGCTGGATCAGGTCCAGGACTTCGGCCTGCCGCTCCAGCACCAGGTCGTGGAAGCGCAGCAGCACGGCGGCGCGCTGCCGTACCGGGGTCGCCGCCCACACGGTCTGGGCGGCGCGGGCCGCCGCGAAGGCGTCGCGGACGTCGTCCGGGGTGGACTCGGGCAGGTCGGCCAGCTTCTCGCCGGTGAACGGGGTGTGGTTCGCGGTACGGCCGGAGCCCGCGACGCCCTTGGTGAGCCGGGCCACCAGCTGCGGGGTGACCACGTCGGCGGCGGTACGGGCGCCCTCGGGAGCGGGCGCGAGCGGGTTGGTACCGGCGATGTCCGGGGCCTGCGTGTCCGTCATGACGCGCAGGGTATGCCGCGGCGCGGCCTTTGTGTACCCGTCGGTAACGCGGATTCACCGACCGCTCACATCCTGCCAGTGATCACTGGCAGGAAATACGCTGATCAGGGCGTTGACGGAGGAACGCTCAGTCGGTTCCGGGTTTTCTCGCCAGCAGCAGGGCGAGCGGGCCCAGGGCGGCGCGACGGCGGGGGGCGGGGTCCGGAGTGCGGGAGTCCGGCGCCGGTTCGGGTACGGCGGCCGGGGCGTCGGGAGCCGGGACCGGTTCCGCCGTGGCGCCCGAGCCGTGGGAGTCCGGCGCCGGTGCCGGCGCGGCGGCCGAAGCGTGGGGCTCGCGCGGTGGCGGTGGTACGGCGGTGAGGCCCGCGCAGTCGCGGAGCGCGGCCTCGGTCCGCGCCGCGTCCGGCCGGGCCGCCGGCTCCTCGGCGTGCAGCCGGTCCAGCAGCGGGCCCAGCGGTCCGGGGTCCGTGTCCCCGACGGCGGTGCGCAGCAGCGCGCCCAGGGACCACAGGTCGGAGGCCGGACCGGCACCGGGCCCCGCCGCCCGCTCGGGGGCCACGAAACCGGCCGGCACCTGCCCGGCGCCGATGCCGAAGTCGGTGAGGACCACGCGTCCGGTGCCGGACTCCAGCCGGACGTTGGCCGGTTTGACGTCCCGGTGCACGATGCCGACGGCGTGGGCGGCACGCAGCGCGCCGAGCACGGCGAGCCCGATCCGCGCGGCCTCGGCGGCCGGCAGCGGCCCGCGCTCCAGCACCTCGCGCAGCGACTCGCCCTCCACCAACTCCATGACGACCCACGGGACCGCGGCCTCGGTGACCACGTCGTACACCGTCACGGCCGCGGGGTGGCGCACCCGGGTGGCGGCGCGGGCCTCGTGGTGGAGCCGGTGGGCGAGGCGCCGGCTCTCCTCGTCGGTGGCCGGATCGCCGGGCAGCAGCGGCTCCTTGAGCGCGACCGGCAGGTGCCGCTGTTCGTCCAGGGCCCGCCAGACGGTGCCGGCCGGGCCGGAGCCGAGGCGTCCGGCCAGCCGGTAACGGCCGCCGATCAGACGTGCGTCGGGCGGGTGTGCGCCGTCTTCGGTCATGTCCCATCAGTACCGTGCGCACGGCACCGCTGTCGAAGCGGACGGCCCTCACCCGCCGGCCGCGAAGGTGTCGACGGCCACGTCGAAGTACTCCCGGGCCTCGCGCACCTTCCCGACCGGCGCCGACACCCACACGTCGTACAGCCGGCCGCCCTCCTCCCAGCACAGGTCGTAGGTGTGCCGCGGGCCCTCCGCCGCGCTGAAGCCGTTCCAGGTGAACTCCCAGAACGCGGCCCGGTGTCCGCGGTGCGTGATCGGGGTGACCCGGCCGTCGTGGTAGCCGGGGTTGTTGTCGGCGCCGGCGGCGGCGGAGCGCTCCAGTACGCCCCGGGGGCCGCCGGGCTGCGGGCCGCCGACCTTGATGCCCAGGCGGAAGGTCTGGTTCGCAGAGAGGTAGAAGACGCGTTCGCCGCGCGCGCTGCGGACGAAGTCCTCGGGGACGGCGAGGGAGAAGCCGGCCGGGTCGCGGGCCGTGCGGTAACCGGAGGGCGCGGTGGGGGCGCCGGTGCCGGGAGGTCCGGTGGTGGTCGGGCCGGTGGCGGTCGGGCCGGGCGTCGTCGGGGGCGGTGTCGTGTCCGTGGCGCCGGTGCCGGTGCGGGTCGCCGGGGTGGTGGCCGTGCCGCCCGGGGTGCCGCCGCCTCCGTCGCCGCTCTGGTGCAGCAGCAGCGTCGCGGCCGACACTCCCGCACCGGCCAGCGCGGCGACGAGCAGCGCCGCCACCAGCACTCCGCGCGGGGCCTGCCGGACCGGTGGCGGCTGCGCCGTCGGCAGGGCGGGGCCGAGCGGCGGCGGCCCGCCGTGGGAAAGGTCCGGCCGGGTCGGCGAGGAGGCCGGGGTCCGGTGCGCAAGGCCGCCGGCGATCCGGTGCAGGCGCCCGGCGCCATGCGTTCCCGGCGCACCCGGGCCGCCCGGCGCGGCCGGCGTGCGGCCGGTCTCCAGGTAGGTCCGCAGCATCCGCTCGGCGTCCGCCGCGCCCAGCCGCCGGTCGGGGTCGCGCTCCAGCAGCCCGAGGACGACGGGCAGCAGCGGCCCGGCCTGGGCCGGCGGGCGGATCTCGTCGGAGACGACGGCGTGCAGGATGCCGCCGAGCGAGTCGCGCCGGAACGGCGACTCACCGCTGAGCACCGTGCACAGCAGCGCGCCCAGCGACCACAAGTCGGACTCCGGCCCGGTGCGCAGCCCCGACATCCGCTCCGGCGCGGTGTACTCGGGCGAGCCCACGAAGGCGCCGGTCTCGGTCAGCGTGGTGGCGCCCTCGACCTGGGCGATGCCGAAGTCGGTGAGGACGACCCGGTCGGTGCCGGACTCGATCAGGACGTTCGCGGGCTTGATGTCCCGGTGCAGCACACCCGCCTCGTGCGCGGTGTGCACCGCGCTCAGCAGGGCGATGCCGATCCGCGCGGCCTCGGCGGCGTCGACCGGGCCGTCCCGGACGATCCGCTCGGCGAGCGAGGGGCCGTCGACCAGCTCCATCACGAGGTACGGCCGGCCGTCGTGTTCCACCACGTCGTGCACGACGATGATGTGCGGATGCCGTAACTGGCAGACCGCGCGGGCCTCGCGGAAGGTACGGTCGCGGCGGCGGCGCGCGTCGTCGTCCGGGAGCGAGTCGTCCGGGAGGAACTCCTTGACCGCCACCTGACGGCCCAGCACCTGGTCTCTCGCCCGCCACACGACGCCCATGCCGCCGCGCCCGACGCGTTCCTCCAGGCGGTAACGGCCCGCGATCAGCCGGAAGCCGGCTCCCTCGGTCCCCATGCGCCCCATCATGCCGCAGCGGGCGCCCGCGTCCTCGAAAACCGGTCGTGGTCCGGGGGCACGCGGATCACCGGTCGGACAGCCGTTCCCGGCGCGCGCGGCGCGGTGCGGGGCGCCGCGCTCAGCGCGGTTCCTGCCAGCCCTGGAGCAGCGCCTTGAACTGCTTGCTGGTCCGGTCCCAGTCCGCGGCGGGCGACGATATGTAGATCACGTACTCGGTGCCGTCGCGCGCTATGTAGGTCTCCTCCGTGGCGCGCCGCAGCCCCGGGAAACCGGAGTCCTTCGCGAGCGCCTTCCAGGTGTACTCCCAGACCGAGCCGCCGAGGTCGCGGTAGACGTTCTTCTCCAGCCGGAGCCGCCGGTAGTCGGCCAGCCGCTCGGCGAGCTGGCCGTCCAGGTCGAGCTGGTGGGAGTAGGCGTCCTTGAAGTCGGGCGAGGTGTCGATGGCGATGCGGACGAAGTGCTCGCCGCCGTCGGGCGTGTAGTCGACCTGCCGGAGGTCGCCGGGCACCCCGACGACCTTCCGCGACCAGCCCTCGGGCAGGTAGACGCTGAAGCCCCACTCGTCGTCGTACCGGCGCCAGGAGGCCGGGATCGTGCCGTCGGTGCCGGGCGTGACGCCGCTGACGGAAGGGGAGGGCGTGGCCGGGCCCCCGCCCGTGACACCGGTCTCCCCGGTGCCGGCGCCCCACTTCTGGACGGCCACCGCGGCGCCGGCGCCGAGCATGGCCGCGACGGCCACGACGAGCGCGAGGGTGCGCAGCCGGCGGCGGGGCCGGGCCGGAGCCGGAGCACCGGCCGCCCCGGGCCCCACGGCCGTGGGACCGGTGGCGGAGCCGGTCGCGCCCGCCGGGACTCCGGGGAGGGTGCCGCCGGCCGGGTGACCGGTGGGGCCGTAGCCCGGGCCGGCCGGTCCGGGAGTACCGAGGTGCGCGGCCTGGGTCGGCAGGAACTCCTGTGCGGTGCGCGGCCTGCGGCCCTCCGCCGCCTCGGCGAGCATCTGCTCCGCCTCCTCGACGCTCGGCCGGTCGGCCGGGTCCTTGCGCAGCAGGGCGGCGATGACCGGTCCGAGCGGACCGGCCTGGCGAGGCTCCTCCGTGTCCTCCTCGACGATCGCCTGCATGGTGCTCAGCGGCGAGGTCCGGCGGAACGGCGAGCGCCCCTCGACCGCCGTGTACAGCGTGGCGCCGAGCGCCCACAGGTCGGAGGCCGGGCCCGGGTCGTGGCCGCGCACGCGCTCGGGGGCCAGGTAGTCGACGGAGCCCACGACCTCGCCGGTGCGGGTGATGGTGGAGTCGCCTTCTATCTGGGCGATGCCGAAGTCGGTCAGCAGCACCCGGCGGTCCGTGCCGAGCAGGACGTTGCCGGGCTTGACGTCCCGGTGCAGCACACCGGCGGCGTGCGCCGCGCGCAGCGCCCGGAGCACCCACAGCCCGATCCGCGCGGCCTCCGCCGGCTCCACGCGGCCGTGCTGCTTGACCACGTCGGCCAGCGAGTCGCCCTCGACCAGCTCCATCACGATCCAGGGCCGGCCGTCGTGTTCGAGGACGTCGTGCACGGTGACGACCGCGGAGTGGTTGATGCGCGCGGCGGCCCGCGCCTCGGCGCGGGTACGGGCGAGCAGCACGGCCCGGTCGCCGTCGGCGACGTAGAGCGAGGCGGTCAACTCCTTGACGGCGACCATCCGGTGCAGCACCTCGTCGTGAGCGCGCCACACCCGGCCCATGCCGCCGCTGCCGATGGAGTCGGCGAGCCGGTAGCGGCCTGCTATGAGCAGACCCTGCATCTGATTCACGTTGCCCCGCAATGCTTTTGACAGGGCCAGACTAAGGACCGGCCCCCACCCAGGGAACCGGCGGGGTGCTCCGGTGACAGCACTGTGACGATGGTCATTTCCGCGCGAGAGGGCGAACCGGACGGTCGCGTACCGCCCTTGGGCACGTGGTGCTCAGCCCGTGTGGCGGTACGTCGCCACGGCCTGCTCGTACAGCCGCGACACCTCGTCCCGTTCGCCCTCCGGTCCGCGCACCTGGACGACGTGGTAACGGCCGTTCAGCAACAGCGCCATGTTCCGTACGAACCGGTCCCGTCCCTGCCCGTCGGTCCAGGTGAACTGGCCCTCGGCCATGGTCCGTCCGCCGACCTCGGTGGTCCGCAGCCCGGTGGCCGTGGCCCAGCTGGAGTCGCGGTACGGCTGGAGTTCCCGCTCCTTGTCCCGCTGGTAGACCATCGGGTCACCGCCGTAGACGGAGGCGCTGTCCCGGCCCGGTACGACGATCAGCTCGAACTCGCCGTGAGCGTAGACCACCTGGCCGCCGGCGTTCCTCGGGGTGCGGCCCCAGCCCTCGGCGACGGCGACCCGGAACCCGGCGGCGTCCTTGCGCAGCGTGAATCCGTCGGGCACGGAGGGGTCCTGGCCGGTCTGGGTCTCGGTCGCGGGCGCGGAGGAGCCCTCGGCCGGCGCGCTCTGCCCGGCGGGGGGCTGCCGGGTGTGCCCGGGCAGCGGGCTCGTCCGCCCGGCGCTGCCGGTGCGGTCCCCGCCGGTCTCCTGCTTGGGCAGGAAGAACATCGCGTACGCGATCCCGCCCGCGAGCAGGAGCAGCACCAGCAGGAGCAGGGTCCGGCCCAGGCTGCGCGGCGAACCGGCGCCTTCCCGGACCCGCTTGTGCCGGCCGTGCGGGTGGGCGACGGGCAGTCCGGCGCGGCGCCGGCGCACCAGCTCGCCCCGGCGCCGCACGATCGGCAGCCGGCTCGGGTCGGCGGGCGGCACGGGAACGACCCGGCTGCCGGCCTCCGGCTCCGGCGCGGACCGCACCAGGGAGCGCAGCCAGCCGCTCAGCTCCTCCACGTCCGGCCGCTCGGTGGGGTCCTGACGCAGCAGCGACTCCACGACCGGGCGCAGCGGCCCGCACTCCTCGGCGAAGGCGGGCGGCTCGGCGCACACCAGCTGCACCAGCTCGGCCGTGGACTCCTCCGGGTACGGCGCGTGCCCCTGTACGGCCCGGAAGAGCAGCGCGCCCAGCGCCCACAGGTCGGTGGCCGGGCCGATCGGCGCGGCCAGCTGCCAGTTCTCGTGCACGGGCCCGGCCTGTTCCGGCGCCCACCGTTCGGTCACCGGTCCCACCACGGTCATCCGCACCTGCCGCGCCCGCTCGGCGGCCAGCGCGGTACCGGGCCCCCGGCGGACGGGGCCGGAGGTGTCCCAGGCGGAGTCCGAGGGACGGGCGGGCACCGGCTCCGGGGGACGGCCGGGGCCGTAGGGGCGGACGGGGGCGAGGTCGGCGCGGGACGTGGACCCACCGGAACCGGCGCCCGCACCGGAGCCACGGCCGGGCTCGACGGCACGGCCGAAGGCGCGGGCGGAGTCGGGGCCGGGGCCGGAGGAGTCCGGGGCCGGCCGGTCGGGGGTGTCGGACGGGGACCTGGGCGTGTCGTGGGCCTGGGACGGGACTCGGCCGGGCCGTGACTGTGCCGGGGGCAGGACCGGCCGTTGCGTGGCGCCGTCCTCCAGGGCCTGTGGGGCGGCGCCGGGCCAGGGGGCGCCGCGTACGCCGTACGGGTCGGCTATCCGGCCGGGCGGCACCGCGCCGCGCGAGTCCGAGGGGTACGGCGGCCGTGCCGTGCCGCCGGCCCGGTCCGCGCCGGTGTCGCTGTCGTCGCCGTCGGCGGGCGGGCGGGCAGCGGGCAGGGCGGGGCGCAGGCCGGGCCGGGCTTCGTGCACCCGGGCGGCGGCACGGGCGCCCGCCCGGTACGCGGCGATGGCCCCGGTCCGCGCCGCCCGGACATCGGTCCCGGTCTCCAGAGCCGGCTGCCCGGCCCCGCCGGACACCTCGTGCGCACCCGGCACCGCCGGCCCTCCGGCCGCCCGGGCCTGGATGGCGGCCCGCCGCGCGGCCTCGGGATCGGCCTCCGCCACACCACCGGGACCGGCGGGACCGGCCGGCATCCCGGTGTCGTCCGTGTCCGCTCCCGGTGTTCCCGGCTGCCCGGCCGGACCGGTGCCGTAGGTCTCCCCCGCGTCGTCACCGACCGCCTCGTCGTCGGGGACCGGCACCGGGTCGTACCCGCAGAGCGCCTCCTCCGCCGCGCCGGCCGCGAGGCCGGTCAGCACCACCCGGCCGTCGTCGCAGACCAGGACCGTACGGACGGTGAGGTTGCGGTGCACCCAGCCATGGGCGTGCAGCACCCGGAGCGCCATGAGCACGTCGGATGCGACCTCGGCCGCGCGGTACGGCGTGAGCGGCCGCTCGGTGAGCAGGGCGGCCAGCGGACGCGCGGCCACCAGTTCGCTGACGATCCACAGGGACCCGCCCTCGGCGAACACGTCGAAGACCTGGTCCAGGCGCGGGTGGTCGGGGACGCGGGCCGCCGCCTGCGCGGCCTCGACGGCGCGCCGCACCGCCGGATCGGCGGGTCGCCGGGTGGCGGCCCGGGTCTCCGCGGCCCGCCGGAACGGACGCTCGCGCGCGGTGAACCCCTCGGGCAGCCCCTCGGCGTCCAGCACCTCGGCCTCGACGACCTCCGGCAACGGGACCTGGCGGATGAGGACTTCCTGGCCGCTGTAGGTGTCGAAGGCGCGGATCTCGGTGAACTCGTAGGCGTCGGACGGCGGCAGCGGCAGGCGGTAGCGGTCGGCGAGCACCCGACCCGCGTAGTCGTCCACTGTGCCTCCCTCGGCCGCCCGGCTGGTCATGTCCGTTCGCGTCACCGCCCGTTGCGCACGCGGCTGCGGCTGCGTACGGTCCGCGACCCTTCACGATACGTGCCGGAGGCAACCCGCACGGCGCAGATGACGGATTCCCGGACGCCGAACCGGTATGCGCTCTCTACGACTTGGGCGTGAACGACTTCGTCAGCGTCTTCCAGGTGTCCTTGCGCAGGTCGCCGTGCCAGTCGGCGTCCTTCGCGGTGTACATCAGCGCGTAGCCGAGGTGGTCGTTCACCACGAACCCACGGTCGATGGTCCGGAACCTGGTGCCGCCGTCGACGTAGGTGAACTCCCAGTCGGCCGTGTTCCAGCCGCGGTACCCCACCTTTTCGATGCGGACCTTGTGGTACTGGGAGCGCACCATGTACCGCTCCTGGTTCCGCCAGTCCGCCACCGGGTCGTCCTTGGGCGTACCGGTCCAGGCGACGAGCAGCTTCTGCCCGCGGGGCCCGGTGTAACGGTCGCCGGCGGCCCCGTTGGACTGGTACTTCCACCCCTTGGGCAGTCCGATCGAGTAGCCCTGCCCGCCCTTGCGGGTGCTCTCGACCGGCGCGCTCCCGCCGTCCTTGCCACCGGACGCGTCCGGGTCGCCGGAGTCGCCGGCGGACGGGCTCGCGGTGGTGTCCGCGGCGGGACCGGTGGCGGTGGACGCCGCACTCGCGCCGTCCGTCCGCGCCCCGCTCTCCGTGTCCCCGGCCGCGTCCTTGTCCCGCTTGGCGGTCGCGTCGGCGCCGGCGGCGGGCTTGGCCCCGCTGTTCTTGCCGTCCTCTCCGCTGTCGGTCAGGGCGAAGGCCAGCACGGTGCCGAGCACCGCGAGCACGACCACGGCGACGATGATCACCAGCGTGCGCCTGGGCACCACATCGGTCAGCGGCGCCTTCGGCACCGGCCGCGGCGGCAGGTCCGGCGGCGGCACCACGGGCCAGCCGGAACCGGCCCGGTCAGCACTGGTGTTCGGCCTGACGGCACCACCGCGCATGCCTGCGGCGCCCGTCCGCGCACCGCCGGAAGAACCGCCGGCACCAGGACGCACACCGCCGAAAGAACTGCTGGCACCGGGCCGCGCACCGCCGGCGACGGCACTCCCGGCGCCCGGCAGCGCGCCGGGAGCGGGCGGCGCGGGCGGCACGGGCGGCGCGGACGGCGCGGACGGCGCGGACGGCGCGCTCCCGCTCTTGGTCCGCGCGGTCGCGGCGCCGGTGGCGGCTCCCGCCGCCTTGCGCACCGACCGCAGCGCGCCGCGCAGCTTCTCGCCGGCCTCCTCGCCCCGCTTGCCGTCCGGACCGCCGGGCTGGACCGGCAGCGGAACCACCCGGGTGGCGTCCATCGCCTCCGGCTCGGGCGCGTGGATCACCGCGTTGAGCATGGCCCGGGCCCCGGCGTCGTCGAGCCGCTTGGCCGGGTCCTTGGTCAGCAGGCCGTAGAGGACGTCCCGCAGCGGTCCGGCGTTCCTGGGCTCCTCCAGCGGCTCGGTCATCACCGCGGTGAGCGTGGCGATCGCCGAGCCCTTGTCGTAGGGCGGCGTGCCCTCGACCGCCGCGTACAGCAGACCGCCGAGCGACCACAGGTCGGCCGCCGGTCCGGGCTTGTGACCGCGGGCGCGCTCCGGGGAGATGTAGGAAGGGGCGCCGACGAGCATGCCGGTGGAGGTGATGGACGGGTCGCCCTCGACCTGCGCGATGCCGAAGTCGGTGAGCACGACCCGGCCGTCCTCGGCGATGAGCACGTTGGACGGCTTCACGTCCCGGTGCAGGATGCCCTCGCGGTGCGCGGAGCGCAGCACGTCCAGGATGGCGAGCCCCACCTCGGCGGCGCGCTTCGGCTTGAGCACCCCGTCCTCGCGGATGACCTCGGCCAGGGACTTGCCCTCGACCAGCTCCATGACGATCCAGGGCCGGTCGTCCTCGTCGACCACGTCGAAGACCGTCACCGCGCTGTTGTTGCGGATCCGGGCGATCGCCTTGGCCTCGCGCAGGGTGCGCGTGATCAGGCGCCGCTTCTCCTCCTCGTCGATGTTCGACGGGAACCGCAGTTCCTTGACGGCGACCGTCCGGCCGAGGGTCTCGTCCTCGGCGCGCCAGACCGTGCCCATACCGCCGCGGCCCAGCACGTCCCCCAGCCGGTACCGCCCGGCGAGGAGACGCCGCTCGCTCTTGTCCTGACGAGTCTCCTGACGAGATGAACCCGCCCGCTCCGCCTCCGACATGCGTCCCCTCATACAACCCGCCCTGACAGAGCCTCCATTGTCTCTCACCCGACAAGTGCCCGACGCCCAGGGTGCCCCTGGCCGGGCCCCGCCGTCCCCGCTCCGCGCGCCCTCTTGAAGCAGGTGTTCCGCTTACCGGGATGATGGGCCGCAAGAGGGGAGGAACCGGTATGCCGACGCTTCGGACAGTCCTGTCCATACCGGTGTCGCTGGTGCTGCTGCTCGCCCCGGCGGCCCTCCAGGACGCCTCCCCGCACACCGTTCCCGCCGTGGCCACGGACGCGGTCCTGCCGTTGCTCGTCGGCGACGGCGGGGCGCCCGCGGCGGCCCTGCTGACCCGGGACGGCGACGGCGGCCGAGCGCGCCTGCGGTACGCGTCGGCCGGCCGGGGCATCTCCCGCGCCGACCACTTCCGCGCCGGCAGCATCACCAAGACCTTCCTCGCGACGGTCGTGCTCCAGCTGGCCGAGGAGCACCGGCTCTCCCTGTCCGACACCGTCGAGCGGCACCTGCCGGGACTGCTGCGCGGGCGCGGCACCGACGGCCGGCGCATCACCCTGCGCGCCCTGCTCACCCACACCAGCGGGCTGGCCGACTTCACCGAAGCCACCGGAGGCGTCGTACCCCTGACCCCGCTTCAGGCCGTGCGCATCGCCTGCTCCCTCCCTCCGGCCCGTCCGGGCCGCTACTTCTACTCCAACACCAACTACGTCCTGCTCGGCCTGGTCGTCGGCGAGGTCACCGGTCACTCCTACGCCACCGAGACCGAGCACCGTGTCATCGCTCCGCTGGGTCTGACGGGCACCTCCTTTCCCGGGTCCCGGAGGTCGCTGCCCTCGCCGCACGGCCGCGCCTACGCGGCCGACGGTTCCGATGTCACCGAGCTGGACCCGCGCGTGGCCGGCGCGGCGGGCGAGCTGGTGACCACACTGGCCGACCTGGACCGCTTCTACGCGGCCCTGCTCGGCGGCCGGCTGCTGCCCGCGCGACGGCTGCGCGAGATGCTGGACACCCGTGCCGCACACGGCGCGTACGGCATGGGCCTGAAGCCGGTGGAACTGCCGTGCGGCACCACCGTGTGGGGACACAGCGGCCGGATCTCCGGCAGCTACGTGCGCAGCGCGGCCACCGCCGACGGCCGGCGTGTCCTCACCTTCCGGGTGAACACGGACGCGATCGCGGATCCCCGCCTCGATGCGGCCCTGCTCGCCGCGGAGTTCTGCCCTCGCACCCGGTAGAACGCCCGGGGTTCGAGCGGAGATCCCAAAATCGGCCACTCGTTCGAGTGAACGTCGGCCGCTCCGCCACCGGACCGGAACGGCGGCGGCCTACAGCGGCACGATGTCCGGCGCTCCCAGCCTGGCCGCGTCCGCCGTCTGGTCGTCCGGCTGGAGCTGGGACTCGCGCTCGGCCTCCACCCGCTTCTCGTAGTGCTCGACCTCGCGCGCTATCCGGTCCGCGTCCCAGCCGAGAACCGGTGCCATCAGCTCGGCCGCCTCCCGGGCACTGCGGGTGCCGCGGTCGAAGGTCTCGATGGAGATGCGGGTGCGGCGGGTGAGGACGTCGTCGAGGTGCCGGGCGCCCTCGTGCGAGGCGGCGTACACCACCTCGGCGCGCAGGTAGTCGTCGGCGGCGTGCAGCGGCTCGCCGAGCGCGGGGTCGGCGGCGATGAGCTCCAGGACCTCCTCGGCCAGCGAGCCGTACCGGTTCAGCAGGTGCTCCACGCGCACCACGTGCAGTCCGGTGCGGGCGGCGATCCGCGCCCGCGCGTTCCACAGCGCCTGGTAGCCCTCCGCACCGAGCAGCGGGGTCTCCTCGGTGACGCAGTCGGCCACGCGCATGTCGAGGCCGTGCACCGCCTCGTCGACGGCGTCCTTGGCCATCACCCGGTACGTCGTGTACTTGCCGCCGGCCACGACCACCAGCCCCGGCGCCGGGTGGGCGACCGTGTGCTCGCGGGAGAGCTTGCTGGTGGCGTCGGACTCCCCGGCCAGCAGCGGACGCAGCCCGGCGTACACCCCCTGCACGTCGTCGCGGCCGAGCGGCACGGCCAGCACCGAGTTGACGTGCTCCAGCAGGTAGTCGATGTCGGCGCTGGACGCGGCCGGGTGGGCCTTGTCCAGGTCCCAGTCGGTGTCGGTGGTGCCGATGATCCAGTGCCGGCCCCAGGGAATGACGAACAGGACGGACTTCTCGGTGCGCAGGATCAGGCCGGTGGTGGAGTGGACGCGGTCCTTGGGCACGACCAGGTGGATGCCCTTGGAGGCGCGGACGTGGAACTGCCCGCGCTCGCCCACCATCGCCTGGGTGTCGTCGGTCCACACGCCGGTGGCGTTGACGACCTGCTGGGCGCGGATCTCGTACTCCCCGCCGCCCTCCACGTCCCGCACCCGGGCGCCCACGACCCGCTCGCCCTCGCGCAGGAACCCGGTCACGCGCGCGCGGTTGGCGACTTTCGCGCCGTACGACGCCGCCGTGCGCACCAGCGTGGCCACGAAGCGGGCGTCGTCCATCTGGGCGTCGTAGTACTGCAGGGCGCCGACCAGCGCGTCCTTCTTCAGGCAGGGGGCCACGCGCAGGGCGTGACGGCGGGTCAGGTGGCGGTGCATGGGCAGGCCCCGGCCGTGGCCGCGGGCCATCGACATCGCGTCGTACAGCGCGACACCCGAGCCCGCGTACAGCCGCTCCCAGCCCTTGTGCTGGAGCGGGTACAGGAACGGCACCGGCTTGACCAGGTGCGGGGCGAGGCGCTCCAGCAGCAGGCCGCGCTCCTTGAGGGCCTCGCGGACCAGGGCGAAGTCGAGCATCTCCAGATAGCGCAGGCCGCCGTGGATGAGCTTGCTGGACCGGCTGGAGGTGCCGGACGCCCAGTCCCGGGCCTCGACCAGACCCGTCGACAGGCCGCGGGTGACCGCGTCCAGCGCGGTGCCGGCGCCGACCACGCCGGCGCCGACCACCAGCACGTCCAGCTCGCGTTCCGCCATCGCCGCCAGTGCCTCGGCGCGCTGCGCCGGCCCCAGTGTCGCTGTCCTCACCGCTGCCTCCCGCTGTCGCTGACTCGCACGCGTCGGCCGCACCCGATGGGCGTAGCCCCGCTCATGCCCTCCTCATGCCCAAATGATGACCGCGATGCGCGGCCTCAGCCACCACGGGCTCCCCACCTGTGGACAACTCGCGCACAACCATCGGAAGACACACAAACACAATCACACATAACGGTCATATGTGTACCTAGTCTGTCAGTGCGCTCGCTCATGCTGTCCACAGCGGTTGC
The DNA here is from genome assembly GCF_033366695.1 of Streptomyces sp. SCL15-4. NCBI lineage: Bacteria > Bacillati > Actinomycetota > Actinomycetes > Kitasatosporales > Streptomycetaceae > Streptomyces > Streptomyces sp. SCL15-4. The sequence goes on from NZ_JAOBTQ010000001.1 coordinate 3,519,795, forward strand.
GCACCTGTCCCGCTTCGGCTACTGGGAAGGACGGCCCACGCATGCCCGCAGACCTCGCCGTCATCGGACTCGGCCCCTACGGACTGCCGCTCGCCCAGGCCGCCGTCGCCGCCGGCGTCCGCACCGCCGGCTACTCCACCGGCCCCGAGGCGGGCCCGCTCAGCCCCGCCGAGCTGCGCCGGATGCACTCCGCCGGCTTCCGGCTCGCCACCGACCCGGCCCAGCTCGGCCGGGTGCGCACCGCGGTGATCTGCGCGCCCACCCCGCGCGGCGCCGACGGCGGCCTCGACCTCGGCCAGGTCGAGGCCGCCGCCCGCACCCTGGCCGGGCACCTGCGCCCGCACACCACCGTCATCCTGGAGTCGCCGGTGCTGCCCGGGACCACGGAGGAGTTCCTGCGCCCGCTGCTGGAGGACGGCTCCGGCCTGCGCGCCGGCCGCGACTTCCACCTCGCCTACTCCCCCAGCCGCGTCGACCCCGGCAGCCGCGGCCACACGCCCACCGGCACCCCGAGGGTCATCGGCGGCCTCACCCCGGCCTGCACCGAGTCCGCCGCCGCGTTCTACGGCCGGCTCACCGACAAGGTGGTCCGCGCGCGCGGGCTGCGCGAGGCGGAGACCGTGCAGCTGCTGGAGACCAACTACCGGCACGTGAACATCGCGCTGGTCAACGAGATGGCCGTGCTCTGCCACGAGCTGGGCGTGGACCTGTGGGACGTCATCCGCTGCGCGGAGACCAAGCCGTTCGGCTTCCAGGCGTTCCGGCCCGGTCCCGGTGTCGGCGGGCACGGCGCCGCACAGGACCTGACCGGGCACGCGACCCGCACCCTGCGCATGGTGGAGCTGGCCCAGCAGGTCAACAGCCGGATGCCCCGGTACGTCGTCCAGCGCGCCGCCACGCTCCTGAACGAGCACGGCAAGTCCGCGCGCGGGGCCCGGGTACTGCTGCTCGGCGTCACCTACAAGCCCGACCTCGCCGACCTCCAGGGCACGCCGGCGCGCGAGATCGCCGTCCGGCTGATGGAGTTCGGCGCGTGCGTGAGCTACCACGACCCGTACGTGCCCGCCTGGAACGTCCTGGACCGCCCGGTCCCGCGCGCGGACTCCCTCTACGAGGCCGCGGCCGACGCCGACCTCACGATCCTGCTCCAGCACCACCGCACCTACGACTTGCAGGGCCTGTCGGTGAAGGCCCAGCTCCTCCTCGACACCCGGGGCGCCACACCCACGGGGGCGGCGCACCGGTTGTGAAGGGGGGCGCGCGGAGGTGCGGGGGCCGGGGACCGGTGGCGCCGGGAATTCCCCGCCGGTACCTTGGGCACAGGCGGAGCCCACCGCAGCGGCCACTGCGGCAGGCTCCTGGATGGATCACGGAGTATCCACCCCTATCTCTCATAGGGGTGGCCGCTCACCATCCGAAAATCCGCAAAATCCACCTCCTCCGGAACTTCACCAGCCACAGCTGCGTGCGGTCCCGGCGGTTGGGCTTGCGGTGACGGCCCATGGGCGCGCCCCCTTTCGCGCAGTGCGCCCCCGGGTGGAGTGGACCGGGACATGCGAAAGGGCCGGTCGTCCGCTCGGGACGACCGGCCCTCGGGGTGTCGCGGGGACCGCTCGGCGGTTACCGCCGGTGCTGGCTGTCCGCCACCGTCACCTCGACCCGCTGGAACTCCTTCAGCTCGCTGTAGCCCGTGGTGGCCATGGCGCGGCGCAGGGCGCCGAAGAAGTTCATGGAGCCGTCCGGCGTGTGGGACGGACCGGTGAGGATCTCCTCGATCGTGCCGACCGTGCCGAGGCCGACCTTCTTGCCGCGGGGCAGCTCCTCGTTGACCGCCTCCATGCCCCAGTGGTGGCCCTTGCCGGGCGCGTCCGTGGCACGGGCCAGCGGGGAGCCCATCATGACGGCGTCGGCGCCGCAGGCGATCGCCTTGGGCAGGTCGCCGGACCAGCCGACACCGCCGTCCGCGATCACGTGCACGTACCGGCCGCCGGACTCGTCCATGTAGTCCCGGCGGGCCGCGGCCACGTCGGCGACGGCCGTCGCCATCGGGACCTGGATGCCGAGGACGTTGCGCGTGGTGTGCGCGGCGCCGCCGCCGAAGCCGACCAGCACGCCGGCCGCACCGGTGCGCATCAGGTGCAGCGCGGCGGTGTACGTGGCGCAGCCGCCCACGATCACCGGGACGTCCAGTTCGTAGATGAACTGCTTGAGGTTCAGCGGCTCGTGCGAGGACGACACGTGCTCCGCCGACACCGTCGTGCCCCGGATCACGAAGATGTCCACGCCCGCGTCCACGACCGCCTTGGAGAACTGGGCGGTGCGCTGCGGGGAGAGCGCGGCGGCGGTGACCACACCGGAGTCGCGCACCTCCTTGATGCGGGCGCCGATCAGCTCCTCCTTGATCGGCGCCGCGTAGATCTCCTGGAGACGGCGGGTCGCCCGGTCGGCGGGCAGCTCGGCGATCTCGTCCAGCAGCGGCTGCGGGTCCTCGTGGCGCGTCCACAGACCCTCGAGGTTCAGCACGCCGAGGCCGCCCAGCTCGCCGATGCGGATCGCGGTGGCCGGGGAGACCACGGAGTCCATGGGGGCGGCCAGGAACGGCAGCTCGAAGCGGTAGGCGTCGATCTGCCAGGCGATCGAGACCTCCTTCGGGTCCCGCGTACGGCGGCTGGGGACGACGGCGATGTCGTCGAAGGCGTACGCCCGGCGGCCGCGCTTGCCGCGCCCGATCTCGATCTCAGTCACGTCTTGGCCTTTCCCTGATGCGTTTCAGCGTCTTCCAGTATCGCCGACGGCTGGGACGGCGACCCCCCACTCGCGCGGCGAGGGCGGCCCCGGAGTCGTCCGGAGCCGCCCTCGAAGAGCCTCACGCGTGCGCGCGCGTCACTTCTTGCCGCTGTAGTTCGGTGCCTCGACCGTCATCTGGATGTCGTGCGGGTGGCTCTCCTTCAGGCCCGCCGAGGTGATCCGCACGAACCGGCCGTTGGCCTGCAGCTCGGGCACGGTCCTGCCGCCGACGTAGAACATCGACTGGCGCAGGCCGCCGACCAGCTGGTGGACGACGGAGGACAGCGGGCCGCGGTAGGGCACCTGGCCCTCGATGCCCTCGGGGATCAGCTGCTCGTCGGAGGCGACGCCCTCCTGGAAGTAGCGGTCCTTGGAGAACGACCTGCGGTCGCCGCGGGTCTGCATGGCGCCGAGCGAGCCCATGCCGCGGTACGACTTGAACTGCTTGCCGTTGATGAACAGCAGCTCGCCCGGGGACTCCTCGCAGCCCGCGAGCAGCGAGCCGAGCATCACCGTGTCGGCGCCCGCGACCAGGGCCTTGGCGATGTCGCCGGAGTACTGCAGACCGCCGTCGCCGATCACCGGGACACCGGCGTCCTTGGCGGCGAGCGCGGCCTCGTAGATCGCGGTGACCTGCGGCACGCCGACGCCGGCGACGACGCGGGTGGTGCAGATGGAGCCGGGGCCGACGCCGACCTTGATGCCGTCGGCGCCCGCGTCGACCAGCGCCTGCGCGCCGTCGCGGGTGGCGACGTTGCCGCCGATGACGTCGACGCCGGAGGAGTTCGACTTGATCTTGGCGATCATGTCGCCGACCAGCCGGGAGTGACCGTGCGCGGTGTCCACGACGATGAAGTCGACACCGGCCTCGATCAGGGCCTGGGCGCGCTCGAAGGCGTCGCCGGCCACGCCGACCGCCGCGCCGACCAGCAGGCGGCCCTCGGCGTCCTTGGCGGCGTTCGGGTACTTCTCCGCCTTGACGAAGTCCTTGACGGTGATCAGGCCCTTGAGGACACCGCCGTCGTCGACCAGCGGCAGCTTCTCGATCTTGTGCTTGCGCAGCAGCTCCATGGCCTCCGGGCCGGAGATGCCGACCTTGCCGGTGACCAGCGGCATCGGGGTCATGACCTCGCGCACGCGGCGGCTGCGGTCGCTCTCGAAGGCCATGTCACGGTTGGTGACGATGCCGAGGAGCTTCTTGTCGCCGTCGGTCACCGGGACACCGCTGATGCGGAACTTGGCGCACAGCGCGTCGGCCTCGGCGAGCGTGGCCTCCGGGTGGATGGTGATCGGGTCGGTCACCATGCCGGACTCGGAGCGCTTCACCAGGTCGACCTGGTTGGCCTGGTCCTCGATGGACAGGTTGCGGTGCAGGACGCCGACACCGCCCTGGCGGGCCATCGCGATCGCCATGCGGGACTCGGTCACCTTGTCCATGGCGGCGGACAGCAGCGGGATGTTGACCCGCACGTTACGGGAGACGTACGAGGCGGTGTCGATCTCGTCGGGTGCCATGTCCGACGGGCCCGGCAGCAGCAGCACGTCGTCGTAGGTCAGCCCGAGTGTCGCGAATTTCCCGGGCACTCCGTCGACGTTGGCAGTCATGACACCTTCCCCAAATGGCCTTGATCGGTGCGGATGTCCATGCTAACGGGAAGCGTCGCTAGCAAATTCCACGGTAAGGGCTCGCTACCGGCTTCGTATCTTCGTACGAAACCATCGGTGCGGGTGTGCGGCGGCGGAGCTACGGCGGCTCCCTCCAGGGGGGTTACTGCTCGGCGAGCGCCCTGAGGCGGCTCAGCGCCCGGTGCTGGGCCACGCGGACCGCGCCGGGTGACATTCCCAACATCTGTCCCGTCTCCTCCGCGGTCAAGCCCACGGCGATGCGCAGCAGAAGCAGTTCGCGCTGGTTCTCCGGCAGGTTGGCCAGCAGCTTCTTGGCCCACTCGGCATCGCTGCTGAGCAGGGCGCGCTCCTCCGGGCCGAGCGAGTCGTCGGGCCGCTCGGGCATCTCGTCGGACGGAACGGCCGTCGACCCCGGGTGGCGCATGGCGGCGCGCTGGAGGTCGGCGACCTTGTGGGAGGCGATGGCGAAGACGAACGCCTCGAAGGGGCGGCCGGTGTCGCGGTAGCGGGGCAGCGCCAAGAGGACCGCGACGCAGACCTCCTGGGCGAGGTCCTCCACGAAGTGGCGGGCGTCGCCGGGGAGCCGGGACAGCCGGGTGCGGCAGTAGCGCAGCGCCAGCGGGTGGACCCGGGCGAGCAGATCGTGCGTGGCCTGCTCGTCCCCGTCGACGGCACGATGCACGAGCGCACCGATCGCCCCATGGGCCGTGCCCGCCTCGTCGTCGCGCATCGGTCCATGGTGCCCTGTGGCCGTGCGGTCCGTCGCATCGTGCTGGTGGTTGTGCACCGAAGCGTTATGAGCAGGTGCGCCGGCACTCATCCCCTGCGCCCTCCCCTTCCGCTCGACCGACTCGTCCCCGAGAGACTCCACATCTCAAGGATGCGGCATCCGCGCCGAAACGAGCAGCGCGCGTCCGGCGGGCCGCCTTGCGCGCGCCGTTCCAAGAGGGCCCGGCTGGACGTACGGCGACCGGTCGGGCCACGCCATGCCCACGGCGCCGACGTGCGCCGGAGCACCTGCGTGGACTCCCGCACGCCGGGGCGTACGACGGCGCGTACGACCGGTCACGCACCGACCTCGAATGTGTGCGGCGACACCCGGAGCGGCCCTGTCACCGCACCGGAGGACGGCGACGCACGCCCGCCGGACGTACGCCGTCCGCGCCGCCGCGGACCGGCAGGGGCGCCCCGGCCCGCCCCGGCCCTCAGGCCGGGGTCGCCCGGAGCGGAGGGCGTTACCGGACCAGGCCCCAGCGGAACCCGAGGGCCACCGCGTGGGCGCGGTCCGAGGCGCCCAGTTTCTTGAACAGGCGGCGGGCGTGCGTCTTGACCGTGTCCTCGGAGAGGAACAGCTCCCGCCCGATCTCGGCGTTGGAACGGCCGTGGCTCATGCCCTCCAGCACCTGGATCTCGCGCGCGGTGAGCGTGGGCGCCGCGCCCATCTCCGCCGAGCGCAGCCGGCGCGGGGCGAGCCGCCAGGTCGGGTCGGCGAGCGCCTGTGTCACCGTGGCCCGCAGCTCCGCGCGCGAGGCGTCCTTGTGCAGGTAGCCACGGGCGCCGGCGGCGACCGCGAGGGCCACGCCGTCCAGGTCCTCGGCGACGGTGAGCATGATGATGCGCGCGCCCGGATCGGCGGACAGCAGCCGGCGCACGGTCTCGACGCCGCCCAGGCCGGGCATGCGTACGTCCATCAGGATGAGGTCGGAGCGGTCGGCGCCCCAGCGGCGGAGGACTTCCTCGCCGTTGGCCGCCGTCGTCACACGCTCGACACCGGGCACGGTCGCGACCGCGCGGCGGAGCGCTTCTCGGGCAAGCGGGGAGTCGTCGCAGACGAGGACGGATGTCATGACCGCCCTCCGCAGCTGATGCGCGTCACCTTGAGCCTCCAGGCTGGTACGGAATCGTCACCTGTGCGGTCGACCGTCTCGGACGCCTGCCCGAGCGCTTGTTCTTTCAACCGCCTCCGCACTCTCAACGACGGTCACTCGAAAGAGTTACGGGGCCGCGTGCCGTCTTCGGCACTCTATGTGAGGGGACCGACACGGTGCCGACATGCCCGGCGGACTCTCAACTTTTCATCACAACCTATGACCCATTTGGCCCCTTTTCTTCCCGCTTCGTAGTGTCTGGGGCTAGATTCGCAATGAGTCATATTTTCATCTCCTTAGACCGGAGATGTACGGTCGTTGGCACCGTACCCGCCCAGATCGGCGACAAGGGGTCACGTAATGGCAGATTTCTCCCGCCTTCCCGGACCGAACGCGGACCTGTGGGACTGGCAGCTGCTGGCTGCCTGCCGCGGCGTGGACAGCTCGCTCTTCTTCCACCCGGAGGGCGAGCGCGGGGCGGCTCGGAGCGCTCGCGAGAACTCGGCCAAGGAGGTCTGCATGAGGTGCCCGGTCCGCGCGGAGTGCGCGGCGCACGCGCTGGCGGTGCGCGAACCGTACGGCGTCTGGGGCGGCCTGACCGAGGACGAGCGCGAGGAGTTGATGGGGCGGGCACGCAACCGGCTGGTGACGGCCTCCTCCGGCACCAGCGGGGACACCGCTCAGGACCACTGAAGGAACGTTTCAGCAATCAGAATCCGCCCCTCGGGTGCCTCCGCCCGCGACCCGGGGGCCGGCCCGCACGGGGGCACGACGCGCGCGTGCCGTGACGCCGGCGCCGCAGGCCGCCGCGCGCCCGGTCCGCTACATCCGCCCGGCCGCCCGCGCCAGCTGCTCCAGTGTCGCCGCCACGGCCGGCACCTGGGCCAGGTCGGGCAGGGTCAGGGCGACGATCTCGCGCCGCACCGCCGGTTCCAGCCGTACCGCGCGCACGCCTCGCGGCCGTACCGACTCCACGGCCAGCCGGGGCAGCACGGCGACCCCGAGGCCCGCGCCGACCAGGCCGACCACGGCGGGGTAGTCGTCGGTGGCGAAGTCGATGCGCGGGGTGAAGCCGGCCCCTTCACAGACCTCGACCAGCTGACCGCGGCAGCGCGGGCAGCCCGCGATCCACGGTTCCTGGGCCAGTTCACCGATGGCGACGGTCTCCGCCCGCGCGAGCCGGTGCCGTTCGGGCACCAGGGCGACCAGGCGGTCCGTCAGCAGGGGCCGTACGACGAGGTCGTCCCACTCCTCGGCGACCGCGGCCCCCTCGTAGCGGAAGGCCAGGGCGAGGTCGCAGTCGCCTTCCCGCAGCAGCGCCACGGACTTCGGGGGCTCGGCCTCCTCCAGGGAGACGCGGGTGCCGGGGTGGGCGGCGCGCAGGGCGGCCAGGGCCGTGGGGACCAGTGTGGAGCTGCCGCTCGGGAAGGAGACCAGCCGGACCCGGCCCGCGCGCAGGCCGGCGATGGCGGCGACCTCCTCTTCGGCTGCGGTGAGCCCGGCGAGGATGCCGGAGGCGTGCCGGACGAGGGCCTCCCCGGCCTGGGTGAGGCGCATCTCGCGTCCGTTGCGGACCAGCAGCGGGGTGCCGACCGAGGCCTCCAGGGCCTTCATCTGCTGGCTGACGGCGGGCTGGGTGCAGCCCAGTTCGCGTCCGGCCGCCGAGAAGGAGCCGGTGGCGGCGACGGCGCGCAGGACGCGGAGATGACGGGCCTCGATCACCTGTCGAGCATAAGGCAACCTTTGGGTGGTGTGCCCGATAACGCTTCGCCGCTTTGGGCGTCGATCGCTTAGCGTGCTGGGATGAAGCTTCTCTCCGTCAATCTGGGCCGTCCCCGGCCCGTGCCGTACACCAGCCAGCCGGACGGTCTGACCGGCATCCACAAGCAGCCGGCCGAGGGGCCGGTACGGGTGGCGGCGCCGGGTCCGAAGGGGGTCGGCGCGAGCGGGCTGGCCGGGGACGCGGTGTGCGACACGCGCCACCACGGCGGGGACGACCAGGCGGTGTACGCGTACGCCCGCGAGGACCTGGACGCCTGGGCGCGGGGACTCGGCCGGCCGCTGGCCAACGGCTGTTTCGGCGAGAACCTGACGACGGACGGCCTGGACGTCTCCGGGGCGCTGATCGGCGAGCGCTGGCGGATCGGCGCGCGGGTGGTGCTGGAGGTGACCGCGGGCCGCATCCCGTGCGCCACGTTCCAGGGCCACATGGGCGAGCGCGGCTGGATCAAGAGGTTCACACGGAAGGGCGCGACGGGTGCCTACCTCCGGGTGATCGTGCCGGGTGAGATCCGCTCGGGCGACCCGGTGGAGATCGTGCACCGGCCGGACCACGGGGTGACGGCGGAGATGCAGTTCCGGGCGGTGACCACCGAGCGGGAGCTGCTGCCCCGGCTGCTCGCGGCGGGCGAGGCGCTGCACTCCCAGGCGCTGGCGAGGGCCCGCGCGTACGTGGCGGAGCAGCAGGCCTGAGCGGTCGCCGGCGGCCCGGGACCGGGCGGCGCGCGGTCAGCGGAGGCTGTCGGTCCGGGTCACTACCCTTGGGCCATGACAACGGCTCTGATTACGGGATCGACCGCGGGGATCGGCGCCGCGTTCGCGCGGCGGCTGGCGGCTGACGGGCAGGACCTGGTGCTGGTGGCCCGGGACGCCGGGCGGCTGCGCGAACAGGCGACGGAACTGCACGACCGGCACGGCGTCGAGGTGGAGGTGCTGCCCGCCGACCTCTCCCTGGACGAGGGCATCGAGGCGGTGGCCGGCCGGCTCGGCGACCGGAAGAACCCGGTCGACCTGCTGATCAACAACGCCGGCTTCGGCAACAAGGGCCGCTATCTGGACGTGTCGATGGCGGACGAGCTGCGGATGCTGAAGGTGCACTGCGAGGCGGTGCTGCGGCTGACGTCGGCGGCGGCCGGCGCGATGCGCGAGCGCGGCCGGGGCGGGGTGGTGAACGTCGCCTCGGTGGCCGCTTTCGTGCCGCGCGGGACCTACGGCGCGTCGAAGTCGTGGGTCGTGCAGTTCACCCAGGGCGCGGCGCGGGACCTGGCGGGCAGCGGGGTCCGGCTGATGGCGCTGTGCCCGGGGTTCGTGCGTACCGAGTTCCACCAGCGGGCGGGAATGGGCACGGACAACATCCCCGGCTGGCTGTGGCTGGACGCCGACAAGCTGGTCGCGGCGGCCCTGGCCGACCTGGCGCGCGGCAGGACGCTGTCGATCCCGGACCCCCGGTACAAGGCGCTGATGGGCCTGGTGAAGGTGACGCCGCGCGGGCTGCTCGGCGGGATCAGCTCCCGTACGGGACGGAAGTACGGGCCGCGGTAGGCGCGCGGGTGGCGCGGCCGTCCCGGTGGGAAAATGGGCGGGACGGTTACCGGACCAAGGGGGGCCGGAGGCGGCGCCATGACCTTCGTACAGCTCATCGAGTGCAGGACGGGCCGGCTGGAGGAGCTGGACCGGCTGATGGACGACTGGCTCCGGCGGACCGACGGGAGGCGGACGGCGACGCACGCGGTGGTGGGCCGGGACCGCGCGGACGCGTCGCACGTGGTGGAGGTGGTGGAGTTCGCGTCGTACGAGGACGCGAGGCGGAACTCGGACCTCCCGGAGACGGAGCGGGTCTTCCGGGACCTGGCGGCGCTGTGCGACGAGCGGCCGAGGTTCACCGGTCTGGACGTCGTACGGGACGAACGCCTGGCGGAGCCCGTCGTGCGCCGGTTCTTCGAGGCGCTGGGCAGCGCGGGCGAGCTGCCGCCGCTGAACGACCTGCTGGACGAGGACGTCCACAGCCGCGATCCGATGAACCCGCAGGACACCGTCGGGCTGGATCACGCGCGCGCCGAGTTCCGGATGTGGCGCGCCGCCTTCGACTTCGCGTTCACGGTCGAGGACGTGTTCGCCGAGGGCGACCGGGCCTGCGCCCGCTGGTCCTGGCGCGGCACGCACCGGGGCGACTTCCTGGGCATCGCGCCCACCGGCCGGCAGGTCGCCATGACCGGAATGACACTGTTCCGCTTCGGCACCGCCGGAAAGATCACCGAGCTGTGGTGGCAGCACGACCAGCTGGGGCTGATGCAGCAGCTGGGTGCGCTGGACGAGCTGGAGCGGTAGGCGGACAGGGCGAAGGCCCGGCACCCCCTCGGCGGGGTGCCGGGCCTTCGCTCAGAAGCGCTTGCCTCAGTGGGCGTGGCCGTGGCTGTGGCCCGCGGCGGCCGGCTCTTCCTCTTCCTTCTTCTCGACGACCAGGGTCTCGGTCGTGAGCAGCAGGGAGGCGATGGAGGCGGCGTTCTCCAGGGCGGAGCGGGTGACCTTGACCGGGTCGATGACGCCGGCCTTGATCAGGTCGCCGTACTCGCCGGTGGCGGCGTTGTAGCCCTGGCCCTTGTCCAGGTCCTTGACCTTGGACACGATGACGTAGCCCTCCTGGCCGGCGTTCTCGCCGATCCAGCGCAGCGGCTCGACCACGGCGTTGCGGACCACGGCGACACCGGTGGCCTCGTCGCCGGTCTTGTCGAGGTTGCCCTCGAGGACCTTGGAGGCGTGGACCAGAGCGGAGCCACCACCGGAGACGATGCCCTCCTCGACCGCGGCGCGGGTCGCGGAGATGGCGTCCTCCAGACGGTGCTTCTTCTCCTTCAGCTCCACCTCGGTGGCGGCGCCGACCTTGATCACGCACACGCCGCCGGCCAGCTTCGCGAGGCGCTCCTGGAGCTTCTCGCGGTCCCAGTCGGAGTCGGTGTTCTCGATCTCGGCCTTGATCTGGGCGACGCGGCCCTGCACGTCCTCGGACTTGCCGGCGCCGTCGACGATCGTGGTGTCGTCCTTGGTGACGGTGACGCGGCGGGCGGAGCCGAGCACGTCGAGGCCGACCTGGTCGATCTTGAGACCGACCTCCTCGGAGATGACGGTGGCGCCGGTGAGGACGGCCATGTCCTGGAGCATCGCCTTGCGGCGGTCGCCGAAGCCGGGGGCCTTCACCGCGACGGCGTTGAAGGTGCCGCGGATCTTGTTGACGACCAGGGTCGACAGGGCCTCGCCCTCGACGTCCTCGGCGATGATCAGCAGCGGCTTGGAGGCACCGGCCTGGATGACCTTCTCCAGCAGCGGCAGGAGGTCCGCGATGGCGGAGATCTTGCCCTGCGTGATCAGGATGTACGGCTCGTCGAGGACGGCCTCCATGCGCTCCTGGTCCGTCACGAAGTACGGCGACAGGTAGCCCTTGTCGAAGGCCATGCCCTCGGTGAAGTCCAGCTCCAGACCGAAGGTGTTGGACTCCTCGACGGTGATGACACCGTCCTTGCCGACCTTGTCCATCGCCTCGGCGATCAGCTCGCCGACCTGCTGGTCCTGGGCGGACAGCGCGGCGACGGCGGCGATGTCGGACTTCTCGTCGATCGGGCGCGCGGTGGCGAGCAGCTCGTCGGAGACGGCCTTGACCGCGGCGTCGATGCCCTTCTTCAGGGCGGCCGGGGAGGCACCGGCGGCGACGTTCTTCAGGCCCTCGCGGACGAGCGCCTGGGCGAGCACGGTGGCGGTGGTGGTGCCGTCACCCGCGATGTCGTTGGTCTTGGTCGCCACCTCCTTCACCAGCTGGGCGCCGAGGTTCTCGTACGGGTCCTCGATCTCCACCTCGCGGGCGATCGTGACACCGTCGTTGGTGATGGTGGGGGCGCCGAACTTCTTGTCGATGACGACGTTGCGGCCGCGGGGGCCGATCGTCACCTTGACGGTGTCGGCAAGCTTGTTGACGCCGCGCTCAAGGGCGCGACGGGCGTCCTCGTCGAACTTCAGGATCTTCGCCATGACAGCGGGAGCCCTCTCGGAATTCTGTAGGTGAAAAACGCCGCGCCCCGGGCGCCCGGCTTCTTATTCGATCGCGGGGGCCAGGGGCGCAGCTCAAGCGGAGAGTTGCTTGAGGTGATTACTTCTCGATGATCGCGAGCACGTCGCGAGCCGAGAGGACGAGGTACTCGTCGCCGTTGTACTTCACCTCGGTGCCGCCGTACTTGCTGTAGAGGACGACGTCGCCGACCTTGACGTCGAGCGGAAGCCGCTCGCCGTTCTCGAACCGGCCCGGGCCCACGGCGAGGACGGCGCCCTCCTGGGGCTTCTCCTTCGCGGTGTCCGGGATGACCAGGCCAGAGGCCGTGGTCTGCTCGGCGTCCAGCGGCTGGACCACGATGCGGTCCTCGAGCGGCTTGATGGCAACCTTGGAGCTGGCGGTCGTCACGATCCGACCTCCCCCTTCGGAGATCTCACGGGGTTAACTGTCTGAGGTGGCGACCAGGTCGATCCGTCGTCGCGGGTGCCGGACCTGCCCGTCGCGTTTGTTGGCACTCTCACCTGCGGAGTGCCAGAGCCGAGACTATGACCGGGGTTAGCACTCGGTCAAGCGGAGTGCCAATGCCGCGCGGCGCGGCGGCGGTGAATCGGCCGTCCCGGCGTTGACCGGCGGGCCGGCCCGTACCGGAAAGAGCCGGCAGGTGGCCCTCGGGGCGGGCCGCCGTCAGGCCGTGTTCCCGGGCCGCTTCGAGGACCCGTGCCGTGTGCTCGCGCACGGGGACGTCCGTCGGCCCGCCGGGGCCCGCGAGGACGAGGCCGCCGGGGATGAGGCGGCGGGTGAGGGCGGCCGTCGGCGCGGCGGGGCGGGCGGAGCAGGCCGAGGCGGGTGCGGAGGCGGTCCTGCCGGCCGCCTCATCCCGGCGCGCCGGCCGGCGTACGGCAGTCCGGCCGGGGCCCGGTGGCCGGCGGTGCGGTCGCCGGGGCCGGCGCCGAGAGCGCGCAGGCGGGCGAGGCGGCGGCAGCCGGGGGCGGTGGTGCCGTCGGTGACGGGCAGGGTGGCATGGAGCGCAGTTCGCGGACCGTACCGGCGCACCCGGAGGCCTCGGGCGCCGCCGCCGCAGGTGCGGACGTGGTCGGGGACGGTGGGGCAGGCCGGGTCCCGGGGGCGGCAGCCGGGGATGGTGGTGCCGTCGGTGACGGGCAGGATGGCATGGAGCGCAGTTCGCGGACCGTACCGGCGCACCCGGAGGCCGCGGGCGGCGCCGCCGCCGCAGGTGCGGACGTGGTCGGGGACGGTGGGGCAGGCCGGGTCCCGGGGGCGGCAGCCGGGGGCGGTGGTGTGCGGGCGTATGCCTTCGGCGGTCTTTCCGCCGTGGTGTTCCACGGGGTCGACGGGCTGGGCGCAGCCCGTCGGGGGCGGGGCCGACGGCCGGCCCCGCGGGTGCCTCACAGGTAGTCTTCCAATCGGGCGACGGCGTAGCCCTCGCGGGTGACCTTGTCCAGGAAGCGCCGCATGTCGTCCACCATCGTGCCGTTCCAGTCGTCCCGGCCGCGGAAGTGGGTGAGGACGATGTCGCCGGGGTGCAGGCGGCGGTCCCAGTCGCGGTACTCCCAGTGGTCGACGAAGACCTCCTCGTCCCAGATCGGCGCGTACTCGATGCCGCACTCCTTGGCGGCGCGGAGGGTGTCGCCGTTGTAGTTGCCGTACGGCGGCCGGAAGACGGTGGGCGCCTTGCCGAACTGCTTCTTCATGACGGTCTGCATGCCGCAGATCTCGTCGCGCTGCTCCTCGTAGGACAGGCCGGGCAGGTAGGGGTGGGTCAGGGTGTGGTTGTTCAGGGTGACGCCCTGGGCCTGCATCCGGCGGAAGTAGCCGTAGTCGTCCTCGATGACGTAGTTGCTGAGGAACGCGGTGTACGGCACCTTCAGCTCGCTCATCATGCGCAGGAACGCGGGGTCCTTCTCGGCGCCGTCGTCGATGGTGAGGAAGACGACCTTCTGCCGGGTGGGGACGGTGGTGAAGACCGGCGGGAGGTTCTCCTCCTCCTGGCCGTCCACCTCGAAGCCGTCCCGGGGGGTGATCCGGGGTTTTCCGGCGGGCGGGGCCGGCGCGGTGAGCGGGGCCCGGGCCAGGCCCCAGCGCCGGGCGGCGGCGGCCAGCCGGGCGTGTTCGGCGGCCTGGCGGGCGCGCGGGTCCGGAGGGTGGGCGGGGCCGCCGTGGGCCGGGGCCGGGGCGGGGTCGCCGGCGCAGCCGGACAGCAGGGCGGCCAGTGCGAGGGCGGTGGTGGCGGCGGCCGTCTTCGCGACGCGCGCCCGACTTTTGTCATTTTGTACTACTGCTCGCATGGTGCCGGATCCTCCCAGGCCCCGGCCCGCGCTCCGGGCCGACACCGCCGCCGCGGGCGCACCATCCACCGACTGGCCCACAATGAGCCGGTGAACGACCTCGCTCTGCTCCTCACCCCCGAAGGCCGCGCCCTCCTCGACGAGGTGCGCGACACCGAGCCCGCGCGGGAACTGGCGGTGGCCACCCGGCTGCGCCGCGACCACCCCGCCGCACTGGTCTCCGCCGCGCTGGGCCAGGCACGGCTGCGGCAGCGGGCCGCGGCGAAGTTCGGGACGGAGGACGCCGGGCGGATGTTCTTCACGCCGAACGGGGTCGAGCAGTCCACCCGGGCGAGCGTGGCGGCGTACCGGGCACGGCGGCTGACCGAGCTGGGCGTGACCTCCGTGGCCGACCTGTGCTGCGGCATCGGCGGGGACGCGATCGCGCTGGCGCGGGAAGGGATCCGGGTGCTGGCCGTGGACCGCGACCCGCCGACCGCCGCGGCGGCCCGCGCCAACGCCGAGGCGCTGGGCCTGGCGGACCTGATCGAGGTACGCGAGGCCGATGTCACGGAGGTGGACACCGCCGGATACGACGCGGTGTTCGCGGACCCGGCCCGGCGGGGCGGGCGCGGCAGGGTGTTCGACCCGGAGGCGTACTCGCCGCCGCTGTCCTGGGCGGTCGAGACGGCCCGCCGGGCGCCCCGCGCGGCGCTGAAGATCGCGCCCGGCATTCCGCACGAGATCGTCCCGGCCGAGGCCGAGGCCGAGTGGATCTCGGACGGCGGGGACGTGAAGGAAGCGGTGCTGTGGTTCGGGACCGGGACGCCGGGCGCCGTCCGGGCCACGCTGCTGCCGGGGCCGCGCACGCTGCTCGGCCGGGGCCTGCCCGACCCGGCGGTGCGGCCGGTGGGGCGGTACCTGTACGAGCCGGACGGCGCGGTCATCCGCGCGCACCTGGTCGCGGAGGTGGCCGAGGACCTCGGCGGCGGACTGCTGGACCCGACCATCGCCTACGTCACCGCCGACGAACCGCGGCCCACGCCGTACGCCACCGGTTACGAGATCACCGACCGGCTGCCGTTCAACGTCAAGCGGCTGAAGGCCCTGCTGCGCGAGCGGGAGGTCGGCACGCTGACCGTGAAGAAGCGCGGCTCGGCCGTCGAGCCGGAGGAGCTGCGCCGCAAGGTCCGGCCGCAGGGGCCGAACGCGGCCACCGTCTTCCTCACCCGGGTGGCGGGGGCGCCGACGATGCTGATCGGTCATCCACTGGGCTGATCCGCCCGGCTCAGCAGCAGCGCGCGCTCCCGCTCGTTGCGGGCCAGCTCCGCCGCCCGGAGGAACTCCTCGCGGGCCTCGGCGGCGCGCCCGAGCCGGGACAGCAGGTCCCCGCGGACGCTGGGCAGCAGGTGGTAGCCGCGCAGCGCGGGCTCCGCGGCCAGGGCGTCCACCAGCGGCAGGGCCCGTTCCGGGCCGTCGGCCATCGACACGGCGACCGCGCGGTTCAGCTCGACCACGGGGGACGGCGAGCGGGCGGCCAGCAGGCCGTACAGCGTGGCGATGGACCGCCAGTCGGTCTCCTCGTAGGTGTGCGCGCGGGCGTGGCAGGCGGCGATGGCCGCCTGGAGGGCGTACGGGCCGGGCGGGCCCGCCGCCGTGGCTCCGGCGCGTTCCAGGGCGCGCACGCCGCGCGCGATGAGCATGCGGTTCCAGCGGCGGCGGTCCTGGTCCTTCAGCAGCACCGGTGTGCCGTCGGGCGCGGTGCGGGCGGCGGTGCGGGACGCCTGGAACTCCAGCAGCGCGGTCAGGCCGTGCACCTCGGGTTCCCGCGGCATCAGCGCGGACAGCACCCGGGCCAGCCGCAGCGCGTCCTCGCACAGGCCCGGGCGCAGCCAGTCGTCGCCGGCGGTGGCCGCGTACCCCTCGTTGAAGATCAGGTAGATGACGTCCAGGACGGAGCCGAGACGGGCCTCGCGGTCGGGTCCGTACGGCACCTCGAAGGCGACGTTCTTCGCCGCGAGGGTGCGCTTGGCGCGGACGATGCGCTGGGCGACCGTCGGTTCCGGCACCAGGCAGGCGCGGGCGATCTCGGCCGTGGTCAGGCCGCCGAGCAGGCGCAGCGTGAGCGCGGTGCGGGCCTGCGGCGACAGGACCGGGTGGCAGGCGGTGAAGACCAGCCGGAGCAGGTCGTCGTCGATGCCGTCCGGGTCGGCGGTCTCCTCGGGCGGCGCCGTGGTCTTCAGGTCCCGGCCGATCTCGGCGAGTTTGCGGGCGTAGGTCTCCCGGCGCCGGACCAGGTCGACGGCCCGGTGCCGGGCGGTGGCCATCAGCCAGGCGCCGGGCTTGTCGGGCACCCCGTCCCGGGGCCACCGCTCCAGCGCGGCGACCAGCGCGTCCTGCGCCAGTTCCTCGGCGATGCCGACGTCCCGCACGATCCGCGCGACAGCGGCGATCACCCGCGGCGACTCCAGCCGGAAGACGGTCTCGATGGCGTGGGCGGGGGCCGGCTCGGCCGCCGTGGGCTGTGACTGTGGTTGCACAGGCCACATGCAACACCGTGCGGGCCCCCGGGCCAAGCGGCTCAGGCCTCGGCGATCTCCCGCAGCTCGCAGGCGATGGTCCACTCCGGGCCGTGGACGGCCAGGAAGCGCCGGGTCCACTCCAGGGCCTCGGCGCGGTCCTTGCACTGCATGAGCGCGTAACCGCCGACGACCTCCTTGGACTCGGTGAACGGCCCGTCGGTGACGGTGGCCCGCTCGCCGTCCCAGTCCACCCGGGTGGCCCGCGCGGCCGGGGTCAGCCCGGCGGTGTCGAGCAGGACGCCGGCCTTGGTGATCTCCTCGATCAGCTCGCCCATCCGCCGCTGGAGCTCCGCGCTGGGGCCGCCGGCGGGCGCGGTGGACTCGTCGATGCGCACGAGCGACAGGTAACGGGGCATGGTGTCTCCCTCGGTCGGGCGGCGGGGCCGTTCCCCGCCGCTCACCTGTACGTCGAACGGGAGACGCCGGGATCGACACGCGGCCGGAAGAAATCCACAAGGATTTCCTCCGCGTCCCGGACCTCAGCGCAGGGACGCCCAGAGTTCGCTCGCCCGGGGTTCCTCGGGGATCACGCGGTTGGGGTCGGAGGGGGCCGGGACGACCGGCATCGTCACCGTCGTCACCCGGTCGGCGCTCAGGTCCCGAAGGCTCCGGCCGAGGCTCGTCAGCTCGCCCAGGGAGTCCAGGCCGGTGTCGGTGGTGAGGCCGGCGGTGACGGCGTCGGCGACCTGGTAGAGCCGGGCCGGGTCGGTGAGCAGTCCGGCATCGGAGATCTGCTCCAGCAGGGCCTTGACCAGCGTCTGCTGAAGTCCTATGCGGCCCAGGTCGCTGCCGTCGCCGATGCCGTGCCGGGTGCGGGCGAGGGCCAGGGCGCGCGTGCCGTCGAGGTGGTGGGTGCCGGCCTTGAGGTGGAGGTGGCTCTGGTCGTCGTCGATGTCCTGCTCGGTGGTGACGTCCACCCCGCCGAGCGCGTCGACCAGCCGGGCGAAGCCGGAGAAGTCGATTTCGAGGTAGTGGTCCATGCGGACGCCGGTGAGCGACTCCACGGTCTTCACCGCGCACACCGGACCGCCCAGCGCGTAGGCGCTGTTGAACATCGCGCCGTACGCCGGTGCCGAGGCGCCGCCCGAGTCCAGCGGGCAGGACGGGCGGGTGACGAGCGTGTCGCGCGGGATGCTGACCACGGTCGCCGCCGTCCGGCCCGCGTCGAGGTGCACGACCATCGCCGTGTCGGACCGGGCGCCCTCGCTGTCGCCGCCGCCCAGTTCCCGGTTGGCCGCGCCGCTGCGCGAGTCCGAGCCGAGGACCAGGATGTTCAGCGAGCCGGTGGGCACCGGGGAGGCATCGGCGGAGGCGGTCGGGGCGGGGGTGAGCACCGCGCGGGCGGGCCGGTCGTCGCCGAGCGCGCTGTCGATGTCGACGCTGGTGATGTTGCCGTTCAGGTGCCAGTACGCCCAGCTCGCCGCCGCGGCGGCCAGCATCAGTGCGCCCGTCAGGGTCAGCCCGGCGATTTTGAGCGCTCTCGACCGCCGGCGCACGCGTCTGCCCGTGCCGCCTTGCTCCTCGTGTCGCGTCACGACAGGAACATAAGTCCGAATGATGAACGGATAGTCGGCCGTTTCCGCGTGAACCGGTTTTCTTGTGAAATTCTCATCCGACGGCTCACCTGACGGACCGTCGGCGCGCGTCCGCCCGGCGCGCGCCCCGCCCGGCGGCGCGTCAGCTTCCGGCCGTCGCGGGAGCGGCCGTGCTGGAGCGCACCACCAGGCTCGTCGCCAGCTCCACCCGGGTCGTCGTCCGATCGTCCTCGGCCCGGCCCAGTTCCAGCACCAGCCGGGCCGCGGCCTCGGCCATCTCGGTCAGCGGCTGCCGTACGGTCGTCAGCGGCGGCCCCACCCAGCGGGCCACCGGCAGATCGTCGAAGCCGACCACACTGAGGTCCTCCGGGATGCGCAGCCCCAGTTCGCGGGCGGCCTCGTACAGGCCGAGGGCCTGGAGGTCGTTGCCCGCGAAGACGGCGGTGGGCCGGTCCGGGCGGCGCAGCAGTTCGAGTCCCAGCCGGTAGCCGGCGTCGTGGTGGAAGTCGCCGGCGAGGACCAGCGAGGGGTCCGCGGGCAGCCCGGCCGTCTCCAGGGCCGCCCGGTAGCCGTCGACGCGGGCCCGGCTGCACATCATCGGGGACGGTCCGCTGATCGCGCCGATCCGGGTGTGGCCGAGTTCCACCAGGTGCCGCGTGGCGGCGAGTCCGCCCTGCCAGTTGGTGGCGCCGATGGAGGGCACGTCCGGCCCCGGGTCGCCCGCCGGGTCCATCACCACGAACGGGATGGAGCGGCTGGTCAGCAGGGCCCGCTGGGACTCGTCGAGGCCGGAGAGCACCAGCACCACGCCGTGCGGGCGGCGGGCGGCGACCTGGTCGGCCCAGGTCCGGCCGGGGGTGAGCCGGCCCGCCGACTCGGAGAGCACCACGCTCAGTCCGGCGTCCCGGGCCACGTTCTCCACGCCCCGGATGACCTCCAGCGCCCAGGCGCTCTCCAGTTCGTGGAAGACGAGGTCGATCAGCGGCGAGCGGGACGCCTCGGCACGCCGGCGCCGGTAGCCGTAGGCGCGCAGCAGATCCTCGACCCGGGTGCGGGTCGCCGGGGCGACGTCGGCACGGCCGTTGAGGACCTTCGAAACAGTCGGAGCGGAGACCCCGGCCTCCCGGGCGATCTCGGCGAGGGTCGCCGTCTGTGTTTCTGCGGGCTTCGAAGGCTTCATGCGAGCGATCGTATCCGCGCGGGGGCGTGGGACGAAGCGTCGTGCACCGGCACGGGGCTTCGGAACATTCGGTCACACCCACGAAACATTCGACGGATGCCCGGTTCTACCACCACAACGCGAACAACCCCACCTCCGGTTTCCCGGGGGCGGGGTGTCGAATGGAGCGCCGGGCAGGCCTTGCACCTGCATCTCCCCGCAGGAAGCGGGGCGTCTTTCCTTGGACCACCAACGCACTGGCTCCGGGCCGGTGTTCCGGCCGTTCGCTGTGTGATGATCATAGCGCAGGAAGGGGGTGCCTCCGCAACCTCGGCCGTCACACCTGCCTCAACGTACTCGACGGACTCGACGGACTCGACGGCCCCTGGCGCCTCAGCCGTCCGCCACCGCCTCGAAGCGCCACCGGTGCACGGTCCGGGTCACCAGCTCCGGGTCCGGCTCGGGCAGTTCCGGGAGCGGTGCGTCGTACGGCGCGTCCCACCAGGTGACGACCAGCACCCGGTCCTGCGGCGCGCGGAAGGTCTCCCGGCGCAGCGGCTCCTTGGCCAGGCGCTGGGCGCGGACCCAGGCCAGCAGGTCGGCGCCCCGTCCGTCGGCCGCCCGCGCCTCCCACATCAGGGCGACGGTCACGAGTACAGGTTCTCCTTGCTGACCTCGTGCACGTGGTCGTGGTCGTGTCCGGGCACGTGCGGGTCGGTCACCGGCAGCGAGGAGTCCGCCGACAGGTCCCAGCTGGACGCGGCCCGGTTGCGGGCGACCATCTCGGCGCCCAGCGCGGCCACCATCGCGCCGTTGTCCGTGCACAGCTTGGGGCGCGGCACGCGCAGCCGGATGCCGGCCGCCTCGCAGCGCTCCTGGGCGAGGGCGCGCAGCCGGGAGTTGGCCGCGACCCCGCCGCCGATCATGAGGTGGTCCACGCCCTCGTCCTTGCAGGCGCGGACGGCCTTGCGGGTCAGCACGTCGACCACGGCCTCCTGGAAGGAGGCGGCCACGTCGCGGACCGGGACCTCCTCACCGGCCGCGCGCCTGGCCTCGATCCAGCGGGCCACGGCGGTCTTCAGGCCGGAGAAGGAGAAGTCGTACGCCGGGTCGCGGGGGCCGGTCAGGCCGCGCGGGAAGGCGATCGCCGCCGGGTCGCCCTCCTTGGCGTAGCGGTCGATGACCGGGCCGCCGGGGAAGCCCAGGTTCAGCACGCGGGCGATCTTGTCGAAGGCCTCGCCGGCCGCGTCGTCGATGGTCGCGCCCATCGGGCGCACGTCGGAGGTGATGTCCGAGGACAGCAGCAGGGAGGAGTGGCCGCCGGAGACCAGCAGGGCCATCGTCGGCTCGGGCAGCGGGCCGTGCTCCAGCTGGTCCACGCAGATGTGGGAGGCGAGGTGGTTCACGCCGTACAGGGGCTTGCCGAGAGCGTAGGCGTACGCCTTGGCGGCCGAGACGCCGACGAGCAGGGCGCCCGCGAGGCCGGGGCCCGCGGTGACCGCGATGCCGTCCAGGTCCCTGGCGCTGACCCCCGCCTCCTTCAGCGCGCGGTCGATGGTGGGGACCATCGCCTCCAGGTGGGCGCGGGAGGCCACCTCCGGCACGACACCGCCGAAGCGGGCGTGCTCGTCGACGCTGGAGGCGACGGCGTCCGCCAGCAGGGTGGTGCCGCGGACGATGCCGACGCCGGTCTCGTCGCAGGAGGTCTCGATGCCGAGTACGAGAGGCTCGTCGCGTGAGTCAGTCATTGATCTCGGTTCCTTGTGCGGGGGCGGACCCGGCGGCGGGGCCGCTGTCGGGCCCGTGGGTCAGGCGCATCACCAGGGCGTCCACGTTTCCGGGCTGGTAGTAGCCGCGCCGGAAGCCGACGGGGACGAAGCCGAAGCGTTCGTAGAGCTTCTGGGCGCGGACGTTGTCGACCCGGCATTCGAGCATCACGTCGGGACACTCGAACGCGGTCGCCGCGCGCAGCAGCTCGGCCAGCAGGCGGGCGCCGAGGCCGGTGCCCTGGTAGTCGCGGGCGACGGCGATGGTCTGGACGTCGGCCGTGTCACCGGCCGCGGCCAGGCCGCCGTACCCGACGATCCGGCCGTCGGCGGACTCGGCGACGAGATAGCACCGGGTGGCCTCGGGGCCCCGGGCGTGGGCCAGCTCGGACCAGAACATCCCCCGGGACCAGGCGTCCTCGGGGAACAGGTCCCGTTCCAGCTCCAGGACCGGGTCGATGTCCCACCAGCGCATCTCGCGCAGTCGGGGAGGTGCCGGCTGTGTCACTTGGGGGTGACCACCTTGTAGTTCTTGGGGACCTGGGCGTCCGGGCGGCGCAGGTACAGCGGCCGGGGCGCGGGCGGTTCCACGCCCGCGGCCAGCCGTTCGGCGGCGAGCGCGGCGAGCGCGGCGGCGGACACGTGCTCGGGTTCGTGGACGCTCGGGAAGGTGTCCGGGTAGAGCAGCGCGCCGGCGCCGACCGCCGGGAGGCCCGCGACCCGCTCGGCGATGTCGGCGGGACGGTCCACGGCCGGATCGGTCAGCCGGGTGCGGGAGTCGGCGTAGGTCGCCCAGTAGACCTCCTTGCGCCGGGCGTCGGTCGCCACGACGAAGGGGCCCTTCTCGATGTCGGCGGCGTAGGCGAGGCCGTCCAGCGTGCACACGCCGTACACCGGGACGCCGAGCGCCAGGCCGAAGGTGTCGGCGGTCATCAGGCCGACGCGCAGGCCGGTGTAGGGACCGGGCCCGGTGCCGACGACGATGCCGGTGACGGCCTCCAGCTTCAGTCCGGCCTCGGTGAGGACCCGGTCGACGGCCGGCAGCAGCAGCTCTCCGTGCCGGCGCGCGTCCACCTGGCTCGACGAGGCGATGACGTCCGTGCCGTCGTGCAGCGCGACGGTGACGGCGGGTGTTGCGGTATCCAGAGCGAGCAAGAGCACGCGAACAGCCTACGGCGCCCGCGGCTCGCGCACGGCCGCCGGGGACGAACGGCCACCGGCTGCTACGGTCTGGATGAATCTGAATCAATACGGCATATAACCCGAATCGGACGTGAAGCAGAGGTGGGCGCAGGTGGCAGGGACCAGCTCGGCGATCGTGGCCGGCCTCACCGCGGCGGCCCTGGGAACGGTCGGTTTCCTGGCGTTCCGCGCCCAGGCGACCGTGCCGGCCGTGCTGCGCGACGGGCCGGCGGCGAGCGCGTCCGCGGCGGCGAAGGCGAAGGCGCCCCGGGACCGGCATCACCCGACCGCCCTGCCGAGCGGCTCCGGATCGGGTGAACGGGTGGTGTACTCGGTGGACGACGACCGGGTCTGGCTGGTCACCCCCGGCAACCGGGTGCAGCGCACCTTCACGGTGCGGCCGGGCAGCGTCGACCCGGCGCCGGGCACGTACTGGGTCAGCTCCCGCTCCCACACGGCCACCGGCACGGACGGGCTGCCCGTCGAGCACGTGGTCCGGTTCACCAGCGTGGACGGGGTGGTGATCGGGTTCAGCGCGGCGGTGCACAGCGGGTCGGCGATGCCGGCCGAGCCGAGCGTCAAGACGGGCGGGATCCGGGAGAGCCGGACGGACGGCGACGCGATGTGGCGGTTCGCCACCATCGGGGTGCCGGTCGTGGTGATCCGGTGACGGCGCTCAGCCCGTCAGTGTCTCCAGCCCCGCCCCCGACCACCGCTCCCCCAGCCCGGTCAGCGTCACGTGCCGGACCTCGTCCGTCGTGTCGCCGACCGCGCGGTGGATGGTGACCTGGAGGCGGTCCTCGGTCAGCTCCTCGACCTTGCCCTCGCCCCACTCCACGACGATCACCGAGTCGGGCAGCGAGACGTCGAGGTCCAGGTCCTCCATCTCGTCCAGGCCGCCGGCGAGGCGGTAGGCGTCGACGTGCACGAGGGGCGGGCCGTCGCCGAGGGACGGGTGCACCCGGGCGATCACGAAGGTCGGCGAGGTCACCGCGCCGCGTACGCCGAGCCCCTCGCCGAGCCCGCGGGTCAGGGTCGTCTTGCCCGCGCCGAGTTCCCCGCTGAGCATCACCAGGTCGCCCGCGCGCAGCAGCTCGGCCAGCCGTCGGCCCAGCTCCCGCATCTGCTCGGGGGAGGTGATCGTCAGACGGGTCTCAGCGGCCTCGTGCGCTGCTGGTGCTGCTGGTCGTTCCATAGCCACTTACGGTAGCCCCTGCGGGCACCGCGCCCGCGCGGGTGAGCAGGTCGGCGAGCCGGTCGGTGACCGCTTCCGGGTGCTCCAGCATCACCAGGTGCCCGGCGTCCGGCACGAGCACCAGCTCGGCGTCGGGCAGCAGGTCGGCGATGGCCTCGCTGTGCTCGCTGGGCGTGACCAGGTCCCGCACTCCGGCGAGCACCAGCACCGGGACGTCGCGGAAGCAGGCGAGCGCCTCGGTCTTGTCGTGGTCGGCGAAGGCCGGGTAGAACTCGGCGACGACGTCGATCGGGGTGGACTCGATCATCCGCTCGGCGAACCGTTCCACCGCCGGGTCGACGTCGCGGCCCGCGAACGAGTACCGCTTGATGATCCCGGCGAACAGGTCGGCGGTGGCCCGGCGCCCCTTCTCCACCAGTTCCGCCTGCTGGCCGAGCGCCCGGAGCACTCCGGGCAGGATCCGGCGCACCGCGTTGACGCCGGCCACCGGGAGCCCGAAGTTGACCTCGCCGAGCCTTCCGGACGACGAGCCCACGAAGGCGGCCGCGACCACCCGGTCCCGGATCAGCTCGGGATACCGGGCGGCCAGCGCCATCACCGTCATCCCGCCCATCGAGTGGCCGACCAGCACCACCGGGCCGTCGGGGACGGCGGCGTCGAGCACGGCCTTCAGGTCCCGGCCGAGCTGGTCGATGGTGACCGGCGCCCCGTCCCGGGTCTGGGCCACGCCCCGCCCGGACCGGCCGTGGCTGCGCTGGTCCCAGTGCACGGTCCGCACCACTCCGCGCAGGGCGGCCCGCTGGAAGTGCCAGGAGTCCTGGCTGAGGCAGTAGCCGTGGCAGAACACGACGGTGACCGGGGCGGGCGCCTTGCGGCCGAACAGCCGGCGCCGGCGCGGGGAGACGTCGGGTTCCGGGTCGGACCCGGTCTCGTCGACCTCGTAGTACAGCTCGGTGCCGTCGTCGGCGTACGCCTTGCCTGGAGTGCCGCGCAGGGTGCCGTACGGGCCCGTCGCGTCCAGCGCCAGCCGGGCCTTGCGGCGTATCCCGCGCCCCACCGTCATCCGCTCCACGGCGACACCGGCCGCCGCGCCCGCGGCGAGGACGCCCAGCGCGGCACCGGCGATACCGGTCGCCCTGCGCCAGCTCCCGGCCGCCCGCGCGGCGGAGACGGCGGCCGCCGAGGCGACGACGTCCGCCACGGCCTCCGCGCTGCTCTCGCTCACGTACCGCTCCTCTTCGCCTGCTGGGTTCGCCTGGATGGGTGAGACGGACGGTGCCGCCGGGGTGCGGGCGGGACCGGGTACCACCGGTGGGACCGTAAGTGCGGGCCGTCACCGGGACGGGTTACCCGGCTTGCCGCTCGTTCACGTAGACGCGGGGAACCCGGGTGCCGATGCGGGTGACGATCTCGTACGCGATCGTGCCGCAGGCCTGCGCCCAGTCCTCGGCGGTGGGTTCGCCCCGGTCGCCCGGTCCGAAGAGCACCGCCTCGGTACCCACCGGCGGCTCGTCGCCGCCGAGGTCCACCACGAACTGGTCCATGGCGACCCGTCCGGCGACCGTCCGCCACTTGCCGTCGACCAGCACCGGTCCGGTGCCCGAGGCGTGCCGCGGGATGCCGTCCGCGTAGCCGACCGGCACCAGGCCGAGAGTGGTCTCGCCGGGGGTGACGTAGTGGTGGCCGTAGCTGACGCCGTGGCCGCCCGGGACGTGCTTGACCAGGGCCAGCGAGGCGCTCAGCGTCATCACCGGGCGCAGCCCGAAGTCCGCCGGGGTGCCCAGCTCCGGGCTGGGCGAGACGCCGTACATCGCGATGCCCGTACGGACCAGGTCGAAGTGGGTGTCGGGCAGGGTGAGGGTGGCCGGCGAGTTGGCGATGTGCCGCACCTCGGGCCGTACGCCGCGCTCCTCCGCGTACGCCACCATCTCCCGGAAGCGGGCGAGCTGGGCGGCGATGGAGGGGTGCCCGGGCTCGTCGGCGCACGCGAAGTGCGACCACAGTCCGGTGACGCGGACCAGACCCTCGGCCTCGGCGCGCAGGGCGGCGCCGACCAGTTCGGCCCAGTCGGCGCCGGGCTGACAGCCGTTGCGGCCGAGCCCGGTGTCGGCCTTGAGCTGCACGCGCGCGGGCCGGCCGGCCGCGCGGGCGGCGGCGGTGACCTCGCGCAGCGCCCACATGCCGCTGAGCGACACGTCGATGTCGGCCTCGACGGCCTGCCGCCAGGGGCCGCCCGGCGCCCACAGCCAGCACAGCATGCGACCGGTCAGCCCGGCGGCGCGCAGTGCGAGGGCCTCCTCGGCGGTGGCCGTGCCGAGCCAGGTGGCGCCGGCCGCGAGGGCGGCACGGGCGCACGGCACCGCGCCGTGACCGTAGCCGTCGGACTTGACGACGGCCATCACGGCGGCGCTCTTCGCCCGGGCGCGCAGGGCGCGCACATTGGCGCGCAGGGCGCCCAGATCGATCTCGGCGCGGGCGCGCAGGGCGGCGGTCGGCTCAGCTGCTGTCTCAGTCATCGCGCCCCAGTCTCTCAGAGCCCACCACCGGCCCCCGGCGCCACCGGCACACCCCCGAAAGGGCGGCCCCGCACGACCACGCCCGGGCAGACCCCGCGAGGGCACCACCCCGCCCCGCAGGGCGCAGCGACCACCGGCACCCGACCAGGCCACGAGAGCGGAGTCCCGGTCCCGCACGGTCCGGCAGCCACCGGGGCCCGCGCGGACCCGCAAGGGCCGCACCCAGCCCCACGGCCCCACGGCCACCCGGCGCCCGGCCGGGCACCACGAGCACGGTGTCCCGGTCGGCCCCGGAGAGCCCACGCCCCCAACCCGCGTGCTCCAGCGGCCACCAACCCCCGGCAAGACCCCGCAACGCGGCACCCCGACCCGCACCCACACGGCCCGGCAACCACCAGCGCCCGCGCGGACCCGGAAGCGCGGCGCCTCGAAGCCGGCCGCCGGTGTCCGTCCCGGCCCCGGTGGCGCGGTGCCTCAGTCCCGTACGTTCCGCCAGGCGTCCGGGATGCGGGATGCCACGTCGTGCGCTCCGGCCGGGGCGCCGTTCGCGGCGAACCGGCCCGCCAGCCCGTGCAGGTAGGCGGCCACGCTCCCGGCGTCCAGCGCGTCCAGTCCGGCCGCCAGCAGGGAGCCGGCGAGGCCGGAGAGCACGTCGCCGCTGCCGGCCGTGGCCAGCCACGGCGTGCCGGTGGGGTTGACCCGTACCGGTCCGCCGCCGGGGCCGGCGACCAGCGTCGTGGAGCCCTTGAGCAGGACCGTGGCCCGGTAGCCCGCGGCCAGTTCGCGCACCGCGGCCAGCCGGCCGGCCTCGACCTCCTCGCGCCGCACCCCCAGCAGCGCGGCGGCCTCCCCGGCGTGCGGGGTCATCAGCGTCGGCGCCGTACGCCGCCGTACCGTGTCCCGGTCGGCCAGCCGCAGCCCGTCCGCGTCGAGCAGCACAGGCACGTCCGTCGCCAGCACCTCGGCCACGGTCGCCGCGTCGTCCCCGGCGCCCGGCCCGGTCACCCACGCCTGCACCCGCCCGGCCCCGGCGGGTCCGGCGTCGGAGACGAGGGTCTCCGGGAAGCGCGCGAGGACCGCGTCCGCGGCCGGGCCGACGTACCGTACGGCCCCGGCCCCGCCGCGCAGCGCCCCGGACACGGCCAGCACGGCCGCGCCCGGGTACCGCGCCGAGCCCGCCGCGATCCCGACGACCCCGCGCCGGTACTTGTCGCTCTCCGCCTCCGGCGTCGGCAACAACCGTGCCACGTCGGCGTGTTGCAGGGCCTGGAGTACGGCGTCGGCGGGCGGCGGTTCGATGCCGATGCCGACGAACCGGACCACTCCGGCGTACTCCCGCGCGGGATCCACCAGCAGTCCGGGCTTGTACGCGCCGAAGGTGACGGTCAGGTCGGCGCGCAGCGCGGCCCCCCGCACCTCGCCGGTGTCCGCGTCGACGCCGCTGGGCAGGTCCACGGCGACGACGGCCGCCTCGGAGCGCGCCACCGCCTCGGCGAGCCGGGCGGCGTCCGGCCGCAGCCCGCCCTTGCCGCCGATGCCGACGATCCCGTCCACGACCAGGCGGGCCCGGGCGATCGCCGCCTCGGCGCGGTCCGCCGTGACGGTCCGCCCGCCCGCCCGGCGCAGCGCGGCGAGCCCTGCGGCATGGGTCCGTTCGGGCGCCAGCAGCACGGCGGTCACCCCGGCGCCGCGCCGGGCCAGCCGGGCCCCCGCGTACAGGGCGTCCCCGCCGTTGTCCCCGCTGCCGACCAGCAGCACCACCGGGCTGCCGGACACCCGCCCGAGCAGTCCGGCGCAGGCGGCGGCCAGCCCGGCGGCGGCCCGCTGCATCAGCGCGCCCTCGGCAAGCCGCGCCATCAGGGCCCGTTCGGCCGCCCTTACCGTCTCCACGCTGTACGCAGTACGCATGGCACCGAGTCTGCCCCGGAATCCCCGCCGTCCACACCCGCGCGCCGAGACGGTCAGCCCTCGGCGATCACCACGGCCGAGGCGACACCGGCGTCGTGGCTGAGCGAGAGGTGCCAGGCCCGGACGCCCAGGTCCGCCGCGCGCGCGGCCACCGTGCCCTTCACCCGCAGCCGCGGCTGCCCGCTGTCCTCCACGTACACCTCGGCGTCGGTCCAGTGCAGTCCCGGCGGTGCCCCCAGCGCCTTGGCCAGCGCCTCCTTGGCGGCGAACCGGGCCGCCAGTGAGGCGATGCCGCGCCGCTCCCCGCTGGGCAGCAGCAGCTCCGGCTCCACGAACAAGCGGGCCGCCAGCCCTGGCGTCCGCTCCAGTGACGCCCGGAACCGATCGATCTCGGCGACGTCGATGCCCACCCCGATGATGCTCATGGCGAGCACCCTACGACCCCTGCCGACGGCGTCCCGGCGACACCACGTCGCCTACGCTGCGCGCATGACCTCATCGAACGCTTATCTCTCCGGCCTGTTCTCGCTGGACGACCGGGTCGCGCTGGTGACCGGAGGCAGCTCGGGCATCGGGCGCGCCATCGCGGGGGCCCTGGCGCGGGCCGGGGCGCGGGTGGTGATCGTGGCCCGGCGCAAGGAGGAACTGGCCGACACGGTCGCGGAGCTGACGGCCGACGGCTGCCGGGCGGCCTGGGTGAGCGGCGATCTGGGCAGCCGGGAGGGGGTGCGCTCGGCCGCCGAGGACGCGGCGGCCGTGTTCGGGGAGCCCGACATCCTCGTCAACTCGGCCGGGATCAACCTGCGTCCGCATCTCACGGAGCTGGGCGAGGACGTGTGGGACGCCACCATGGCGGTGAATCTGGAGGCGCCGTTCCTGCTGGGACAGCGGTTCGGGCCGGGGATGGCCGAGCGGGGCTTCGGCCGGATCATCCACGTCAGCTCCCAGCAGGCGCACCGGGCGTTCGTGCAGAGCGGCGCGTACGGCGTGTCGAAGGGCGCGCTGGAGTCGCTGGCCCGCTCGCAGGCCGAGGCCTGGTCGCCGTACGGGGTCACCAGCAACACCCTGGTGCCGGGCTTCGTGATGACCCCGCTCAACGCGCGGCTGTCGGCCGACCCGGAGCGCGTGGCGGCCCTGGCCGCGCGCACGATGACCGGCCGCAACGGCCTGGCCGAGGACTTCGCGGGCGCGGCCGTGTTCCTGGCGAGCCGCGCCTCCGCCTACGTCACCGGCCAGTCGGTCCACGTGGACGGCGGCCTGTCCGTCCACTGAGCACCCGCGTACGACGCCCTCAAGATCACCGTCGGCCAGGTCCCCAGTAACCTTCCGGATGACCGGCGTTGCGCGTGTATCGGCGCGGCGCCCTGTACACAACGGGAGGACAAGATCTTGAAGTCGAGGTTCCTGGGCAGCGCGCTCACCACCGCCGCTCTCGTCGGCGCGGCCCTCACCGGCACCGTCGCCGGCGCCGGTGCCGCCTCCGCGGCGTCCCTGCCGAGGGACTGCAGCAAGGCGATCGTCAACGTCAAGGCCAAGGAGACCGTCAACGTCCGCACTTCCCCGAAGACGTCCGCCACGGCCGTCGGCATCTGGGGCAAGGGCCGCACGGGCGCGCTCTGCAACGACGGCAAGGCGTACAAGGGCGGCTCGTACACCGCCTGCGGCAAGAAGAGCAACCTGTGGCTCTACGGCGGCGACAAGAAGACCGGCTGGGTTCCGAAGACCTGCATCAACTGGTGACCGCCGGCCCGTTCGGGCCGAGCGGAGTGTCCGGGGCGGACGGCGATCGGCCGTCCGCCCCGTCCCGTTTCCCGCCGGCTCACTCCACCGTGACGGACTTCGCCAGGTTGCGGGGCTGGTCGACCTCGTTGCCGCGGGCCGTCGCCAGCTCGCAGGCGAAGACCTGCAACGGCACGGTGGCCACCAGCGGCTGGAGGAGCGTCGGCGTGGCCGGGATGCGGATCAGGTGGTCGGCGTAGGGGACCACCGTCTCGTCGCCCTCCTCCGCGATGACGATGGTGCGGGCGCCGCGCGCGCGGATCTCCTGGATGTTGGAGACGATCTTGTCGTGCAGCAGGGACCGGCCGCGCGGCGAGGGCACGACCACCACCACCGGCAGGTCCTCCTCGATCAGCGCGATGGGCCCGTGCTTCAGCTCGCCGGCGGCGAAGCCCTCGGCGTGCATGTAGGCCAGTTCCTTCAGCTTCAGCGCGCCTTCCAGGGCCACCGGGTAGCCGACGTGCCGGCCGAGGAAGAGGACGGTGTTCTTCGTCGCCAGGGTGCGGGCCAGCGCCCGGACCGGCTCCATGGTCTCCAGGACCCGCTCCACCTCGTCCGAGATCCGGGACAGGTCCTTGATGACCGCGCGGACCTCGTCGCCCCACTTGGTGCCGCGCGCCTGGCCGAGGTACAGGGCGACCAGGTAGCAGGCGACGAGCTGGGTGAGGAACGCCTTGGTCGAGGCGACGGCGACCTCGGGGCCGGCGTGCGTGTACAGCACGGCGTCGGACTCGCGCGGAATGGTGGAGCCGTTGGTGTTGCAGATCGCCAGCACCTTGGAGCCCTGCTCGCGGGCGTGCCGCAGCGCCATCAGGGTGTCCATGGTCTCGCCGGACTGGGAGATGGCGATCACCAGGGAGCGGCCGTCCAGGATCGGGTCCCGGTAGCGGAACTCGCTGGCCAGCTCCACCTCGCAGGGGATCCGGGTCCAGTGCTCGATGGCGTACTTGGCGATCAGGCCGGCGTGGAAGGCCGTACCGCAGGCGACGATGACGACCTTGTCGACCTCGCGCAGTTCGGAGGGGCTGATGCGCACCTCGTCCAGGGTCAGCGAGCCGGACGGGTCGATGCGGCCGAGCAGGGTGTCGGCGACCGCCTTGGGCTGCTCGGCGATCTCCTTGAGCATGAAGTAGTCGTAGCCGCCCTTCTCGGCGGCCGAGGCGTCCCAGTCCACGTGGTAGGAGCGGACGTCGGCCGGGCGGCCGTCGAAGCCGGTGACCGTGACACCGTCCCGGCGCAGCTCCACCACCTGGTCCTGGCCCAGTTCGATGGCGGAGCGGGTGTGGGCGATGAACGCGGCGACGTCGGAGGCCAGGAACGCCTCGCCCTCGCCGACGCCCACCACCAGCGGGCTGTTGCGGCGGGCGCCGACCACCACGTCCGGCTGGTCGGCGTGCACCGCGACCAGGGTGAAGGCGCCTTCCAGCCGGCGGCACACCAGCCGCATGGCCTCGGCGAGGTCGGCGGTGGCCGAGAACTCCTCGGCGAGCAGGTGCGCGACGACCTCGGTGTCCGTCTCGGACGCCAACGCGTGCCCGCGCTCGGCGAGTTCGGCGCGCAGCACCGCGAAGTTCTCGATGATGCCGTTGTGCACCACGGCGACCCGTCCGGCGTTGTCCAGGTGCGGGTGCGCGTTGGCATCCGTGGGGCCGCCGTGGGTGGCCCAGCGGGTGTGCCCGATACCGGTGGAGCCGGCCGGCAGCGGCCGTTCGGCCAGCTCCTTCTCCAGGTTGACCAGCTTGCCGGCCTTCTTCGCGGCGGCCAGCCCCCCGTCCGCGAGCACGGCGACACCCGCCGAGTCGTAGCCCCGGTACTCCAGCCGCTTCAACCCGGCCATCACGACATCCAGTGCCGACTGTGACCCTACGTATCCCACGATTCCGCACATGAGCGGCAGCCTAAGCGCCACAACCGACCAGAAACGGCCGCACCCTGCCCGGAATCAGAAATTCCCACCGTCGTACGAAGACCCTTTGTGCAGAGGTGCTGTCCGACCTGAGGGAGTGAGGGGCAAGGTGCCACGTTTCACGGAGTTCGACTTCGGTGTGCCGTCGGTGATGGGTTTGTTCCATCAGGACTGGATGTACGACGGGGACTCGGCCGCCGAGGTCGTCGCCGAGTATCTCGCGGCCTCGGAGGACGAAGAGGTCCTGGCGGTACGCCGGGACGCACGCGCCCTCGGCAGCCTCTCCTCGCCGGTGCTGGAGGTGCTCTGGTACGCCGGAGCGCAGTACATGCCGGGCTTGGCGCCCCTGGGAGGAGGAGCCGCGTGGACCCGGACGCTCGTCGGACTGTGTGACGCACGGCTGTCGGCGGGCACGGAGGTGCGTCCGTTCACGGGCGCGGACGCCGAGGACGGCATGGCCTGCCTGGACGCGGTCGTCGCCGAGATCGAGGCGGCGCGGTTCCTGGGCCCGAGGTGCGGGCGGCACTCGTCGACTGCGCGCGCCGTTGCACCCCGGACCTGGCGTTCCGGGTGCTGCTGAGAGCGATGACGGGCGCGCCGGACGGTTCGCTGTCACCGGAGCAGTACCAGAGGCTGGAGGCCATCGGATCGGCTCTCCGGTACGGCGAGTACGTCGTGGACTCCGTCAAGTACCTGGTCGAGCGGGCGTGGCGGCACGGACGGCGTTCCTCCCCGGGCTCCTCGGGACGAACGCCGTCTCCCCTGCGGACGGACACGTGACGCACCCCACCCCGCCACCCCGTTCAAACTCCGTTAACAATGGACTGTGATCTCACCGGTCTCCTCGATGCCCCGGAGCGCCCACCGGCACAGGCCGGAGGCGACTCCCTACGTCGATCTCACCCGCGCCGAGTGGAGCGCGCTGCGCGACAAGACGCCGTTGCCGCTCACCGCCGAGGAGGTGGAGAAGCTCCGCGGGCTCGGTGACGTCATCGACCTGGACGAGGTGCGGGACATCTACCTCCCGCTCTCCCGGCTCCTCAACCTCTACGTCGGCGCCACGGACGGCCTGCGCGGCGCGCTGAACACCTTCCTCGGGGAAAAGGGCTCCCAGTCCGGCACCCCGTTCGTGATAGGTGTCGCCGGCTCCGTGGCCGTCGGCAAGTCCACCGTCGCCCGTCTGCTCCAGGCCCTGCTGTCCCGCTGGCCCGAGCATCCCCGCGTGGAGCTGGTGACGACGGACGGCTTCCTGCTGCCCACCCGGGAGCTGGAGGCCCGCGGCCTGATGTCGCGGAAAGGTTTTCCCGAGTCCTACGACCGCCGGGCCCTGACCCGGTTCGTCGCCGACATCAAGGCCGGCAAGGGCGAGGTGACCGCGCCGGTCTACTCCCACCTCATCTACGACATCGTGCCGGACGAACGGCTCGTGGTCCGCCGGCCCGACATCCTCATCGTGGAGGGCCTGAACGTCCTCCAGCCCGCCCTGCCCGGCAAGGACGGCCGTACCCGCGTCGGTCTCGCCGACTACTTCGACTTCAGCGTGTACGTCGACGCGAGCGCCGAGGACATCGAGCGCTGGTACCTGAGCCGCTTCCGCAAGCTGCGCCGGACGGCCTTCCAGAACCCGTCCTCGTACTTCCGCAAGTACACCCAGGTCTCCGAGGAGGAGGCCCTGGACTACGCGCGCATGCTCTGGCGGACCATCAACAAGCCGAACCTGGTGGAGAACATCGCGCCGACCCGCGGCCGGGCCACCCTCATCCTGCGCAAGGGCCCGGACCACAAGGTGCAGCGGCTGCGGCTGCGCAAGCTGTAGCCGGTCCGGTTGGATGGGCGCATGCTGCATCTGCGTCTGATCACCCCGGCCGGGACGACGGACGAGGTGGTGGGGCTGATCGGGCGGACGGTCGGCACCACCCACCTCGTCGTCCTGCCCGGCGCCGCCCGCGACCCGGCCGGCGACCTCGTGCTGTGCGACGTGGCCCGCGAGGCGGGTGACGAACTCATCGCCGGGCTACGGCGCCTGGGCCTGGAGGACACCGGTTCCATCGCCGTGGAGGACATCGGCCTGTCGCTGTCCCGGCGGGCCGAGGAGGCCGAGGAGGAGGCGCCCGGCGAGGGCGCGGACGCGGTGCTGTGGGAGGGCCTGACCGAGGCCACCCACGAGGAGTCGACCCTGACGGTCACCTACCTCGCGTTCATCACGCTGGCCACGATGATCGCCGCCTGCGGTGTCGTCCTGGACAACGCGATCCTGATCGTGGGCGCGATGGCGGTGGGCCCGGAGTTCGGCCCGCTGGCCGGCGTCAGCACGGCGCTGGTACGGCGCCGGCCGCGGCTGGCGCTGCGGTCGCTGACCGCGCTGCTGGTGGGTTTCGCCGTGGCGATGGCGGTGACGGTCGGCTTCGCCGTGCTCATGGACGCCCTCGACCTCTTCCACCGGTCCGACCTGGAGGGGAAGCGGCCCAGCACCGCGTTCGTGTACGCCCCCGACGCCTTCTCGTTCATCGTGGCGGTCCTGGCCGGCATCGCCGGCACCCTCTCGCTGACCTCCGCGAAATCGGGAGCGCTGGTGGGCGTGGCCATCTCGGTGACCACGGTCCCGGCCGCGGCCAACGCGGCGGTGGCGCTGGCCTACGGCGACATGTCACAGACCAGCGGCTCGACCGTCCAGCTCCTGCTGAACCTGCTGGGCATCGTCCTGGCGGCGACCGTCACCCTGCTCGCCCAGAAGTACTTCTGGAGGTGCCGGCGCCAACGCCCGTGAGGGGCGCGGGCCGTGCCCCCGCCCCGACGGTCCGCGCTTATCCCAACGCCGCCTTGACCGCGTCGGCCAGCCGTCCGGCGACCGACCGGGCCTGCTCGATGTCCGCGGCCTCGACCATCACCCGCACCAGCGGCTCCGTCCCCGACGGCCGCAGCAACACCCGCCCGGTGTCGCCGAGTTCGCGCTCCGCCTCGGTGACCGCGGCGGCGAGGTCCGCGGACGTCCGCACCCGCGACCTGTCCACGTCCGGCACGTTGATGAGGACCTGCGGCAACCGCTCCATGACGGAGGCCAGCTCCCGCAGCGTACGGCCGGTCTGCGCGACCCGCGCCGCCAGCAGCAGGCCGGTCAGCGTGCCGTCGCCGGTGGTCGCGTGGTCGAGGATGATGACGTGCCCGGACTGCTCGCCGCCGAGGGCGTAGCCGTGCTCCTTCATCTCCTCCAGGACGTACCGGTCGCCCACGGCCGTCTGCACCAGCCGGATGCCCGAGCGCTCCATCGCCAGCTTGAAGCCGAGGTTGGACATCACGGTGGCCACCACGGTGTCGCCCGGCAGCGCGGACCGTTCCCGCAGCGCCAGCGCGAGCACGGCGAGGATCTGGTCGCCGTCGACCTCCTCGCCGGTGTGGTCCACGGCCAGGCAGCGGTCGGCGTCGCCGTCGTGCGCGATGCCGAGGTCCGCGCCGTGCTCGACGACCGCGGCCTTGAGCAGGTCCAGGTGGGTCGAGCCGCAGCCCTCGTTGATGTTGAGCCCGTCGGGCTCGGCGCCGATCGTGACGACCTGGGCGCCCGCGCGGGCGAACGCCTCCGGCGAGACCCCCGAGGCCGCGCCGTGCGCTTCGTCCAGGACGATCTTCAGTCCGTCGAGCCGGTTGGGCAGCACCGCCAGCAGATGCGCGACGTACTGCTCGAAGCCCTCGTCGTACGACCGGACGCGGCCGACGCCGGCCCCCGTCGGCCGCTGCCACGGCTCGCCGTGCCGGTGGGAGTCGTAGATCGCCTCGATCCGGTCCTCCAGCTCGTCGGCGAGTTTGTGGCCGCCGCGGGCGAAGAACTTGATGCCGTTGTCCGGCATGGCGTTGTGGCTGGCGGACAGCATCACGCCGAGGTCGGCGCCGAGCGCGCCGGTCAGGTGCGCCACCGCGGGCGTCGGCAGCACGCCGACCCGCAGGACGTCCACGCCCGCGCTGGCCAGACCGGCCACCACCGCCGCCTCCAGGAACTCCCCGGACGCGCGCGGGTCCCGTCCGACCACCGCGGTCGGCTTGTGGCCCTCGAAGGTGCCCGCCTCGGCCAGTACGTGCGCCGCGGCGACGGAGAGGCCGAGCGCCATCTCGGCCGTGAGATCCGCGTTGGCGACACCGCGCACGCCGTCCGTGCCGAAGAGTCGTCCCACTTGTCCTCCTGAGGAAGCGTCGATGTCGGAAGCGGACCGCGCCGCGTCGGGGTGGCAGGCGCCCGGCATCCGATCACACAAGCCTTTGAGCGTCTTGTGCCGTTATACGCCCTTGGCTGGGATAAGCGAACGCCCCGGCGGCACATGTGGCGTGCCGCCGGGGCGTTCGGAGTACGCGGGGCCGAAGCCCGTACCACGTACGAGCAGGCAGCGAAGCTTAGCGCTTGCTGTACTGCGGAGCCTTGCGGGCCTTCTTCAGACCGGCCTTCTTCCGCTCGACCGCGCGGTCGTCGCGGCGCAGGAAGCCGGCCTTCTTCAGCGGGCCGCGGTTGTTGTCGACGTCGGCCTCGTTCAGCGCACGGGCGACACCGAGACGCAGCGCGCCGGCCTGGCCGGAGACACCGCCACCGGCGATACGGGCGACGACGTCGTAACGGCCCTCGAGCTCCAGGACCTTGAACGGCTCGTTGACTTCCTGCTGGTGCACCTTGTTCGGGAAGTAGTCCTCGAGGGTGCGACCGTTGATCTTCCACTTGCCGGTGCCCGGGACGATCCGGACGCGGGCGATGGCGTTCTTGCGGCGGCCCAGGCCGGCGGCCGGCTGCGGCTCGCCGAAGCGGGAGGCCAGGGACTCCGAGGTGTACTCGCCCTCGACGGGAACCTCGGACTCGGTGGTGTAGCTGTCGATGTCAAGCTCTTCGAGCGGCTGCTCGGCAGTGGTCTCGGCCACGATTCTCCTCAGATTCTGTTCAGTCTTAGGGGGTGGCCGGACTTACTGCGCGACCTGGGTGATCTCGAACGGCACCGGCTGCTGGGCAGCGTGCGGGTGCTGGTCACCCTTGTAGACCTTCAGCTTCGAGAGCATCTGACGGCCCAGGGAGTTCTTGGGGAGCATGCCCTTGACGGCCTTCTCGATGGCCTTCTCCGGGTTCTTGTCCAGCAGCTCGTCGTAGCGGACGGAGCGCAGACCACCCGGGTAGCCGGAGTGGCGGTAGGCCATCTTCTGGGTCCGCTTGTTGCCGGACAGGTGGACCTTGTCCGCGTTGATGATGATGACGAAGTCACCAGCGTCGACGTGCGGAGCGTAGATCGGCTTGTGCTTGCCCCGGAGGAGGGTCGCAGCAGTGGTGGCGAGACGACCCAGGACAACGTCCTGAGCGTCGATGACGTGCCACTGGCGCGTCACATCGCCGGGCTTGGGGCTGTACGTACGCACGGTTCGTAGCCTTCGCTTCGAGTGAATGGTCCTAAACAAGGTCACCGAAACGATCACGACAGCCTGGACCCACGGCGGCGACGCAAACCGCGTGTGTGGGGTCGCTGGTCATCGGCCCGGTGGACCGGTGTAAGGGCCCGTCCCGTGAGAATGAGCAAGCCAATACACAACGAAGAAGTAGGTTACCGGGCGGCACCCGGGCGGGTCAAAACGAGGCGGGTCGCCGGACGGCCCCCGTGTCCCCGGCCCCCCCGTCTAAGATGCGCCCCATGAGTTACGGGCAGGGGGGACCCCAGTCTCAGTGGGATCCCTGGAAACCGCATTCCCAGCAGCCGTGGAGCAGCGGAGACGACGACGGGACGCCCGACTGGGCCGCGCTCGCCGAGGCCTCCGAGACACGGAACAAGCGCCGCAGGCTGCTGTTCATAGCCGGCGGGGCGCTGGCCACCATCGCGATAGGCACCGCGGTGGCCGTGGCCGTGGTCTCCGCGAACGGCGGTGATCCCGAGGCCGGTCCCGGCAACCTGCCCGCCAGCGCCTCCCTGCCCGGCTCCGCCACCGCGACGCCGTCCTTCGCGCCGACCAGCGCCCCGCCGCCGCTGGATCCGAAGGACTTCATCTCCAGCGCCGAGAAGGACACCGCCCCGCTCGGCCCCGGCACGCTCTTCCCCGGCAAGCAGCTCACCGTCGGCGAGACCGTGTACAAGAAGGGCACCACGGACGACACCTCGGGCTGTGCCTCCGTGGCCGGCGGCACCCTGCCGGGCATCCTCACCGCCAACGGCTGCACCCGTCTGATGCGCGCGACCTACACCCACGGCGACATCGCGGTCACCGTGGGCGTCGCCGTCTTCGACAACGCGGCGCAGGCCACCAAGGCCAAGGCGCAGACCGACGACCGGTCGATCGTCCGCTCGCTGTTCGGCAAGGGCGGGGTCAAGCCCTTCTGCGACGGCGCCTTCTGCCGCTCCACGCGCAACGCCTACGGCCGCTACGCCTACTTCACGATCTCCGGCTTCACCACCGGCAAGGACGTCACCAAGAAGGACACCGACGTCTTCGGCGCCGGCAACGACCTGGCCCAGTTCACCGTGAACCAGATCCACCGCCGCGGCCAGGCCCAGGCACAGGCCGCCGCCCGGTAGCCGCGCCGCCCGCCGGTGCTTCAGCCGCAGCACCGCCGGCTCCGGCCGGGTGCGCAACGTCACCCTGGACCCGTCCTCGGCGCCCTCGGCCAGCGCGGCGGACATCCCGGCGGTGTACGCCCGGCCCGGCCCTGCCGGCGCGGCACGCTCGTCCGGGCGTGCTTCAGGAAGTCCTGGTCCCAAGGAAGGGCAGGCCGAGACGCGGAATGCGACGAAGCTAACAGGTTGCGCATCCCGGAAGGCCGGGCAGCGACCGCTTGTTCCGGGCCTCCTTGCTGCGGGCCGCCAGCAGCTCGTCCGCCGGGTAGCCGACCTCCTCCAGCGTCAGCCCGTGCGGCCGTACGACATGCACGGCGGAGTCCCGTACGCCCGCGGCCAGCACCTTCGCCGGCCACTCGGGCCCCCGGTGCCCGTCGCCGACGAACAGCAGCGCGCCGATCAGCGAGCGCACCATGTTGTGGCAGAAGGCGTCCGCGCGCACGGTCGCGGTGATGATCCCGTCGCCGCCCCGGACCAGGCTCAGTTCCTGGAGCGTACGGATCGTGGTCGCGCCCTCGCGCTTCTTGCAGTAGGCGGCGAAGTCGTGCTCTCCGAGCAGCGCCCGCGCGGCCTCGTTCATGGCGTCCACGTCGAGCGGCCAGTCGTGCCACAGCACATGGCCCCGCAGCAGGGGGTCCACTCCCCCGGGATTGTCGGTGACCCGGTAGGCGTACCGCCGCCACACCGCCGAGAACCGCGCGTCGAACCCGCTCGGCGCCTCGCGCAGCGCCCACACCCGCACGTCCTTCGGCAGCCGGCCGGCCAGCCGCTTCAGCAGCTTCTGGTGGTGCTCGCGCCACAGCTCCCCGGGCAGGTCGACGTGCGCCACCTGGCCCCGGGCGTGCACACCGGCGTCGGTCCGCCCGGCCACGGTCAGCTCGTACGTCTCCTTGGACCGCGTGACCGTCCGCAGGGCGTCCTCGATCTCCCCCTGTACGGTCCGCCGGCCGCCGGCCTGCTTGGCCCAGCCGTGGAAGGCGGTGCCGTCGTACGACAGATCAAGACGGACACGGACGTAACCGGGCTGCACTTCGTCACTCACGTGGGAATCCTCTCAGGGCCGCGCCGTGGCAGGAAACGCGGAAGCGGGCCCGCCCCGGAGGGCGGACCCG
Source organism: Streptomyces sp. SCL15-4 (assembly GCF_033366695.1). Classification (NCBI taxonomy): domain Bacteria; kingdom Bacillati; phylum Actinomycetota; class Actinomycetes; order Kitasatosporales; family Streptomycetaceae; genus Streptomyces; species Streptomyces sp. SCL15-4. The sequence continues at coordinate 3,559,382 of NZ_JAOBTQ010000001.1, forward strand.
CTTGCCGTGCTCAGGCAGAGCCTCAGGCGTCCTTGGACTCCTCGGCCGGAGCCTCGGTCTCCTCGACCTGGGTCTCCTCGGCCTTGGCCTCCTCGGACTCCTTGACCGCGCGCTTGGTCGCGGCCTCGGCCTCGCCCACGGCCTTCTGCTGCACCGTCAGCGCCTCGACCAGCTCGATGACGGCCATGGGCGCGTTGTCGCCACGGCGGTTACCGATCTTGGTGATACGGGTGTAACCACCCGGACGGTTCTCGTAGCGCGGGCCGATCTCGGTGAAGAGCGTGTGGACGATGCTCTTGTCCGTGATGACCTGGAGCACCTGACGGCGGTTGTGAAGGTCACCCTTCTTCGCCTTGGTGATCAGACGCTCGGCGTACGGGCGCAGGCGGCGGGCCTTCGCCTCGGTGGTGGTGATGCGGCCGTGCTCGAAGAGGCTCTTCGCCAGGTTCGCGAGGAGCAGCTTCTCGTGCGCGGCACTGCCGCCCAGACGGGCACCCTTGGTGGGCTTCGGCATGGTTCTTCTCCTGTGTGTCTGCCCCGGCCGTATCAGGTACCGGAGTCAGTATCCGAGCAGGCGGTCGCCTGTCGGAGATCCGGGAGCTGCCCCGCGGGGGGCGCTCCCGGAAGGGGCGCGGGGAGCGGCGCGGCGAGCCGCGGCGCACCCGCGCCCGAGTACGGACCGGAAGGCCCGGACTCTCAGTACTGCTCGGTCTCGACGAAACCGGCGTCCGCGTCGTCGTCCGCGCCGAAGGCGTCCGCCGCGGCGGTCGGGTCGAATCCGGGCGGGCTGTCCTTGAGGGCCAGGCCCATGCCGGCCAGCTTCGCCTTGACCTCGTCGATCGACTTCGCACCGAAGTTGCGGATGTCGAGCAGGTCGGCCTCGGACCGCGCCACGAGTTCACCCACGGAGTGGATGCCCTCGCGCTTGAGGCAGTTGTACGACCGAACGGTGAGCTCCAGCTCCTCGATCGGCAGCGCCAGGTCGGCGGCCAGCGCGGCGTCCGTCGGGGACGGACCCATGTCGATGCCCTCGGCGTCGATGTTCAGCTCGCGGGCGAGACCGAACAGCTCGACCAGGGTCTTGCCGGCGGAGGCCATGGCGTCACGCGGACGCATCGCCTGCTTGGTCTCGACGTCGACGATCAGCTTGTCGAAGTCGGTGCGCTGCTCGACACGCGTGGCCTCGACCTTGTACGTGACCTTCAGCACCGGCGAGTAGATCGAGTCGACCGGGATACGGCCGATCTCCTGGCCCACCTGCTTGTTCTGCACGGCGGAGACGTAACCGCGACCGCGCTCGACGGTCAGCTCCATCTCCAGCTTGCCCTTGCCGTTGAGCGTGGCGAGGACGAGGTCGGGGTTGTGCACCTCGACACCGGCCGGAGGCGCGATGTCGGCGGCGGTGACCAGACCCGGGCCCTGCTTGCGCAGGTACATCACGACCGGCTCGTCGTGCTCCGAGGAGACGACCAGCTGCTTGATGTTCAGGATCAGGTCGGTGACGTCCTCCTTGACGCCCGGCACGGTGGTGAACTCGTGCAGGACACCGTCGATCCGGATCGAGGTGACGGCGGCACCCGGGATCGAGGAGAGGAGCGTACGGCGCAGGGAGTTGCCGAGGGTGTAGCCGAAGCCTGGCTCCAGCGGCTCGATCACGAACCGGGAGCGGAACTCGTCGACGACCTCTTCGGTCAACGAGGGACGCTGAGCGATCAGCATGTGTGGATCAGATCCTTCTTTCGTGGACGCCCGCTATTTGACGTCCGACGGAAACCGCGCCCTGTGAAACGCGGGTATTGCAAGGGTACGGGCGATACGGCCCCGAAGAGCCGTACCGCCCGGAACCCAAGCCTGCGCGAGGCAGCCGTGCGTCAGACGCGACGGCGCTTCGGCGGGCGGCAGCCGTTGTGCGGGGTCGGGGTGACGTCCTGGATGGAGCCGACCTCGAGACCCGTGGCCTGGAGGGAACGGATCGCGGTCTCGCGACCGGAGCCCGGGCCCTTCACGAACACGTCGACCTTGCGCATGCCGTGCTCCTGCGCGCGGCGGGCAGCCGACTCGGCGGCCATCTGCGCGGCGAACGGCGTGGACTTCCGGGAGCCCTTGAAGCCGACGTGGCCGGCGGAGGCCCAGGAGATCACGTTGCCGGACGGGTCGGTGATCGAGACGATCGTGTTGTTGAACGTGCTCTTGATGTGCGCGTGGCCGTGAGCGACGTTCTTCTTTTCCTTGCGGCGCACCTTCTTGGCAGCGCCCTGACGACCCTTGGGGGGCATCTATTAACTCCTACGGGAGGTGGTCGGTCCTACAGCGAAGACCGTGGACAGGTGTCCGCTGCGGACTACTTCTTGCCCGGCTTCTTCTTGCCGGCGATGGCGCGACGCGGGCCCTTGCGGGTACGAGCGTTGGTGCTGGTGCGCTGACCGCGGACGGGCAGACCGCGACGGTGACGGAGACCCTGGTAGGTACCGATCTCGACCTTGCGGCGGATGTCGGCCTGGATCTCGCGACGGAGGTCACCCTCGGTCTTGATGTTGTTGTCGACGTACTCGCGGATCGCGACGAGCTGCTCTTCCGTCAGGTCGCGGACGCGGGTGTTCGGGTCGACGCCGGTCGCAGCCAGCGTCTCCTTCGAGAGGGTCCGGCCGATGCCGAACACGTAGGTGAGCGCGATCTCCACGCGCTTTTCGCGCGGGATGTCGACACCGGAAACGCGTGCCATTCAATGGCTCCTGGTGAATCTTCGGAGGTCTGCCGCAGAACCGGCTCCCGGCCGCCGTACCAGGTACGAACCGGGTCCCCGGCCTCCGAACCGGGGGTGTCGAGCTGGATGGCTCGGGTCCTGCGTATGAACATATTCAGCTCGCGTCGCGCGAAACTCTGCGATAGAGGTGCAGAGGGAAACGGTCGTGCGTCAGCCCTGGCGCTGCTTGTGGCGCGGGTTCTCGCAGATGACCATGACCCGGCCGTGACGGCGGATCACCCTGCACTTGTCGCAGATCTTCTTGACGCTCGGCTTGACCTTCATGGGGTGAGGTTCTCCGGGTCAGTGCCATCGCACCGGGCGGGCCCGGGGCGCGGGCAAGATCTACTTGTACCGGTAGACGATCCGGCCACGCGTCAGGTCGTACGGAGACAGCTCCACCACGACCCGGTCGTCAGGGAGGATGCGGATGTAGTGCATACGCATCTTGCCGCTGATGTGTGCCAGGACCTGGTGGCCGTTCTGGAGCTCGACCTTGAACATGGCGTTCGGCAGAGACTCGACGACAGTGCCCTCGATCTCGATGGCACCTTGCTTCTTGGCCACGCTTCGCCCTTCGAATCGACTACCTTGATCGGCTTCGTGCAGACTCAGGTTTTCAGGCATGAGGGTGCACAAGAGCCGACGAGTCAGTCTACGTCGCCGCTCCCGGAAAGGCGAATCGAGAAATTCTGCCCCATCGGGGTGATCGCTACGCCAGGGGGTCGGGACGGGTGGGCATGGGCCGCGCCCGGTCGCCGCGCGCGGCGATCGGGCGGCACGGGCGGCGGACGCTTACGCCAGCGGGTCCGGCGCCGCGGTGATGCCGTACTCCGCCAGCTTCGCCTTGCCGCCGTCCGGGGCCGTCAGGACCAGCGGGCCCTGCTCCGTCAGGGCCACCGAGTGCTCCCAGTGGGAGGACCAGGTGCCGTCGGTGGTGATGACCGTCCAGTCGTCGGAGAGGACCTCGGTCTTCGGGGTGCCGAGGGAGACCATCGGCTCGATCGCCAGGCAGAAGCCGGGAACCAGCTTGGGGCCCTTGCCGCGGCGCCGGTCGACGTAGTTCAGCAGGTGCGGGTCCATGTGCATCTCGGTGCCGATGCCGTGGCCGCCGTAGTCCTCGATGATCCCGTACCGGCCGCCGCCCGGCTTGGGCTGGCGGCGGATGTAGGTCTCGATCGCCCGGGAGATGTCCACCAGGCGGTTGCCCTGCTTCACGGCCGCGATGCCGGCCCACATCGATTCCTCGGTCACCCGGGACAGCTCGACCAGCTCCGGGGCGTGACCGGAGCCGACGAAGGCGGTGTAGGCCGCGTCACCGTGCCAGCCGTCGACGATCGCGCCGCAGTCGATGGAGATGATGTCGCCGTCCTTCAGGACGACGTCGTCGGAGGGGATGCCGTGGACGACCACGTCGTTCACGGAGGTGCAGATGGTGGCCGGGAAGCCGCCGTAGCCGAGGAAGTTCGACTTCGCGCCGTGCTCGGCGAGGACCTTGCGGGCCACCTCGTCCAGGTCCCGGGTGGTCGCGCCGGGCACCGCGGCCTCGCGCGTGGCCGCGTGGATGGCGGCTACGACCAGGCCCGCCGCCCGCATCTTCGCGATCTGCTCGGGGGTCTTGATCTGCACCATGGGGGGCCTGCGCTCTCCGTCACTCACGTCGACTGGGGTACCTGTACAACAGTACGGCCGCGGCGCCCGGAGAGGGCACCGCGGCCGGAAGGACCGGGATCTACTTCTCGGCCTTCTCACGCTTGAGGGCTTCCAGCGCCCGCTGCCTGACGTCCTCCACGGCACCGAGGGCGGAGATCGTCACGACCAGGCCCTGCGCCCTGTAGTAGTCGATGATCGGCTCGGTCTGCGTGTGGTAGACCTCGAGCCGCTTGCGGACGGTGTCCTCGGAGTCGTCGTCGCGCTGGTACAGCTCGCCGCCGCAGACGTCGCAGACGCCCTCCTGCTCCGGCTTGCTGTAGTCCACGTGGAAGACGTGCGAGGAGTCCTTGCGGCAGACGCGCCGGCCGGCGATGCGCTTGACGACCTCGTCCTCGGGGACCTCCAGGTCGAGCACGGCGTCCAGCGTGATGCCCTCGGTGCGCAGCAGCTGGTCCAGCGCCTCGGCCTGCGAGACGTTGCGCGGGAAGCCGTCCAGCAGGAAGCCCTTCTCCGCGTCCGGCTGCTCCATGCGGTCCTTGGCCATCGCGATGGTCACCTCGTCGGGGACGAGGTTGCCGGCGTCCATGTAGGACTTCGCGAGCCGGCCCAGCTCCGTCTGCCGGCTGATGTTGGCGCGGAACAGGTCACCCGTGGAGATGTGCGGGATGCCCAGCGTCTTTGCCAGCTGGACGGCCTGCGTTCCCTTACCGGCACCCGGCGGCCCGACGAGGACGATACGCATCAGCGGAGGAACCCTTCGTAATTGCGCTGCTGGAGCTGGCTCTCGATCTGCTTCACCGTCTCGAGGCCGACACCCACGATGATGAGGATGCTGGTCCCGCCGAAGGGGAAGTTCTGGCTTGCCCCAAAGCCCACCAACGCCATTGTCGGCACGAGAGCGATCAGACCCAGATACAGCGAACCCGGCCAGGTGATCCGGTTGAGAACGTAGCTCAGGTACTCAGCGGTCGGTCGGCCAGCCCGGATGCCCGGGATGAAGCCACCATACTTCTTCATGTTGTCGGCTACTTCCTCGGGGTTGAAGGAGATAGCCACGTAGAAGAACGCGAAGAAAACGATGAGCAAGAAGTACGAAGTGATGTAAATCGGGTGGTCGCCCTTGGTGAGGTTCTGCTCGATCCAGGTCTTCCAGCCCGACTGGCCGCCCGCGAACTGCGCCACCAGCGCCGGGATGTACAGCAGCGAGGAGGCGAAGATGACGGGAATCACACCCGCCTGGTTCACCTTGAGCGGGATGTAGGTGGACGTACCGCCGTAAGACCGGCGTCCGATCATCCGCTTGGCGTACTGCACCGGGATGCGGCGCTGGGCCTGCTCGACGAAGACGACGAGCCCGACCATGACCAGGCCGACCGCGATGACGGTGCCGAACTCGATCCAGCCGCCGGCCAGCGAGCCCTGCTTCTTGATGGCCCACAGCGCGGACGGGAAGGTCGCGGCGATCGAGATGAACATCAGGATCGACATGCCGTTGCCGATGCCGCGGTCGGTGATCAGCTCACCGAGCCACATCACGACGGCCGTACCGGCGGTCATGGTGATGACCATCGTGATGGTCGTGAAGATCCCCTGGTCCGGGACGATGCTCGTGGCGACCGAGCAGCCGTTGAAGAGCGCGCCGCTGCGGGCGGTGGCGACCAGGCCGGTGCCCTGGAGGATGGCCAGGGCCACCGTGAGGTACCGGGTGTACTGCGTGATCTTCGCCGTGCCGGCCTGGCCCTCCTTCTTCAGGGCCTCCAGACGCGGGATCACCACGGTCAGCAGCTGAAGGATGATGCTGGCGGTGATGTACGGCATGATGCCGAGCGCGAAGACCGTGATCTGCAGCAGCGCGCCGCCACTGAACATGTTCACGAGGCCGAACAGGCCCTGGTTGCCCTGCGCCTCGGTCACACACTGCTGGACGGCCTTGTAGTTGACGTTGGGGATCGGGATGTGGGTACCGACGCGGTAGACCACGATGATGCCCAGCGTGAAGAGCAGCTTCTTGCGCAGGTCGGGCGTCCTGAACGCCCGGGCGAACGCGGTGAGCACGGTGCCTCCTGCGACCCCCGCGCAACTGCGTCAAGGGTGACGGTCTGAGGTTCGACGAATACGAAAAAGAACAGTGCAGGCCACCATACCGGCGACACTGCCCCCCTAGGAACGACCAACCGGGGATACCTCATTGTGAGGTATCCCCGGTCGGGATCGTCTACGTCATCGACGCGCCGCCTGAGGGACTCAGACGAGCTCGGTGACCGTGCCGCCGGCGGCGGTGATCTTCTCCTTGGCGGAGCCGGAGACGGCGTCGACCGTCACCTGCAGCGCCACGGAGATCTCGCCCTGGCCGAGGACCTTGACGAGGCTGTTCTTGCGAACGGCGCCCTTGGCCACCAGCGACTCGACGGTGACCTCGCCACCCTCCGGGTAGAGCGCGGCCAGCTTGTCGAGGTTCACGACCTGGAACTCGGTCTTGAACGGGTTCTTGAAGCCCTTCAGCTTCGGGAGGCGCATGTGCAGCGGCATCTGGCCGCCCTCGAAGCGCTCCGGAACCTGGTAGCGGGCCTTGGTGCCCTTGGTACCACGACCGGCCGTCTTACCCTTCGACGCCTCACCACGACCGACACGGGTCTTGGCGGTCTTGGCGCCCGGGGCGGGACGGAGGTTGTGGATCTTGAGCGGGTTGTTCTCCGCCATGATCAGTCGACCTCCTCGACCGTCACGAGGTGGCGGACGGTGTGCACCATGCCGCGGAACTCGGGGCGGTCCTCCTTGACGACCACGGTGTTGATCCCCTTGAGACCAAGCGACCGCAGGGTGTCACGGTGGTTCTGCTTGCTGCCGATGTAGGACTTGACCTGCGTGATCTTGAGCTGCGCCACGATTACGCACCCGCCCCGGCACGCGCACGGAGAAGAGCCGCGGGAGCGACGTCCTCGAGCGGCAGACCACGGCGGGCCGCGATCTCCTCGGGACGCTGCAGGCCCTTCAGGGCCTCCACGGTCGCGTGCACGATGTTGATGGCGTTGTCGGAGCCGAGCGACTTCGACAGCACGTCGTGGATACCGGCGCACTCGAGCACGGCACGCACGGGACCACCGGCGATAACACCGGTACCCGGCGAAGCCGGCTTGAGCAGGACGACGCCGGCAGCCTTCTCACCCTGGATCGGGTGCGGGATGGTGCCCTGGATACGGGGGACCTTGAAGAAGTGCTTCTTGGCCTCCTCAACACCCTTGGCGATGGCGGCCGGCACCTCCTTGGCCTTGCCGTAACCGACACCCACGGTGCCGTCACCGTCGCCCACCACGACCAGCGCGGTGAAGCTGAAGCGACGACCACCCTTCACAACCTTGGCGACGCGGTTGATCGCGACGACGCGCTCAACGTACGCGGTCTTCTCGGCGGCAGCAGCGCCGCCGTCACGGCCCTTCCGGTCCCGCCGCTCGCCGCCACCGGCACCGCTACCGCGGCGCTGGGGTCCAGCCATTGGATTACCTCTCTCTTTCCGCTAGCTACAAGCGGCTCAGAACTTGAGCCCGGCTTCGCGGGCGGCGTCCGCCAGGGCCGCGATGCGGCCGGCGTACTGGTTGCCACCACGGTCGAACACGACGGCCTCGACACCGGCGGCCTTGGCACGCTCGGCGACCAGGGCGCCGACCTGCTTGGCCTGCGCGGACTTGTCGCCCTCGCCGCCGCGGACCGACGCGTCCAGGGTGGACGCCGACGCCAGGGTGTGACCCTTCAGGTCGTCGATCACCTGCGCCACGATGTGGCGGTTGGAGCGGGTCACGACCAGACGGGGACGCTCCGCCGTACCGGACACCTTCTTGCGGATCCGGATGTGACGGCGCTTGATCGCGGCGCGCTTGTAGGCGTCGCCCTTGAGGATCTTCTGCCCGTATGCCATGGCTTACTTACCCGCCTTTCCGACCTTGCGGCGGATGACTTCGCCCTCGTACTTGACGCCCTTGGCCTTGTACGGGTCGGGCTTGCGCAGCTTGCGGATGTTGGCCGCAACCTCGCCGACCTTCTGCTTGTCGATGCCCTCGACCGAGAAACGGGTCGGGGACTCCACCTTGAAGGTGATGCCCTCGGGGGCCTCGACCACGATCGGGTGGCTGTAACCGAGAGCGAACTCCAGGTTGGAACCCTTGGCGGTCACTCGGTAACCGACACCGCTGATCTCGAGCTTCTTCACGTAACCCTGGGTCACGCCGGTGATCATGTTCGCCACCAGCGTGCGGGAGAGGCCGTGCAGGGCCTTGCTCTGACGCTCGTCGTTCGGGCGGAGCACCTGCAGGGTGCCGTCCTCGCCCTTAGCGATGTCGATCGGCGCGGCAACGGTGTGGGTCAGCGAGCCCTTGGGGCCCTTGACCGAAACCGTACGGCCGTCGATGGTGACGTCCACGCCGGCGGGAACCGCGATGGGGAGCTTGCCGATGCGCGACATAGCTGTTTCCTCCGTTCCCTTCTGCTACCAGACGTAGGCGAGGACTTCCCCACCCACGCCCTTCTTGCCGGCCTGCTTGTCGGTGAGGAGCCCGTGCGACGTGGAGATGATCGCCACGCCGAGGCCGCCGAGCACCTTCGGCAGGTTGGTGGACTTCGCGTAAACCCGGAGGCCGGGCTTGGAGATCCGCTTGATGCCCGCGATGGAGCGCTCACGGTTGGGGCCGAACTTCAGCTCCAGGACGAGGTTCTTGCCGACCTCGGCGTCCTCGACCTTCCAGCCCGTGATGAAGCCCTCCTGCTGGAGGATCTCCGCGATGTGAGACTTGATCTTGGAGTGCGGCATCGACACCGAGTCGTGGTACGCCGAGTTCGCGTTCCGCAGACGCGTCAGCATGTCTGCGATCGGATCAGTCATGGTCATGAATTGGCCTGTGGCCTTTCTCGCCGGGGTTTCCTATATGCGCCATCCCTCTCCCCGTACTTCTGCAGACGGGACGGGTGCGGTGCGGGGACCTACGGCGTAGTAAGTCGTTCAGGGCGGCAGAGCCCAACCCCACCAGCCTACGGCATGTGGGTATCGGGCCCTGCCGTCCCGGTTGCTTACCGAGAGGTCCCAGAATCCCTGAGAACAGGGATTACCAGGAGCTCTTGGTCACGCCCGGCAGCTCGCCACGGTGAGCCATCTCACGAAGGCACACGCGGCACAGGCCGAACTTGCGGTAGACGGAGTGCGGACGACCGCAGCGCTGGCAGCGGGTGTAGCCACGCACACCGAACTTGGGCTTGCGAGCAGCCTTCGCGATGAGAGCCTTCTTCGCCATCTCGCTCACGCCTCCTTGAACGGGAAGCCGAGGTGACGGAGAAGGGCACGGCCCTCTTCGTCGTTGGTCGCCGTGGTCACCACGGTGATGTCCATACCCCGGACGCGGTCGATCTTGTCCTGGTCGATCTCGTGGAACATGACCTGCTCCGTGAGACCGAAGGTGTAGTTGCCACGGCCGTCGAACTGCTTGGGGGACAGGCCGCGGAAGTCGCGGATGCGCGGCAGCGCGAGCGACAGGGTGCGGTCCAGGAACTCCCACATGCGGTCGCCACGGAGCGTGACGTGGGCACCGATCGGCTGGCCCTCGCGCAGCTTGAACTGCGCGATGGACTTGCGGGCCTTGGTGACGGCCGGCTTCTGACCGGTGATGGTGGTCAGGTCGCGGATCGCGCCATCGATCAGCTTCGAGTCACGGGCGGCGTCGCCGACACCCATGTTGACCACGATCTTGACGAGGCCGGGGATCTGCATGACGTTCTCGTACTTGAACTCGTCACGCAGCTTGCCCGCGATCTCCTCGCGGTACTTCTGCTTCAGACGCGGAGTGGTGGTGGTAGCCATCAGATGTCCTCACCCGTCCGCTTGGCAACGCGGATCTTGTTGCCCTCTTCGTCGAAGCGGTAGCCGACACGCGTGACGACCTTCTGACCGTCCTTCTCCACGACCAGCTGAACGTTGGACACGTGGATGGGGGCCTCGGTCGTCACGATGCCGCCGGCCTGGGAACCGCTGGCGGTCGGACCGGCCTTGGTGTGCTTCTTGACCCGGTTGACACCCTCGACCAGGACGCGGTCCTCGCGCGGGTAAGCGGCAATGACCTTGCCCTGCTTGCCCTTGTCCTTGCCGGTGATGACCTGGACCAGGTCGCCCTTCTTGATCTTCATGCTTACAGCACCTCCGGCGCGAGCGAGATGATCTTCATGAACTTCTTCTCGCGCAGCTCACGGCCGACCGGGCCGAAGATACGGGTGCCGCGAGGGTCGCCGTCGTTCTTCAGAATGACGGCGGCGTTCTCGTCGAAGCGGATGTACGAGCCGTCCGGACGGCGGCGCTCCTTGACGGTGCGAACGATGACCGCCTTGACGACGTCACCCTTCTTCACGTTGCCACCGGGGATCGCGTCCTTGACGGTGGCGACGATGACGTCACCGATGCCCGCGTAGCGGCGACCGGAGCCACCGAGCACACGGATGCAAAGGATCTCCTTCGCACCAGTGTTGTCGGCGACACGCAGTCGCGACTCCTGCTGGATCACGTCTATCTCCTGATCGTCTGCCGGTTCCCGGCAGGGGCCTTCCCTTTCGGGAGGAGCCCCTGCCGAGCCTGGCGGAACTGACCTGCGGGGTTAGCCCCGCAGGAATTACTTGGCCTTCTCGAGGATCTCGACGACGCGCCAGCGCTTCGTCGCGGACAGCGGCCGGGTCTCCATGAGGAGGACGCGGTCGCCGACACCCGCGGCGTTCTGCTCGTCGTGCGCCTTGAGCTTGTTCGTACGGCGGATGACCTTGCCGTACAGCGCGTGCTTGACGCGGTCCTCGACGGCGACGACGACGGTCTTGTCCATCTTGTCGCTGACGACGAGGCCCTCGCGCGTCTTGCGGAAGCCGCGCGCCTCGGTGTTCTGCTCAGTCACGTTGTTCTCGCTCATGCGTTCTCCACCGTTTCGATGCCCAGCTCGCGCTCGCGCATCAGGGTGTAGATCCGCGCGATGTCCTTACGGACGGCCTTCAGCCGACCGTGGTTTTCGAGCTGACCCGTGGCCGCCTGGAAGCGGAGGTTGAACAGCTCTTCCTTGGCCTCGCGGAGCTTCGCCAGAAGCTCCTCGTTGCCCAGCTCGCGCAGCTCGGACGCCTTGGTACCGGCCGACATCACGCTTCACCTGCCTCGCGCTTGACGATCCGGCACTTCATCGGCAGCTTGTGGGCCGCACGGGTCAGCGCCTCACGGGCGATCTTTTCGTTGGGGTACGACAGCTCGAACATCACACGTCCGGGCTTGACGTTCGCGATCCACCACTCCGGAGAACCCTTACCGGAACCCATGCGGGTCTCGGCCGGCTTCTTGGTGAGGGGACGGTCGGGGTAGATGTTGATCCAGACCTTGCCGCCACGCTTGATGTGACGGGTCATCGCGATACGAGCCGCCTCGATCTGGCGGTTCGTGACGTAGGCCGGGGTCAGCGCCTGGATGCCGTACTCGCCGAACGCAACCTGCGTCCCACCCTTGGACATACCGTTGCGCTTCGGGTGGTGCTGCTTGCGGTGCTTGACCCTACGGGGGATCAGCATTTCGGTCAGGCCTCCGTTCCGGTGCTCTCAGCCGGAGCGGCAGCCGCGGGGGCCTCGGCCTTGGGGGCCTCGGCACCAGCAGCCTGCTGCGGCTTGCGACCGCGCCGCTCGCCACCGCGGCCACCACGGGCCGGGCGGTCGGCGCCACCGCGGGCCGGGCGGTTACCCGCACGGGCGGCAGCGTTCTCGGCGCGGACCTCGGCGATGTTCTTGACGTCGCCCTTGTAGATCCAGACCTTCACACCGATGCGGCCGAAGGTCGTCTTGGCCTCGAAGAAGCCGTAGTCCACGTTCGCGCGGAGCGTGTGCAGGGGCACACGGCCCTCGCGGTAGAACTCCGAGCGGGACATCTCGGCGCCGCCGAGGCGGCCACCGCACTGGATCTTGATGCCCTTGGCGCCGGCCTTCATGGCGGACTGCATGCTCTTGCGCATGGCCCGACGGAAGGAGACGCGGGAGGACAGCTGCTCGGCGACGGCCTGGGCCACCAGCTGAGCGTCCGTCTCCGGGTTCTTGACCTCGAGGATGTTGAGCTGGACCTGCTTGCCGGTCAGCTTCTCCAGGTCACCGCGGATGCGGTCGGCCTCGGCGCCGCGGCGGCCGATGACGATGCCCGGGCGAGCGGTGTGGATGTCCACGCGGACGCGGTCACGGGTGCGCTCGATCTCGACCTTGGAGATGCCGGCGCGCTCCATGCCGGACGTCATCATCCGACGGATGGCGACGTCTTCCTTGACGTAGTCCTTGTACAGCTTGTCGGCGTACCAACGCGACTTGAAGTCGGTCGTGACACCGAGCCGGAACCCGTGCGGGTTTACCTTCTGGCCCATTACCGGGTTCCTTCCTTGCTGCTGACGACCACGGTGATGTGGCTGGTCCGCTTGCGGATCCGGTAGGCACGGCCCTGGGCGCGCGGCCGGAACCGCTTCAGGGTCGGGCCCTCGTCGACGTAGGCCTCGGAAATGAAGAGGCTGTCGACATCGGTGTGGTCGTAGTTGTGCGCGGCGTTGGCGATGGCGCTGTCGAGCACCTTGCCCACCGGCACCGAGGCGGCCTGCGGAGCGAATCGCAGGACGGCCTGGGCCTCCGTGGCGTCCATGCCACGGATGAGGTCCACCACGCGGCGGGCCTTCATGGGCGTGACGCGGATGTACCGCGCCTGGGCCCTGGCTTCCATGGTTGTCCCTTCAGTTACTTACGTGTCTGAATGCGATCCGCTACTAGCGGCGCTTCGACTTCCGGTCTTCCTTGACGTGGCCCCGGAAGGTGCGGGTCGGCGAGAACTCGCCGAGCTTGTGGCCGACCATCGACTCGGTGACGAACACCGGGATGTGGGTCTTGCCGTTGTGCACCGCGATCGTGTGGCCGAGCATGGCCGGGACGATCATCGAGCGACGGGACCAGGTCTTGATGACGTTCTTGGTGCCCGCTTCGTTCTGGGCGTCCACCTTCTTCATCAGGTGGTCGTCGACGAAGGGCCCCTTCTTCAAGCTACGAGGCATCTCAACCCGTCCTTAGCGCTTCTTGTTCGTCTTGCGGCGGCGGACGATGTACTTGTTCGACGCCTTCTTGGGCGAACGAGTACGGCCTTCCTTCTTGCCCCACGGGGACACGGGGTGGCGGCCACCGGAGGTACGACCCTCACCACCACCGTGCGGGTGGTCGACCGGGTTCATGACCACACCACGGACGGTCGGGCGGACGCCCAGCCACCGCTTGCGGCCGGCCTTGCCCCAGTTGATGTTCGACTGCTCGGCGTTGCCGACCTCGCCGATGGTGGCGCGGCAGCGGACGTCGACCAGGCGGATCTCACCGGACGGCATGCGCAGGTGGGCGTAGGCGCCCTCCTTCGCGAGCAGCTGCACGGAGGCACCGGCGGAGCGGGCGAACTTGGCACCGCCACCGGGACGGAGCTCGATCGCGTGGATCGTGGTACCGACCGGGATGTTGCGGAGGGCCAGGTTGTTGCCCGGCTTGATGTCGGCCCCGGGACCGTTCTCCACGGTGTCGCCCTGCTGCAGGTTGCGCGGGGCGAGGATGTAGCGCTTCTCGCCGTCCGCGTAGTGCAGCAGCGCGATGCGCGCGGTGCGGTTGGGGTCGTACTCGATGTGCGCGACCTTCGCCGGCACGCCGTCCTTGTCGTGACGACGGAAGTCGATCACTCGGTAGGCGCGCTTGTGTCCGCCACCCTGGTGGCGAACGGTCACACGACCGGCGTTGTTACGGCCGCCCTTGCTGTGCAGCGGGCGAACCAGCGACTTCTCCGGCGTGGACCGCGTGACCTCGACGAAGTCGGCAACGCTGGCGCCACGACGGCCCGGCGTAGTCGGCTTGTACTTGCGGATTCCCATTTCTCAGTCCTCGTCCGATATCGGACGATCCGGACCGCCCTTAGGCGGTCGGACCGCCGAAGATGTCGATACGGTCGCCCTCGGCGAGGGTCACGATCGCGCGCTTGCTGCCGGCACGCTGACCGAAGCCGGTCTTCGTGCGCTTGCGCTTGCCCTGGCGGTTGATCGTGTTAACCCCGGTGACCTTGACGTCGAAGACCGCCTGGACGGCCTGCTTGATCTGGGTCTTGTTGGCGTTCGGGTCGACGATGAACGTGTACTTGTTCTCGTCGAGGAGCGCGTAGCTCTTCTCGGAGACGACCGGCTTCAGCAGGACGTCACGGGGGTCCGTGTACGACTTGCTCAGCGGGGTCTCGACGGTGTTCTTGCCCTCGGTGGCGTGGCGACGCGCCTTGGCGACGCGCGCGGCCTTGGCGGCCTTGGCGGCCTTCGAGGCGATAGCGGGGTGACGGATGGCCATCAGACCTCGCTCCCTTCGGTGTCGTTGGCCTTCGGGCCGGCGACGAAGGACTCGAAAGCGGCCTGGGTGAAGACCACGTCGTCCGAGACGAGAACGTCGTACGTGTTCAGCTGGCCCGGCTCCAGGATGTGGACCTGGGGCAGGTTGCGGGCGGACAGCCACGCGGCCTCGTCGGAGCGGTCGACGACCAGGAGCAGGTTCTTGCGCTCCGAGATCTTGCCGAACAGGCTCTTGGCGGCCTTGGTGCTGGGGGTCTCGCCCTCGACCACGCCGGAGACGACGTGGATGCGGTTGTGACGCGCCCGGTCGGTGAGGGCACCGCGCAGGGCGGCGGCCTTCATCTTCTTCGGGGTGCGCTGCGAGTAGTCACGCGGCACGGGACCGTGCACGACGCCACCACCGGCGAACTGCGGCGCGCGGGTCGAACCCTGACGGGCGCGACCGGTGCCCTTCTGGCGGTACGGCTTCTTGCCACCGCCACGGACTTCGCCGCGGGTCTTGGTCTTGTGCGTGCCCTGGCGGGCAGCGGCCAGCTGCGCGACGACGACCTGGTGGATCAGCGGGACGCTGACCTTGGCGTCGAAGATCTCCGCGGGGAGCTCGACGGAACCGGCCTTGTCGCCCGCCGGCGAAAGGATGTCAACAGTGCTCATCGGTTACCTCAGGCCCCCTTGGCCGCGGTGCGGACCAGGACGAGGCCGCCGTTCGGACCGGGAACCGCGCCCTTGATGAGCAGCAGACCCTTCTCCGCGTCAACGGCGTGGACGGTCAGGTTCTGGGTGGTGACCCGCTCGTTGCCCATGCGACCCGCCATGCGGAGGCCCTTGAACACGCGGCCCGGGGTGGCGCAGCCACCGATGGAACCGGGCGAGCGGTGCTTGCGCTGGGTGCCGTGTCCGGCGCCGAGGCCCTTGAAGTTGTGACGCTTCATGACACCGGCGAAGCCCTTGCCCTTGCTCTTGCCGGTCACGTCGACCTTGATGCCGGCCTCGAACACCTCGGCGGTGATCTCCTGGC
This sequence comes from Streptomyces sp. SCL15-4, assembly GCF_033366695.1. NCBI lineage: Bacteria > Bacillati > Actinomycetota > Actinomycetes > Kitasatosporales > Streptomycetaceae > Streptomyces > Streptomyces sp. SCL15-4. The sequence goes on from NZ_JAOBTQ010000001.1 coordinate 3,575,175, forward strand.
CGAGGGTGTACTCGCTGGCGTCAGCGGTACGGATCTCGACGAGGTGGCGGCGGGGAGTGACGTCGGCCTTGGCGAAGTGGCCCTTGAGGGGCTTGTTCACCTTGCGCGGGTCGATCTCGCCGAACGCGATCTGGACAGACTCGTAGCCGTCGACGTCGTTCGTGCGGACCTGGGTGACGACGTTGGGGCCGGCCTTGACGACGGTGACCGGAACAACACGGTTGTTCTCGTCCCACACCTGCGTCATGCCGAGCTTCTCGCCCAGGATGCCCTTGATCTGCTTAGCCATCTTTCAGATCACCGGCCTCAGAGCTTGATCTCGATGTCGACACCGGCCGGAAGGTCGAGTCGCATCAGAGAGTCAACGGTCTTGGGGGTCGGGTCGAGGATGTCGATCAGGCGCTTGTGCGTGCGCATCTCGAAGTGCTCGCGCGAGTCCTTGTACTTGTGCGGCGACTTGATGACGCAGTACACGTTCTTCTCAGTGGGCAGCGGCACCGGGCCCGCGACCGACGCACCAGTGCGGGTCACCGTCTCGACGATCTTCTTCGCCGAGGAGTCGATGACCTCGTGGTCGTAGGCCTTGAGCCGGATGCGGATCTTCTGTCCCGCCATGGCTACTCAGTAGTCCTGTCTCTCTAACGCTCTGGAACCCGGTGTTGCTTCTGGGTGACCCTTGCTCCTCCGACCCACGCGGTCGGGCGTGTCGCTCTCCCGCTGACACAGATGTCCCTTGTCCGAACATCCCTGCGGGATTGACACGGCCCTTCCGGAACCGCAGACCGGGGACCTCGGGTCCACCGGGTGCCTGGTCGGTGTCGCGCCCACGCTTCCCGGAAGATTCCCGTACGTCCGCCCCAGTGCTGCCCGTGGGCAGTTAGGACGACGAGTACTGTGGGACTCGCTTCCGGTCCTCCCGGCGGGAGGCGCGCAGCATCAACACTCGACCGAGCAACTCGGACAGTCTGCCATACAGGGCGGGCGCTGTGCCAATCGAGCCGAAGAGATTACCCCGGGAGTGACGTAGGTCAAACCGGAGTGCCGGCGTCCCGGGCCGTGGGCTCCGGCCGGGAGCGCTCGCCCCGAAGATGTCACCGTGGACGACACTCCGTACTCCTTCCTGATCTCGGCGCACAACCCGGTACCGCTGCCCGGCCCCGCACCGGCCCACCTGCCTCCCGACGCGGAGATGGTCGCGACGGTCTCCCGCCGGCCCGGGAACGCACCGCTGGCGCGGGTCTACGCCGGCCGTACGACCGGACACCCGTTCTGGCTCCACTCCGCTCCGGACGACCGCCCGCTCTGTTCCGTCACCTCCGCCGGCCCGGACACCCACGACGTCCACGCGGCCGACGGCACTCCCCTGGCCCGCGTCACCCGCCGCCCCGGCCGGCTCCTGCCCTGGCCCCGCCGCGTCCGCTGGACGGCACGGCCGGCCGGGCCGCAGGTGGAGATCACGGGCAAGGCGGGCACCTGGTACGCCTGGCTGCTCTACGTGGTCACCGCGCCCGCCTGGCTCCTGTGGGTGCTCTGCGCGACGGTGTACTCCTTCTTCGACGGCAGCCCGGACGACTTCACCTTCGGCAGCCCTGCCCGCACCCGCTGGCGCGCCCCGGGCACCGGCACGGTCCTGGACTACCGGGGCGTGAGCAGGACGTACCGCCACGATCCCCGGCGCCTGGACGTCCGGGTCGCCTACGCCCTGGCGGTCCTGCGGACCGGCGACCGCGCCCGGATCAGAGCCTGAACAGCGCCCCGCGCCAGGTCCACCCGGCACCGAGGACCGCCTCCTGGAGAGGCGTCTTCATCTCGGCGGTGTCGAAGCGGTAGTCCTCCGTGGCCCGTATCCTTCCGTCGGGCCCCCGCTCGACCGTCCAGCTCCGGGACACGGACCTGACCTGCCCCCGGGAGTACTCCGCCGACAGGACCAGCCTGGGCCGCTCGCCGACCCAGGTGACCTCCCACTCCCGGTCGAGCGCGCGCACCTCGCGCTTCTCCGGGACCAGCCGCATCCGCGTCTCCAGGGCCCGGCTGATCCGGGCCCGCGCGAAGAAGCCGTGCCAGGCGGGCTCCCTGATACGCCACTCCGCCACCAGGTCGGCACCGCCGGCGACCCCCTCCCGCACGACGTACGGCACGTCCGGCCCGCCTACGGCGAGCAGGGCGGCGCGGACTTCCTGCGTCGGCCGGGGCGGGACGCCGGGGTCGGGGTGCCTGGTGCCGGTGAAGCGATCGCGAAGTCCCATACCGATCAGTATTGGGTGCCGAGATCCGTGCCTTCGGGGGCCCCGCGGCAGCCGGAGACCGGCCCTTCTGTGGGTTGGCGGCGCGGTGCGCGCCTGACCGACCCCCGTCAGCCGCGCGAAGCGTAGGTCACGAAGTCGGCCCAGGCGGCCGGGGCGACGGTGAGGCAGGGGCCGTCGGCGTTCTTGGAGTCGCGGATGTGGATGGTGGAGGGGGTGGGGGCGACTTCGAGGCAGTCACCGGGTTCGCCGCTGCTGCTGTAGCTGCTCTTGAACCAGTGCAGTGCGATCTCCACGCAGTCGTCGACCTCAGCGCTGCTGCTGTAACTGCTCTTGAACCAGTGCAGTTCCACGGTGCTCATAGTCGTCCCAACGCTTTCTCGATGAAGTCCCGCGACTTCCTCGGCGGGAGAGCCTGCGACCGGATCATGCCATAGCGCAGTTCGAGGATCCGGAGGTCTTTGAGGTTCGAGACCGGGCGGCCGTTGAACGCGCCGTCCGAGCGCCCGATCGCCGTACCGTCCGCGAACTTCAGCACTTCGACCAGCCCCGAAGCTCCGGGGTTCTCCTCGCAATCGGTCGGCATGACCTGGAGCGTGACGTTCCTCAACCTAGCCACTTCCAAAAGGTGTTGGAGTTGTTCACGCAACACCATCGTGCCACCGTAGGGGCGTTCGAGCGTCACTTGCTCCAGGACGAAACTGAGTGTGGGGGCGGGGTCGCGCTCGAAGACGGATTTCCGTGCCATGCGCGCGGCGACTCCCCGCTCCACCATGTCTTCGCTGCGGGCGGGCTGCCTCATTTCCAGCAGCGCCCGCGCGTACCCTGGCGTCTGCAACAGCCCATGGATGTTGTGGTTGCTGTAGAGCAGCATTTCCACCGCGCGCCCCTCCAGCTCCGCCAGCGCCCGTACCTTCTTCGGGTACCGCGCCTTCCTCATGTCCTCCATGAAGGCCCGCAGATGCCCCTGCGCCTTCAGGAACGTGTCCGCGCTGTCCAGGAACTCCGGCCGGGGAATGCGCGCCCCGCGTTCGATCTTGCGGATCATGTCCTCGCCGTAGCCCAGGGCCTCCGCCAGCTCGGGTACGCTCACGCCGGCCGACTCCCGGCAAACCTTGAGCAACCGGCCCACCGCCTGGACCACCGGCTCGATCTCGTCGCCCGGCTCGACGTCCCAACCCGCCTCGTCCACACCCTCGCCCATGGCTTCCTCCTTCGGCGCGCAGTCGTACCCGTACAACGCCTGAGACAGCCGAGACAGCCGAGACAAATCGGGAGACAGTCACTGTACGTGCAGGCGATGTCACTCCCCTACGGAAGCAGGCTTCGCCACGCTCAGTGACGTGAACCAAGAAATGGGTGCCCCTGAAAACCACCCCACCAGCCACATCCCCACCTTCGACATCCGGCTGTCCCCCACACCCCGCGGTGCCCGACTCGCCCGCCTGCTCGCCGAACAGCATCTGCGGTCGTGGGGGCTGCCGGTGGAGCAGGTGACACAGATCGTCGCCGAGCTGGCCGCGAACGCCGTCACACACGGTCGCGTGCCGGGCCGGGACTTCCAGCTCTTGATCTACGTCGTCGGCCACACGCTCCGTATCGAGGTCACCGACACCCGCGACGACCGCTTCCCCCGGCTGCGGCCCCCGAGCGAGGACGGAGAAGCCGGGCGCGGACTCCTCCTCGTGGAGGCCCTGGCCGACAAATGGGGCGTAGCCGTGGGTCGTCGCCCGCGCAAGACGGTCTGGGCCGAGGTGACCCTCGCGCACCGGGACCCGGCGGACCGTGCTCCGGTGGCACGGGCGGCCATTACCCAAGGAACACCAGGGTGAAAGGACCCCGCCAAGCCCCACCCCTCCCGCCCACGGCGCAAACTCACTCGCCTGGGTGAACGTCGCCAACTTGGCTGGATTTGGGGCGGGTTGCCTGTCCTACGCTCAGCGCGACAGCACCTCCGACATGAGTCGGCCCTCGCCGGGAGTAGCGATCCCAGTGCGAGGGCCTGACCACCGAGGAAGGCATGAACTTCCCGATGGATATCGAGGACCCTAGCGCGTCCGCGCGCACCCAGTCCCGCGTTACCGCGAACAACCACCCGAACCGGCGGAGCCACCACCCCGGCGGACTCGTCCACGACCACACGCGCCACACCACCCGCTTCACGGTGATCGGCAACCACCTCGTCCAGCACGCGGAGTTGTCGCTTCTGGCGATCGGTCTGGCGTGCCACATCCAGTCGCTGCCGCCCGGCGCCCGCGTCGACATCAAGACCTTGGCCGCCCGCTTCCCGGAGGGCGCGATCCGCATCGCGGCGGCCCTGCGGGAGCTGGAGACCCACGGCTACCTGCGCCGCGAACGCACGCGGGTCCCCGGCGGCCGGATCGTCACCCGCACGATCTCCTGCAACCAGCCCGGCCGCCACGCTGAGGAATCACCCGCACCCCGGCGCCGGAGCCAGCCCCGCCGTACGGCCCTCCCCGCCGTACCGAAGCCCGCGTACCCCTCCCCCGCCCTCCTCCGGACGGCCACGGACGTCCTGGCCGGCCTGCGCCGCAGGGACCCCCGCCTGCTCCTGTCCGCCACCGAGGCGGAGCACCTGGCACCGGGGGTCGCGGCCTGGCTGGAACGCGACCTGACCCCCACGGCCGTACGCGAGGCCCTGACCACCGGCCTCCCACCGGAACCCCTGACCCGCCCGGCCGCCCTCCTGGCCCACCGCCTGGCCACGGGCCTCCCGCCCGTCCCGCCGTACCACGCCCCCGAAGCACCCCCACCCGCCCGCCACCCCCTCCAGACCTGCGAAACCTGCGACCGGGCCTTCCGGGCCCCGGGGCCCGGCCACTGCCGCGACTGCCGGACCGACGCGCTGGAGGCCGCGTAGAGGCGGGGTTCAGCCGGCTGGGATTCCTTCCTGGATGGCCAGCACGGCCAGGCGCACGCGGTTCGTGGTGCCTGTCTTGGTCATCAGGTTCGACACGTGTGTCTTGACGGTGGTCAGGCCGATGTGCATGCGGGCGGCGATCTCGCTGTTGGAGAGACCGGCCGCGATCAGCCGCAGCACCTCCCGCTCCCGGCCGGTGAACGGGGTGGCGGGGTGGGGCGGGTCGCTCGCCGTGTCGTTCCAGGCGAGTGCGGCCCGCTCGACCACGCGGCGCAGCACGGTCGGGCTGTAGGGGCTGTCGCCCGCGGCGGCGCGGCGGACGGCGTCGAGGACGGCGGGCGGTTCGACGTCCTTGCCGAGGAATCCGCAGGCTCCGGCGTTCAGGGCGGGGTAGAGCCGGTCGTCGTCGTCGAAGGTGGTCAGGACGACGACACGGGCGGCGGGGTTGTCGCGCAGCAGGTGGCTGGTGGCGGTGGTGCCGTCCATGCCGGGCATGTGGAGGTCCATCAGCACGACGTCGGGGCGCAGCTGTCCGGCCAGGCGGAGGGCGTCCACGCCGTTGGCGGCTTCGCCGACGACGGTGATGTCCTCGGTCGAGTCGCAGAGCATGCGCACTCCGGCGCGGACCAGGTGCTGGTCGTCGACTATCAGGACGGTGATCATGGGTGTGGACCGTTCGCCGGGGGCAGGGTCGCGGCGATCCGCCAGCCGTCCCCGCCGGGGCCGATGGTGAGGGTTCCGCCGACGAGGGCGACGCGCTCGCGCATGCCGAGCAGGCCGTGGCCGCTGGAGAGAGCCGAGAGCCCGGACGGGGCCGGCGTCGGCGGGGCGGGCAGGGTGTTCTCGAGGACCAGGTGCACGGTGCTGTCCGGTGCGTGGACGCGCAGCCGCACCCGTGCCGCGGGGCCGGCGTGCTTGGCGGTGTTGGCGAGTCCTTCCTGGATCAGCCGCAGGACGGTCAGCGACCGCATCGCGTCGAGTCGCGCGATCGCGGGGTCGATGTCGGCTTCGACGGCCGTTCCGAGGCGGCGGCTCCGTTCCACCACGCCGTGGACGGCGGCCGGCAGGTCGGTCGTCTCGGCGAGCAGCGGGGCGAGGTGGTCGGCGGCGGGTTCGCGCAACGCGGCCAGCAGCCGGCGCAGGTCCGCCAGCGCGGTGTTGGCGCTGGCGTGCACGTCGTCGAGGACTTCGGCCAGGCGCGGGTCGGTGTGCGGCAGTACGTGCCGGGCCACGCCCACGCGCAGGACGGTGGAGGCCAGATGGTGGGCGACCATGTCGTGCAGTTCCCGGGCGATCGCGGCGCGCTCCGTCATCCTGGCTCCCCACTCGGCGAGGTCGCGGCTGCGTTCGGCTTCCCGTGCCCGCTCGTCGGCCATGCCGGCGGCGCGTTCCGTGGAGCGGATGTAGGCGGCCAGCAGGACGGGGACGCTGACGATGACCGCCGCCCGGTACAGGGCGGGGAACAGCTCGGTGGACAGCGGCCAGACCGGACCGGCCAGTTGGGCCAAGGCGAGGGCGGCGGAGGCGAGCGCGGTGGGCCGCCCCCAGCGGCGCACCGCGAGTTCGAACAGGGCGGCGCTGGCGCCGATCTTGGCCTCCACGGCGACCAGGGGCGCGGCCAGTTCAGCGAGGGCCAGCAGGGCGCTCTGGCCCAGCGCGGTCGCGGACGGGCGGAAACCGCCGAACGCGGCCACCGCCAGCACGCCGATGCCCACCGCCCAGTCGGCGCCCGCCAGTTCACCGGGGCGGCGCAGCAGCAGTAGGTAGCCGAGGCCGGAGACCACCAGGGCCAGCCGTACCGGGCCGAACCTGCGGCCGAGGAGGCGCTCCATCCGTCCACGCATGGCTCCAGACCCTACGGGCCGTGAGGAGGGGTCCTCCTCCGCCCTGAGCAGGAGACACCTCCTCCTTCTGGTCGGCCGCATCGGGCCGGTCGCCCGAAGCCGTGGCCGCCACGGGCGCGGGAGCATCGGCCGGCGGCCACCGCGGCCGACGCCTCGCCGGGCCCCGGCCACCACGGCGGGCACCTCGCCGGACCCCGACCACCGTGGCCGGCACCTCGCCGGGCCCTGCGGGGGCCGCCTTCCCACTCGTCCCGTACGAAGGAGTTCATTGTGTTCGCGCTGCTCGGGAGATTCGCCGTCCGGCGGCGACGGCTGGTCGTCGCCGCCGCCCTGCTGTTCACGCTGGTGGCCGGTGTGTGGGGGACGCAGGTGTTCGGGGCCATCACCGGCGGCGCCGGCTTCGACGACCCGGGCAGTGCCTCGGTGCGCGCCGACCGGGTGCTGGCCGGACCGCTGGGCCGGCTACAGCCCGACGTCGTGGTGCTGTACCGCAGCCCAGGCCGGAGCTTCGACGACCCGGCGGTGGCCGCGCCGGTCCGCGCCGCCCTGGACGCCCTGCCTCGTGAAGACCTGGCCCGCGTGGATTCGTACTGGTCCAGCGGGGCTTCCCCGGACTTCCTCAGCCGCGATCGCCGCTCCACGTACGTCACCCTGCAGTTCAAGGCATCCGACGACCAGGAGCGGGTCAAGGCCCTGCGGCGGATCGAGGACCGCCTGCGGGTGCCGGGCCTCACCGTCGCCTTCGGCGGCGTGACCGCGATGACCGAACAGGTCAACGCCCTCACCGGCCAGGACATCGGGCGGGCCGAGCTGCTGTCGGTGCCGCTGCTGCTCGTGCTGCTCGTGCTGGTCTTCCGCAGCGCAGTCGCCGCGCTGCTGCCGCTGGCCACCGGCGCCCTCGTGGCACTGGGCTCCTTCACCGTGCTGCGGGCCGTCGCCCTCGTCGTGCCGATCTCCAGCAGCGTGATCAATGTGATCACCATCCTCGGCCTCGGGCTCGCCATCGACTACGCCCTGTTCATGGTCGGCCGCTTCCGCGAGGAACTCGCCGCCGGCGCCCCGCTCGACGCCGCCGTCCAGCGCACGACGGCCACCGCGGGACGTACCGTCGCTTTCTCCGGCCTCGCCGTGGCGATCTCCTTCGCGGGCCTGATCCTCTTCCCCTCACGCTTCCTCAGCTCGATGGGGTACGCGGCGGTGTCGGTGGTCTGCTTCGCGGTACTGAGCTCGCTCACCGTCCTGCCGGCGCTGCTCCGCTTCACCGGGCACCGCGTCGACTCCTGGCGTGTGCCGCTGCCGTGGGGCCGCCGTACGGGACGCGGCCAGACGGCGACCCTCATACCGGCCGGTGACCGGCCCAGCCCGTCGAAGCACCTGGTGCCACCGGCGGCACCAGGCCGCTGGTACCGCACGGCCCGCCTGGTCATGCGCCGACCGGTGCTGACGACCGTCGCGACCGCTGTCCTGCTGCTCACCATCGGCGCGCCCTTCCTCAGCGCCCACTGGGTCCGGCCCGGCGACTGGGTCCTGCCGGCCGACGCCGACGCGCGCGTCGTCGCCCGGCAATTGAGCACCGGCTTCGACCGCGACCCCGCCAAGGTGCTCACCGCCGTCGTCCGGACCACCCGCCCCACGGCGGCGCCCGACGACGCCGAGCTGGACGCCTATGCCCGCCGGCTGCGGGCCGTGCCCGCTGTCAGCGACGCGGCCGTCACCGCCGTCCACGACGGCGACGCCAGGATCACCCTGCGCTACCGTCCGGACCCGATGTCCCAGGAGGCCGCCGCGATGGTGCGCGACCTGCGGGCGCAGACACCCCCGGACGGCGCCACCGTGCTGCTCACCGGCATGCCCGCCTCCCGCGCCGACATCGTCCACATGATCGGCTCCCGGGTCCCGTGGATGGCGCTGTTCGTCGCCGCGGTCTCCTCGCTCGTGCTGTTCCTCGCCTTCCGCTCGGTGGCGATCCCCCTCCAGAGCGTCGTCCTCAGTCTGTTGTCGCTGTTCGCCACGTTCGGGGTGATCACCTGGATCTTCCAGGACGGCCACCTGAGCGGGCTGCTCGGATTCACCCCGATCGGCGCGATCGACGCCGACTTCCCCGTGCTGATCGTCGCTATCGCCTTCGGTCTGGCCATGGACTACCAGGTGTTCCTGCTCTCCCGGATCAAGGAGCATCACGACCGCGGGGCGAGCGGCGAGGAGGCGATCGCTCTCGGCCTGCAACGCACCGCGGGAACCATCACCAGCGCGGCACTGCTGATGATCGTGGTGGTCTGCGGCTTCCTGGCCTCCTCGATCGCCTTCATGCAGATGATCGGCGTCGGCCTGGTCGTCGCGGTCGCCGTCGACGCCACACTGGTCCGCGCCGTCCTGGTCCCCGCCACCCTGCGACTGCTCGGCCGCCGGGCCTGGTGGTCCCCGCGCTTCCTGACCGGGCCCCGGACACCCGGCACCGGCGACCGCTCCGCCTGCACCCCGCGCCCGCAGTGCGGCCCATGACCACCGGTTTTCCCAGGCCGCCGATCCCGGCTTGACCTTGACACAGTGACAAGGTTTCCACTTGGGTGCAGGAGGTGGTCCCGATCGACACGACCAACGTGCCCGCGCAGCACACCGGCTTGATCAACGCCCTGGGTGCCGAGGACTCTTCGCTCCGGCTCCAGGCGGCCCTGGCGGCCGGCTCGAACCCCGACCCCGTCTTCCTGGAGACCCTCGTCGAGCGGTGCGCGGTCGAGCCCGACTTCTTCGTACGAGACATGCTGTCCTGGGCGCTGGTCCGCCTCTCGCGGGAGATCACCCTGCCCCGGATCCGCGAGGAGCTGGACTCCCAGCGCAACCAGGCCCGCAGCCAGGCGCTGCACACGCTTTCCAAGATCAACGACAAGAGCACGTGGGCCTGGATCACCCGTGACATGCTGCGCGACGCCGACGACGAGGTCGCGCGGACCGCGTGGCGCGTGGCGGTCGCCCTCGTACCCGAGGGCGAAGAGAAGGGCTTGGCCGACGAGTTGGTCCTGCAATTCGGCCGCGGCGACCGCGGTGTGCAGCTCAGCTTGAGCCGGGCCCTCATCGGCCTCGGTGAGGTGATCAAGCCCGTCCTGGAGAAGGCCGCGCACCACTCGGACGCGGACGTGGCGGCGCACGCCCGTGCCACCGAGCTGCTCCGGAGGAACCCGGAGACCGGTTTCGACGCGGCGGTCGAAGAGGCGAAGCGCGTGGCCAGGCTCGGCCCGGACCGCGCGGCCGCGGCCGAGGCGGCGGCGGAGGACATCCGGGCGGGGAAGACCACGGTGTCCGCGGCGGCGGCCGAGCCGGCCGGCCGGACCCGGGCCCCGAGAACCGGGAGATCGTAGGTTGCTGATCGGGGATGTGGCCCGTCATTCCGGGGTGAGCACCCGGATGCTCCGGCACTACGACGCCATCGGGCTGGTACAGCCGACGGGCCGCACGGTAGGCGGTTACCGCGAGTACTCGGCCGACGACGTCCGCAGGGTCTTCCACGTGGAGAGCCTGCGGTCCCTCGGGCTGTCGCTCAAGCAGATCGGGCGGGCGCTGGAGGATCCGGCCTTCACGCCGTCCGCCCTGGTCGGCGACCTCATCCAGTGGACGGAGGACCGCCTGGCGCGGGAACAGGAACTGCTGGAGCGGCTCCGTGTGATCGACGCTTCGGCGCCCACCGGCTGGCAGGACGTCCTGCACGTCGTCGCACTCATGCGGGAACTCGCCTCGACCAGCCCCGCGCGCAGGCAACAGGCCGTCCTGACACGGCCGGAAGGCGTGCCCGTCCCGGCTGAGCTGTTGGTCGGGGCGATCCTGGCCGAGTCCGACCCCCATGTCGCGGGCGCGTTGCGCTGGGCACTCGCCCGAGCGGGCGGCGAGGGCCTGGCGGCGCTGGCGGCCGTCGCGCACTCGGAAAACGTGGACATCAGGCGGCGCGCGGTGCTGGCGATCGCCGAGATGCCGGCCGGCCCGGAGGCGATCGCGGTGCTCGCGGACGCCCTCGGGGACCCGGACCCGATGGTGCGCGGGCACGCCGCTCTGGCGCTTGGCGGACAAGGAGTGGCAGCGGCCTGGCCGACGCTCGTCGGCATGGTGGTCGAGGGCCGCAACGACGTGGACGCGGCCGAGGCTCTCGGAACGCTGTCCAAGACCCCTGAATGCGGGGCCCGGATCGCGACTGCCCTGGCCGATGAACTCGCCGCGCCCACCGCGGACTCGGAGACACGGATCCGCCTGACCCAGGCGCTGGTCGAACTGGAGGGGGCCACCGCGCAGGAGATCCTGCGCAACTTGGTCCACGATCCGGACGGAGCAGTGGCCCTCGTGGCATCGGCCCTGGTGGGAGTCCTGGACGGGCGAACCGACGACGGGCAGGAACAAGAGCTCCCTTGAGGGTTCGGGGAGCCGGTCTCCCGGGGAACGACCGTGCCGTACCCCGGGAGGATCCGACGCACCTCGGCGCAGTGCCTCAGGTGTCGGGAGTGCGCCGTGCGGCGCCGGTACGGGGAGCGCCGGACCGTTACAGCCGGCGGCTCTCCAGCGGCCCCAGGTACAGCTCCGGAAGCCCGCCCGTGTCGATCAGCAGGCGCTGCACCACCACCGTCGGGTCGACCATCCAGAACTTCAGGCGGTGGACGCCCGGCTTCTCCACGGAGTGGCGCGTCGCCGTCGCGTTGATGTTGTCCGACGTGTGGCGGGCCCACACCGCGTTCAGCGCGCCGTCGTCCGCGCCCTCGGTGATGTCCACGGTCCTGATCGGACCGTCGTCCAAGGAGATGCCGTAGCGCAGGCCCTGGACGCCGGGCAGGGCCGGGTTGCGCGGGGACAGGTGCGCCCAGACCGTCACCTCGGTGGAGGAGGACAGGAGCGTCACCTCGTACTCCAGGTGGGGGGTGGAGCCGCCCGGGGTCTGGCGGGGAGCCGTCACCGGCCACGGGGTCACGCCCGCTCCGGTGCGGCCGATGCCGTCGATGCGGCGCCACCGGCCGACCGCACGGTCGTAGTGCTCGGCGTCGATCGCCACGTAGCCGCCGGCCTCCACGAAGCCCCGTGCCCGCACGCCCGACGGTCGTTCCGCCACGCAGCGGACCGCGACCGACGCGCCCGCGCCGTGCACCGTAAGGGTCGCCTCCGCGCGCCCCTTGGGTGCCCGGGACCAGTCGACCTCCACCTCCAGGCGGACCTGCTTCTCCACCCGGCCGCGCGGCCGGTCCACCCGCAGCCACGGCGCCGAGACGGAGACCTCGTAGGGGAACGGCGTACGGCCCCGGTTGAAGATCTCCACATACTGGCGGGGACGGGTCTGGTACGGGCTGAAGGGCGGCAGAACGGCCTCACCCGACGCGCCCCCGGGCCACCACTCGCCCTTGTCCTCCGCGCCGTCCACCGACACGCCCAGCTCCGCCGCCTCCGGCACCTCGATGCGCCGCACCGCCGGGAAGAGCACGTCGGGTATGGCCACGTTGTCCTTCTCCGGCTGCTGCCAGGGCGCGTTCGGGCCGTAGCGGTCGACGTCGCCGTAGTCGATGTGCGGCTGGGTCTGGAAGCCCTTCCATTTGCCGTTCGCCACCCGCGAGTTGAAACGGTCGGCGAGCGCGAAATCGCGGTCGAGGCCCGCCTCCGCCTGGGCCGCGCGGTCGTTCGCCGCGGCCCGGCCCTGCGCCGCGTAGAGCAGGTTGGTGAACTCCGCCTGCCGCAGCTCGTACAGGTTCGCGGTCGCCGTCACCTCGTAGCCGGCCAGTTCGAACCACGCGTCCCGCAGCCGCTCCGGCAGCCTGCGCTCGACGCGTTCGGCGCGGCGGCCCAGTTCGCGCCACTCCTCGGTGACCCGCTCCAGCTCCCGGTGCGCGAAGTAGTACGGGGTCTGCTGGTCGTCGTTGACGATCCGGTCGCCGGAGAGGGTGATCCGGCGGTTCAGCAGCTCCGGTTTGCGGCGGGCCTGGAGCCGGCCGTACTCCGCCAGCAGCGAAGCGATCTCCGCCGACTGCGCCTCGCCGAAGTTCTGCCGGGCGTAGCGCTCCTCCCACTCGCCGAGGCGCTCCAGCGGCAGGCGGTCCGGGTCCCAGGCGTAGTCGAGGAAGAACTCCGTCGGGAGTTCGTTGCCCTTCAGGTCGCCGACGTTGACCACCCACAGGCCGTGGTTGCCATAGGCGTGCGCCTGGTGGAGCTGGTCCCAGACGTTGCGGAGGTTCGCGGTGTCGACCCACTTGTAGTTGCGGCCGGCGCCGACGTAGTCGAAGTGGTAGTACAGGCCGTAACCGCCGGTGCGGGGGCCGTCCGGGTGCTTGCGGATGTTGCCCCAGTTGTCGTCCGTGAGGACCACGGTGACGTCGTCGGGGGCGCGCAGGCCCCGGTCCCAGTAGCGCTGCACCTCCTTGTAGAGGGTCCACACCTGCGGGGTCTCGGCGGCCGGCCTCCCGGTCACCTCCTCGATGATGCGGCGCTGGTCGGCGATGATCTCCTGCATCAGCTCGATGCCGTCGCCGTCGGGCAGGCTGGTGTCGCCGTTGCCGCGCATGCCGAGGGTCACCACGCCCTCGAAGCCCTCGTCGACCATCCGCTGGATGCCGGCCCGCCAGTACGCGCGGATCGCCTCCGCGTTGCGGCGGTACGACCATTCGCCCGTGCCCCCGTAAGGGTCGGACCCGGAGCCCGCGTGCCGGTTCCACTCCTCGATGCCGCGCATCATCGGCGCCTCGTGAGAGGTGCCCATGACAATCCCGTACTGGGCGGCCCTGCGGTGGTTCTCCGGGTCGTCCTCGGCGAAGGCACGGCCCCAGACCGCCGGCCAGAGGTAGTTGCCCTTCAGCCGCAGCAGGACCTCGAACACCTTCGCGTAGAAGTCGGCCGTGAAGCCGTTGGGGAAGCCCGGTGCCTTTCCGGGGCCGAAGTAGGCCGGGGCCCAGGTGCCGAGCGCCGGGTTCTCGTCGTTGATGAAGATGCCCCGGTACTTCACCGCCGGCGTCCCCTGGGTGAAGCGGCCGGGCTTCACCCAGACGTGCGCGCGCCGGGCCGGCGGTACGTCGTCCCACCAGTGCCAGGGCGAGACGCCGATGCCGTACGAGACGTCGTACGCCCCGAAGATCGTGCCCCGCGGATCGCTGCCCGCGATGACGAACGCCCGCTCCACCCCGGGCATCGGATGGTCCACGACCGTCTGGAGCGAGGTCTCCCACTTGCCGCGCACGCCGGTCACGTCGAGCTTTCCGGACCGGATCAGGCCGTCGATCAGCGGGCTGCGGCCGATCGTGCCGACCAGCACCGGGAAGCGGCCGATCGTGGTGCCCGGACGGACGCCGGTCACCCGCGCGAGGTCGTCTCGGAGGTCCCCTGCGACCCGTACGACTCCGGGGTGATCCTCCTGGCTGACCACCACCGGCGCGCCCACGAGGGAGAACACCCCGCCGGTGAACGAGATGTACGACCCCGGGTCCGTCACCCGCAGCCCCTCCCCGGCCCCGGACACGACCCCGGATCCGGGTTCGGACGCGGCCTCCGCCGCCGGTCCCGACACCGCGGCCAGACCGGCGCCCAGAACCGTCCCGCCCAGGACCGTCCTACGGCTGACGTGCGCAGACGACATACAACACTCCTCCGGCTCCCACATGCCTCGCTATTTGCTCAGCGGCATGACAAATAGTGGGCGAGGCGACGGCACCGGGGAACGGGTCGGGCGCACCGAATAGTTTCGAGACCCGTAAGGGACGCCTCAGGGAGGCCGGCGGCGGTGCCGGCGGGGGCCGCTAGCCTCCGGCCATGACCCGTACCACTCCCCCGCGCCCCCTGGACATCACCGGCCCCTTCCCCGAGCTGGCCCCGCTCGCCCGCACCGCCGTACGGCTGCACCCCCGGGCCGGCACGCCCACCCCGGCGGACAGCTCGCTCGGCGGACCGCTGCTGTGGCCCGAGGAGGAGGCGTGGCCGGGGTGCCCGGAGCATGCCGGGCCCTGGCACAAGGGCGTGGCCCCCGACGACGTACGACGGGCCCGGCGCGTGCTGCGGGAGGCGTGGGCCCGGCCCCGCGCGGAGGGCGATGCGCTGCTGACCGAGGAGGAGAGGGCCGTCGTGGACCGGGGGCGGGAGCGGGTGCGGATACCCGTGGACGGGCCGCTTCCGATGGTTCCGGCGCTCCAGCTGTACGCCGCCGACGTGCCAGCGCTGCCCCGCCCGGACGGCACCGATCTGCTCCAGGTGCTGTGGTGCCCGTTCGACCACAACCCCGGCCGTCTGCCCCGTGTCGAGCTGCGCCGGCGCGACTCCGCCGCCGTCACCGCCCCGCTCGCCGCGCCCCCGCGGCCCGCCGTGGCCGGCGACCGCGACTACCTGCCCGAACCCTGTGTGCTGCACCCGGAGACCGTCACGGAGTACCCGGCCCCGCACGAGCTGCCCGAGGAACTGGCCGAACGTATCGAGGCGTGGGAGGACTCTCGGGAGGACACCGGGCTCCGCTACCAGTACGACCTCTCCGTGGCCCCGGGCACCAAGCTCGGCGGCCACGCGCCCTGGAGCTACTCCGACCCCTTCCCCATGGCCTGCGGCGAGTGCGGGTCGCCGGTACGGCCCCTGCTCACCTTCGACGGCGCCGAGTGGGACGGCGGCAGCGGGAGCTGGCGCCCACTGGAGGATGCCGGGTACACCGGACCGATGTTCCAGGGGCCGTCCGGGCAGACCGAGCTGAACTTCGGCCGCGGGTACTGCATGCAGATCTACGCGTGCGAGGCGTCGTACGACCATCCGCCGCTGACGAACATGCAGTGAACCCCCCGGAAAAGCAGAAGAGGCCCGTACGACCGGAGTCGTACGGGCCTCCCCTTAGGTCAGGTGCTGACCCTCAAGCAAGCGGAACTTACTTGACGATCTTGGTGACCTGGCCGGCGCCCACGGTGCGGCCACCCTCACGGATGGCGAACTTCAGGCCCTCTTCCATGGCGACGGGCTGGATGAGCTCCACCTTCATCTCGGTGTTGTCACCCGGCATGACCATCTCGGTGCCCTCGGGGAGGGTCACCACGCCGGTCACGTCCGTCGTACGGAAGTAGAACTGCGGACGGTAGTTGTTGAAGAACGGCGTGTGGCGGCCACCCTCGTCCTTGGACAGGATGTAGGCCTGCGCCTCGAACTCGGTGTGCGGGGTGACCGAGCCCGGCTTGATGATGACCTGGCCGCGCTCGACGTCCTCGCGCTTGATGCCACGGAGGAGCAGACCGACGTTCTCACCGGCCTGGCCCTCGTCGAGCAGCTTGCGGAACATCTCGATGCCGGTGACCGTGGTGGAGGTCTTCTCGGTCTTGATGCCGATGATGTCGACGTTCTCGTTGACCTTGAGGACACCACGCTCGATACGGCCGGTGACGACCGTACCGCGACCGGTGATGGTGAAGACGTCCTCGATCGGCATGAGGAACGGCTTGTCGACGTCGCGCTCCGGCTGCGGGATCGACTCGTCGACGGCCTTCATCAGGTTGAGGACGGAGTCCACCCACTCCTGCTCGCCCTCGAGGGCCTTGAGCGCGGAGACCTTGACGACCGGAACGTCGTCGCCGGGGAACTCGTACTCGGAGAGGAGCTCACGGACCTCGAGCTCGACGAGCTCCAGGATCTCCTCGTCGTCCACCATGTCGGCCTTGTTCAGGGCGACGACGATGTACGGAACGCCGACCTGGCGGGCCAGGAGCACGTGCTCCTTGGTCTGCGGCATCGGGCCGTCGGTGGCGGCGACCACCAGGATCGCGCCGTCCATCTGCGCGGCACCGGTGATCATGTTCTTGATGTAGTCCGCGTGACCAGGGCAGTCGACGTGGGCGTAGTGACGCGCCTCGGTCTGGTACTCGACGTGCGCGATGGAGATGGTGATACCGCGCTGACGCTCCTCGGGCGCCTTGTCGATGTTGTCGAACGGGGTGGCCTCGTTCAGGTCCGGGTACGCGTCGTGCAGCACCTTGGTAATGGCGGCCGTGAGGGTCGTCTTACCGTGGTCGATGTGACCGATGGTGCCGATGTTGACGTGCGGCTTAGTCCGCTCGAACTTCGCCTTCGCCACTGGGGTCCTCCTGTGGAGTGGTTCTGTACGCCTTACTTCATCGGCGCCAGGTGATCTTTGCTGTAAAGGCCCGGAACCCGGGGCAAACGCTCGCGATTGCGGACGTTTGCCTCTGGAGGCTCCGGAGTCAAGCCTACGGCGTGTTAACGCGGTGCGTTACTCGCCCTTGGCCTTCGCGATGATCTCCTCGGCGACGTTCCGCGGAACCTCGGCGTAGGAGTCGAACTGCATCGAGTAGCTTGCGCGACCCGACGTCTTGCTGCGGAGGTCGCCGACGTAGCCGAACATCTCCGACAGGGGCACGAGGCCCTTCACGACGCGGGCACCAGCCCGCTCCTCCATGGCCTGGATCTGACCACGGCGGGAGTTGATGTCGCCGATGACCTCACCCATGTAGTCCTCGGGCGTGGTGACCTCGACGGCCATCATCGGCTCGAGCAGCACGGGGCTGGCCTTGCGCGCGGCCTCCTTGAAGGCCTGCGATCCGGCGATCTTGAAGGCGAGCTCGGAGGAGTCGACCTCGTGGTAGGCACCGTCGTGGAGGATGACACGGACACCGGTCATCTCGTAGCCGGCGAGGATGCCGAACTGCATGGCCTCCTGCGCACCGGCGTCCACCGAAGGGATGTACTCCTTCGGGATGCGGCCACCGGTCACCTTGTTCACGAACTCGTACGAGACGTCGCCGCCCTCGAGGGGCTCGATGCCGATCTGCACCTTCGCGAACTGACCGGTACCACCGGTCTGCTTCTTGTGGGTGTAGTCGACGCGCTCGACGGCCTTGCGGATCGTCTCACGGTAGGCCACCTGCGGCTTGCCGACGTTGGCCTCGACCTTGAACTCGCGCTTCATGCGGTCCACGAGGACCTCGAGGTGAAGCTCGCCCATACCGCCGATGACGGTCTGGCCGGTCTCCTCGTTGGTGTGAACCTGGAAGGAGGGGTCCTCCTCCGCGAGACGCTGGATGGCGACACCCAGCTTCTCCTGGTCACCCTTGGACTTGGGCTCGATCGCGACCTCGATGACCGGCGCCGGGAAGTCCATGGACTCCAGGATCACCGGGTTCTTCTCGTCGCAGAGCGTCTCACCGGTGGTGGTCTGCTTCAGGCCCATGACGGCGACGATGTCGCCGGCGCCCACCGAGTCGATCTCCTCACGCTTGTTCGCGTGCATGCGGTAGATCTTGCCGATGCGCTCCTTGCGGCCCTTGACGGAGTTCAGCACGGCGGTGCCGGACTCCAGGCGGCCGGAGTACACGCGGACGAAGGTGAGCTTGCCGAGGTGCGGGTCGCTCATGATCTTGAACGCCAGCGCCGAGAGCGGCTCCTCGTCGGACGGCTTGCGCTTGACGACCTCCTCCGCGTTGTTGACCGCGTGGCCCTCGATGGCCTCGATGTCAACCGGAGACGGCAGGTAGCGCACGACCGCGTCGAGCAGGGGCTGCACGCCCTTGTTCTTGAACGCGGTACCGCAGAACACCGGGGTCACCGTGGTGCCGGTGCCCTTGCCGGAGGCGATGGTGATACGACGGATCGCGGCGTACAGCTGCTCCACGGAAGGCTCTTCGCCCTCCAGGTACAGCTCCATGATCTCTTCGTCGTTCTCGGCCACGGCCTCGAGCAGCTTGCCGCGCCACTCCTCGGCAGCCTCGGTGTGGGTGTCCGGGATGTCGACGATGTCGTACATCTCGCCCTTGGTGGCCTCGGCGGACCAGACGAACGCCTTCATCGTCACCAGGTCGACGACACCCTTGAAGTCCGCCTCGGCACCGATCGGCAGCTGCATGACCAGCGGCTGCGCGCCCAGACGGTCGGAGATCATGTCGACACAGCGGTGGAACTCGGCACCGGTGCGGTCGAGCTTGTTGACGAAGCAGATACGCGGAACGCCGTAGCGGTCCGCCTGACGCCACACGGTCTCGGACTGCGGCTCAACGCCGGCGACGCCGTCGAACACCGTCACGGCACCGTCGAGCACGCGCAGGGAGCGCTCCACCTCGACGGTGAAGTCGACGTGACCCGGGGTGTCGATGATGTTGATGGTGTGGTCGACGTTCTCCAGCGGCCAGTGGCAGGTGGTGGCAGCAGAGGTGATCGTGATGCCACGCTCCTGCTCCTGCTCCATCCAGTCCATGGTGGCAGCGCCGTCGTGGACCTCACCGATCTTGTACGACACACCGGTGTAGAACAGGATCCGCTCGGTGGTGGTCGTCTTGCCCGCGTCGATGTGGGCCATGATCCCGATGTTCCGGACCCTGGCCAGGTCAAGTGAAGTGGTAGCCATAAGGCTTCAGTCTTCTCTCGGTCTCGATGTGGGTAGCGACTACCAGCGGTAGTGCGCGAAGGCCTTGTTGGACTCGGCCATCTTGTGGGTGTCCTCGCGCTTCTTCACGGCCGCACCGAGGCCGTTGGAGGCATCGAGAAGCTCGTTGAGGAGACGCTCGGTCATGGTCTTCTCGCGACGGGCGCGGGAGTAACCGACCAGCCAGCGCAGCGCCAGGGTGTTGGCGCGGCCGGGCTTGACCTCGACCGGCACCTGGTAGGTGGCGCCACCGACACGGCGGGACTTGACCTCGAGGGTCGGCTTGATGTTCTCAAGAGCGCGCTTGAGCGTGATGACCGGGTCGTTGCCGGTCTTCTCGCGCAGGCCCTCCATGGCGCCGTAGACGATGCGCTCGGCGGTGGAGCGCTTGCCGTTCAGCAGCACCTTGTTGATCAGGGAGGTCACCAGAGGAGAGCCGTAGACCGGGTCGATGATGACCGGGCGCTTCGGGGCGGGGCCCTTACGAGGCATTCTTACTTCTCCTTCTTGGCGCCGTAACGGCTGCGAGCCTGCTTGCGGTTCTTGACACCCTGGGTGTCGAGCGAACCGCGGATGATCTTGTAACGAACACCCGGCAGGTCCTTCACACGGCCGCCGCGCACGAGCACGATGGAGTGCTCCTGCAGGTTGTGTCCCTCACCCGGAATGTAAGCGGTGACCTCGATGCCGCTGGTCAGACGCACACGCGCGACCTTGCGGAGGGCCGAGTTCGGCTTCTTCGGGGTGGTCGTGAACACACGCGTGCAGACGCCACGACGCTGAGGGGAACCCTCGAGTGCGGGCGTCTTGTTCTTTTCGACCTTGTCCTGCCGGCCCTTGCGGACCAGCTGCTGGATCGTAGGCACTACTTCTCCGGTTTCTGTGTGCCGATGGGTACAGCTAACCTGGAACGTCGCCGACCCACGCGGTCGGGTGTGTCGAATCCGCAGGACCCCCACCGCGAGGCGGGAAGAAGCGCAGATTACGGTGGCCGCTCATGACTCGCCGTACGGTTCACAGGCACGCACAGGAGCCAGGGCACACCCCAGGCACAAGGTCTGAGCGTACCTACCTCATTCGCTGCGGTCAAAACAAATGGGGTCCACACCAACCGGTCAGGCCCGGGCTGTGCTCACGGTCACTTCTCCGGGAGCCCCAGGTGCCGGCGGATCAACCGGGCGTCCTCCCGGTCCTTTGGCCGGCCGAGCCTTTCCTTACAGGCCAGGACGTCGCCGAGCGGAGAGAAGGGGATCGCCTGCACCCATTCCGCGGCCTCGATCATCGCGTCCGGCCCCGGGGAGCCCGGGAGCCAGCGATCGAACACCTCTATGCGCCCGCCGAAGAGCGACACCAGGCAGCCGTACCCGGACAGCGGTACCACGGGGTCCCCGAGCCGCAGAGCGGCCTTCCACGCGTCACCCCTGGCGACGACGTCCAGATCGCGTTCCACGTTGCGCAGACCGTGCGCGAGAAGGGGTCCACTGCCCGTCACCACGTAGTCCCCCGCCGGCAGCGCCAGCGAGCACAGCTCACGAATCAAGGGGTGCTCGGACAGCTCCAAGGCATCTCCCGCCCCTGGAGGACAGACAGTCCGGCCGCCGACCGCGCCGCCATGCCCATGGCCGGTGCCGCCATGACACCGGCCAGAGTACCGACCAGCCGAAGCGTTCCGCCTGGCTGGGCCGGCGCCGGAGAACCGCCCCCAGAGCGGCCAGGACGGCGGCACAGAGCGCCGCCCAGGGCCGTATGCGGTCCGTGTACGAGGAAACGGCCTAGCCGCCGCACACGCCGAAGGGCGGCCACCCCCTACGGGATGGCCGCCCTTCATGCTGCTCGCTTACTGGTTGTACGGACCGTAGTCGTAGTCCTCCAGCGGGACGGCCTGGCCGGAGCCGGTGCCGAACGGCGAGTAGTCGATGTCGTCGTAGCCGACGGCCGAGTACATCGCGGCCTTGGCCTCCTCGGTCGGCTCGACCCGGATGTTGCGGTAGCGGGACAGGCCCGTACCGGCCGGGATGAGCTTACCGATGATGACGTTCTCCTTGAGGCCGATGAGGCTGTCGGACTTGGCGTTGATCGCCGCGTCCGTCAGGACTCGGGTCGTCTCCTGGAAGGAGGCGGCCGACAGCCAGGATTCCGTCGCCAGCGAGGCCTTGGTGATACCCATCAGCTGCGGACGACCGGAGGCCGGGTGACCGCCCTCCTGGACCACACGACGGTTCTCCTGCTCGAAGCGGGAGCGCTCGACCAGCTCGCCGGGCAGCAGCTCGGCGTCGCCGGACTCGATGATCGTCACGCGGCGCAGCATCTGCCGGATGATGATCTCGATGTGCTTGTCGTGGATCGACACACCCTGCGAGTTGTAGACCTTCTGGACCTCGCCGACCAGGTGGACCTGGACGGCACGCTGGCCCAGGATGCGCAGCACGTCGTGCGGGTTGGTGGCACCCACGGTGAGCTGCTGGCCCACCTCGACGTGGTCGCCCTCGCGGACCAGGACCTTGGCGCGCTTCGAGATCGGGTACGCCGTCTCGTCGCTGCCGTCGTCCGGGGTGACGACGATCTTCTTGGTCTTCTCGGTCTCCTCGATGCGGACGCGGCCGCTCGCCTCGGAGATCGGGGCGACACCCTTCGGGGTACGGGCCTCGAAGAGCTCGACGACACGCGGCAGACCCTGGGTGATGTCGTCACCGGCCACACCACCGGTGTGGAAGGTACGCATCGTCAGCTGGGTACCGGGCTCACCGATGGACTGGGCGGCGATGATGCCGACCGCCTCGCCGATGTCGACCAGCTTGCCGGTGGCGAGCGAACGGCCGTAGCACATCGCGCAGGTACCGACGGCGGACTCGCAGGTCAGGACCGAGCGGGTCTTGACCTCCTCGACGCCGCGGGAGACCAGTTCCTCGATGAGGACGTCGCCCAGGTCGGTGCCGGCCGGGGCCAGCACCTGGCCCTCGACCACGATGTCCTCGGCGAGGCAGCGCGCGTACACGGACGTCTCGACGTTGTCCGTCTTGCGCAGCACGCCGTCGGCGCCCCGGTCGGCGATCCGCAGCTTGAGGCCACGCTCGGTGCCGCAGTCCTCCTCGCGGATGATGACGTCCTGCGAGACGTCCACCAGACGACGGGTGAGGTAACCCGAGTCGGCGGTACGCAGGGCGGTGTCCGCCAGACCCTTACGGGCACCGTGGGTGGAGATGAAGTACTCCAGCACGGACAGGCCCTCACGGAACGACGCCTTGATCGGACGCGGGATCGTCTCGTTCTTGGCGTTCGACACCAGACCACGCATACCGGCGATCTGCCGCATCTGCATCATGTTTCCTCGGGCACCCGAGTCAACCATCATGAAGATGGGGTTCGTCTTGGGGAAGTTCTCGTTCATCGCCTCGGCGACCTCGTTGGTCGCCTTGGTCCAGATCGCGATGAGCTCCTGAGTGCGCTCTTCCTTGGTGATCAGACCGCGCTCGTACTGCTTCTGGACCTTCTCGTCCTGCGCCTCGTAGCCCTTGACGATCTCCTTCTTCGCCTCGGGAACGACGACGTCGGAGATGGCCACGGTGACACCGGAACGGGTCGCCCAGTAGAAGCCGGCCGCCTTCAGGTTGTCGAGCGTCGCCGCCACGATGACCTTCGGGTAGCGCTCGGCCAGGTCGTTGACGATCTCGGAGAGCTGCTTCTTGCCCACCGAGTAGTCGACGAACGGGTAGTCCTCGGGCAGCAGCTCGTTGAAGAGCGCGCGGCCCAGGGTGGTGCGCAGGCGGAACGAGTCACCCTGCTGCCACTCGGGCTCGCCCTCCTCGCGGGCCGGCGGCGTCCAGCCCCGCGGCGGGATGGTGCCCACCGGGAAGCGGATGTCGATCTGCGACTGCAGCGCCAGCTCGCCGGCGTCGAACGCCATGATCGCCTCGGCCGTGGAGCCGAACGCGCGGCCCTCGCCCTTGGTGTCACGCAGCTCGCCGTCGGTGGTGAGGAAGAACAGACCGAGGACCATGTCCTGGGTCGGCATCGTCACCGGGCGGCCGTCGGCCGGCTTGAGGATGTTGTTCGAGGACAGCATCAGGATGCGGGCCTCGGCCTGCGCCTCCGCGGACAGCGGCAGGTGCACGGCCATCTGGTCACCGTCGAAGTCCGCGTTGAACGCGGTGCACACGAGCGGGTGGATCTGGATGGCCTTGCCCTCGACCAGCTGCGGCTCGAAGGCCTGGATGCCGAGGCGGTGCAGGGTGGGAGCACGGTTCAGCAGCACCGGGTGCTCGGCGATGACCTCTTCGAGGACGTCGTACACGACCGTGCGGCCGCGCTCCACCATGCGCTTGGCGCTCTTGATGTTCTGCGCGTGGTTCAGGTCGACCAGGCGCTTCATCACGAACGGCTTGAACAGCTCCAGCGCCATCGCCTTGGGCAGACCGCACTGGTGCAGCTTCAGCTGCGGGCCGACGACGATGACGGAACGCGCCGAGTAGTCGACACGCTTGCCGAGCAGGTTCTGACGGAATCGACCCTGCTTGCCCTTCAGCATGTCGCTGAGGGACTTCAGCGGACGGTTGCCGGGGCCCGTGACCGGGCGGCCACGACGGCCGTTGTCGAACAGCGCGTCGACGGCCTCCTGGAGCATGCGCTTCTCGTTGTTCACGATGATCTCGGGCGCGCCGAGGTCGAGAAGCCGCTTCAGGCGGTTGTTGCGGTTGATCACACGGCGGTACAGGTCGTTCAGGTCGGAGGTCGCGAAGCGGCCACCGTCCAGCTGCACCATCGGACGCAGGTCCGGCGGGATGACCGGGACGCAGTCCAGGACCATGCCCTTGGGGCTGTTGGAGGTCTGCAGGAACGCGGAGACGACCTTCAGCCGCTTCAGGGCACGGGTCTTCTTCTGGCCCTTGCCGGTGCGGATGATCTCGCGGAGCTTCTCGGCCTCCTCCTCGAGGTCGAAGGACTCCAGGCGCTTCTGCAGCGCGGCGGCGCCCATCGAGCCGTCGAAGTAGGTGCCGAAGCGGTCGCGCAGCTCGCGGTAGAGCAGCTCGTCGCCCTCCAGGTCCTGGACCTTGAGGTTCTTGAACCGGTTCCACACCTCGTCGAGGCGGTCGATCTCGCGCTGCGCGCGGTCGCGCAGCTGCTTCATCTCGCGCTCGGCACCCTCGCGCACCTTGCGGCGCACGTCGGCCTTGGCGCCCTCGGCCTCCAGCTCGGCCAGGTCGGTCTCGAGCTTCTTGGCGCGGGCCTCGAGGTCGGCGTCGCGGCGGTTCTCGATCTGCTGACGCTCGACGGAGACGTGCGCCTCCAGGGAGGGCAGGTCGCGGGTGCGGCGCTCCTCGTCGACGTACGTGATCATGTACGCCGCGAAGTAGATGACCTTCTCGAGGTCCTTCGGCGCCAGGTCCAGCAGGTAGCCGAGGCGCGAGGGGACACCCTTGAAGTACCAGATGTGGGTGACCGGGGCGGCCAGCTCGATGTGGCCCATCCGCTCACGGCGCACCTTGGCGCGGGTGACCTCGACGCCACAGCGCTCGCAGATGATGCCCTTGAAGCGGACGCGCTTGTACTTGCCGCAGTAGCACTCCCAGTCCCGGGTCGGACCGAAGATCTTCTCGCAGAAGAGTCCGTCCTTTTCGGGCTTGAGGGTGCGGTAGTTGATGGTCTCGGGCTTCTTGACCTCGCCGTGGCTCCACTGACGGATGTCGTCAGCGGTGGCCAGGCCGATCCGGAGCTCGTCGAAGAAGTTGACGTCGAGCACTATGCGTCAATCCCTCTCAGGGTCGAAAGTCTGTGGTCTGAAACGGGGGCCTGGGGGTCGGCGGGGCCCTGTGGGTGAGGGCCCCGCCGGACTCCCGTCAGACCTCTTCGACGCTGCTCGGCTCGCGCCGGGACAGGTCGATACCGAGCTCCTCCGCGGCGCGGAAGACGTCCTCGTCGGTGTCGCGCATCTCGATGGACATACCGTCGCTGGACAGCACCTCCACGTTCAGGCAGAGCGACTGCATCTCCTTGATGAGCACCTTGAAGGACTCGGGGATGCCGGGCTCGGGGATGTTCTCGCCCTTGACGATGGCCTCGTAGACCTTCACGCGGCCGGTGACGTCGTCGGACTTGATGGTCAGCAGCTCCTGGAGCGCGTAGGCGGCGCCGTACGCCTCGAGTGCCCACACCTCCATCTCGCCGAACCGCTGGCCACCGAACTGGGCCTTACCACCCAGCGGCTGCTGGGTGATCATCGAGTACGGCCCGGTCGAGCGGGCGTGCAGCTTGTCGTCGACCAGGTGGTGCAGCTTCAGGATGTACATGTAGCCGACGGAGATCGGGTCCGGGAACGGCTCACCGCTACGGCCGTCGAACAGCCGCGCCTTGCCGGACGGGAGCACCATGCGCTCGCCGTCGCGGTTCGGGATGGTGTGCTGCAGCAGACCCGCCAGCTCGTCCTCGCGGGCACCGTCGAAGACCGGGGTGGCGACGTTGGTGCGCGGGGCGACCTTGTCGGCGCCGATGACCTGCAGGCGCTGGGCCCACTCGTCGGCGAGACCGGAGACGTCCCAGCCGCGGCTGGCGAGCCAGCCGAGGTGGATCTCCAGGACCTGTCCCGGGTTCATTCGGGACGGCACACCCAGCGGGTTGAGGATGATGTCGACCGGGGTGCCGTCCTCCAGGAACGGCATGTCCTCGATCGGCAGGATCTTGGAGATGACACCCTTGTTGCCGTGCCGGCCGGCGAGCTTGTCCCCGTCGGTGATCTTGCGCTTCTGCGCGACGTAGACGCGCACCAGCTGGTTCACACCGGGGGGAAGCTCGTCGCCCTCCTCGCGGTCGAAGACGCGGACGCCGATGACCTTGCCGATCTCGCCGTGCGGCACCTTCAGCGAGGTGTCACGGACCTCACGGGCCTTCTCACCGAAGATCGCGCGCAGCAGGCGCTCCTCGGGCGTCAGCTCGGTCTCACCCTTCGGCGTGACCTTGCCGACGAGGATGTCGCCGGCGACGACCTCGGCACCGATACGGATGATGCCGCGCTCGTCGAGGTCGGCGAGGACCTCCTCGGAGACGTTCGGGATGTCCCGGGTGATCTCCTCGGGGCCGAGCTTGGTGTCACGGGCGTCGACCTCGTGCTCCTCGATGTGGATCGAGGAGAGGACGTCGTCCTGTACGAGGCGCTGCGACAGGATGATCGCGTCCTCGTAGTTGTGACCCTCCCACGGCATGAACGCCACGAGCAGGTTCTTGCCGAGGGCCATCTCGCCGTTCTCGGTGGCCGGACCGTCGGCGAGGACCTGGCCCTCGACGATGCGGTCGCCCTCGTTGACGATGACCTTCTGGTTGACCGAGGTGCCCTGGTTGGAGCGGGCGAACTTGGCCAGGCGGTACGTGATGTACGTGCCGTCGTCGTTGGCGGTGGTGATGTAGTCCGCGGAGACCTCCTGGACCACACCCGCCTTCTCGGCCTTGACGACGTCGCCGGCGTCGACGGCGGAGCGGTACTCCATGCCGGTGCCGACGAGCGGGGCCTCCGACTTAATCAGCGGCACGGCCTGGCGCATCATGTTCGCGCCCATGAGGGCACGGTTGGCGTCGTCGTGCTCGAGGAAGGGGATCATGGCGGTCGCGACCGACACCATCTGGCGCGGCGAGACGTCCATGTAGTCCACGTCCTCGGGGCCGACGTAGTCGACCTCGCCGCCACGGCGGCGGACGAGCACGCGGCTCTCCTCGAACCGGAGGTCGCTGGTCAGCGGCGCGTTGGCCTGCGCGATGACGAAGCGGTCCTCCTCGTCGGCGGTCAGGTAGTCCACCTCGTCGGTGACCTGGCCGTCGATGACCTTGCGGTACGGGGTCTCGACGAAACCGAACGCGTTGACCCGGCCGTACGAGGCGAGCGAGCCGATCAGACCGATGTTCGGGCCTTCGGGCGTCTCGATCGGGCACATGCGGCCGTAGTGCGAGGGGTGCACGTCACGGACCTCGAAGCCGGCCCGCTCACGGGACAGACCGCCGGGGCCGAGCGCCGACAGACGGCGCTTGTGCGTCAGCCCGGAGAGCGGGTTGTTCTGGTCCATGAACTGCGACAGCTGGCTGGTGCCGAAGAACTCCTTGATGGAGGCGACGACCGGCCGGATGTTGATCAGGGTCTGCGGCGTGATCGCCTCGACGTCCTGGGTCGTCATGCGCTCGCGCACGACGCGCTCCATACGGGCCAGGCCCGTGCGGACCTGGTTCTGGATCAGCTCGCCGACACTGCGCAGGCGCCGGTTGCCGAAGTGGTCGATGTCGTCGGTCTCGACGACGACCGTCTCGCCGTTGTCACCGGTGGTCTCGGTCTCGCCGGCGTGCAGCTTCACCAGGTACTTGATCGTCGAGATGATGTCCTCGACGGTCAGGATGCCCGCGTCCAGCGGGGTGTCCGTACCCAGCTTCTTGTTGACCTTGTAGCGGCCGACCTTGGCGAGGTCGTAGCGCTTGTGGTTGAAGTAGAGGTTCTCCAGCAGCGTCTGCGCGGCCTCACGCGTCGGGGGCTCGCCCGGGCGCAGCTTGCGGTAGATGTCGAGCAGCGCGTCGTCCTGGCCCTGGGTGTGGTCCTTCTCCAGGGTGGCGCGCATCGACTCGTAGTCGCCGAACTCCTCGAGGATCTGCTCGGTGGTCCAGCCGAGCGCCTTCAGCAGCACGGTGACCGACTGCTTGCGCTTGCGGTCGATGCGGACACCGACCATG